>CAMVPC010000032.1 GCA_947169265.1 uncultured Prevotellaceae bacterium
AACGCCGAAGGCGTGCCAAGGCCAGCGGCCTTGACTTGAATGAAACCCCACGGCGCGTAGGCCGAAGGCCTGCGTGGCGTGGGGATAGTGCCGCACGCTCACCACGAGCCCCGAGCGTCGAGCCATGAACCGCGAGTGCGTAGAGAGTAACGCCGAAGGCGTGCCAAGGCCAGCGGCCTTGACTTGAATGAAACCCCACGGCGCGTAGGCCGAAGGCCTGCGTGGCGTGGGGATAGTGCCGCACTCTCACCACGAGCCCCGAGCGTCGAGCCATGAACCGCGAGTGCGTAGAGAGCAACGCCGAAGGCGTGCCAAGGCCAGCGGCCTTGACTTGAATGAAACCCCACGGCGCGTAGGCCGAAGGCCTGCGTGGCGTGGGGATAGTGCCGCACGCTCACCACGAGCCCCGAAGGGGGTCACAAACGGCGACCCTTCACCCCTTTTAACGTAAATTACCCCTTTTTTTCCTTAATTATTTAGCAGGTTGAAAATAATTCACTAACTTTGCAGTCACGAAACAATTAAGGAGCTATCGCGAGCCCCCTTTACGACTAAATGAGATAACGAGATTACTACAATTATATCAGCAACTTTTTAAAAACTTTCACAAGAAAAATGGCTAAGTTTGACAAGGCAATTTTGGAAAAGTACGGTATCACCGGTGCTACCGAGGTTATCTACAACCCCTCCTACGAAACCCTCTTTAAGGAAGAAACCGTCGACGGACTCACTGGCTACGATGTGGGCCAGCTCACCGAGCTCGACGCCATCAACGTCATGACCGGCGTTTACACCGGACGCTCGCCTAAAGACAAATTCATCGTCATGGACGAGAACTCGAAAGACACCGTCTGGTGGACCACTCCCGAATATCCCAACGACAACCACGTCGCTTCGCAAGAAACTTGGGCTGCCGTCCTCGACCTCGCCAAGAAAGAACTCTGCAACAAGAAGCTCTACGTCGTCGACGGATTCTGCGGCGCCAACAAGGACACCCGCATGAAAGTGCGCTTCATCATGGAAGTCGCTTGGCAAGCACACTTCGTCACTAACATGTTCATCCGCCCCACCTGTCAGGAAGAACTCGACCAGGAACCCGACTTCGTCGTATACAACGCAAGCAAGGCTAAGGTCACCAACTATAAGGAACTCGGGCTCAACAGCGAAACAGCTGTCGTTTTCAACGTCACCAGCCGCGAGCAGGTCATCCTCAACACCTGGTACGGTGGCGAAATGAAGAAGGGCCTCTTCTCCATGATGAACTACTACCTCCCCCTCAAGGGTATCGCAGCCATGCACTGCAGCGCCAACACCGACATGAACGGTGAGAACACCGCCATCTTCTTCGGCCTCAGCGGTACCGGCAAGACCACTCTCTCGACCGACCCCAAGCGCCTCCTCATCGGCGACGACGAGCACGGATGGGACGACAACGGCGTCTTCAACTTCGAGGGCGGATGCTACGCTAAGGTCATCAACCTCGACAAGGAAAGCGAGCCCGACATCTACAACGCTATCCGCCGTAACGCACTGCTCGAGAACGTCACTGTCGACGAGAACGGCAAAATCGACTTCGCCGATAAGAGCGTCACCGAGAACACCCGCGTCTCTTACCCCATCGACCACATCGAGAAAATCGTCAAGCCCATCTCGCACGGACCCGCGGCCAAGCAGGTCATCTTCCTGAGCGCCGACGCATTCGGCGTGCTGCCCCCCGTCTCGATTCTCGACGCCGAGCAAACCAAGTACTACTTCCTGAGCGGATTCACCGCTAAGCTCGCAGGCACCGAGCGCGGCATCACCGAGCCCACGCCCACCTTCAGCGCATGCTTCGGACAAGCCTTCCTCGAGCTGCACCCCACCAAGTATGCCGAGGAACTCGTGCGACACATGGAAAAGAGCGGCGCAAAGGCCTACCTCGTCAACACCGGCTGGAACGGCACCGGCAAGCGCATCTCCATCCGCGACACCCGCGGCATCATCGACGCTATCCTCAACCACAGCATCGACGAGGCGCCCACCAAGAAGATTCCTTACTTCAACTTCACCGTGCCCACTCAGCTCGAGGGCGTAGACCCCGCTATCCTCGACCCCCGCGACACCTATGCCGACCCCGCACAGTGGGAAGAGAAGGCTAAAGACCTCGCCGCACGCTTCATCAAGAACTTCGTCAAGTACGAAGGCAACGAAGCCGGCAAGGCCCTCGTCGCAGCAGGTCCCCAACTCGACTAAACATTCCCCCTTTTCATCCTCATCAAGCAGGATGCAAACCGCAACGCGCCTTGGCACGTGCACGGGTAACGACAACACCCGCCGCGCCAAGGCGCTTTTTTATTGGCGTGCTGAGGACAGCGGCCTCCGAGCTCAGAGCCTCGAGTGCGTAGAGAGTAACGCCGAAGGCGTGCCAAGGACAGCGGCCTTGACTTGAACGAAACCCCACGGCGCGTAGGCCGAAGGCCTGCGTGGCCGATGGCCGGTTTGAAACCGCCGGTCGGCAAGTGTGCACACGCGGCATCGTCACGCCACAGCACCAAAAGTGCGACATGACCGACATCAGCCTTGCTATTCCTTACTCACAAATCAAGCGGGTAGCTGACTGGAAACACCTCAAGTGCCGAATTGAAGTCTCTTATAACGGACAACGTCTCGCCACAAGCAAATTCATGCACTTCGGCTGCTGGCTCGAATAACGAGGCGACTATCTCACGTGGGCTACACCTTAATTTATATAGCGCGCCGCCCACGGTCGTTTCAGCCCCCCCGATTTCTCAGCGGTAAAACGTAATCCAGTTCGTGCAGTAGTCGCTCTTGGCTATGCGCGGGTGGATATCGACAGCCTCGGCACCCGCAGCCGGACGATACCACGAGTGGTTCCAGCCGCTACCCATGTCGAGGTACAGCGCGTGCGTCACGCCGTAGCGCGACAGCCGCGCCACAAACTCGGCATAAGACGTCACCCCCACACCGTCGACGATGCACAAGCGCCCGTCCTTCTCACACAACGCCCGATACTCGTGTGCCCCGTCGCGCCACAGCGGCTCCACCACGCGGCCATTCACGATAATCACCGCCTGGCCGAAGCCCATGCCGCCGCCCGCGGCGGCCGCGTCGAGCGCCGCGCTGTAGTCGCCACGCACAAAATGCCACCGCCCGCCATGATAAGTGAACGCGCCACTGTTGTCCTTGCACATAGCCCCGCCGTAGCGGCGACCGCCGGCCACGTGGTCACCATCGATGTTGCTGTGGGCAAATTCTGTCAGCAACTCGTGGGTAAACGCCGCCTCGGCACAAAACACCACCTCACCATCGGCCTTCGACGGCATCGTGCCGCACACCAGGTCAACGCGACTGAATTCAGGATAATAAGCCGTCACCTCGCCCGTGCGCTCCACACGCACCGCGGCGCCGCGACCCGACCGGCAACCGCCGGCCACCATTCCAATTCCCATAACCATTATCAATAACAATTTCTTCATCATAAGCGCACTCATTAAAATACACGACACAAAAATAACAAAAATCACACAACCACACAAAAAAACAGCCCCGAGCTGTGAGCTTTCAGCCCCGAGCTGCGAACTTCAACACTCGCGCGTTGAGCACCCGGAGGGTGCCCGCTGAGTAACAGTGAAACGTGTTTCACTGGGGGTGAGACCCCACGACCGCCCTGTCGCCGGAGGCGACCCACTCGCGCCGCCCCATCACAAACCAAAACTCCTTAAACTACGTAGACCCCAAAAAAACACCGAAAAAACGACTTTTTTCCACCGCCAAAACACATAGCCTCTTTTACAGAAATTAACCTAATTCACCTAAATTATCTAAAATTTAATGTATTTTATATAAAAACGTGCTCTCTTGGCTTAAATTAACAATTAAAATCGCGCAAAATGTTTTGTAGTTCAAAAAATGGCAGTAACTTTGACGCGCTTTTTTGACAAAAATAAAATTACAAGGTATAAAAATCATTCATTATTATTTATCTATGGCAACATCTAATGTAAAACCCGCCACCGGCAAGCTCGGTATTATGGTAGTTGGTTTGGGTGCTGTGAGCACCACTTTCATGACTGGCGTGTTGATGACACGCAAGGGTCTCACCAAGCCGGTAGGCTCGATGACTCAGTACGACAAAATCCGCGTAGGACGCGGCGAGGCTAAGAAATATCTCAAATATAACGAAATCGTTCCCATCGCCGACCTCAACGACATCGTTTTCACCGCGTGGGACGTATATCCCGAGAACGCCTACGAAAGCGCTATCAACGCCGAGGTGCTCAAAGAAAAGGACATCAACCCCGTCAAGGACGAATTGCTCGCCATCAAGCCCCTCAAGGCCGCTTTCGACAAGAACTACGCTAAGCGTCTCGACGGCAACAACGTCAAGCAATGCCGCGACCGCTGGGATATGACCGAACAAATCCGCGAAGACATCCGCAACTTCAAGAAGCAAAGCGGTGTCGACCGCATCGTCGTCCTCTGGGCCGCCTCGACCGAAATCTACGTCGCGCCCGACCTCAACGGCACCCACGCCTCGATCGAGGCGCTCGAGGCCGCTATGAAGGCTAACGACGTCGAGCATATCGCCCCCTCGATGTGCTACGCTTACGCCGCACTCAAAGAGCACTGCCCCTTCATCATGGGCGCGCCTAACACCACCGTCGACATCCCCGCCATGTGGCAACTGAGCGAACAAATGCAAGTGCCCATCGCCGGTAAGGACTTCAAGACCGGACAAACCCTCGTCAAGAGCGGTTTCGCTCCCATCATCGGCACTCGCATGCTCGGCCTGAGCGGATGGTTCTCGACCAACATCCTGGGCAACCGCGACGGTCTCGTGCTCGATGAGCCCGCCAACTTCCGCACCAAAGAGGTCTCCAAACTCTCGACCCTCGAGTCGATTCTCGTCGCCGACAAGCAACCCGACCTCTACGACAACTACTACCACAAGGTGCGCATCAACTACTACCCGCCCCGCAACGACAACAAGGAAGGCTGGGACAACATCGACATCTTCGGCTGGATGGGATACCCCATGCAAATCAAGATCAACTTCCTGTGCCGCGACTCTATCCTCGCAGCTCCCCTCTGCCTTGACCTGTGTCTGCTCATGGACCTCGCACACCGCGCCGGACGCTACGGCACGCAGCGCTTCCTGAGCTTCTACCTCAAGAGCCCCATGCACGACTACACCGTCGACGAGGTCCCCGTCAACCACCTCTTCCAGCAGTATGTCATGCTCAAGAACGCCATCCGCGAAATGGGCGGCTACGAACCCGACGAAGAAATCGACTAAAACTAACGACTTCTAATATTTCTACTCCCAAAGGGGATGACGGCAAAACCACGCCGCCATCCCCTTTCTTCGAGCTACGCTCAACTTGCGTTAATATTGACGCCGAACATCGAAATTAGGCTTCGTTTCGGCAAAAATCAAAGTAAACTTTGTTTTTGCGCTCAACTTGCGTTAATATTGACGCCGAACGTCGAAATTAGGCTTCGTTTCGGCAAAAATCAAAGTAAACTTTGCTTTTGCGCTCAACTTGCGCTAATTTTGCGGTTGAAATCGCGAAGTTCACGACTTGGAAACGGCTATGATAACGACATCCTATCGTCCACGCAATCCGGGCCATGACTACTATGGCGCGGGGACTTATCTCATCACATTGGTGGTGAGCGGCCGGGCGCCATTGCTCGGGCGGCTGGGCGATGATGTCAAGCACCCCGAGGTATCGCTTTCTCACCTGGGCCGGGCTGTGGAGCAGGCGTGGAACAGCCTGCCCGAGCGGCAGGCGGCTCACGGCAATCGGGTGGCTGTGCACGCGTGCGTGAGCATGCCCGAGCATTTCCATGGGGTGATTGAGGTGCTGGAACCCATGCGATGGAGCCTGGGCGACATCGTGCAGGCCTTCAAGGCCACATGCACCGGCTACTGGCAGCGGCAGCAGGGCCTGGTGAGTTCGAGCAATCGACCGATATCGGTCGATTGCCATGGCGACGGGGTGCCGGCGTGGCTGCGCGAGAAAGCCGGCGAGCATGGCAGTGAGGGGTCGCTCATCCGCGCGATGTCGAAGCGGCAGCGGCGGGAGTACTACGCCCTGACGCGGCGGGAGCGGCAACCGCTATTCGATGAGAACTACGACGACACGGTGTGCCTTGACGGGCGTCACCGCGAGGCGATGATAGCCTATGTGCGCGACAACCCGCGCCGCGCCATCATGCGCCGCGCGATGCCACGGTTGCTGCAACGCAGCCTCCATGTGATGATAGGCGATCGCGAATATGGCACTTTCGGCAACCTGTTCTTGCTTCGGTGGGCCCACAAGGTGGCTGTGCGATGCCACCGCCGCCATCCGGTTACCGGCGAGCCCTATGAGCGCAGCGACGACTTCGCGCGCCGACGGCGGCAATGGGTTGATGCTGTCATGGGTGGCGCCACCGTGCTTGTCACGCCCGGCATCTCTCGCGGCGAGCAACTGATGATGCGCGAATGTCTCGCCAAAGGTTATCCGCTCATTCACCTGCAAAAAGAACCCATTACCGACTACTGGAAACCCGAGCTGAGGCGGTTTGAGGCGTGCGCCGGCGGCAGTCTGCTCATCGTCGCGCCGTGGGGCCTCGATTCGTTGCCGGCCGTCGACGGCGTGCCGGCCGCCACCGACTACAGCCGGTTCCATAACCTGAACAGACTTGCCGCCGAAATCAGCGCTTTCGGCGGCAAGGCCAAAATCCTTAACACTTGCTCACAATGAAGAACGAAGAAAAGATTCCCCGTCCGCTGGTGGCCTCGATACCCCTTGTGGTGCTCATCGGGCTGTTGGCCATGTCGATATGGCTATTCGGCAGCGACTCGCTGAGCGGCGGCAGCCAGATGTCGCTGCTGCTGGGCACAGCGGTGTGCGTGCTCATTTCCATGATATTCTACCGGGTGCCGTGGAAGAAATTCGAGCAACAAATGTCGCGCACGATGGGCGACATCTTCGTCACACTGCTCATCCTGCTGTCGGTGGGCATGCTCGCCGGGTCGTGGATGATAAGCGGCGTGGTGCCCACGCTCATCTACTACGGCGTGCAAATCCTGTCGCCCCGCTTTTTCCTGGTGACGACGTGCATCATCTGTTCACTGGTGTCGCTGCTCTCGGGCAGCTCGTGGACCACGATAGCCACCATCGGGGTGGCGCTGCTGGGCGTGGGCAACGCGCTGGGCGTGTCGACGGCGTGGACGGCCGGCGCGATCGTGTCGGGAGCCTACTTCGGCGACAAGATGTCGCCGTTGAGCGACACGACAATCCTGGCGTCGTCGGCCACCGGTGTCGACATCTTTGTGCACATCCGCTACATGATGCACACCACGGTGCCGGCGCTGGCCCTGTCGCTGGGCGTCTTCCTGGTGGCGGGCCTGGGGCACGACGGCGAGGCCGCGTTGCACGTTGAGCAGTACACGCGGGGTCTTGCCTCGACGTTCCACATCTCGCTGTGGACGTTGCTGGTGCCGCTGTTCACGGGTGTGCTCATCGCGCGCCGCGTGCCGTCGCTCATTGTGCTTTTTGCCTCGTCGATAGTGGCGGGCGTGCTGGCGCTGGTGCTGCAGCCCCACATCCTGGTGAGCATAGCCGGCGATGCGTCGCTGTCGACGGCGGCGGCCCTCGCCAAGGGCCTGGCCGTCACCTTCTACGGCGCTACACAGGTCGAGACGGGTGTGCCGGCGCTCAACGAGCTGGTGTCGACAGGCGGCATGGCGGGCATGTTGAACACCATTTGGCTCATTATCTGCGCGATGTGCTTTGGCGCCGCCATGGTGGCCAGCGGCATGATAGTGAGCATCACGCGCGCAATCATCCGGTGGGTGCGCACGCGCTTCAGCACGGTAGCCTCGACGGTTGTCACGGGCCTGTTCTTGAACGTGGCCACCGGCGACCAGTTTATCAGCATCGTGCTTGCGGCCGACATGTTCAAGGACGTGTACGGCGAGCAGGGCTACGAGGGCCGGTTGCTGAGCCGCACCACCGAGGACGCCGTGACGGTGACATCGGTGCTCGTGCCGTGGAACACGTGCGGCATGACGCAGGCCACGGTGCTGGGAGTGCCCACGCTCACTTACCTGCCTTACTGCTTCTTCAACCTGCTGTGCCCCTGCATGACGCTGCTCATCGCCGCCCTGGGATGGGGCATCAAGCGCCATCGCGAGCCCCAAGCCTGACGTCGTGACGGGGCGAGGTGGGTCACATCACGTGCCAGGCAGTGTTGTCTCGGGCCGTGCTGCGCCTTTAAAATCCAAGAACTGAAATTCAACCGCTTAATTCACTGTGTACCGGCTGCGGCTCAGGATTGTGCCGGTGGCCACGTCGATGGCGCGCGCCTCGCGCGTGCCGTCGTCATGGTCTTCGCGCTCGAAGGCGATGTCGCGCCGCTCCAGCTGTCGGTCACTGTAGAGCCGTGCCACAAAGCGGTCGTCGAGAACCTTGAGTTCGAATCGCAGCACGGCGTCGGTGTTGTTGCGCACGCGCAGGTCTTTGTATCCGTAGCACACGGTGGCATCGCTTCCCAGCGGGCAGAACCGCGTGTTTTCGTCGTAGAGGTCCACCGAGTGGTTGTGTCGCTCGACGATGTCGAGGCCGGCGAGCAGCGACAGGTGGTAGATGATGCCCGAGGCCTGGCACAGTCCGCCGCCGCGCTCGAGTTGGAGCACGCCGCCCACAATGCTTCGCGAGCTCTCGAAATCGTTGCTGTTGGGGTTGCCCACGGCGCGCCAAAACGAGAATGTCTCGCCCGGCCTGATGTGGAATTCGCCGACGCGTCGCGCGGCCAGCGACAGATTATGCTTCTTTTGCTCGAGGGTGGCGCTGGCCGTGAAAGGTTGCTCCAACTCGATGTAATGTGTCATGTGGCGCCTCCTGTTGTCGCTGCGGCTCGCGAAACGCGTGTCGCTCCTCGCGTCGCGCAACCTCGTGATGGCGACGTGTACGGCCACCTTAGCGCGTGCCACGGCCTGACGTAAGTTAGTCTTCATTCCCATTGAGCGTGTGTCAGGTGACCGATTTGGATTGAAAAAGTGGCCCAGATGCTTGGAGCACCGGGGCCACGAGTGATGACGTTTGATTAGAAGTGGTAAGCGGCACCCACGCCTAAGACGGCCTGGTCAATCTTACTCACGATGGAGTAACGGATCTCCATGCCCACGGCGAAATTGTCGCTGACGCAGTATTCGGCGCCGCCGCCCAGGTTGAGACCGAACTTGGTGATGCTCTGGTTCACGCCGTCGCCGCCTAAGTCTTTAGTGGAGTTCACGATGGTGGGACCGGCGAGGGGATAAACGCGGAACTTCTCGCCCAGGTTAATCAGGTAGTGGGCGCTGAGGTTGATGTCCCACATGTGGGTGTCGTGACGCCTAAAGAAGTAGTTGAAAGAGCCTTCGCCGCGCCAGTGCTCATGGAAGGCGTACTGTGCCTTGACACCGACGCCCAAGCTCTCGATTTCGGTACCGTACATGATGTTGATGCCGACGGCCTTGTCGCCCTTCTCGAGGGCCATTGCCGAGGTGGCGCCCAGCAGCGCGAGGCAAACCACGAGTAATAATTTCTTCATAATGTCGAGTATTGTTAAGAGTGATTAATATTAGTAGTTCTTATTTTGTAATAACCTGCAAAGGTAACACTTTTCGCGCAATCGTGCAAGTGTCGTGCCCGCCGGCCGCCCGCTACTGGTGCCACAGCGACATCACCTTGCGCTTAATGGCGTAGATGTTGCCGGCCGTGATGGCCGCCATGATGACCAGCGCCACGGCGAGCGCGGCCCACAGCGAGCCGCCGTCGGTACCCATGGCTTGCAGCATGGGCAGGTAGTAGGCTCTGGCGGCGAGCATGAGGATGATGGCGACGACGAGTACGCCGGCGTTGATGGCGATGACGGTGTTGATATAGGTGCGCGACACCTGTGCCGGCGAGTATCCCAGCAGCAAGAGGTCTTGCAGTTTCTTGGTGTTCTTTTGCAGCAGCAGGTAGATGCTGAGCATGAGCACGAAGAAGGAGAGCAGGCTGATGAGAATGCCCACGACGATGACTATCGAGATGATGATGGTGAGGAAGAAATAGGCCTTGTTCGACGAACCTTTGTCGCCGGCAATCTCGTAGCCGTGTTCCTCCATATACTTGTCAATGACCACGTCGCCGGGGCGGTTCACCTCCACGACGAGGCGGCTGGGCGGGATAGTCTGCCCCGAGCCGTATCGCTCGTTGCTCCACTGCATGAACTCGTAAGGGACGAGGATGGTGTTCAGGCGGTTGGAGAACCCCACGATGCGTCCGTCATAGTAGTCCTGGTGTCCGTTGCCGGTGAGACGGAATCGCAGGGGCACGCTGCTGGCCATTCCCTCGCTGATTTGCGGCAGGCCCTGTGTGGAGGCGAACCCGAAGTTGTAGAGCGAGAGGTAGTCGCGCGAGATGATGACGGGCACCTGCGGGTTGGCCGGGTCAAATTTCCACTGCGCGTTGTCCACGTCGATATATTGTGTGGGAATGGCCTCGAAGAAGAGCTGGGTGTACATGGAGCGTCCGGCGTCGGCGTCGACCGACACCATGGCCACGATGCTGTAGTCGCCGCTGGTGAAGCGTCCCACGCTGCGACACCACTTTTGCGCCTCGATGTCGGCGATTTCGTCGTCGCTGAACTCGCTGGTGCCGCCCATGAGGGCACCCGAGGTGCTGATGCTCTTCGAGACGATGAGGTAGTCCTTGCTGATGAAGCTCTCCTCGTCGTTAAACACGGGCTTGACGTCCTGGTAGAACTGCACGGCGAGGATGACGATGGCCAGGCCGATAAGGTTGGCCAGGGCGAACCCCACGAGTTGAGGCACGCTCAAGTGCTTGCGCAACAGTTTCCACAATAGTTTTTTCATCGCGGTATCGTTAATCGTTTACTTGTTATTTACTTAAGTTTCGCAAGTTTTTAACTTGCTCACCGGTTAATGTTTAACGTTTAATGGTTAATGGAATAAGTGTTGAACTCATGAACCCCCCGGTGGAATTCATCTGCTCCAAACACTAAACTTTAACCCCTAACCTTCAAGTTTATAACGTTTTAGAACTTTTTCAACTTGAATTACTTACAAATTAAGCGTGGCATCGACTTCGATGGCCACGTTGTTTCCCACGCTGGTCGAAATCACGCCGGCGCCCTGGCGCTCGGCCTCCTCGGTGACCATGGCGGCCACGATGGCGTTGTTGGCGCTGTCGAGGTGGCTCACCGGCTCATCGAGCAGAATGAAGTCGCAAGGCTGGCACAGCGTGCGGATGAGTGCCACGCGCTGCTGCTGCCCTATCGAGAGGAGCGCCACCGGCTGGTGCAGTTTCTCGGGAATGCCAAGCCGCTCAAACATTTCCTTGATTTGCGCGTCGGTCTTGTGGTGGGTGATGCCGTTCTTGAGCTGGATGTTCTCGAGGGCGGTGAGCTCGGGGAAGAGCCGCATGTCCTGGGCCAGGTAAGCGATGTGGCGGCAACGGATGTCGCACCACTCGGGCACGGTGAGCGTGGCGATGTCGCGCCCGTCGAAGTCGATACGCCCCGAGTAGTCAACGCGATAGCCATAGATGTAGCTGCACAGCGACGACTTGCCGGTACCGCTCTCGGCGGCGATGAGGTAACGCTTGCCGCGCTCGAAGGTGAGCGAGCGCAACCACACGTCGCTGCCGGTGTCGTCACGTCCGGCGAAGACCCGCGGCAAGGTATTGTTCAATTGAATTTTCTCCATATTAGTTCATTCACGCCACAATTGAAGCGTGGCCACAAAAGTACACATTTTTTTTGAGCCCGCAAAATGGGCGGATTCCATCGCCACGATTCAAAGCGCGGTGAGCAGCAGCACGGCGCAGGTGAGCAGGGCAACGGCCATGATGGTGTCGAGCACGCGGCGGTAACGCTCAAAGAGCGGTCGCAACCACATGCCGGCCATGAGCCACAGGGCGTTGGCCACGGGTCCGGCGATGATGAGCCAACCTATCGCCTCGAGCAGCGAAACGAATTGCTGCGAGTGCGGCAACACGAAAGTGGTGAAAACGGTAAGGTCGAAGACCACCATCTTGGCGTTAGTGAGCTGGACCATAAAGCCATGGGCAAACTTCGTGTTGTGGTCCTTGCCGGGCTCGCCGCGGTGCCGGTAGATGTTCCAGGCGAGCCACAGGATGTAAATGGCGCCCACATAGCGCAGCCAGTGCACATAGTCGATGACGAGGGGCCCCACAAGGTGGGTGAGCAGCGCGAGGGTGAGCGCTGTGGCGAAGAAACCGACGGCCATACCCAGCCACGCGGTGAACGCGCGGCGGTTGTCGCGGCGCATTCCGGCGGCCATAGCGAGCAGGTTGGCCGGTCCCGGGCTGAGCCCCACGACCACAATCAGCATCACCATATTTGAAAGCATCCCCGTAGACATAGTCACAAATTGTGCCGCAAAGGTAGCAATTTTTCGGCACACGGGCAACTCACAGCGTCACCGCGCGGGCTTTAGAGCGCGGGGAGGAGGGTGCCGCGGGCGAGCAGGCAACAGCGTCCACCCACGGTGATGTCACCGTCGGCAGCGAGTCGCGTCTCGATAATCGAGCGTCGGCGCATGGTCTCGCCTTGCACGAAGTGGCACATGGCGGGGTTGCTGATGAGGCCGCGGCGGCGCAGGTAGTGGGTGAGCGCGCCGCTGGCGGTTCCGGTGGCGGCTTCTTCGGGCACACCGTAGAGTGGCCCGAAGTTGCGGGTGTGCGCCGTGAACCCGTCGTCGGCGATGGCAAAAGCGTGTACACCTGTCACGGCGAGCTCGCGGCTGAGGTCGGCCAGGGCGTCCATGTCGGGCCGCAGGGCATGCAGCGCGTCGACGGTGGCCACGGGCATGATGATATCGGGCAGTCCGGTGGAAATAATTTCGACGGGCAGCGACGGGTGGCGGCCGTCGTCGTCGACACCCATGACGCGGTGCAGGCGCTCCACGTCGACGGGCGTGGGAATGACGGTGGGAGCGGCCATTTGCATGAGAACGGTGTCGCCGGCGGTCACCGTGAGGTCGCCGGCCAGCGTGTGGTTGAGGCAGGTGTCGCCACGGGCCACGGTGCCGCGGGCGAGGAGCACGCCGAAGGTCGCTATCGTGGCGTGGCCACACAGGTCGACTTCGGCACGCGGGGTGAAATAGCGAGTGGTGAACTCGTGTGGTGCCTCGGGACGGACGAAGGCGGTTTCGGAGTAACGCAACTCGGCGGCTAAGAGTCGCATACGCTCGTCGGGCGGGAAGGGTTGCCCGTGCTCGAGGATGACGACGCCGGCGGGATTTCCGCCAAAGGGTTCGCTTGTGAAAGCGTCAACGATAAAGAATTCCATAAGTTCAATTTTTTTGCGTTCCCCAAAAGTAGTAAAATTTTCGCGATTCAGCTCAAAAAACGATATTTTTCATTTTGCGGGGTGCGCGGTTTTCGCTTTACGCTTAAATGGATAGGCGGCACCTCAACAATGCTCAAATAAATTTGGCATTGTCTTCGGTTTGCACTATCTTTGCAGATTAATCAAGTTTGGAGCTGCTCACAGCTCACAGCTCACAGCTCACAGCTCGTTTACTCGTTTACTCTATAATAAAACTATGAAATTAAGGATTAAGACATTGTTGCTCGCTGCCGCGCTCGCTCTGCCCGCGCTCGCTCAGCAGCCCGCCATGGCCACCGACGCCGCCGGCTTCCTGGGCCGTGCCCGCCAGATGGTGGCCCGCCACAACTATGTGGGCGCCGTGGACCAGTTGAACCACCTGCGCCACTTCATGGACATCACGCCGGCCCAGGACGAAGAGGCCCAATACCTGCTCGCCCTGTGCCAGTTCGAGCTTGAGAACGACAACAGCGTGGCGTCGCTCAAGCGCTTTGTGGCCCGCTACCCGTCGTCGCTGCTGGCCACCGATGCCCAGATGCGCATCGCCAACTACTACTTCTACCACGGCGAGTATGACGACGCGCTGGTGAACTACTCGATAGTGCGCGAAGGCGCCCTCGACGACAACGAGGACGAGAACCTGCTCTACCGCAAGGCCTACTGCCACTTGCAGCTGGGACAGTGGGACGAGGCTCGCGACTACTACCGCCGCCTGGCCCACACCAAGCGCTACGGGGCGGCCACGACGTTCTACGAGGCCTATATCGACTATGCCCACGGCGACTACGACAGCGCCCTCGACAAGTTCACCCAAATCCCGCGCACCGGCGAGCTGGGCTACCAGGCGCAGTACTATGTGGCGCAAATCGACTTCGTCAACGGCGACTTCGACAAGGTCATCGACCTGGGCACCTCGCTGCTCGACGATAACGACAACGACTACTTCGCGCCCGAGCTGCACCGCCTCGTGGGCGAGAGCTACTACCACAAGGGCAACAACACCGCCCAGGCGCGCCACCACCTGGAGCGTTACCTGGCCACCACCGAAGACGACGTGGTGCGCTCGGCCGCTTACAGCCTGGGCGTGCTCGACTACAACGACGGCCGCTACGACGAGGCCATGAAACACATGAACCTCGTCACCGGCACCCCCGACGCCATGGCACAAAGCGCCCTGCTCTACCTGGGACAATGCCACCTGCGCCAGGGCAGCAACAACCAAGCGGCGATGGCCTTTGAGCAGGCCGCCGCCATGCGCTTCGACGACAAGGTGCGCGAGGAGGCCTACTACAACTACGCCATCAGCCAGAACCAGGGCGGCCGCACGCCGTTCAACAAGTCGATCGACATGTTTGAGAACTTCCTCAACGAGTTCCCGCAGTCGCAATACAAGAGCAAGGTGGAGGACTACCTCTACGACGCTTATCTCACCACCACCGACTACGACCGCGCCCTGGCAAGTATCAACCGCATCAAGAACCCCGGCGCCAAGGTCCTCAAGGCCAAGCAAAACGTCCTCTACAACCTGGGCGTGCAGGCCAAGAGCAACAACCGCAACGACGAGGCCGCCAACCTCTTCAAGCAGGCACTCGCCACCGGCGCGCCCGATGGCGTCGCCGCCGCCGAGAGCCGCTTGTGGCTGGGCGAGGCGCAATACCGTCAGGGCGACTACGACAACGCCGTGGCCAACCTGCGACAATATGTCAAGGCATCATCGGGCAAGGATAAGAACTACGCCCTGGCGCAGTACTACCTGGGCCACGCCCTGATGAAGCAGGAACAGTACACCGACGCCCGCAAGGCCTTCGAAAAAGCTGTCGCCACCGGCAAGCTCGACAAGGACCTGCTCGCCGACGCCTATAACCGCATCGGCGACACCAAGTACTACCAGCAAGATATCGCCGGAGCGCAAGAAAGCTATGCCGCCGCCGTGAACCACGCCAAGAGCACCGGCAACGACGCCGATGTGGCCGAGGCCATGTACAACAAGGCCCTCATGGCCGGCGAAACCGGCAACCAAGACGCCAAAATCAAGCAACTCGACGAACTCATGAAGGCCTACCCCAAGTGGGACCGCACCGCCGAGGCGCAGCTCGAGAAGGCTAAGGCCCTTATCAAGCAAGGTAACGTGACCGCCGCCACCGGTGTCGTCGACAACCTGGCCAAGAACCACCACAGCAAGGAAGAAGCGCGCGCCGCACTGCTCATGCTGGCCAGCGCACAGCTCGAGCAAGGCGACAAGACCAAAGCCACCGCCACCCTGCGCCGCATCATCACCGACTATCCCACCAGCATACAGGCCACGCACGCCGCCGACGACCTCAAGCAGCTCTATGCCGAGCAAGGCAAGCTCGACGAGCTCTCGGCCTTCTTGGGCGGCATCAAGGGCGCGCCCAAGCTCGACGTGAGCGAGGTGGAGAAACTCACCTTCAACGCCGCCGAGAACGCCGCCATCGCCGGCAACATCGCCAAGATGGAAAGCTACCTCGCGCAGTATCCCGCCGGCTCCTATGTACCGCAGGCCCACTACTACCTGGGCCGCCACTACCACGAGCAAGGCAAGCTCGACAAGGCCCTGACGGCCATCAACAAGGCCCTCGAGTTGGGTAGCGACGCCACCTATGCCGAAGACGCCCTCGCCATCAAGAGCGAGACGCTCGTGGCCATGGGACGCCACGACGAGGCCATCGCCGTCTACAAGGAACTCGAGCGCAAGGCTTCGACCACCGCCGGCATCACCGTGGCGCAAATGGGACTCATGCGCGCCGCCAAGGGGGCCAAGCGCTGGAACGACGTCGTCGAGTGCGCCACACGCCTGCTCGCCACCAGCGACATCGACCCGCAAGTGGAAAAAGAGGCGCTACTCACCCGCGCCATGGCGCTCAAGGCCCAGGGAAAGGCCACCGAGGCACAGCGCGACCTGCGCCGCATCGCCGCCGACACCCAGAACGAGTTTGGCATCCAAGCCGCCTACGAGCTGGCGCGCATGCAGTACGACGCGCGCGACTACAAAGGCGCCGAGCGCGCACTGCTCAAAATCATCGACGACGGCACGCCGCACCAGTACTGGCTCGCCAAGTGCTTCATCCTCGTGAGCGACACCTTCCACAAGCAGGGACGCACACAAGACGCCATCGACTACCTGCGCAGCCTCAAGAACAACTACCCCGGCAAGGAGGGCGAAATCTTCAACGACATCGACACCCGCCTCAGCCAGTGGGACAAGGCCGCTTCCAATAAAAAGAAATCCAACAAAAAATGACGACAAATATGAAGAAACTGAGCATCTTACTCATGGCCTGCCTCGCATTCGCCGCCACAGCGCAAAATTCAGGCGACAACAAGCAACAACAGGCTCAAAAAGATAAGGACGAACTTTACCAGGTCGTCATCGGCGACAAGGACTTCGTGCCCGTCAAGCGTAACGTGGTCATGAAGAACAACTTGCCCGAGGTGAAACGAACCGCCACAAAAAACGCCGTCACCCCCGACTACAGCCACCGCGCCGTGGCCACCGTCGTACCTAACCGCGTGCCCACCATGCTGCCCTACGGCTACCGCACCGCACACAACTTCAGCGCGCAACGCGGTTACCTCGACCTGGGCGCCGGCTCGCAACTCAACCTCACGGCAAGCCTGGGATACCGCTTCATCGACGAGGAAGACTTCAACCTCGAGGCCTGGGCACAGCACAACAGCACCTGGGAAGGACGCAACGCCTCGACGCTGCTCTCGCCCAAACAGCGACAAAAACAACGCTACAACGACAACATCCTCGGGCTCGACCTCGAGAAGGTGTTCACCCGCGGCTCGCTCGGCGTGGGGGCTCGCTTCCACTATGATAGCTTCAACTATTATGGCGGACGGCAAAACATCACGCGATATGATAACAAGCAGGGCTTCATGGCCATCGCCGCCGAAGCCGTGTGGAAAGGACACGCCGTCACGCCCGCCGAACGCCAGCTGCGCTACAACCTGGGGCTGAGGTTCGAGTATGGCAAATATGAGAAAGGTATACCTTATTACCTCAGTGAGGGCGACGGAAAGGCCCTTGCCGCCGACGAGGTGGTGCTCGCTTTCGACGGAGGCGTCAACTATCAGGCCGGCACAAGGGCACAGGTGGGACTCGACCTGGGCGCCACCTTTGTGGGTAACGACCGCGGACACATCGACCGGCCCGCCCATTATTCCACCATCTTCAGGTCGCTGCCCTGGGAGGCCACCGACTCGCGCGGCTCCTACGGCGTGTTTGACATCGCGCCTTACTTCCGCTTCGAGGGCGACAACTTCCGCGTCTCGCTCGGCGCCACGGCCACGCTGAGTGCCGGCGACGGCGCCAAGGCGCTCGTGTCGCCACGCGTCAAGTTTGATGTCGACATGGCCGACGGCGCGAACTTATATGTGAACGCGCTGGGCGGAAAAACCATCCACACGCTCTCGTCGCTCCACGAGGCCTCACGATATGTCAATCCCTCGCAATATGTGTGCAACACCTTCTCGCCGCTCGACCTCGAGGTGGGGCTCAGGCTGGGACCGTGGCGCGACTTTAGCGCCAACTTGTTTGCCGGCTACGGCATCTTCCGCAACGCCGTCACCACCATGTATGGCATCTACTTCCCCGTTGAACTGAGGATAGAGAATACAGAATGGGCATTTGCCAACCTCTACAACCTGCGCGCGCGCGGCGTTAAGGTAGGCTTCAATATCAACTACCGGTATCGCGACATCGTCGAGGTTGACGCCGGCTTCACCTTCGCCCCGCAGGACGACAAACCGATAGACGACGGCAAGCGATATGCCAAGAGCTACCTGCTGGGGCTCGACGGCGCCTCGACCGTGGGCAATATCGATGTCACTGTAAGGCCCATCAACAAGCTCTCGCTGGGAATAGGCTTTGACTACCGTGGCGGCCGACGCGTCAACTTCTACGAACAGTTCATCGAACTCACCGGGGAAATGATGGCATATCCGCCCACTTTCTCGACGCGCAAGCTCAGCGACGTGCTCAACCTGCGACTGCGCGCCGAGTACCGCATCACGCCGCGATTCGGTGTGTGGGCCAGCGCCAGCAACCTGCTGGGCAAGCAATGGGACGTGTTGCCCGGCATGAGCTGCCAGAACCTGGGCCTCATGGGCGGCATCACCCTCAACTTCTAACATAACGCTCTCCCGAGACAACAATCCCGATGGGCGTCACCGCCGCCCATCGGGATTTTTTCGGGCTCCTGTAAAAACCTGCATTTTCGGCGTGTGACCCCGATTTTTGTCTATAAAAACGGCTGAAATGTCTATTATATTTCCTGCACCGCGCTAATTATCTTATCTTTGTGGAAAATTTTGTAAGCAATCCACTCACACAACTCATCTTATTTCAATGAAATCGAAAATATTCACACTGCTCCTGCTCCTCGCGGCCCTCATGGCGCCGGCCATCGCGCGCGCGGCTGTCATTAACGGCATCCTCGTCGACGCCGAAGACACCTCGCCGCTACCGCAAGCCACCGTGCGACTGCTCAAGGCCAATAGCGACAGCACCTTTGTCAAGGCCCTGGCCACCGACAACAACGGCGTGTTCAACATCACCGGCGTGCAGGCCGGCAAATACTACGTCAAGTTCTCCTATGTGGGTTACCAAGACCTCGTCAAGCACGTGAACGTGGGGCGCGACAACCGCGACGTGAACATGGGCGTGATGCAAATGAGCGCCGACGGCATCATGCTCGCCGAGGCCGTCGTTCAAGGCGTCAAAACACCCATCACCGTCAAGGAGGACACTATCGAGTTCAACGCCGACACCTATAAGACGCAGGCCAACGCCGTCGTCGAGGACCTCCTCAAGCGCCTCCCCGGCGTGGAAGTGGGCAGCGACGGCAAAATCACGGCCAACGGCAAGTCGGTCTCCAAAATCCTCATCGACGGCAAGGAATTCTTTGGCAACGACCCCACCGTGGCCTCGAAAAACATTCCCGCCGACATGGTCAACAAACTGCAGGTCATCGACCGCAAGAGCGACCTGGCACGTCTCACCGGCGTCGACGACGGCGAGGACGAAACCGTCATCAACCTCACCGTCAAGAAGGGCATGAACAACGGATGGTTTGGCAGCGCCACCGCCGGATACGGCACCGACAAGCGCTACCTGGCCAACTTTATCGCCAACTATTTCAAGGAAGGCAACCAGTTCACCATCATGGGAGGCGCCAACAATACCAACAACCTGGGATTCAGCGACGGTGGCTCAAGCCGCTTCCAGCGCTTCGGCGGCGACCGCGGCGTCACCACCTCGCAAAACGTGGGATTCAACTTCAACGTGGGCTCGAAAGACGACGAGCACTTCCGCGTGGGCGGCGACGTGATGTACTCCCACAGCGACCGCGACACACGCCTGTCGTCGGCACGACAAAACATCTTCACCGACTCTACCAGCTACCGCAACGCCGTGTCCTACGCCCGCGACAAGAGCCACAACTTCAGCGGCAACTTCCGCCTCAAGTGGGAAGTCGACTCGTTCAACACCATCGACTTTCGCCCCAATTTCTCGCTCAACTTCTCAAAGAGCGACAAGAGCGACCAGTCGACCACACAGGCCGGCGACGCGGCGCGCACCCTCGTCAACCAGTCGCTCAGCTCCTACTTTAACGACGGCAGCAGCTACGAGTTCGGCGGCTCGTTTGTGTTCAACCACAACTTCCGCTACCACAAGGGGCGCAGCTACAGCCTCTTCGTGCGCTACAACTACAGCAATGTCGAGGAAGACGGCAACACTTACACCTCCAATAATTACTACCTCACCGGCGAGGAAGAGACCATCGACCAAATCTACGAGAACAACCGCAAGACCAACAGCGTGCGCGGACGTCTCAGCTGGACCGAGCCACTGGGCGACGTCGCCAAG
This sequence comes from uncultured Prevotellaceae bacterium, assembly GCA_947169265.1. Taxonomy (GTDB): domain Bacteria; phylum Bacteroidota; class Bacteroidia; order Bacteroidales; family Muribaculaceae; genus Sodaliphilus. Next base: position 20,288 of record CAMVPC010000032.1, read on the forward strand.
GGCAATTTCCTCACCCTCTCCTACGGCGGTAACTACCGCTACAGCCGCGCCGTCAAGAGCGTTTACGACATCACCCGCGAGGGCGACGAACCCCTGCCCGCGCCAGGCGTCAACCCATCGGCCTACCGCCTGCTCGGCGACCCCGACATGCGTCGGTACCTGCGCGCCAACTACGGCGACTACCTCTTCAGCGACCCCGTGCTCATGGCCGACATCATCGACATCGAGTTGGGCAAGGAAATCAGCCGCGACTTTAACGAAAGGCTCTCTAACAGCTTCCGCAACCGCTACTTCGACCAGTCGTTCCAGCTGGGTTACCGCAAGGTCACCAAGGCGCTCAACCTCAACGTGGGACTCTCGGTAAACTCGGCCATGTCGAGCAGCCGCGACCTCATCAACAGCGCCCGCGACATCCCCAGCCGGTGGACCTGGACACTCGCGCCCTTCGCACGCATGCGTTACAAGTTCTCGAAGACACGCAACCTCGCCTTCGACTACCGCATGCGCGCCAGCCAACCCTCGCTCACACAACTGCAACCCGTGGCCGACGAGTCGAACCCGCTGCACATCGTCATCGGTAACCCCTCGCTGAAACCCACCTTCACCCACCGCATCAACCTGCGGTTCAACGACTTCGACCAGAAGTCGCAACGAAGCATCATGGCTATGATAGGCACAAGCATCGAGCAAAACAGCATCATCTCCACCACCGTCAACGACCCGCTCACCGGCGCCCAAACCACCTCTTACACCAACATTAACGGCGTGTGGAACGCCATGGCGATGAACATGCTCTCGCTGCCCTTCACCGCCAGCAAGACCTTCTTCTTCACCAGCAATCTCTTCGCGCGACTGGCGCAAACCAAGGGATATAACGACGAGCAATACAACCGCAACCTCTCGTTCTCGCTCAATGTCGCCCCGGGAGTAGCCTTCCGCAACGGCACCTTCGACATCGAGCTACGGCCGCGTTACAACTTCCAGACCACACACAACACCGTCCAGACCCGCAACGACCGCAACGTGCACACCTACGGCGCCATGTTCAACGGCACCTACTCGGCACCGTTCGGACTCGTCGTGAGCACCGACCTCAACTACTCCCAGTCGAGCGGATACTCCACCGGCTACGACTCCAAGCAGTGGATTTGGAACGCCTCAATCGCTTACCAGTTCCTCGCCGAACGCAACGCCTCGATTCAAATCAGCGTCTACGACATCCTGGGCGACCGCAAGAACATCATGCGCAACCAAACCGCCAGCTACATCGAGGATGTCGCTTACAATTCGCTCGGACGATACGGCATGCTCACCTTCACTTACAAGTTCACCACCTTCAAGAAAGGTGAGCAACCCAAAGACCGGAACGAGGAATTCGGACCCGGACGGTGGCGCGGACGACCCGGCGGTGGCGGCGGACGACCGCCCATGGGACCCCCACCGGGAGGAGGCCGATTCTAATACGCCTCCCGTTATACTACGCAACACCGCGCCCGCCATCAACGGCGGGCGCGACTCTTTAGGGGCCACAGCCACTGTCATGACCGCTATACCGACAAAAACGCCGGCCATCATGCGATAGTCGGCGTTAGCGAGCTGTCCTACCCGGACTCGAACCAGGAAATGCGGCACCAAAAACCGTTGTGTTACCATTACACTATAGGACAATCCCTGTGACAAACTGAGGGGCAAGCCCTCACATTTGCGGTGCAAAATTAGGTATTCTTATTGTTCTGTGCAACTTTTTTTCCATTTTTTCGCGAAAATTCGCGTTTTTTCGCCCAAAATCACCCCTTACGCTTGTGAGATTACGAAAAAAGGCGTACCTTTGCCACCGCTTTCGCGCGACGCGGGACCCCCCCGCCACGCCGAAAAGCGGTCCTATAGCTCAGTTGGTTAGAGCACCTGACTCATAATCAGGGAGTCCTTGGTTCAAGCCCAAGTGGGACCACGCTTCCACGTCGCTAATTGCCTTATCCACAGCAGTTAGCGACACTTTTTTTTAAAAAAAAACGAGAGCACGCCCTGAGGGGCGCCTTAAATCGACACCACAATGTGGTCAATTTGCGTGGTGCCGAATTTAGAACGCAAAGTGATATTGTTGATGACAATGTAATCGTTGCCCGAGAGTGTTGCAAGAATTGCCGACACCTCAAATTCTCCCATTTTGCCTTTGATTTTGGCCCTGTTGAATGCAAGCCAAATAAAGCCGACAGCAAATAATGCTATAACGACAAGAATCAATATGGAAGAAACTGATGACATAAAGGTTTTTTATTTGTTGTTAAATACGGCTTCGAAGTAGCGTTCCATATAGGCGGTAAAAGAGTCGGCATTAGCTTGGATGCGGTATTTGGCATCAGCAATGCTTTTAGTGATGCGGCAGTTGTGGAAGGCATAAAGCGGTATCAGATAGATGCCACGAGGATTATCTCCGGTGCGTCCGTAAGCGTATGCGACAAGCACTTTGCGCTTATTGCTACGCTGGAAACGGCGATAGCGGTCAAGTTGATATGGCCGCATTTCATAGAAATAGTCATTCTCGCCTTTCTGCCAGAAGTGATGCCACTTGCATTCGATGTAGTAATCAACATCGAAGCTGTCGATGTGCTGGCTGATGTGCAAGTCGGGGTCAAGGTTAGTGTTATCGTAGATACCGTTGACATATTTGTCGCCAGTCCACGAGAGCAGTTTGAAACGGCTTTTGTCGGCGAGGAAAGAGACCATTAGTTTTTCAAATAGTAAGCCGTTTCGGCTGCGATAATCAATTTTTTCAACCTCGGGGCGCATATCCCCGGCAATTGCGTTGGCACGCGCTATTGCTGCATCGCCGTCAAGATTGTAGCCGGCTGCAAATTCATGGATAATCGCTTGCTCCGATTCGGTGATGCAACCATCGGCAGTGGCAAGGCTAACTAGCCAGTCAAGCGTCTCCTCTGGTGATATGTTTTGCTTTGCTTTCATTATAAAAAAGTGAGCCACCAACCATGTAAATCGAAGGTACTAGGAGAACCCACAAAAACGATGGTAAAATGGCTCACGTGTAAAGTGTAAGCCATCATGCCATTTACGTTTTTGTAAATTGAAAAGTTCCTAGTTTTTCGAATTACCAAACAGCACAATGTGTCTCAAAATGTTTCCTCGATGTCTGTCAAACTTGACGTTTGACGCTGCAAAATTAGAAAAATTTTTCTAATTGGCAGGTGATTACGAGGAAATTTCAACTGTTGAGCGGATAGTTGCATGTAAGCTGTAAACATCAAGTGAAACTTTATCGCATAGGTGGCATGCCCGACCACCTGCACCTATTGGTTTCAATTCCGCCACACATCGCTGTGTCGGAATTTGTAAGAGGAGTGAAACTTGCCACCCACAACTGGCTTAAGAACAATCCGATATTCCCACTTTTCAGCGGATGGGGAGAGGGGTTTGCCGCGTTTACTTATTCGCGTGATCAGATTTCTGTGGTCAAACAATACATTATAAATCAGAAGGTACACCACCGTTCTATTACTTTTGCCGAGGAATACCGCAAAATAATCATCCATGGCGGTGCCGAAATTGACGAAAAATACTTTCTACAAGACTAAATAGCCGGCAAGGGGGTCGCCTAAGCTCTTGGTCATTCGGTCACGTTATGCCCCCGCGCCCCTGCGTGTCGTGCCGGCGGCGCGCCAGGCAATTTATAGGCCGGCTATTGTGACTACTCCTTGAGGTTGCGGGCGGAGGACCGGGGTGGCTTATTTTGCGGATAAAAAGGTATTATCATGGAAAACAACACTACTCATGCTACGGTCGGGAGGCAATGGACCATCGACGAGCTGCGCGACGAAAACCGGCGGCGGCTCGACGCGCTCAACGTGCCTTACGACCCCGAGACCGGCGTGGGATGCCACGGCAGCCGGAGCGCCGTGACGCTGGCGGGCGGCGTCACGTGGCTCCTCCCCGACACCATGCTGACACGACTGCCCCGCGAGCGCTTGCGGACCATGTCGCTACACGAGGTGGAATGCGAGCGCCTGCGCTACGACTTCGAGTTTTGGTGCTGGCGCTGCGCCACACTCAGCGACAAGATGACGGGCGCGCTGCAACCCGTGCGCCTCAACGCCGCGCAGCGCCGTGTACTCGCCGTCTTCGAGCGGCAGCGCCTGGCGGGCCGCCCCATCCGCGTGATTTTGCTCAAGGCGCGCCAGTGGGGCGGCTCGACGCTCGTGCAGCTCTATATGATGTGGATACAACTGGTGCTGCACCCTCACTGGAACAGTCTCGTGTGTGCCCACACGCTCGACACGGCGGCCATCATCCACACCACCATGGAGCGCGTGCTGGCGCACTATCCGCCCGAACTCTCGCCCGACGGCGAGTCGCCGCGTTTGGTCCGCGTCAAGAACTGCTCCACGGCGCGGCGGCTCACCGGCGTTGACTCGCTCGTGATTACCGGGTCGGCCCAAAAGAACGAGGTGGTGCGCGGTTTCGACGTCAAGATGGCCCACCTGAGCGAGGTAGCCTTTTGGCCCGACAGCCTGCGCCATTCGCCCGCCGACGTCATGCGCTCGGTCAACGGCACGGTGCCGCTGGCGCCCCTGTCGCTCGTGGTGCTTGAGAGCACCGCCAACGGCATGGGCAACTTTTTCCACGACGAGTGGCTCAGGGCACGCGCCGGCAAGAGCGACAAGGAGGCCGTGTTCGTGCCCTGGTATGAGATTGAGATCTATCGCCTGCCCGTCGATGACATCGAGGCCTTGTGGAACGCCATGGACGACCGCGAGCGCGCCCTGTGGAACGACTACGGCTGCTCGCTCGAGAGCATCAACTGGTATCACCACAAGCGACTCGAGCTCTCCACGGCACCGGCGCTGTTCATGGCCGAGTTTCCCACCACCGACGTGGAGGCCTTCACGGCAAACACCCGCCATGTATTCGCTCCCGAGCATCTCGAAGTCTTGCGGCGCGACGCCTGCCTGCCGCCGGCCACGGGCGAGATACGCGCCAAGCGCGACGGCGGCCGCGTCACCCACACCGAGTTCTTCCCATTGCGCGACGCACCGCTCAAGGTGTGGAAACACCCGCCGCGCGACAAACCGGTGCGCGACCGCTATGTCGTCGCCGTCGACGTGGGCGGACGCAGCGAACGCAGCGACTGGAGCGTCATCACCGTCTTCGACCGCATGGGCGAGGGCGGCCGTCCCGAAGTCGTGGCCCAGTGGCGCGGCCATTGCGACCACGACATGCTGGCGCAACGTGCCGTCGAGATTGCCACTCACTACCAACACGCGCTGCTCGTCGTCGAGAGCAACACGCTCGAGAGCGACCGCACCGAGGGCGACGGCGGCCGCTATATCCTCAAGGAAATAGGCGAACGGTATCCCAACATGTACTACCGCCAGCGGTTTGAGCACGACGAGGGCTCGAAACGTCCCGGTTTCCAGACCAACACCCACACCAAGCAAATGGTGGTTTACAACCTCATCGCGTGGGTGCGCGACGGCCGGTATGTGGAGCGCGACGTGGAGGCCATCAACGAAATGGGGTGGTTCGAGCTCAAGCCCAACGGCACCAGCTACGGCGCCATGCGCGGCCGCCACGACGACTTGGTGATGACGCGCGCCATCGGCCTGTGGGTCATCGCGCAACTCAACCACTCGCGCGCCGCGTCGCGCGCGCCGCGTCCCGGCGAGTTCACCGTGTCTTGAGCATGTCGATTATTTCGCTCAAGTCGCCGTCGTTGGGAGCCGGCTCAATGCCCAGCAGGTGGCACAGCAGCGGGTATATGTCCACGTTCCTGAAGTAGCCCGGATGGGTGTGGCCCTGCTTGAAATCAGGACCGATGGCACGGAAGCCCACCAGCATGTCGCTCGTGGTGTGGTCAAAGCCGTGCCCGCCGGTGTGGGGCTTCACGTCGCGGTCGCTGAAGAGCCATCCCACGTCGGGCAAAACGACCACATCGCCCACATTGGGGTGGGTGCCGAAGTGCAGATATTCGGGCAACTCGCCCTTGCGCCAGGCGCGGATGTGGTCCACGCCGTCGAGGGCCGCCATCACCGAGTCGACAATCTCGGGACTCTTGCAGTAGATGAACGCGGGCGAATCGCCGGCGATTTCCAGCCCCCACTCGCGCTTCTTGAGATATTGCTTGACGCTCACGCGGCGGTTGGGGTCAAGCCACGTCATGCCGTGGTCACCGGTGACGATGAGGTTCACGCGGTCGCCCACCTCGGGCACCAGTTTGATGCGTGTCCACAGGTTGTAGAGCAGCGAGTCGAGCATCTCGATTTGGGCGCGCGTGTGCCGCCGCTCGATGGGTCCGTAGCCGTGGCCCGAGTGGTCGGGCTCGCTAAAGTAGCACATGATGAGGCGCGGACGCTCGTTGGCCGGCCGCTTCAGGTGGTCGATGACTTCTTTCACGCGCTCATCATAGGTGAGCAACGGCCACTTGGCGTAGTCGCGCCAGTAAGTGGGATATTTTCCCTGCACGGCCACGTCGCTGCCCACCCAATAGACGGTGGCAGTCTTGAGGCCCTGGCGTTGCGCCGTGAGCCAGATGGGCTCGCCGCCGTAGTGCTTGGCGTTGTTGCGCTCGGGATTTTTCGAGTTGATGGAGTAGAAATTGCCCGTCTCCCGGTTCTTGAACGAGTTGCCGATGAGGCCGTGGTGGTCGGGATAGAGGCCCGTGGCAAGCGTGTAATGGTTGGGGAATGTTTTGCTGGGAAACGACGGCATCATGGTGGCCTTCACGCCGGTGTCGGCGAGGCGGTCGAAGAAGGGGGTGTTGAACCCCTCGGCGTAGTCCCAACGGAAGCCGTCGAGCGAGATGATAACCGTGTAATTGTCGCCGGCTGCGTGGGCCGCAAGGACGGCCACCGTGAGCACCAGAGCGGCGAAGAGGGCGCGTAATTGTCTCATAAGCGGAAAAAAGGATTAATTCGTTAATGTTGACGCGGAATGCGAGTGCACAAAATTACACATTTTCCGGCAGTTTTCCACCCCATCGAGTCAAAAAAGAGTGGCGGGCACCGGAGCGCCGCCACTCAAAGAGGTTATCGATGGTGGTCGATATTAATTCAACAGCAGGTTGTAGAGCGCGGTCACGTCGGCACCGCTCACGATGCCGTCGCCGTTGACATCGGCGTTGCCGCCGGGCGTAGCGTCATCGAGCAGTACGTTGTAGAGCGCGGTCACGTCGGCACCGCTCACGATGCCGTCGCCATTGACGTCGCCCTGCTCATACTGGGGTGCGGTATCGGCAACGAGGAGGACCTCATCGAGGAAGAAGCGGTTGCTCGACGCGTCGGAGGCTTCCCACTTGATGTTGGCGGCGGCCTCGGTGGCGGTCACGACCACGGTGTAGTCGGTCCATGCGCCCTTGGCCAGCTCGATGCTCTCCTCGCTCAAGGTGGCGCCGGTGGCGCTCAGGTTGACGGTTGTCTTCTCCTTGTCGTTGAGCCAAGCACCGGCCTTGAAGGTCAGCGTGTAAGTCTTACCGGCCTCGAGGGTGATGGCGGGCGTCTCGGCGACACCGAGCTTACTGCCAGCACCCAGCTTGAGGCATTGGTTGGCACCGTACGCGTTCTCGACGGTCCAGCCTTCGTTGTCGTAAACCACTTTACTGCTGGCGATTTGTCCGTTCCACAGGTCGTCGTTGCCGCCTGTGCCTTCGGTACCATCGAACGACTCATAGAACACGTAGTCGCCGTTCTTGATGATGTAGCGTGCCTCGGCCACCTCGCTGATGTTGAGGTCGGCGTCCATCGCCACGGCCTTGATGGTCATATCCTCGTTGACGGTGACGGTAGCCACGTTGCCGTCGACGGTGAGGGCGGTCTCGCTCTCGACGGGGTCGGTGCCGTCGACGGTGTAAGTAATCGAGGTACCTTCCTCACCGGTGATGGTGACCACGGTACCTGCGACCACACGGCCGGGAGCCGGGTCGAACGTGGGCAGAGCCACGGTGACTGAAGCGATGGTGTAAGCGGCTTCGGCCACCTCGCTGATGTTGAGGTCGGCGTCCATCGCCACAGCCTTGATGGTCAACGCCTCGTTGACGGTGACGGTAGCCACATTGCCGTCGACGGTGAGCGCGGTCTCGCTCTCAACGGGGTCGGTGCCGTCGACAGTGTAAGTAATCGACGTGCCCTCGGCGCCCGTGATGGTCACCACGGTGCCCTTAGCGACTTCGCCGGCGGCCGGGTCGAACGTGGGGGCGGCCACGGTGACGGGCATCGTGCCACCCTCGACGAGGAGGACCTCATCGAGGAAGAAGCGGTTGCTCGACGCGTTGGAGGCTTCCCACTTGATGTTGGCGGCGGCTTCGGTAGCGGTCACGACCACGGTGTAGTCGGTCCATGCGCCCTTGGCCAGCTCGATGCTCTCCTCGCTCAAGGTGGCGCCGGTGGCGCTCAGGTTGACGGTTGTCTTCTCCTTGTCGTTGAGCCAAGCACCGGCCTTGAAGGTCAGCGTGTAAGTCTTACCGGCCTCGAGGGTGATGGCGGGTGTCTCGGCACTACCGGCCTTGCTGCCGGTACCCAGCTTGAGGCACTGCGCGGCACCGCCGGCGTTCTCAACGGTCCAGCCTTCGTTGTCGTAGACGATAGTCGAAGTGGCGATAGTACCATTCCACAGGTCGTCGTTACCGCCCGTGCCTTCGGTTCCGTCGAATGACTCGTAGAAGACGTAGTCGCCGGCGGGCTCGCTCTTGATGGTGTAAGCAGCCTCGGCCACCTCGCTGATGTTGAGGTCGGCGTCCATCGCCACGGCCTTGATGGTCAACGCCTCGTTGACGGTGACGGTAGCCACATTGCCGTCGACGGTGAGAGCCGTTCCGCTCTCAATGGGGTCGGTGTCGTCGACGGTGTAAGTAATCGACGTGCCTTCGGCGCCCGTGATGGTTACCACGGTGCCCTTGGCGACAACACCGGCGGCCGGGTCGAACGTGGGAGCCGCCACGGTGACAACGGCGATGGTGTAAGCGGCCTCGGCCACCTTGCTGATGTTGAGGTCGGCGTCCATTGCCACAGCCTTGATGGTCAACGCCTCGTTGACGGTGACGGTAGCCACATTGCCGTCGACGGTGAGCGCGGTGCTGCTCTCGACGGGGTCGGTGCCGTCGACGGTGTAAGTAATCGACGTGCCTTCGGCGCCCGTGATGGTCACCACGGTGCCCTTAGCGACTTCGCCGGCGGCCGGGTCGAACGTGGGGGCGGCCACGGTGACGGGCATCGTGCCACCCTCGACGAGGAGGACCTCATCGAGGAAGAAGCGGTTGCTCGACGCGTTGGAGGCTTCCCACTTGATGTTGGCGGCGGCCTCGGTAGCGGTCACGACCACGGTGTAGTCGGTCCATGCGCCTTTGGCCAGCTCGATGCTCTCCTCGCTCAAAGTGGCGCCGGTGGCGCTCAGGTTGACGGCGGTCTTCTCGTTGGTGGAGTTCCAGGCGCCGGCCTTGAAGGTCAGCGTGTAAGTCTTGCCGGCCTCGAGGGTGATGGCGG
>CAMVPC010000033.1 GCA_947169265.1 uncultured Prevotellaceae bacterium
AGAAAATAGTTTCTTCATAATTGCTTTTTTTAAAATAATTAATAACTAATGGCTCTGGAGTTTCCAGAACCGTTGAATACTCGATGTTGTTTGATTGTCATTAATGTTGTTTAAGTCGTTTTTGTCGTCGTTTTAATAATGTTGCCCCTTTGCGGGGAGGGATTAAGGAGTAACACGCGCGACTCAAAGCTCATTGCTCAAAGCTCAAAGCTCAAAAATGCATGGCCCGCGGGACGGTGTCGGAAGAGAACCTTATCGTGTGTCATGACGCCGTCCACGACAGGCCATGCGCGCGTGTCTTCACAGAATAACGTATTCGCTTTTTCTTAAATAAATCCATACAAAGAAAAACTCCTTTACTCCTTGAACTCCGTTGAAAAACTAAGGAGAGGCGAGGGCGTCACTCGACGAGGAGGGTGCCCTCGTAGGCGGTGCCGTCGGCGAGGGTCACGGTGACGGTGTAGGAGCCGGCGTCGAGGGCGGGGACGGGCACGACGTTCCCGCCGCCGGCGAGCGGCGCGGCAGTCTGGGTAGCGCCGGTGGCGTCGTCGGTCACCTCGACGTAGCCGGCGGGCGCCGTCAAGTCGAGTTCGACGGTGAGCGTCTCCTCTCCACCGTCGTAAATCACCTCAGGCGGCGTGCCTTCGTTATGTTCACCGCTCGTGTTGGACATGTTAACCACTTGGGTTCCGTCGTCGGCTTGCGCCGTACCGATGGCGGCAAGCGCAAGCAAGAATAAAGATAGATACTTTTTCATAAAAAAGAGTTTATAAAAATGGTTAATATATGCCCCAAATCGGCACCATAATTGGGGCCGTTCGGGTCATACAAAGATACAACATTCGAGGCCGTTTGTCAAGCAAAAAGAAATCATTGGACGATTTACAACTTACTCTATAACAGTGGTTTAATTTTTTAAAATATCATCGACAAAAAATGTCCCATTTTTGGGGGTAAAAAAGACAGGTTATAGTCAAAATAGTGCTTTGTTGTTCCTTGTTGTATGACGATAATTTTGCGATGGGTGTCATACAATAAAAACAACGATACTTTTGTTCTTATGCGGACTTCTGTTCTTTTGTCCTATCGCGCTCAACAGCGGCCCGGCAGTTCTTCGGCCTATGGTTCCTTCTGTCGCCCCTACGGGGCTAATGTGGTGTGTGGGTCGCGCGTTGCAGGGGTTCCGCGCTGCGCGCTCCACCCCTGCCTAAACCCTGTCGCGCCTCACGGCGCTATCTGCTCAAAGCTCATGGCTCACGGCTCATTGCTCAAAAATCTTTTTTTGAAATTTTTTGGGCCGAAATTTGGTGGTTTGGGCAAAATGCGCTACCTTTGCAGTCGCTTTTGGAAAATGGCGGGATAGCTCAGTCGGTTAGAGCGTCGGATTCATAACCCGGAGGTCCTGAGTTCAATTCTCAGTCCCGCTACCCAGGCAATAGCCACGTTGATGAGAAAATCGGCGTGGCATTTTTTATGCACGGCAATCGCATCAAAGAACGTCGCCACCGCCATCAGTGACATCAATGCCGACAACCATGAGAATATTCGCTACGTCAGCCCTTCGGGCCGCGTAAGCAATCGCCCGTTTGAGGGCGTCAATATTGTGATTGACGGCAACAATACCTACAAGATTATCAAGTAACGGCCGGGCACCCCACCTCACAACCACAATCAGGGCGACACCATGCGGTGCCGCCCTGATTGCGCATGTTGACGCTGCCGCGCGCGTGACCTTGTTTGGACGTCGGCTCGTTGAGTTCAAAATTTGTGCGGTTGCCGTGTTTTTTGTGCCCAAAAGTTGATATTTTGCATGAAAACTTATAACTTTGTGCATCTTTTAAACCGAAACATTTATTCCTTCAACTTAAAAATTAAACGATAAAACAATGGCAAAACCTTATGTAATCGGTATTGACATGGGCGGCACCAACACCGCCTTTGGCATTGTGGACGCGCGCGGTAATGTGATCGCGAGCAGCTCAATCAAGACCGGCAAGCACGCCAATCTTGAGGACTACATCAACGAACTTTATGATGAAATCACGCGCATCGTGGTGGCTAACGACGCCGAGGGAAAAATCAACGGCATAGGCATCGGTGCTCCTAACGCTAACTATTTCACCGGCATCATCGAGGACGGTGTGAACCTGCCGTGGCCCACGCCCATACCTCTGGCCGACCTCATCAGCAAGAAATTCGGTATTCCCTGCCTGATTACCAATGACGCTAACGCGGCAGCCATAGGCGAGATGACCTACGGCGCGGCGCGCGGCTTTAAGGACTTTATCATGATTACGCTGGGAACCGGTGTGGGTAGCGGTATCGTGGTGAACGGACAGATGGTCTACGGCCACGACGGCTTTGCCGGCGAGCTGGGCCACGTGATCATGAAACGCAACAACGGCCGCATGTGTGGCTGCGGACGCACCGGTTGCCTCGAGGCTTATTGCTCGGCAACGGGCGTGGCGCGCACTGCCCGCGAGTTCTTGGAGATACGCAGCGACGACTCACTGTTGCGCAACTACGACATCGAGGCCATCACAAGCAAGGACGTGTATGACTGCGCTGTGGCCGGCGACAAGCTGGCGCAGGACATTTTCGACTACACGGGCAACATCCTGGGCGAGGCGCTGGCCGACTTCATGACGTTCTCGTCGCCCGAGGCTTTCGTGATTTTCGGCGGCTTGACCAAGAGTGGCGAATACATCATGCGTCCCATCCGCGAATCGTTTGAGAAAAACGTGATGCCCGTCTTCAAGGGCAAGGCGAAAATCCTCGTGAGCGAGCTCAAGGAGGCCGATGCCGCCGTGCTCGGCGCCTCGGCTCTCGGCTGGGAGATCAAGGAGGGATAATTTTTAAATTTTAGATTTTAGTTCGAGACTCGTCTCGAAGTACACCGACCTGTTGTGCGATTTTAGGCCGACGGGGCGGTGTAATGTATAGGTGACGCTTTCTCGCTAAAGTCTAACATATCTTCACACTTGAGGCGATTTGTCAAATATTGCTTGTGGACGATTGGCGTGCTGGCGGCGCTCGCGGCGGCTTTCGTGTGGTACGTGCGCGGCAACGACGCGGCCTTCGAGGCCCTGGGCGGCGACGGCTACATCGTTGTGGCCCACGCCGGCGGTGCCATCGACGGCATTGAGTACACCAACAGCCGCGAGGCCGTGGAGCGCACGCTTGCCGGCGGTTGCCGTTTCATCGAGCTGGACCTGGTGCCCTCGGCCGAGGGTCACCTCATCGCGTTCCACACCAACTTTGACATGCCCGACACGCTCTACAGCAGCGACCCGCCAAGCCTGGCCGAGTTCACGGGCAAGAAGATTTGGGGGCGCTACACGCCGCTCACCATCGAGGATATTGACACGCTCATGCGCGCGCATCCCCAGATGATTCTCGTTGTCGACAAAACCGACGACCCCGACCTGCTCGACCGCTATTTCGCGCCTTACCGCGACCGCGTGATGGTGGAGTGCTTCAGCATGGAGCGTTTTGTGGCTGTGAGCAAGCGCGGATACAGTTACGCCCTGCTCAATTATCAGGCGTTCGGCTTGATCGCGACTCTCAAGCAAGACCTCAAGCACCTGCTCGACAGCAGCGAGCCACGGGTGGGCGCCGTGGTGATGAACCACAAGATGTACCGCGACATGCTCAAGGATAAAATCAACTGGCTCAACCGGCCTGTGGCGGCCTACGTCGCCCGCGACGCCGCCAACGCCGACAGCATTGCCGCCGCCATCCCCCGCTGTTCCCTCATCTATAGCGACAACCCGTGAGCGTCGCGACCTCACGATCCGGTAAGACCGCTCATGTCGTAATCAAGTGGGGCCCGCAGGATTTGTCCTGCGGGCCCCACTGATGAATGTGTGGCGCGTTGATGCGGGTTACTGCTCGAGCAGGATGCCGTAGAGGGCCGTCACGTCGGCGCCGCTGATGATGCCGTCGCCGTTCACGTCGCCATCGCCGCCCACGGCCTTGCCCTCGAGCAGGTAGTCGTAGAGGGCCGTGACGTCGGCGCCGCTGATGATGCCGTCGCCGTTCACGTCGCCCTGCTTGAAGGTGCCGGCGTTCGGGTCGATGATATTGAAGAACTCTTTCCACGGGCTGGTGGCCTTGTAGAGTGCCAGCGTGCCGCCCGGGATGTTAAGCACGCACGTCTGCTTGTTCACACCATCGAAGATGCCGGCTCCGTAGGTGAGGTTCTGGGGCGTGGCGAGGGCGCTGGTGATGGTAGCCAGGCCGCTGCAACCCGAGAAAGCCGATTGGCCAATGGAGGTGACGGAGCCTGGAATGGTGACCGTGGAGACTTGGCTTAGGTTGTAGCACAGATAGGCGGGGATTTTGGTTATATAGTTGCCAAAGCTGAACGTGGTGATGTTCAAGTATAAGAAAGGTGCAGTCCTCTCATTGAAATCGTTGCACGAGTGGGCCTCCCAGTACACTGTCTTCAGGTTCGAGCAGCTAAAGAAGGGCCTGGCCCCCATGGTGGTGACGGCGCTGGGGATGGAGACTGACGTGAGCCCCGTGGACATGAAGGCGTAGTCGTTGATGGTGGTGACCGAGTTGGGGATAGTGATGGAGGTGACACCCGAGAGACCGCCGCACAGGTAGGCGGGAATCTTTGTCACGTTGGTGCCTATTTTGAACGTTGTGACGTTGGTGAGCCCACTGAAGGGCTTGTAGGTGTCACTGAAATTACCACAAGCTGTCGCGTTCCAGTTGATGGTTTTCACGTTCGAGCAGTCACTGAAGGCATAGTTGCCTATGGAGGTGACTGCGGCGGGAATCGTTATCGCAGTGATGCCCTTAAGGTAGTAGCACAGGTAGGCGGGAATCCGGGTCACGGTGTTGCCGAAGGTAAATGAGGTGATGCCCGAGAGGTTGTAGAACGGCGCGGTGGTCAAGGTGAAGTCGGCGCAGTTGGCGGCATACCAGCCCACGGTGGTGATGCCTGTGCAGCCGCCGAAGGCCTTGTCGCCAATCGAGGTGACCGAGCTGGGGATGGTCACCGATGTGATTTTGTTGAGGTTGTGACATAGATAGGCGGGAATCCGCGTCACGCCGCCAAAGCTCATCGACACCACGCTCTTCATGTCGCTGAAGGGCGCGCTGGTGGAGGTGAAGTCGGCACACGACTTGGCGTTCCACGTCACCCACTTGAGGCTACTCCAGTAGCCGAAGGCGCTCATGCCCATCGAGGTGACCGTGCTCGGGACGGTGAGGCGGTTCACGCCCACGGCACCGTAGAAGGCCATCTTGCCGATTTGCTGCACGCCCTCGCCCAGCGTGACGCTCGAGAGCGACGCGTTTTGGTAGAAGGCGAAGTCGCCGATAATCGAGGCGCTCGTGCTCACACTGCCCAGGCTGGCGTTGTAGAACAGGTAGGCCGGGATGCGCGTCACATTGCTGCCGAAGGTGGCCGTGGAGATGTTATTGCTGCCGTAGAAGGGCCGTGTCGACTCGGTGAAATGGGGACAAGCGGTCATGTTCCAGTTCACGGTCTTCAGGGCTGTCATGTAGGCGAAAGCATTTGTGCCTACATTCGTCACGTTTGAGCCCACGGTGAGCGTGGTGACGGCCGTGCAGTTACGAAAAGCGTTGTTCCCGATACTCTTAAGGTATGAGTCGCTCAGGTCAACGCTCGAGAGCTTGGTGTTGTCGCGGCAGGCATCGGTGGCCACACTGGTGCAATGGTAATATCCCGATGCGATGACTGCGTCGGTGCCGGGCTTTGCCGATGTGGCCGAGGCGTGGCTGCCAATGAAAGCCAGCTCGCCTCCGGAGGTCGATGTCCACGCCGGGACCGAGACCACATAGTAACCATTACTGGACGAATTGAATAGGTCGGCCACCAGCGATGGATCGGTACATCTCGAATTGGTAAAACCGGCTGTGGCCGTGTTGTTAGTAATCGAGGAGGGGAAAAACGCTTTTTGGGTTGAATGGTTCAAGCCGCTGAAAGTGGTGGTGCTGCAATCTACAGTGCCCGGTGAGATACTGCACCAGTACAGGTTGAAAGTACTGCCCGAACTGCCCGAGTTTTGACCCAAAAAGGTGCCCATGCCGCGGAGCGTGCCGGGGACGCGAACCGTTTCCAAATTGGGTAGGCCGGCAAAAGCGCGATTGCCGATATAGGCAACACCCACATTAAACTGGATGAGGCGGGCATTGGTGAAGTCGCGCAACGCGTCATTGTTCACATAGACAGGACGCGCCGCCCCGCCCAGGGTCACACTGCCCGGGACCTCCAGTGTGCTCACTGAGGCGGCCGTGTTGCGAGAAGCCAGTGTAGGCCCCATGAGCTGGGCCATGGTGGTACCGTCGTAGGTCACGGTGGAGTAGAGGAAGTTGCCCACAGCGGTGTAACTGGGGTTGTTCTCAGCGTCGCTCACCGCAAACTCGGTGTTGTAATAACTGCTGTTCTGCAGATGGCTTGCCGTGAGGCCGTTTAGTACGTTCATGGGTGACGAAACCGTGAATGTGGTCACGTTGCGCACGTGGGCATAGCTTGAGCCGCCAGTAGGCTTGAACGTGATGTCGGTGGTGTAGCGCAGGCCTTTGTTGTACTGGTAGCTGCCATTGCTCTTGCTGAAGGTGAGCGACTTGAGCTTGTAGAACGAGCCGTGGGCGCAGTTGGTGATGAGGTTGGCTATCGACACGTTCACGGTGCCGTTGCCGTTGCCCTCGATGCCGTCGCCGCTGGTCGACTCCATGTTGAGGATGCCGGGGCCGGTAATTGTGAGCGAGCCCGAGTTGTTCATGTAGATGATGTCGTCACCGCTGCTGGAACATCTGATGGTGGTGATGCCGGTAACGTTAATCGTCGTACTCTTTTGCAGATAGACGGTAGAACAACTCGTTCCTGAAAACGTGCAATTGCCGGCCAGCACGATGGTCAGGCCGTCCACGCTGCGGTTGTGCACGGCGCGGTCGCTGCTGCCGCTGCGATAGATGCTCACGTTGGTGAGTGTGAGCGTCTTGGTGTCGGGGTTGTAGGTCACGGTGCCGCCGCTGATGTCACCGCCGGTGACGCTGTTCTGGTTCGACGTCGACACCTCCACGCCGCCCACGTTGATGCCGTAGTTGTCCGCCAGGGCGCCCGCCGCCGCGAGCGCACCGGCCAGTAATGATAACAAAAGTCTTTTTTTCATAGTCGTGAATATTTTGGTTTGCAATTAAATGTCAAGGGGTACTGGTACTCGCCGCTGCAAGTTCCTGAATTGCCACAAAAATACACAATTTCTCACAAAAAAGCAAAAAAAAGTAAAAAAATCACAGCAACCGCATCGAAATTCTTAAAAAATCGAAATGCACATCGAAAACGTGCCAAGATGGCAGGCCCATTTAGCTGAGTAACGCGGGGCGGGTGGCGGCGAGGAGGGTGTTTTTCAGTAGTGATACCACGGTCATGGGACCCACGCCGCCGGGAACCGGGGTGATGCAGGCACACTTGGGCGCCACAGCGTCGAAATCAACGTCGCCGTGCAGGCGGTAGTGGCCGGGCTCGCCGGGTACCGGCAGACGCGTGGTGCCGGCGTCGATGACGACGGCGCCGTCTTTCACCATGTGAGCCTTGACAAAATGGGGAATGCCGATGGCGGCAATGAGGATGTCGGCCCTGCGGGTGAGGTCTTCGAGGTGCGGGGTGTCGCCGTTGCACACTGTCACGGCGCAGTTCCCCGGGAAAGCCTTGCGCATGAGCAACTCGGCGGTGGGCCGTCCCACGATGTGGTCGTTGCCCAGCACCACGCAGTGCTTGCCCTCGGTGGAGATGTGGCAACGGTCGAGGAGGGTGGCGATGCCCTGCGGCGTGGCGGTGGGGAAACAGGGTAGTCCCAGCGCGAGGCGTCCCACGTTGATGGGGTGGAAGCCGTCGACGTCCTTGCGGTAGTCGATGGCCTCGATGATGCGTTGCTCGTCGATGTGGTCGGGGAGGGGAAGCTGCACGATGAAACCGTCGATGCTCTCGTCGCGGTTGAGGCGGTCGATGGTGGCGAGGAGTTCGTCTTGCGTGACATCCACGTCATGTCGCACGACGGTGGCGTCAAAACCGCAATTATGGCAGGCGCGCACCTTGTTTGCCACATAGGTCTCGCTGGCCTCGTCATGCCCCACGAGCACGGTGGCGAGGTGCGGCGGCCGTTTCCCCTGTGCGGTCAATAGATTGACCTCCCGGGCGATTTCGCCCAAGAGGTCAGCTGCAATTTTTTTTCCGTCGATGAGCTTCATGTGCGAGCCTTAGCGTCGTTTCATCATCTTCATGGGGTTCATGGTGCTCATCTTGTGCATGGCCTTGCGGGTTTGCTCAAACTGGGTGAGCAACCGGTTCACCTCCTGGATGGTGGTGCCGCTGCCGGCGGCGATGCGCTTGCGGCGGCTGCCGTTGATGATTTCGGGGTGTGAGCGTTCGTAGGGTGTCATCGAGTGGATGATGGCCTCGATGCCCTTGAAGGCGTCGTCGCTGATGTCCAAGTCCTTGATGGCTTTTCCCACACCGGGAATCATCGAGGCGAGGTCCTTGAGGTTGCCCATTTTCTTGATTTGGGCTATCTGGGCGAGGAAGTCGTTAAAATCGAACTTGTTTTGGGCGATTTTCTTGTGAAGTTTCTTGGCTTCTTCCTCGTCGTATTGCTGCTGCATGCGGTCGACAAACGACACGATGTCGCCCATGCCCAGGATGCGGTCGGCCATACCGGCGGGGCGGAACGGGTCGATAGCCTCGAGGCGCTCGCCGGTTCCCACCCACTTGATGGGCTTGTCGACCACCGAACGTATCGATAGGGCGGCACCGCCGCGCGTGTCACCGTCGAGCTTGGTGAGAACCACGCCGTCAAAGTCGAGGCGGTCGTTGAAGGCCTTGGCGGTGTTCACCGCGTCCTGGCCGGTCATCGAGTCGACGACAAAGAGTGTCTCAGTGGGATGAATGGCGTCTTTGATGGCGGCGATTTCCTGCATCATCTGCTCGTCGACGGCCAGACGGCCGGCAGTATCGACGATGACCAGGTCGTTACCCTGGCGGCGCGCCTGCTCAATGGCGTGAAGGGCGATTTCCACCGGGTTTTTGCTTTCGGGCTCGCTGTAAACGGGTACACCGATTTGCTCGGCCAGCACCTTGAGCTGCTCGATGGCGGCGGGACGGTACACGTCGCAGGCCACCAGCAACGGCTTCTTGTTTTTCACCTTCTTGAGGTGGTTGGCAAGCTTGCCGCTGAACGTGGTTTTACCCGAGCCTTGCAAGCCGCTCATAAGCACCACGGCGGGGTTGCCCTCGATTTTGAAGGGCGCCTGCTCGCCGCCCATGAGCGCGGTGAGCTCGTCGTGGACGATTTTCACCATGAGCTGGCTGGGCTTGAGGGCGTTGATGACGTTTTGGCCGATGGCTTTTTCTTTTACGGTATCGGTAAACGTCTTGGCCACTTTATAGTTGACGTCGGCTTCGATGAGCGCGCGGCGCACGTCCTTGAGGGTGGCGGCCACGTTGATTTCGGTGATTTTGCCTTCACCTTTGAGTATCTTGAATGACCTTTCGAGCCTTTCGCTTAAATTTTCAAACATATTATAAGAGGTAAAAATAAAAAACTAAAGAAAAAAGAGCGCTTAACATTTAACGCTTAGTGTACCAGCCGGTTGGTGGCCGTGTCGGGGAACACGAGGCATGGCTTGTGGCTGCGAGCCTCGTCGGGCGTCATCATGGCGTAGGACATGATGATGACGATGTCGCCCGGCTGCACGCGGCGCGCGGCGGCACCGTTGAGGCACACCACGCCCGAGCCGCGCTCGCCGGCGATGACATAGGTGTCGAAGCGCTCGCCGTTGTGGTTGTCGACGATAAAGACGCGCTCGCCCTCGATGATGCCGGCGGCTTCCATCAGGTCTTCGTCGAGCGTGATGCTGCCTATGTAGTTGAGGTTGGCCTCGGTGACGGTGACGCGATGGATTTTTGACTTGAGAACCTGGATATACATTGCTGTGACGGGGTTAACGATAAATTGTAATAGACCGGCTTACACTTGCTTGTAAGTGATGTTGTCAATCTCGCGCACGTCGCCGCAATACACCGTGATGCAACCCACGATATAGCTCGTGTCGTCCCAACTCGCGACCGGTTGCAGCGTGGTGCCGTCGACAATCGAGAAGTATTCCACTTCCATCTCGGGC
The DNA here is from genome assembly GCA_947169265.1 of uncultured Prevotellaceae bacterium. Lineage (GTDB taxonomy): Bacteria > Bacteroidota > Bacteroidia > Bacteroidales > Muribaculaceae > Sodaliphilus. The sequence goes on from CAMVPC010000033.1 coordinate 10,159, forward strand.
CACGCGTTGATGGTGGCTACCACCCAGTCGTGGGTCTGCTCCACGCTGTGGTGGCGCGCAAAGTCGAGACTGGCGCGCAACGTGCCGTAAATGTTGGGGGCCACACGGCGCACCTCGGGCGTGAGACGCACGTTGCGGCTGCTCTTGGCCAGGCCGTCGGCCTCGCGCACACATGGGCATTGCACAATGTCGAGCTTGAAGCCCAACTGGTGAGCCATGGCGCGGATAACGGCGATTTGCTGGAAGTCTTTCTCGCCAAAATAGGCGCGCGTGGGCTGCGACATCTCAAAGAGTTTGCTCACGATTTGGCACACTCCGTTGAAGTGGCCCGGACGCATGGCGCCTTCCATCACTTGGGCTACGGGACCCAGGTCGAACACGCGTGTGTCGGGCTCGGGATATATCTCTTCCACGGTGGGCATGAAAGCGATGTCGACGCCACATTCCTCAAGCATCGCCGCGTCGGCCTGGGCCGTTCGCGGATATGTGCGCAAGTCTTCCTTATTATTGAACTGGGTGGGGTTAAGAAACACGCTCACCACAACTACGTCGTTCTCGCGGCGTGCACGCTCCACGAGCGAGCGGTGGCCGCCGTGCAACGCGCCCATGGTGGGCACGAGTCCAATCGTTTTTTCGTCGTTACGTGCTGCCGCGACAGCGCTGCGCAGCTCGTCAACTTTCTCAATAATTTTCATTGTAATTACAAAAGATTTTTAAAAATCGCTGCAAAATTAGTGCAAACCGAGCGCAATACAAAATGAAATGCGAAGTTTTTCATTTTTATTGCCGAGGTGAAGCCTAATTTCGCCGCCCCTCGGCAACATTAGTGCAAACCGAGCGCAATAAAAAATGAAACGCGAAGTTTTTCATTTTTATTGCCGAGGTGAAGCCTAATTTCGCCGTCCCTCGCCCGTCTCATCACCAAAGAAATAAACTCCTTAAACTCAGTAGACTTTTTTTTACCCCGAAGAGCGGTGGGGCAGGGGGGCTACCGCAGGATGCCGTGGGCGCGCAATAGGCGTTCGATTTCGAGCTGCATGGCCCAGCGGTCGTGGTCGTTGCGGTTCTCGAGCATCGCCACAACGACGCGTCCGTTCTCCCACTTGGCGAGGTAGGCTTGGAAGCCGCCGTTGTCGCCGGTGTGGTAAATCTTCTCGCGTTGGCCCGGAGTGCGGTCGACGAACCACCCGAGTCCGTAGTGGGTGTAGGGCCGGTTCTGGTAGGTGCACCAGGTGCTTCCGCTCACTTGCGTGTGTGGTTTGTAGGCCAGTTTCTTCGACTCCTCTTTCATCACCTTGTTGTCGCGCAGGGCCATCTCCCAGTTGAGGAGGTCGTGGGTGGAGGTATAGATGCCGCCGTCGGCGCGGGTGGCGAAGAAGGTCTCTTCGCCGTAGTCACATTCGGCCCAATGCGTGCCGTTGCCATCGACGAAATCGTGCGTGGTCACGTCGCGCTGTTTCGTCGTTCCGTTGTCGTTCTCGCCGCTGTCGCTACCGTCGTTCACAATATACCCGTGGGCCATGTGGGGAATGTGGCGGTCGGCCTTGAAGTAGCGCACGTTGGTCATCGCGGCGGGTTCGAACACGTTTTGTTGCTGGTATTGTTCAAACTCCATGCCACCGCGCTTTTGGATGATGCCATAAATGAGCTGGAACGTGGGGTTGATGTAGTCGTAGTCGGTGCCGGGCTCGAACTTGAGCGAGTCGAGATCGTGGAAATATTCCATGCTCTCGTCATCGGTGGCGCGAAGCATCCACTCGCGGTCGTCGCGGGAACGCGTGTCGGGAACGCCGCTGCTATGGCTCATGAGGTGGCGCAGCGTCACCTTCTTCCAGATGTCGCCGCGATACTCGGGATAATATTTCGCCACCGGGTCGTCAACATTGACGAGGCCGCGCTCCTGCAGCCTGAGCAGGCCCACCACGGTAAACTGCTTAGAGATGGAGGCGATGTTAAAGTTGGTGTTGCCATCGATTTTCTCACCTGTTTCCATGTCGGCCACACCGATGCCGCGGTCGTAGATGATGTTGCCGTCAACGGCGATAAGCAGTGCGGCGCCGGGTGCGTCGGCACGGTAGTTAGCCTCGAGCAGCGAGTCGAGGCTCGCGGTGAGTCGCGCATTGTTTTTTGCGCTACCGCATGCGCTCAGCAGTGCCATGAGCGCCAATAAAAAGGGAATGGTCTGTTTCATGCCGACAAAGATAGTGCAAACCGAGTGAAGCACAAAACAAAAAACAAAAGTTTTTTGTTTTTGCTTTCGAGGTGCCGCCTATCTTGGGCGCCAGCCAACGATAGTGCAAACCGAGTGAAGCACAAAACAAAAAACAAAAGTTTTTTGTTTTTGCTTTCGAGGTGCCGCCTATCTTGGGCGCCAGCCAACGATAGTGCAAACCGAGTGAAGCACAAAACAAAAAACCGGAGTTTTTTGTTTTTGCTTTCGAGTTGCCGCCTATCTTGGGCGCCAGCCAACGAAAAAGGGTGAGTTGGGTGGAAATTGAGTGGCATTTGAGTGGCATTTGAGACGCAATCTTACTAATTGTTGTTAAAATATTGCGTAGTTGCCCATTTTGTGAGTAAATTTGCAGATTATTTCGAAATAAAAAGCACAAAAATGAGAACAATCAAGATTATCATGAGTTTTGCTCTGGCATTGGCGCTGACCGCTTGTGGCGACGATGAACCCAAGGGTGGCGGCGGCAGCGGCGAGTATGGCAGCGACGTTCCTTTTCCCGAGTTGGGCGCCAACCACAAGCGCATCAAGGGATTGAAACGCGAATACTCCAATGGTCTCACGCAGACGCTCACGGCCACTTACGACCGCTTGAACCACCTCACGGCCATGACGATGACCACCGAGGGGCCGACCAACACCTCGGAGACGATAACCATCAACTATGGCGCGCGCACGATTGAGCACAAGCAGTCGATACGCACCACCTCGCTGGTCTTTGAGCTCGACAGCCACGGGCGTCTCACCCACGTGGGCAATCCGCGCTCGTCGTCGCAGGACGAGGTGAACTATAACTACGACAGCGACGGCAACCTTGTCTTGAGTCAGCGCTCCACTACCAACTTCGTGGAATACTCGTGGTTCGACCACAACCTCATGCGCTTCAGCGCCAAGAGGCTCGACTGGGAGCAACAGGTGGCCTACACTTATAGCACCGACACAGCCAACCCGCTCGACAACAAGGGTGGCATCGACCTGGTAGCCAACATTCAGTCGCCGTTCAACTCGCTGGTGACCATGGTGCTGCGCAGCGAGGGCCTCATTGGCAACGTGAGCGGCCAGCTTCCCATCGGGGTGTCGACCAAGACGCAATACACTGGTCAGGAGCCGGTGAGCAAGTCGAGCGCTATCTCCTATACGTTCGATGCCTCAGGTTTCGTGACCGGCGTGAGCGGTTATGACAACGTGAACGACCTGTCTTATAAACTCACCGTGACCTACGCCAACTAACCACCGTTCAAGTCATGAAACATTACCGTTTCGTCGCCACCCTGTGGGCGCTCATGCTCATTTGGAGCATCGCCGGTGCTGCCGAGAACAATATCGCGGGCTCATGGAAGTATGAGAAACCATGTGTCGAGGCCGATGGCACCACGCTCATCGCTAAGGTGGGGAAATCCATCGCCAAGAAGAAACTCGTCAAGAAACTCGACAAGGCCTATAAGAAAGTCAAGCTCGACAAGCGGTGGCAATCGTTCACCCTCAACGACGACGGCACCTGGCAGATGGTGGTCGTGCAGCAAACCATCAAGGGCAACTATACTTATAATCCCGACGATGAGACCCTCGTGCTCAAGTTCTACGGCTTTCCCGTCAAGGCCCACACGTGGAGCAAGGGGAACCGCCTCTATGTCACCTTCCATGCCGACAAGCTGCTGGCCATGCTCAACGTGATAGGGGACCTGAGCCGCAGCGACAGCCTCAAGGACCTCGACAAACTCATCGACAACTACGAGAACGTGCGCGTGGGCTTCGAGTTTAAGAGCATTGAGCATTGAGCTTAAATCGCGCGATTATTTGTACATTCATTTTTCACATTAAAGACAACGATAAAATAACACTATACATGGCACAAAAACCATCTATCCCCAAGGGGACACGCGACTTCTCGCCCGTTGAGATGGCGAAACGCAACTATATTTTCGATACTATAAAAGAGGTATTCCGCCTCTATGGATACCAGCAAATAGAAACGCCCTCGCTCGAGAACCTCTCCACGCTCATGGGAAAATATGGCGAAGAGGGTGACAAACTGCTGTTTAAAATCCTCAACAGCGGCGACTATCTCAAGGACGCGCCCGAGCAACTGCTGGCCAGTAAAGACAGCGTGCACCTGACGAGTAAAATCAGCGAGAAGGGATTGCGCTACGACCTCACCGTGCCCTTCGCGCGATATGTGGTGATGCACCGCAACGACCTGGCTATGCCCTTCAAGCGGTTCCAGATGCAGCCCGTGTGGCGCGCCGACCGTCCCCAACGCGGACGCTACCGGGAGTTTTACCAGTGTGACGCCGACGTGGTGGGCAGTGACTCGCTGCTTAGCGAGGTGGAGCTGGTGGCGATGGAGGCCGACGTGTTCTCGCGCCTTGGCATCAATGTCGTCATCAAGCTCAATAACCGCAAGGTGCTCACCGGCATCGCCCAAATCATCGGTGCCCCCGATAAGATTGTCGACATCACTGTGGCCATTGACAAGATGGACAAGATAGGGCTCGACAACGTCAACGAGGAACTGCGCGAAAAGGGGCTCGACGACCATGCGCTCGATATCCTGCGACCGCTACTTACCCTCACCGGCACCAACGACGAGAAACTGGCCACGCTCACCGAGCTGCTCGCCAGAAGCGACGAGGGCCTCAAGGGCGTGGAAGAACTGCGATTTGTCCTCGACAATGTGCGACCCCTGGGCCTGAAGGCTACCGTCGAGCTTGATGTATCGTTGGCCCGCGGACTTAACTATTATACGGGCACCATCCTCGAGGTGAAAGCGCGCGATGTGGAGATGGGAAGCATCAGCGGCGGCGGACGATATGACAACCTCACCGGCGTCTTCGGCATGCCCGGGCTTAGCGGCGTGGGCATCAGCTTTGGCGCCGACCGCATCCAGGACGTGCTCAACACGCTGGACCTCTATCCACCTCACACGCTCGAGACCACGCGCCTGATTTTTATGAACTTTGGCGAGCGTGAGGCCGCGGCTTCGCTGCAACACATCCAGGCCTTGCGCCGGGCCGGTATCGCCTGCGAGCTCTATCCCGATGCCGCCAAGATGAAGAAGCAGATGACTTGGGCCAACACGCGCGGCGTGCCTTTCGTGGCCATGGTGGGCGAGAGCGAGATGGCCGCCGGCAAGGTCACTCTCAAGGATATGACCACCGGCGAACAACTGTCGCTCACGTGCGACGAGCTCATCGCGCGCCTCAACGCGTAATAGTCACCAAGCGCATGTATTTTATTAGTTGATTCACAACGATAGTCACCATGTTCGACAAATTGTTGCAACTCCCCCTCTTCCAGGGACTCACGCACGAGGAATTCCAGCGGCTCATCGAGAGCTACCCGTTTCATTTCCTCAAGGTGGCCAATGGCGAGCGTATCGTCACGGCGGGCGACCCGTGTACCCACCTGCGTTTCATCGTGGGAGGCGCCGTGAGGTTTTCCACGTCGAGCCGCGTCCTCAAGGTGGCTGTGGAGCACACCCTCGACAGTCCCGACGTGATAGCCCCCGACCATCTCTTCGGGCTCGACACGAGCTACCCGTTCGACGCGTGGGGCAGTGGCGAGGCCGCCATACTGCAGATTAAGAAACTCGACTTCCTCAATATGCTCTCGAGTAGCCGTGTGCTTACGATAAACACCCTCAACTACATCTCGCGAAACGCGCAGGCCATGAGAAGCCAGTTGCTCGGCTCGCAAAACATGCGTGTGGCCGAGCGGCTTGTTATCATCGCCACGCTGTTCACGGCGCAGCGCTCGCGCGACATCAAAATCGTGTACCGGCTGCGCGACCTCAACCGCTTGCTGGGGCTACTCACCAGCCGGGTGGCCATCGCCGACGTGTGTGCTCAATTCGAGACGATGGGTCTCGTGCGCAAGTCGGCGCCCGGCGAGATATATTTCGGCAATCGCCAGGATCTTGTGAACTATCTTAACAACAGCTAAATGTCGGTTTGGAAAAACATAGCGTTGCTCACCATCTCGCCGCGCGTGGGGTGGGAAGAGGTCGAGGAGAGCGGCTTGGATACCGAGCGCGTCATGAGCGGCGCTTACTATCCGTTGCTGGCTCTGCTTGCCGTGTCGTGTTTCGTACCCATGATTTACGACCACAACGAGTTCACGCTGTCGGGGTGCTTGATTAGCGCCATTATCGCGTTCGCTAAATATCTGGTGTCCTATTTCATCGCCTCTTATCTGCTCTCGGGATTCTATCCCGAGCTCACCAAGAGCAAGCTGGCCACGATGCGGCTGAACAATTTCGTCATCTACAGCTCGGTGTTCCTCATTGTGCCCGAGTTGCTCATCAATGTTATGCCCGGCCAGTTCTCACCCCTCTATTTTCTTATGACTTACAGTCTGCTCGTGGCTTATCGCGGCCTCGACCACTTGGGAGTGAAAAAAGAGAAGCGCACCAAGTTTTTCGTTATCGCGGCTTGCCTCATCGCCGGCATGCCCGTGCTGCTGAGTTACCTTTTACATCTTCTTATCGCTTGAAAATACAATGGCTACTAACAATATCAACATCAAGAATCGCAAGGCCACGTTCGACTACCTCATCGTGGAACGCTTCACCGCGGGTATCGTGCTCACCGGCACCGAAATCAAGTCGATACGCCAGGGTAAAGCAGGTCTTGCCGACACCTATTGCCTCGTGGAGCACGGCGAGCTGTGGGTGAAAAACATGTATATTGCCGAGTATAGCTACGGCTCTTACAACAACCACGCCACCCATCGCGACCGCAAGCTGCTGCTCACCCGCAAGGAACTCACCCGCATCGCCAAGGCGAGCCAGCAGCCGGGCTTCGCCGTGGTGCCTCTGCGCCTGTTTATCGACGAGCGCGGCTTTGCCAAGCTCGACATCGCCGTGGCGCGCGGCAAGAAACAGTTCGACAAGCGCCAGGCCATCAAGGAGCGCGAGGACAAGCGCAACATGCAACGCATGTTCAAGAGTTGATTGTTCGAGACTGCGTCTCGAAGTACACCGGCACTCGCTACTTAACACTTAAAACTTAACTACTTCATGAGGATTGCTATCATCAACGGCCCTAACCTCAATCTTGTGGGCGTGCGCGAGCCCGAGGTTTACGGCAACCTGTCGCTCGACACCTATTTTCGTCGGCTCACGGCGCGCTACCCGCTCGTCGAGTTCTCCACTTTCCAGAGCAACAGCGAGGGCGCCATCATCGACGAAATCCATCGCGTGGGATTCCAAGTGGACGGCATTGTGCTCAACGCGGGCGCTTACAGCCACTATTCGCTGGCCATCGCCGACGCTCTGCGCGCCGTCACAGCACCTGTGGTCGAAGTCCACATCAGCAACGTGCACGCGCGCGAGGAGTTCCGGCACCGCTCGGTGCTCGCGCCGGCATGCAAGGGCGTGATAGCCGGTTTCGGCCTTGATGGCTATCGTCTCGCCGTGGAGGCCCTGCTCAAGAAATAAAGCCCATGACGTCACCGCTCGACGAATATATTCTGGCCCACATCGACCGCGAGCCCGATGACTTGTATCGCCTCGACCGCGACACCCACATCGAGCTGCTCTACAGCCACATGTGCTCGGGACACTTGCAGGGACGATTGCTCAAGATGCTCGTGCGCATGACGCGTCCGCGTCTCGTGCTCGAGTTGGGCACTTACAGCGCCTATTCGGCGCTGTGCCTCGCCGAGGGACTGCCCGACGACGAGGCGCGTGTCCACACCATTGAAGTCGAGGACGAACTTGAGGATTTCATCCGCCGGCACCTTGATGCCTCGCCCGTGGGCCATCGTGTAGTGCTTCATATAGGCGACGCCATGCAGGTGGTGCCCCAACTGGGCTTGACTTTTGACCTTGCCTTTATCGACGCCAACAAGCGGCACTACATCCAATACTATGAGTTGGTGATGCGCCACCTGCGACCTGGAGGATTCATCATCGCCGACAACACGCTGTGGGACGGAAAAGTGACCGAACCGCCTGCTCCCGAAAAGCGGGGCAACCACCTCGAGGCACAAACACAGGGAATCCTCGACTTCAACGACCACGTCGCCGCCGACAAGCGCGTCGAGCGCGTCATCCTCCCCTTGCGCGATGGCCTCACCCTCATCCACAAGAAAGCTTTGAGCCTTGAGCTTTGAGCTTCACCGGTGCCCCGCGACCATAACTTAGGTCGCGGGGCGCATAGTGCATTATGGTATTGTGGAGGTCACCCAGGGCGAGTTTGTGTAAAAAAGCGGAGGTGTAGGGTGGTAAATTTGGGAAAAAGTAGTAAATTTGCGCAATTTAGAAAGAGAATAAAGAATGGAAACGACCCGAATGCAAAAAATAGCGCGCTTGATTCAAAAGGAATTGAGCGAGATTTTCCGCGCCGAAACCGCCAAGATGAACGGTGTGCTGGTGAGTGTGAGCCACGTGCGCGTGTCACCCGACTTGAGTGTGTCGCGCGTGCACTTGAGCATCTTCCCGAGCGAGCGCGCGCAGGAAATCATCGACAACGTGAACCGCAACGAGAAATCGATACGCTACGCGCTGGCCCAGCGCGTGCGCTACCAGTTGCGCAAAACGCCCGAGCTGGTGTTCTACATCGACGATTCGCTCGACTACATCGACCATATCGACGAGTTGCTCGCGAAGTAAACTTTGCGTGTCGCGGCGAGTCTAATTTATCAAATGAGCTGAAAGAGATGAATAAGGAAACTTTTGGCTTGGCATCAAGAGACTCACTCATGACGGTTTTTTATTAAGAGAATCTCAAAATATCAAGGTTTTTCATGCTGGCACTGAAAATAGCTGCGCGTTACCTCAAGTCGAAAAAGACTCACAATGCGGTAAATATCATCACTATCATCGCCACCTTGGGCGTGATGGTTACCACCGCCGCGCTCATCGTGGTGCTCAGTGTGTACAATGGTTTCCACGACCTCATCGAGGATAAGCTCGCCAAGCTCGACCCGCCGGTGGCTATCGCGCCTGTCGAAGGCAAGGCTTTTGCCGGAGCCGACAGCCTGGTGACCGCCATCGAGACTGTCGACGGCGTGGCGCTTGCCATGCCCGTGCTCGAGGACCAGGCGCTTGCCGTCTTTGCCGACTTCCAGATGCCATTGCGCGTCAAGGGCGTGCCCGACGATTACCACCGCATGACGGCCATCGACAGCGTGCTCATCGACGGCGAGGCGGTGTTTCACGACGACGTGTCGAGCTACGCGGTCGTGGGCGTGGGGCCGGCCGTGCGGCTCAATGTGCGTCCCGGCGGCATCAGGATGCTCCAGCTCTATGTGCCCGAGCGTGCCGCCGAAGTGAACCTGGCCAATCCCGTCGACGCGTTCTATAACGATTCGCTCTTCGTGTCGGCCGTGTTTCAGGTGCAGCAAAACGCTTATGACAACGACTTGATATATGTGCCGCTCGACTTCGCGCGTAACCTCTACGACCGCGACGACGAAGCCTCGCAAATCGAGGTGAGACTCGCGCCGGGTGCCGACGAGGCTCAAGTGATGAAACGCCTTGAGGCCATGCTGGGCCCGCGTTTTACGGTCAAGAACCGGCTCATGCAACAGGACGAATCGTTCCGCTTGGTCAACATTGAGAAGTGGATGACCTTCCTGTTGCTGGCCTTTATCCTGCTCATCGCCACCTTCAACGTGCTCAGCACCCTGTCGCTGCTCATCATAGAGAAGGACAAGAGCATCGCCACGTTGCGCAGCCTGGGTGCCAGCCGCAGCCAGGTGAGGCGCATCTTTGTGGCCGAGGGGTGGCTCATAACCCTTGTGGGCGCCATTGCCGGCATTGTGCTGGGCTTGGTGCTGTGTCTGTGCCAGCAGCACTTCGGGTGGCTCAAGTTGAGCGCCGACCCGTCGCAGGTGCTGGTGGCGGCCTATCCCGTGACCGTGGTGTGGACCGACGTGCTCGTGGTGCTGGCCTTTGTGGTTGTTATCGCTTTACTCACCGGTGTGGTCACGTCGTGGACGATGCGTCGCCGGCTCGACCCCACCATCATCAACAAGACGTCATGAAGAAGAGCATCTTGCTGTTGCTGCTTTCGTTGCCGCTATGTGGCACTTTTGCCGGGCAAGCACGCGACAAGGCACAGCGCAAGCTCAATCAGGCGCAAGCCGCGATGGAGAAAGCGAGAAAAAAGTAATAAACGACAATAAACAGTGATTATAGGTATGAAAATGTTAAGTAGAATTTTACTTGTGGCAACCATCGCGGTGATAGCTTTGGCCTGCCAAAATAATAACGGCGAGACATCGGCTGCCCCACAACCGACGACGCCCGTCGACACTGCCGTCGCCGACGTGAAGGTGGAAAAACTCACTCCCGCCGACACCGTGAGCGCACAGGCTTACGCCCCCACCGGCGACATGGCGCGCGACGCGGTCACGTGTGTGCAGGTGCTCTACGACAAAAATGTCGACTATAAACTCAAGGACAGCGTGATGGCCAGTTTTACGGCCTACTATACGCGTGCTAAGCAAACCGAGGCGTGGAACCAAGCCGTGGACCGCGAAAGCCGCAAGCTCACGGGTGAGGAACAAGTGGAAAAGTAAGTTTTAACTTTTAAGATAATGAAAATGAATAAGGTATTAATGCTTGTGGCCGCGATGTCGGTCGCGACGGCAGCCGTGGCGCAAGACCGCGACTGGGAACGCGAGTATGAGATATGGGAGGAAGGCTCGGGCTTCTTTGCCAATAAAGTGGAAATGGTGACGAAAGTCTTCGACGAGAAGCTGGCCACAGGAGGAGCCTTGTATAGCAATTCGCCCGAGTATTTCGCCGTGAGCGATGTCGATGGCGACGGCAAGGGCGAACTGTGGGTGCGCACCGCCGACAAGAAGCGCGGCGTGGTGTTCACGCGTCGTGCCGGCAATGTCGAGGTGCTGGGTGTTGAGCGCCCGGGCAACCGTCTTTCATTCCCCAATGTGGAGCCCGACTCGATGTTATGGACATCGTTCGACGAACTCACTTATCACATCGACTTAAAGAAAGACATCACGATGCGCCATCGCCCCGTGGCCGTGTTCGCCACTAAGCAGGCGCGCAATACCTATGTGACGCAACTCGAGAACAGCGAGGCCAAGGGCTTCAACCCCAAGCGCTATGACCGCATGATTTTCAAGCCCCACGTGGGCGATGTGACCTTTGTCAAGCAAGAGCAGGCGCCCAATACCGAGATTACGCGCTACACTTACCGCCTGAAAACGGCGTCACACTCCAAGACCATGTTCCGCGGTTATAACGATAACGAGTTCACTCCGTGGCTCGTGCCGGCCGGGTATCTCAACGACCACAACCTGTTGCAGTTCTCGCGATGGAAAGAAGGCGAACCCAAGCGCGCCTTGACCCGCGATGGGAAGAACATAGTGAGCCGCTACTATGGTGGCCGCGCCATTGTGGCCTCTCAGTGGCTGGCCTCGGCTCCCGATTCGGAGCGCTCGTTCTATGCCGTGCAATTTGCCAACGAGGGCACCGACGCGCTGGCGGCCCTGGTATGTGTGGCCGAGGGCGAGGTGGTCTCGACGCTCAACTACCACGGCACGTTGCATGGCGACGACGCGGCGCAGAGCATCTGGTTTGTCGACGACGAGGGCGACTTCATGCAGCATGTACCCGAGATACAGTGCATGGTGGCCACGGACGAGGGCCTCGAGCTCTACATCCGCCAGTTTGGCGGCGAGAGCGTGAGCTACGTCATCTTGCGCGAGGTGGGCCGCAACTGGGTGTCGATTTCGCGTGACTATGAAATATATGTGTGGAATTGAGATTTTAGATTTTAGAGATTTACTTGCATATGAAAACTATTAGGACTATTATTTGCTCGGTTGTCGCCCTGGTGGCGATTGCTTTGAGCGCCACCGCGTGGGCCGGCGACCTGCGCAACGCCAGCAACAGCTACATTGGCAAGGTGGAGAGCGACGGCACGGTGCGCAACGCCAGCAACTCTTATGTGGGCAAAATCTATAGCGACGGCACGGTGCGCAACGCCAGCAACAGCTATGTGGGCAAAATAGAGCGCGACGGCACGTTGCGCAACGCCAGTAACAGCTACATCGGCAAGGTGTACAGCGACGGCACGGTGCGCGACGCCAGCAACAGTTATGTGGGCAAGATAGAGAGCGACGGCACGGTGCGCAACGCCAGCAACAGCTATGTGGGCAAGGCCGCCGGTGTGCCTCGCGAATGGGCCGCGGTGCTGTTTTTCACCAAATTATTGTAACGCGCGTTATCGTTCCTCATGGCAGGCATGTCGTTTGAACTGTTTATCGCCTCAAGGTTGCGCCTGGCGCGCGGCGACCGCAACTCGTCGGCGAGCCTCACTGTGGCCCTGGTGGGCGTGGTGCTGGCCATCGTCATCATGATATTGTCGGTGGTCATTGTCATGGGGTTCAAGAACGAGATTACCGACAAGATTTATCATCTCGACAGCCACGTGCGCGTGAGCAGCTCCATGGTGGGGCGCGAGAGCGATTTCGACATGGTTAACGGCGACGAGATTATTCCCGTGTTGCTGGCCGACAAGGGACTCACGCCGCAGCTCGCCTCGGTGAGCCTCATCGCCGACAAGCCGGCCATCCTCAAGACCGACGACGACTTCATGGGCATCGTGTATCGCGGCGTCGATAAGAACTACGACTGGTCGTTCATCGAGCGCCATCTCGTGGACGGGCGCGTGCCCCGAAGCGACACCGCCGCCATCGCCGAGATTGTCATGAGCCGTCTCACCGCCTCGCGGCTGGGCGTCAAGACCGGCGACAAGATACTCACTTATTTTATCGACAATCGCGTGAAAATGCGCCGCAGTCGCGTTGTGGGTATCTTCAACACCGACTTCAGCGAGCACGATAAAGGCATCCTCATGGGCAATATCGCCCAAATCCAGAGCGTGAACAACTGGGAGCCCAACCAGGGCAATTACGTGGGCGTGAACCTCACCGACGTGGGCAACCTGTCGACGGCGACGAGCCGGGTTTACACCGACCTGGCGCAGGCGGCCATTACGGGTGAGGGTGAGCTGTATAACGTGACCGAGGTTGAAAACAACAACAGCCAGTTCTTCACCTGGCTGCAGATGCTCGACATGAACGTGCTTATCATCCTGGTATTGATGTTCATCGTGTCGGGATTCACGTTGATTGCCGCCCTGCTCATGATTGTGCTCGAGCGTATAGGCATGGTGGGACTGCTCAAGACGCTGGGCGCCGCCGGCGGCTCGGTGAGACGCATCTTCATCTTCCTTACCTATAAGCTCATTTTCAAGGCTATCGTCATCGGCAACGTGCTCGGTCTGGGGTTGGCGCTCATTCAGCAGCACTTCCATGTGCTTAAACTCGACCCCAACGCTTACTATATGCCTTATGTGCCCATCTCAATCGACCCGGTGTCGATTATCATCCTCAACGTGGCCATCGTGGTGGTGTCGTTCGCCACGCTACTGCTTCCCTCGTTTATCATCTCGTCAATCAAACCCAGCGCCACGATGCGCTTTGAGTGAATCATGCGACGACTCATTGAAATATTGCGTCGCGAGGCTTGCTCGCTGGTGGTCGAAACCGCTACCGGCGACGTGACCACCTACAACAAGCCCGGCGTGCGCGACCTCGTGTGGCTGCTCGACAACGAGCCGTGGCGACTGCGCCGGGCCCGCGTCGCCGACAAGGTGATAGGGCGTGCCGCGGCCGCTCTGCTCGTCAATGGCGGCGTGGCCGCTGTTCATGGCGAGGTGATGAGCCGCCGCGCGCTACCGTTGCTCGAAGAAGCCGGCGTGGATGTTTCGTGGGGCGAACTGGTTGACGCGATAGTGGTGCCCGAGGGTGACACGCGTTGCCGTCTCGAGGAAATCGTGATGCCGGCCACCACTGCCGCCCAAGCCGAAGCACTCTTGCGCGACCACTTTAGGCTGATGCAGAATTCAAAATAACCTCAATCTGCTCGTTTACTTGTTTACTCGTATACTTAAAAAACCAAATATGACAAAACTCTATTCACTTAGTTACAAAGAAAGTCGCACTTTCCTTTTCGCGACATTGTTTATCGTGGGTAATGTGGCCCTGCCGCAGCTGTGCCACCTCATGCCCCACGGCGGTCTCATCTGGCTGCCCATCTATTTCTTCACGCTCATTGGCGCCTATAAGTATGGATGGCGCGTGGGCCTGCTCACGGCCGTGGCCTCGCCGCTGGTCAACCACTTGCTCTTCGGGATGCCGGCGGCCGGCGTACTGCTGCCCATCCTCATCAAGTCGACGTTACTTGCCCTGGCCGCCAGCGTGGTAGCCTCGCGTTTCAACAAGGTGACGTTGCCGCTCATGGCCCTTGTGGTGCTGGCTTATCAGGTGGTGGGCTCACTCATCGAGAGCGCGATGACCCACTCGCTTTCCATCGGTTTCCAGGACTTCACCATCGGTCTGCCGGGCATGGCGCTGCAAGTGGTGGGTGGCTACCTCTTTATTAAGTATGTCCTTCACAAATAAGGCCGAGGCCATGAAAAAATTGGGATTCGGGCTCATGCGCCTGCCGCTGTTGCCCGGCGAAGACCAGTCGAAAATCGACCTGGAGGCCGTTAAGCGGATGGTCGACATATTCATGGATCGCGGGTTCACCTATTTTGATACCGCTTACCCCTATCACGGGGGCATGAGCGAGGAGACCCTTCGCGAGGCGGTGGTGCGCCGCTATCCCCGCGAGTCGTTCACCGTGACCGACAAGTTGCCGTGCTGGGAAATCCACACGCCCGACGACCTGGAACGCATCTTCAACGAGCAGCTGGCGCGTTGCGGCGTCGACTACTTCGACTATTACTGGCTGCACGCGCTCAATCGTGCCCGCGTGGCCGACATGGAGCGGCTGGGAGCCTGGGAATTCATCGCGCGCAAGAAGGCCGAAGGCAGGATACGCCACATCGGTTTCTCGTTCCACGACAGCAGCGACCTGCTCGAGGAGTTGCTCCGCGACCACCCCGAGACCGAATGTGTGCAGTTGCAAATCAACTATATCGACTGGGACGACGCCTCGATCGAGGCGCGGCGGTGCTACGAGCTGTGTGAGGCCGCCGGTAAGCCCGTCATTGTCATGGAGCCCGTCAAGGGCGGCTCGTTGGCACGCGTGCCGCGAGAGGTGGAGCGCCTCTTTACCGACTATGCCCCCGAGGCCAGCCCGGCGTCGTGGGCGGTGCGCTACGCGGCGTCGTTGCCCGGTGTGATGATGGTGCTCAGCGGCATGAGCGACATGGCGCAAATCGACGACAACACTTCCTTTATGCGCGACTTTGTGCCGCTCAACGACGACGAGCGCCGCATCGTCGAGCGCGCCGCGCAAATCATCAGGGGCACTATCGCTATCCCGTGCACGGCGTGCCACTATTGCACGGCCGGTTGCCCGATGGGCATTTGCATTCCCGAGTATTTCGCCATCTACAATTCGCTGTATCGCTACGGCGAGGAGCAGCGCGGCAACACGTCAACCTACTTTGGCGTACTCTCGCAAAGCCACGGCAAGCCCGGCGACTGCATCGCCTGCGGCCAGTGTGAGGAGCAGTGTCCGCAGCACATCGCCATCATCGAGAATCTCAAGAAGGTGGCCGCGAGTTTTGAGCATTGAATCACTAACCCCACTCTCCACTCCCCACGATGAGAAAATATTTCATACTTCTGTTTGTTGTCGCGATGGCTGCCGCGGCGCAAAACGTGCAACTGCACTACGATTTGGGCCACAACCTTTATAACGACCTCGACGGACGGCCCAATGTCACCACCACCATCGAGATGTTCAAGCCCGACGACTGGGGCAGCACTTTCCTGTTCACCGACATCGATTATTTTCCCGACGGGGCGGCCGGTGCCTACTGGGAAATAGCGCGCGAGTTCAACCTCACCAAGAGCAAGCGGTGGGCGGCCCACATCGAGTATAACGGCGGTGTCACCTCGCTCAAGCACGGCGCCATCGCCTCGCGCTTCCAGCACGCCCTGCTCGTGGGTGCCGCCTGGAACTGGGCGAGTGCCGACTATAGCAAGACGTTCTCGCTGCAAGCCATGTACAAGCAATACTTTCGCGGCATGGGGCGCGGCGCCTTCCCGGGTTTCCAGCTGACGGCGGTGTGGGCCGACACGTTTGCCGGCGGCAAGTGCACGTTTTCGGGGTTCCTCGACGTGTGGCGCGACAAGGACGTGAACGGTAAGCTCATCGTGCTCAGCGAGCCGCAGTTCTGGCTCAATCTCAATGGCTTCAAGGGCCTCGAAAAGGTGAAATTGAGCTTGGGTGCCGAGCTGGAGTTGAGCAACAATTTCGTCTTCAATAAGGAAGGGAAAAACAATCGATTTTACGCGATCCCCACTGTGGGGGCTAAATGGACTTTTTGACACATGAACACTCCGCTGAGCAATGAACGGGTGAGGCTGCGCGCCCTCGAACCCACCGACGTCGACTTGCTGCTGCGATGGGAAAATGACCCGTCGGCGTGGACCACCGGCAACACCCACACGCCGTGCTCGCGACAGCGCGCTTGGCAGTACTTGCAGAGCCACGACGGCGACCTCTATGCCGCCGGAGAGCTAAGGCTCGTCATCGAAACCGCGGGGCACGACAGCCGTGCCGTGGGGTGCATCGACCTTACTTCGTTCGACCCCTTCCACGGCCGTGCCGAGGTGGGTATCCTCATCGATGAGCGGGAGCGGGGTAGGGGATATGGCCGCGACGCCCTCGAGCTGCTCAAGGAATATGCCCTCAACCATATTGGCATGCGGCAACTCTTTGCCGTCGTCCCCACCGACAACGACGCCAGCATCGCCCTCTTCGAGGGCTGCGGCTTTGTGGCGTGCGGCACACTGCGCGACTGGCTGCGCCGCGGCAGCGGCTACGGGGCCGCCCGCCTCTACCAGTGCCTCGCTCCCCCCCGCCGTTCTTTAGACTTTTAGAGCTTATTTTGGGACACAGTGTCGCATCAAGCCGGTAACGATTGTTTCGAAACTCCAGTCAACTTTTTCCGCACCGATGACTACTATTCAGTGATATTGCATATTTAAGTTTCTAAATTTTAGGAATTTAAAGGTTAGAGTGGAGAGTTTATTGTTTTGACAGGTGTGGCAAAAGACACGATTTTTGACGAAATAATTGTACCTTTGCAGCGTTTTATTGATTATATAAATCGGAATTTATATGAAGAATTATACAATCCCAATTTTAACTATATTGGTGATAGTGCTTGCCGGCTGTGGATCGAGCCGAATGACGGAACAGCAACGTTTAGAGAGGAGCGTCTTAAAGGAATTACCTTTTTCTGTTGATTCTATCAGTTGGCTTATTTCCGGTGACTTTCCGACATTCAAGTTTGCCAACACTGAATACACTGGTGTAAGTCCTGATGCCGAAATCCATCCTAATGGCGATTATTGGGTGTGTAACACGTTTGATGCGGAACAACCCTCACATCAGACCGAAGATGTTATCTGGCGCAACGTGCTGGTTTCCCGCAAGAACCGGCGCGTTATGTGTATTGACCGCTACCTGCGAGGAGGACGAACGGTGGGATACTGCTATGTGTTGCAAAGCGAGAGTAAAGAATATCCGACTTACGGCACATTACATTGGGACGTGAGCGACTCTCGCAACATTGAGATGGTGGGGGTGATGCTCGACGACTTGAGAGAATTAGCACTAAAACGTAGTCAAACGAATAATGCAGTGTTGTCTTCCCCTGCCTCACAGGATGATTACTGGAACTTGATTTTCCATGCCGACTCACTTTTTGCCGTGCGACTCTACGATGAGGCACGACAGGTGTACGACCTTGCTTTCTCTAATGACCGCTACATACTCCCAAGTCAACTTTCGACAACGGCAAACAAAATGACCGCCATTGGCGATAATCAAGCCGCACTGGCCTCCTGACTTCGGCAATGCGTCACCCAAATTTAGATATGGGTTATTTTGCTGTCG
>CAMVPC010000034.1 GCA_947169265.1 uncultured Prevotellaceae bacterium
TATTACTTCTTTTTAGTATGTTGATGCCTTGGATTCAACATAAATTCCGATTTATAGTTCTGATTTCACCGCAAAGATAGTGATTATTGTTTACTTTCGCTTGTTTTTGGGACTTTTGTTATTCATCAGTCGTTGGTAGTCATCTTGGGCTTCGTTCGTCAGTTGATGCCGAGATCGCCGGTCACGGTGTTCACAGTCACAAACGGCTCGTCAAGTCGGGCGTTCATCCGCTTTATCGCCTCCCGCAGTTCGGCATTCTCCTGAATGAGGATCTGCGGACTGGTCTTTCCCGATGCCATGTGGGACATCTACTATGACTATTCCGATAAAGATGACCAATAGGTAGTGCGTCAAAAGTGTGCATTTGCACAGAAATATCGTACGCGAACTATAAAGATACCTCAAGATGCCCCAAGTTGTTGCGCTGCAAAAAATTAGTTCAAAAAATTTGGCTATGTGAGAATCGTGTAGTATCTTTGCATTACGAAAAAATGTGGCAATCACATTTTTAAGCAATAAAAAATTCTCAATTTATGGAATTTCAGCGAGATAAATATCTGCAGAAATTGATACATGGCAAAGAAAACAACTTGGTCAAGATAGTAACCGGGATTCGTCGTTGCGGTAAATCTTACCTGTTGTTTAACCTGTTTAAGCGACATCTGCTTGAATCGGGTGTTCCCGATACGAACATTGTCTCATTGACGCTCGATGACTGGGACAGTCAGGAATATCGTGACCCTAATCGCTTTATGCAACACGTCAGCAAAAGGCTTAAAGAAACCGAAGGGCGTTGTTTCATTCTTGTTGATGAGGTGCAATTGCTCGACCGCTTCGTTGAGGTGTTGCTTAGCCTGATGCACAACGACCGTTGCGACGTGTATGTGACCGGTTCCAATTCTCGTTTCCTTTCGAGCGATGTTGTAACCGAGTTTCGCGGTCGAGGCGATGAGATTAGATTGAGTCCACTATCGTTCTCGGAGTACTACGCTGCTTTCGGTGGCGACAAAGACACGAGTATGCGCCTTTACTCTATTTATGGCGGGCTGCCGCAAGTTGCGCTCATCGATGATGTTTCGAAGAAAAAAACGTTTCTCAAGAACCTATTCCAATCCACCTATCTGCGCGATGTGATTGAGCGAAACAAAGTTCATAATGATGAGGGTTTAGAGGAATTGGTGAAGATTCTCGCTTCTGCAATCGGGTCACCCACCAATCCTAAGAAGATAGCTGACACTTTCAAGAGTGTGAGTCATCAGTCTATTACCGACAAGACCATATCGGTATATATCTCCCACTTGCTTGATGCTTACATCATTCAAGAGGCAGTGCGCTACGACGTGAAGGGCCGCAAGTATATCGGTTCCAATTCGAAGTATTACTTCTGCGACATGGGCATACGCAATGCCATTATCAACTTCCGCCAGCAAGAGCCCACCCACATTATGGAAAATGTAATCTATAATGAGCTGGTCGGTCGTGGATATTCGGTAGATGTAGGGAATGTTGAGACTTGGTACACCAATGCGCAGGGCAAGAGCGCCCGAGCCTATCTTGAGATTGATTTTGTAGTGAACAATGACGACGAACGTATCTACGTGCAGTCGGCCTACAGTATGCCCACCCGAGAGAAAGTCGCTCAAGAGCAAAAATCGCTGCTCAGCATCAAAGATGGATTCCGCAAGGTTATCGTCACTGGCGACAACGTGGCACCGTGGACTACCGACGAAGGTATCAGGATTATTAATTACTACGATTTCCTGCTTGACGAAAAGCTATTGTTCAACTGAAAAAATAACGCAGTAAAAATGTGACTTGCGCAGCCACGAGTGATAGATATAATTATTTAATAATCAAGCAACTATCGCGTTTTCTAAATGGTCTGGGGGTGTGGGGTCGCTAGTTCGAATCTAGTCATCCCGACTGAAAAAGAAGAACGCTGAATGACAAGTTAATAGCTTGAATTTCAGCGTTCTTTTTTACTTGATTGCCCACTAGAGGCGTCAGTAAAGATACGGTTCTCCGAGACATACTCAATCGAGGCACCTTTCTTCAGAGCGGCTTCCTTGCCGTCGATTTGTAGTGATATAGCCATAAGTTAAGCGGTTGATTTACCGCAAAAGTAAACCAACCGCTTTAGCTCTTAAAAGACGTGGCAGACTATTATTTTTTGTTCTTAATCTCTTTCAGAGTAAGCGATATATTCGAAATTACTCTCATGAAAGCCCATGAAGCTAAAGAGGACAAAAAAATACCAATAGTCATAGCAAACCCCATAGGATTAAATGTCGTTACGTCTTGGGTAATATCATCACTATAAGTATAATGTTCAACAACAACGGTCGTTGTAGTCCAGCAGACCGTACACAAACAAATAATTGCGGCAATAATGCCAACAATCAATGTTATCCATGCAATTGTGTTAAGTGTCCCTTCAGCTGAATTGTCATCCTTGCTAACATTGCTTGCAATGTTCTCATTTTTTTCAGCAGTCTCGCTTTTTTGAGAACTCTCAACTCCTAGGACATTATTAATGTCTTCTGCCATAGTTACTTTTGGTTTTCAAATAGAGTTATAAAAAAATTAGCAATACCACACCATGAAATCAGTGAAATAATACCACTTATTCTATACCACATCATTAGAGAATCAGAATATTCAATTGATGAGAATTGAAGAAAGGTATTAATCGCGGAAATGACAATAATTAAAATAGTTGCTATGAGAGCAATAAGGGTAGCCGATTTTAATTTCATATGTTATTTTTTTAATGTTTGATGCCGCTAAATTACAAAAAAATCTTTAATGACGCTTGTTTTTGGGACCTTTGTTATTCATCAGTCGTTGGTAGTCGTCTTGGGCTTGGTTGGCTATCGCCTTCTTCCTCCTTGCAAGGCATAGTGCAAGTGAACTTGCCCTCTGCGCTTGCTTCGTTCGTCAGTTGATACCGAGATCGCCGGTAACGGTGTTCACGGTGACGAAAGGTTCATTGAGCCTTTCATTCAAGCGAGCCAGCGTGTCACGCAGGGCTTTGTTCTCTTGAACAATGACTGTCGGGGCCCCAGACTGCGCCAGTACTGCGGGAGAGTGATCGTGCGGCTCACATCGGTTTGCCGTAGGCTGCCGATAGTGTTTGTCCGCTGCGCATAATCCAGTGCCTCAATCAACGGGCGAGCCACACGGCATAAATGCACAGTGTGGCGTTTTTGAATGTTTCGACTAAAAATTCCATAGAATTTGATGAGTGATTATTTGACACAAAATTCGGTGTCAATCACCACACGACAAAAGGCAAAAAACGCACCTCCCGAAAGAGATGCGTCCTCAAAATATATGATGAAGCAGGGTCAATAGGAGCGGTTGGATTCCCGCTCTTTGGTGTCGCGATAGACGTTGTTCACTTTATTGCCACCGAATGAGTAGGAAACACGAAGCGATACGGCATGGCTGTGGATGTTATTACGGGTATAGATGCTATAGTCGTTATACAGAGCGGTTGATTTAGTGACGTTCCAACCGAAGGGGTCGCTAACGGCGGCTGTGAGCGTCAGACGATTGTCGAGAAGCATATAACGGAGTTCGAAACCTATCAGTGACATCGCCTCATATCGCACCATGCGCTCATGATAGGGGAAATAATGGCTGAACCTGACGTTGAGGATAAGCGTCTTTGAGCGATTGAGCATCCATGACGAGTTGAGTTCAATCTTGCCGCTCCAACTACTATCGTCATGCTCACGGAAATCGGCTATCCTTGATTTCGCCTGTGTGTTGAATACTTCGCCACCTGCATTCACGTTCCACCAATCGAAGATTGAGCGGTAGTAGGAAGCGTAAAGTCCCACTTTGTTGTTGTCGATGCAGTTCTCGGGAATTGAGTATTGTGAGCCATCGGCATTGAACCGCGTTACATAAGCAATCGCATTGCGATTATAGGAATTGTAAAGCACCGCATAGAAGCCCTTGAAACCATAGCTCAGCTCGGCGTTGTGCGCAATACTTGGCTTAAGGTCGGGATTACCCGACACATAGTCGCTCGTGGTGGTGTGATAGCGGAAAGGATTGAGGTCGCCGAAGTTCGGCCGAGTGATGCCCATAGAATATGACAATGAGAAACGCCCAATGCGTTGATTGTTCCAACTGATGTTCAGCGAAGGGAACAGATAGCCGTAATTGTTGTTATGCTTCTCATCGCCCATTAACTGACGCCCTTTCACATAGGTATGCTCGTAACGTAATCCGAGTTTCCCGAAAAATGAGTTACTAAAACTCTTTTCGGCACTGGCGTAAGCTGCAATGGTGTTCTCGTTGTAGTCAAATGCGTTGCTCTGCGATGGGTCGTAAGCCCATTGCGAACCATTGTAAGTCCCGGCGGTCATGGTCGTGTTATTACCGATTGTGGTGTAAGCCATGCCGGTTTCCATCTTGAATGCGTCAAATGGCAGTGTCGCATCCAGTTTCACAGAATGGATGTGATACTTGTTGTGCCCGTCATTAGTCAAGCGCGTCGAGCCGCCGTCCCAAGTCGTGGTCACATCAGAGAACGACTTGGTTGACTTGTTGAACCAGTTGTAGGTAAGGCTCAACATCTTGCCCTTTTCATCAAGTAGCCAATCGGCAAAAGTCGTTAATGTGAAGGCATTATTGGGACGTGACGGCGAATCATTGTTTGAACTGAAAATATTGCCGTCGTCATTAGTGACATCGCTTAATTTGCTGTTCATTCTGCTCGTGCCGAAATTGGCTATGCCCCCCACCGCAATTCGGTCGGTGAATTTGTATTTGAAAAGTCCGTTCAGGCCGAACGCGCGGTTGGTGAAATGCGTTGTGCGGTTTGAGGTCTTTGCATGATCGCTGAAGGTGAAAGTGCGGTCGAGGTCGTTGATTCCTCGGTTGTCATTCCAATTTACGTCAACCGAGAATTCAACCTTGCGAGTAGTGTGCGACAAACTGCCGCCAAGCATGTAACTGAAGCGCTCCCGAGCAATGCCGCGCCCCCAAACGTTGCCGCGTGTGCCGAGCGAATCGTTGCGCGTGGTGATGCTGATATATGCCACATTCGTTCCGGCTGCATATTTCGCCGGAGTAGTTGTAAGTACTTCAATTTTCTCAATGCTCGATGCCTGCAAATTCTTCAGTTGCGTGGCGATGGCGTCGTCCGACATCTCCAATAGCCGACCATCAACAATGTAGCGCACCGATGATTTTCCGGCAACAGTCACGGCATCACCCTCTACACTAACGCGTGGAATGCGGTCGAGCACCTCGATGCCGTTCATCCCCTTGACGAACGCGTCATTCTTGGTGAGATAAACGATGCGGTCGGGGGCTTGTTTGAGTACTGTGCGATGTCCTATCACCACCACTTCATTCAGTTCCAGCACTTTATCCCAGTAGTTGGCTATTGAGTCATTGGCTACTGAATCATTGTTTTTCTGTGCGAAAAGAGATGCGGGGAGTAGAGCCATCAAGAAGATGACCTTCAGAAGTTTGTCCATAATGAGTTATTGATTAGTTATTTGAATTAATTTCGTATAACGTCACGACTCGGCATAGCGGGAGTGAACTCCGCTCTGCTCTCACTGTTCCGTTATTTGAATGCTTTTTCCTTGCCTTGGATGAAGAAGAAAGCTCCGCCATGCTTTTCGCGTTGCAGACCGATGTAGATGAGCTCGCCGTTGTTGACAATCTGGAGCGAGGTGTATTGACCGTCGGGTCCGTTGTAATCAGAGTATTCTTTTGCTCTTGGTGCGTCTTTAGCTATGGCCTCGACTATTTTCTTAATGATTCCGGGGTTGTTCTTTACCGTCAATCCGCGATAGTAGTTGCCATTGTTTTTGTAGATTGAAATGGTGACACACCGGTTGTCGTTGTAGCGGCCGTCGAACAGGCTCTCAACGTTCAACTTCGGCGGGTTGGCATAGACAGCTAAAGCTGTAACTATGCATGTGATTATGATGATTAAACGCTTCATTTTTGTTGGGATTTATGTTGCATGAATTGATTTACTTTCTCTTGCTCGGCATCGTTGTGCTGAGCCACAGTGCGCATGAATTGCTCCATCCTTGCGACATCTGCTTCGGCAATCGCTTGGGCTTCTTCGCCTCCGGTTCTCTGCCCAACGACATACACAACGCACTCGCCGCCCCGCGATGATGCGATAGATCCTTTGCCATTGAAAATCATCGCCGCTCCAACAATCAGCACTATGCAAGCGGCCGTCGCGGCACACCGCAACCAGATTGTGCCTCTGTGATTTCGGGCAGTGACGGCGACGACTCGTTGGCGCAGCGACGGTGACGCGCCAATTGAGCGTCTCGGCCTCAATAATTCTTTTATGTCTTGATATTCGTCCATATCGGTCATTAATTATTGGTGAAATACATTTCTCGCAGCTTTTTCATTCCCGCATAAAACCGTGATTTTGCTGTTGATTGTGGCAGACTGAGTATGTGGCTTATCTCCACAAACGAAAGTTCGTCAACCACGTTCATTCTCACAATCTCGGCCTCGTTGGGAGGCAAGTCGTCCAGCAAGCGGTTGATGCGGTCAATCTCCTCCTGATCAAGTTGCTCGTCCTTCTTGTCGGTCAGTTCAATGTTCTCAAACGGAACTGTCGAGAATCGCTTTCTCCTGAACTCGTCACGGCACAAATTGTACACGATTTGGAACAGGTAGCACTTCGCATCATTTATTTTCTCTATGTTCTCAAGCAGGCGCAACACAGCTTCATAGACAATGTCCTCGGCCTCTGCCCGATCGCTAATTCTGAAGTAAGCAAAGCGCACTAATGCGTCAAGGTTCGCCTCTATAATATGGTCTATATTTCTGCGTTTGCTGCCAAGCATAATCTCAAAAAACGCCAATCCTTTAGGCGTTCCACTATATAAGACGCAGAAAAACGAAAATCGCCGAAAAGAAGAGAAGAAAAATTATGGAGCAACTCTGTATAGCCGTGCAGAAAACGGCTGCCATTAACTTTGTGACGGAAAAACTACCGGTAACACGGGCAATTTTGCGATTTTGCGATTAAGCGAGTGCAGAACCAAACAAAGTGCAAGCCGAATACAATGCCAAGCTTGCTTGAGTAATGTTGAGACGCAGCCTTTGTTATGTAAACTCGTTTGGTTTCTGCCGAGCGGCAGCCCAATGCCGGGCGCAGCCAAAACAAAGCAAGGATTGAGCGGTACGACCCGCCTCAATCCTTACCGATGACCGAACCACCGCCCTCACGGCGGATGGTATGCGACAAAAAAGCCCCGGCATTGCCGAGGCTTAAGATATTAAAATCCCCTACGCTGTGTAAGTTTAATTACAACATCGAACCAAAAATATTTGGATTTGTAACAATGTTGGCGACAATACTTGCAGCAACATCAGAACCAAAAGATTTAATCTTGTCAAAGATTGATTTCTTTTTGGTTTCACTATCGGCTTTGCTTTCAAGAATTTCTTTAATGTCTTTGAGACATTGCTCTATTCTGTAATCACTCATTTGATTGCTCATGAATTTTTTTATCTAACTCTTTTGCAAAATCATATATACATGCAATTGTACTATCCATTTCATTTTGATGATGCGAAATGTAATTTTGAACCTTATTACCACGTACTATCTGTGATATGACATAAAATTCCATGATACTCTGAAATGAAGATAAGTTGTTCAGAAGCTCTTCTTCGTCTTTTTCATCCACAACTTTACTATCCTTTATCTTGTGAATAAAATTGTCTATTTGCACAACAAGTCTCTTCGTTATAGGTCGCAAAAAAGGTTCATCATGTAATTTTTGATTCTTATACAGAAAAGAAGAACTGTCTATTTCCATCAGTTTCTTTTTTAGGCCATCTACTTTTTCAGCAAACATATGCCTTTTAAAAATAGACACTTTGATATCATTAATTAGCTCTTTGATAACATTGTAATCATCCAACCGCATCTTTGCTAAAATCGTTTGAGCCTCAAAAATCAAATTATTAATGTGTCTGTTTTCACTATTACCATCTAAGGTTGAATTAATCTTTATGATAGCACATATATTTACTACAGCTAATACTGTGGTAATTATCCCATTGAAAATCACTATAAAAAGATTCCAGTCATTTAACTCTTGAGAAATACTACCGTTAAAGACGGAATGATAGTGATATAATACTATTGCATTCGCAATAATACATGCTAGGCTAATAAAAAGCAAAGCGATAGTCCATTTATTCTGTAGCCATTTCATACACAATAATCATTTAGATTGTTCATATTCTTCTCTTGTGAATGGATTCTCTGGGTTTACAATGAGGACTTCAAAAGAGGTCAGGCAATAGGGGATGGGTGAAGCGTATTCCATTGTTGAACACCGCCCGCCGCCCATCGTCGTCGAGGGTCACGAGAACCTTATATTTCACATTCTTGTAATACGTCATTGTGGTTTCTAAAATAACTATTTCATTTCGGTCATCTTGTCGATGAGGTCTTGGTATTTGGTGACCTGATAGTATTTCACCTTTGCCGTTGACATTTCGTTGAACAGGTGGGTGCAGCAGTCAATCTTCGCTTTCTCAATGGGCGTGATGTCCATTGAGAGCAACGAGCCTTTGGTCTCGGCGATAAAGAAGATGTGCTTTACGCCTCCACGCTCCATCGCTATAGCCCAGTCGGGGGCATAGTTGCCCACCGGCGTAGGGATTTGGAATGAGCGCGGCAGCTTGGCGTAAACGATAACCTCGTTGGCTTCGTCAAGGTCGTGCGCAAAGTCTCGCTCACCCTTGCTGTCGCTCACCACATAGTTTGTGACGTGCTTCTTCGCTTCGTAGGCTTTTGAGAAGTCTGCACGACTGGTTGCCGTAAAGATGTCGCTCTCGTATTTGCCTTCGGTTTGCTGATAGTGGATGTGGTCAACAATCATGGTGGCCTTTTGCTCCTTGATGATGCGCACCACATTGCGGATAAATTCTTCGGGGTTGTTCTTGAATAAAGCGATTTTCGATGGGTTCATGCCCTGAAGAATTGCCACCACACTGCGGCGGGTGAGGCGTGCTCCACGTGCGATGTCGCCCACGAGGTCGTATGGTACTGTCGAAGTGCAAACTTCGGTCAGTGCCTCGGATTGCGAGGTCGTTTCGCCGAACTCGGTCACGTCATCGTCTTTCTGTTCTCCCTCAACCTTGATGTAACGGAGTTTCTTCACCGTCATTTCATCTGAATTGAGGTGCAGGATAGCATTGGCAATCAGTTCCTCGCTCTTATAGCTGACGGTATAAACGTACTGATGGTTGATTTCGTTCCACAGCCGCTTGAACTCTTCACGCTCAAAGTTGCCATTCAGTTCATTGGTGATGGCACTCTGTTTCTCCTCGACAATCATATCCTTGAGAACTGACGGGTCGTAGATAGACTGTATGAGCATTGTCACGCCCTCGCTGATGGGAGCGAGCTTAGCGCCGTATGGCACTTGGCTCTCGGCTGCGACATCGGCGTGATACTTGGGAGTGACAAATCCTTTCTCATCAATGTATTCGTTATCTTCCAGATAGACCATGATGCGTGAAGCGTCACGCTCTGTAATCTCGTATCGTTCGCCCTCGTTGCTCTTGATGATTTTGCCGGTGAAATATTCAATACTTGCCACGGCGGCACGGTCACGCAGTACTTCACGTGTCTCACGTTGCAAGGCTGCGGTGAAGTCACTATAGCTCTCGTTGGCAATCACGGTGAGCTTGTTGATTTTGTGAACGTCCTCACCGAGCGTTTCTTTGTCCTGGCGCACCCCATAGCGGTCAACGCAGATGCGCAGCCCGCGCCCCACCTCTTGCCGCTTGGCTGTGGTGGAGTTGCTGTGGCGCAGGGTGCAAATCTGGAACACGTTGGGGTTGTCCCAACCCTCACGCAGTGCGGAGTGCGAGAAGATGAAGCGCGTGGGCTCATCGAAGCTCAACAGGCGTTCCTTGTTTTTCAAGATTAGGTCGTAGGCGCTGATGTCATCGCTGATGTCGCTGCCACGACCTATGTGGCTGTTGACCGAGCGGCCTTTCTTGTCAATGGAGAAATAGCCGCGGTGCACCTCGCTCGCGTGGTGAGCCATGAGGTATTCGTTGTATTCCTTATCGAAGATTTGGAATTGTTCCTGCACCAGCCGTTGGTATTCTTCCTCGAAGATGGTTTGGAATATGCCCTTTACCTCGTTGCCGTCCGCGTCGTACTGGCGATAATGGCTCACCTCGTCGATAAAGAACAGTGACAGGCACTTGATGCCACGCTTGAAAAGCTGGCGCTCTTTGTCGAAGTGCGAGCGGATGGTCTCGCGAATCTGCACACGCTGCATGGTCAGTTCGTTATTGTCGCCAATCACCTGTCCGCGATGAATGGTGGTGCCATTGACAAACACGACATAGCCCTTAGGCGAAATCTCACTCACCACATAGCCGTCATATTCGGCAAGTCCGCCGGACTCCACTTTGAGGTCGTCGCCCACATTGAACTTCTTCGCCTTGCGAGTGATTGCGCCGCTTGCGGTCTTGATTTCAAGCTCGATCTTGGCGACGGGCGGTTTGCTTGGCGAGAGTTCCACACTGTCGAGGTACAAGTAGCCGCTTGTGCCTCGCAGGTTCTTAATCTCAAAGCCCTTGACGTGAATACGTTTTACGAGGCGTTGGCGGTAAGCGTCGAGCGCGTCAAGCGCGTAGATGGTGTCGTGCTTGGTCTTGTGGGTTGCTGAATAGTTGAGCGTGAACAGCGGGTTGAAGCGTTTGAGCGCGGCTTGCGTGGCGGCACCCTCCATCTTTTGCGGCTCATCCATGATGATGATTGGGCGGTTGGCTGCAATCACGTCGATGGGGCGGCGGCTGGCAAACTCATCACGTTTGTCATAGATAATGCGGCTTTCCTTGCTGCGCCCGCCCTCTTTGAGCGAAGTGGCAAAAGCCTGGGTGTTGATGATCATTGCATTCAGCCCCGCGTCGCTACTGAACTGGTCGAGTTGTTGCAGGTTGCTGCTGTTATAGATGAACCAACGGGCTTTTTTGCCATAGAGCTGCATGAAGTGTTCTTCAAGCATATTGAAACTCTTGGCAACACCCTCACGGATGGCGATGCTCGGCACCACGATGATGAACTTGCTCCAGCCGAAACGGCGGTTGAGTTCAAACATCGTTTTGATATAGACGTAGGTCTTGCCAGTGCCGGTCTCCATCTCGATGTCGAGCGTGACGGCTCCATTGCCCGCGGCGAGTGTCTTTGAAGGTGTGATGAGAGAAGCAACTTGCACCGAATTGATGTTGTCGAGCAATTGCTTTGACGACAACTCCACTTCGTGGTTGCGGTAGCCGGCATCATCGTCGTCAAATATGATGCCGCAATGCTTGCCCAAGTCGCGGCGATACCGCATAGCGGTGTCGTGGCTGGGCTGGCCGTTGAATACCGCTACAGTATTATCAACCGCGTCGGTCTGATATTGTTGTATCTTGAATTTAAATTTCATACGCATTCATCATTTCTTTGCCTTTTTCTGTAAGAATGTATCGTTGCTTTGGACTATTGGGATTATTTGTAATAGTCGGCTCTACAAAGCCTGCTTCCAGAATATGACTTAAAACATTATTCTTAAACCTTCCACGATTGGTGTCCCCTGTAAGTTGCATCAGTATTCTTAATGATTGTGACTCTTTCGATAGTCCTGCCAACACTTTAATCACACTTGCATAGTATTCTTTCTCAAGCTTGGGACAGACTTGTGACAAGACTTGTGACAAACTTGTGATAAGAACCAGCAACAGCAATAGTATAGCAACATTGTTAGTGTGGTGCCTCAGCCAAACTCTATGAAAGATTTTCACCATTAATCACTCCTCGTTGGAATAAATGGCCTCTTGTTATTCTTGCTGCCCGGCTATTTGTGCCAGTGTACATAAAAGAATAGTATCTGCCGTACTCTGACTCATCTTGACGTTTGTTCTGCATAACTAAGTCCTCAAAGTTTGTTAGTCTTGCTTTTAAATCAGCCGGCAAATTATCAATATCGTGTTTGACAAGTTCGCTAAACAATGTGAAAAAATTCGATTTTCTAAACCACATAGTATCATTTGGCAAATCGAGATTAACGATGTAGCCTAACAGCTTGATAAACTTCTCTTTAATACATTTTCTATTAGGATACTCATCATTATATATAATGATATAGTGTTCTGTTTGACTATTGCCGCTAAAATAGCCGCCTTCTTCAAAAGTTGCCATTAATAGTAGGATGAAGTTAAGGTCAACCATTCTAGTTACATCAGTTTCGCTAAAGACGGGTAGGGCATTCGAGTCATATTCATTTAATATTTCTTTACCTGTAGAAATAAACTCGCCATCATAGAATGCATTCTGTATTTCAATTGAATTCAAACTATATTTTGTCTGATTTATTCTTCTAAACACTTCTTTAATGATTTCAGAAGAAGCATTACCCAAGCTTATTACAGAAACACCATAACCTAAAAAATCAATCTTGTCTTGATTATTTAAATCATCAAACTTTGGAATGTCACGGCACTGAAGCTCATTGGAGACATACTTCAAGATTGTTGAAAGGCGTTGTTGACCATCAACAACAACTTGTTGTGTTGTGAGTGTTTCAAAGTCAACACCCGATTGAGCAATATAAATCTCAGGGAAAGGATAGCCTTTTAAAATAGTATCAATAAATGATTCTTTATGTCTATCATTCCATACAAGATTTCTCTGAAACTCAGGTTGTAAGATGAGTCTCTCTTGTCTTATATCATTAATTAATGCTGATATTTGAACAGAGCCCGAACTTGTGAAAATTTGTTTTGCCATATTCGATATGATTAATTTGATTGAATTCGTAAAAGCGTTTCAGCATAGTATTTTTCAAGATAATTGTAGTTCTTAAAAAGACCACAGGAGACCTTATAATCACCAACTGAACTATGCCCGTATGAAATCGATTTAAAGAAATCGAACCAGTCTTGTTTCATAGACTTTATTTGCAATTTTGGCGGTAGTTTGTCTGGGCGCATCCAGCCTTTAATAAGGTATTTAAGAAAAATTCTATATTGCTTATTTTCAGATTGAGTCATTGTAACTAAACCGTTATCAATTCCATATTGGTAATCGCAGATATTATGAAAGTAATGTTCAAATAGATTTTCATTAACAAGAGCGACATCTATATCTGAATTCAATGAAAACGAAGATTCTTTATGGTAGCTGTAACCAAGTTTTGCAGAACCAAGGATAAGAACTTCATGAAAACTAATGCTAAAATTCTTAGCAATGAGATCTCGAAACTCATATAACTCATTCTCTCTGCCATCAAACACATAAGGCATTCCATGAATAAGGTATTTTCTAACAATTTTAAGACGATCTTCAAAATTGTCAGATTTCGAAATAAGATCCAATAAATTCTGTCTTTCAATCATGATTACAGGATTTTGCAGATGGTGTCGGGTGAATAATGGCGGAAGATTTGCTCGAAGTTGTCAAGCACGTTGTCATTGGCGGCGCTTGCGTCGCGCATGACGAAGAAATTGGGCTTGCGCCGTGCAATCTCGGTGACAGTGCTTTCATTGACATCTCTGTCGAAGGTGGCAATGAGGTGGCCGTCGCTCACGTTGAATACTCGCTTACCTGCGATTTGCTCAACTTCGATTGACGCAGACAGCGGCACGTCAAGCTCAAGCATGACTTGGAACAACAAGTCTTCCTCGGTGCGGTCAGGCTTCACGTTGTCGAGCAAGCCGGTGAGCGTAGTCGGGTCGAACTTGTCGGGGGTATAATAGACATCTTCCATGTTGCTACTGTCGAGGCGCAGCACACGGAAACCGATGTCAAGGTCTTTGGCTAATAATCCCGCCTCTGATTTGATTTTCTTGCCGGCACGGCGGATACGGTCTTCTCCGATTTCGCAGATGGTTTTATAGCCTTGATCTTTTTTCTTCTCGCTAACTGCTTCGGGCAATTGTACCATGATGAACTTGCAATGAGACTCTTTCTCTGCATTTCTTTTCATCACAGCATGAGCAGTTGTTGCACTGCCGCTAAAGAAATCTAACACAATAGAATCATCATTAAGATTAGCCAGCGTTATCAGTCTTTCAAGTAGTCGAACAGGTTTTGGACCGTCAAAAACACCCTTTTCACCCATCAACGAAACAAGTTCTTTTGCTCCCTCTTGGCTATGCCCAACCTCTTTATAGAACAAAATTGAGGTTGGAGCCATCCCATCAAATTTCAATTCGGTAAGAAATCGCTTGATACATGGAACGCCGTCACCATTAGGGCCAAACCATATCCTATTATCTTGGAGTCTCTCGAAAAACGCGTTTTTCGAGAGACTCCAGCAGCGTCCTGCTGGAGGCTCTACGACACGCCCGGAGGGCGTCGTAATCGGATAGTCACTTTCTGCATTATATGTCTTTACTGACATATCGCTTGGTTTCCATACTCCTCTTGGGTCGTTGTCCGGGTTTGCATAACGAGCATTGGCTTCCTCAGTTCGCTCTAATCGGCCAATTTTGAAAGTATTGATATTACGTGCATACATCAATACGTAATCGTGACTATTTGATATGAATTTTGCATCATTTTTAGGAGAATAAGCACGTTCCCATACAAGTTGAGCAACAAAGTTTTGCAAGCCAAAAACCTCATCACATAGCTTTTTTAGGTTTTCTTGCTCGTTATCGTCAATCGAGATAAAGATAACTCCATCATCAGTTAACAGGTCGCGAGCGACTTTGAGTCGTGGGTACATGAGGTTGAGCCAGTCGGTGTGGAAACGACCGTTGCTTTCGTTATTCCTCTCGTAGTTGTCGAGAAGCATATTACCGTTCTCATCGAACATACCACTTTTGCCCTTGTAATCTGCATAACTTTCACTGAAGTCATCTTCATAAACGAAGTCGTTGCCGGTGTTATAGGGCGGGTCGATGTAAATCATCTTGACTTTGCCGAGGTAAGTCTCACGCAATAGTTTCAGCACTTCGAGGTTGTCTCCCTCGATGTAGAGATTTTGCGTGTTGTCAAAATCCACGCTATCGTCACGCACTGGGCGAAGCGTGCAGTTGGTCGGCGCGTTGGCGAGGCGAATAGCCTCACGCTTGCCCGGCCAAGTGAACTGATAGCGTTCCTCTCCAGCGTCTATGATGTCACGGCTCAGTTCTTGCCGCAACATATCAAAGTCGATGGCACGTTCCACGCTGCCGTCCTCGTCCTTGCGCTCGGTCACGCAATTAGGAAACAGCGCAGCAATGCGTTCCACATTCTGCGCCACGCCATCAACACTATGCATTGTTAGATGTTCCATTATATTTAGTTTATCAAGCACAAACAATAAAGCATAATTACATGCCTATTGACTGATGTAAGAGTTTATATAATATTTGACACAAGCTCAAACCAAAATTTTTTATCATCAAATATTGACGGATTTTTTAATTTTGGATTTTCAAAAAGATACGCTTTCGCTTTGTTGGAAAGTTCAAATTCAAAAATCTGACCAAATTCACCGTCCATAGTTTCACCTAAACCAAGAAAGGCAAGGTGTTTTAGTTCTTTATAATCCTCATCTTTGACTTGATAACTGTCGTTAGATGCCATTACGATGATTTCTTTCTCTCGTTTTGTAAGTTCAATTTTGTCTGTATTCATAATTTTAACTTTAGTTCTTGTATTTGTTGATGTAATTCAAATTTCTTGCGCGGTTGTTTCTCCTTACGCATTTTGTTCTCGAGGGCGGCAATCTGCTTTTGAAGTCGTGCATGCTGCTCGTCGAGCGTGATTTGCTCGGTGAGCGTGTTACCGTCCTGCACGGTGATGTCGCCGATAGTGGTGACCATTGACTGCCACACATCATCGAGCGACAAGCCATTGAGCGGTAAACTCGCTTCATCGGCTGGATGCCACGGAGAGAAGAAAAGCCGCTCGTGGAAAATGGCAAACTGCACCTGCTCGTCGTGCAGAAGTGCGATGACCATTTTCTGCGGAATGAGCTTGGTCAGCAATTCAATGTTGCGGTGGTCAAAGTCTTTGCGTTTAAGCAGGACTGTGACCACATAGATGCCTTGAATGTCAACCGTGGCCAGCGCAGGAACGGAACGCGTGGTGATTTCGTGAGAAATCACCAGTCGGCTGATGTCCTCGTCGAAGTGGTCGCGCTGCGCCGCCTTTAAGCCAAACTTCGCAAAGATGGCTTTCTTGGGCAACGCCTTGTTGACCTCAGCTGTATGTGGCAGTCCAAAACTCATGTTTGCTCTCTATTTTTGCGGAAACTCACGGAAAGTTCACGTTTTCTCGCAGAAAGTTCACGTAAATCTCACTTAAATTTTGAATTTGTAATATTCTTATTATCAGTCTATTAACTTTGTTTGTCGCTTAAATCTCGCTTAAATTTGACGTTTTCCCGCTTAAATTTGACGGAATTTTCACAGAAAACGCCATCACTTAAAGTCGCTTAAATTTCGCTTAATTCTAAATTTTGTATTTAGTTGTCTTTCTGCATTTTGCATGAAACATCAAAGCTGAAATTGCGAGAATTTTGCTTTAATCTCACTTAAATTTATTTTTTCTCACTTAAATTATTGACCAATCGCCAATATCGTTCTTTGTCATTAAAAATGATATTGTTACGTCTCAATTTAGTGAGCATATTGCCAATCTTACTCAACTTTTGTTCTTGGCTTAATATTGACGGCAGTTTGTTCAGGAGCAGTTTGTTGAAGTCGGCACGTTTGAGTTTGCCGTGTTGAGTCAGAGCCTCGATGATAAGGTCTTGATAATATTTATCATCAAGTCCTTTCATGTCGGTATATTCAGCCTCTTGGTGAGTGATTCCGGCTATTCGTTGGCTGATAAACACGTTAGGTTTGCGTCCCTCAATAAGTTTGAGCTTGCGCAATTTAGTGATAGCCTTGTCTCCAATAGGCTTTTTCTTTTGTACGCTATCAAGCAAAACAGCTGTTGTGAGGTCAAGGTCGGCACGCTCCATGAGCAGTAACGAATAATGAGCGTCAATCACATGTCCTGGCACGATGAGTTTCACTCGTGTAGGATCAGAGCGGTCATAGTCGGGCATTGGCAGGAACCGCTCACGTTGGCGCAAGAACATTTCGTGGATTCCGTAGCCCTGCGTGTCAATCATTTTCAAGTTGACCATGGCATTAGCGAGGAATGAGTTGCGGTATTTCTTGGGCGTTTTCTTGCCCTCGATATACTGCTCATAGTCGCCGTCGAAAAACGAGCCGGCATTCTCGAACACCAGTTGGTCGGTCTCCTCGGTGACAACAATACGCTCGTTGCGCAGGTAGTCTTGATGGGCGATGCAGTTGTGCATTGCCTCAAGCACGGTCTTTGTGTCGTATTTCCACACCTCAGCCGGAATGAGGCTATTGTTGGGGAATATCTTAATGCGATAGTTGCGTATGCTGTCGTTGAGCTTTGACGTGGAAAGCAGGAACGGAATGGTAAAGATATTCCCTGCATTCTCGGTGGGCGTGCGCAGCCTCCAAACAATTTGGGCAATATGCCCCAAATAATGCGTGGCTTCTTCCTTGCCAAGCAATAATAATGCCGTGCGAGTAATGTTGCCGTTAATCGTAATCTTCGCTTTATCAAGGAAAGTGGCATCGTCCCATGCCTTTGCCGTTTCCGCTTTGTCGGGGAACCGTTCATAGAAACCTTTTCGTGCCACAGCAATAGCGTCCTCGTCAAGGTCTGCTATTGTGGCTTCGGGTACGATTACCGCGCTCCAATCTATGGTGGAGTTGTATATTTGCCGAACCCAATCCACGTAGGGGGTAAGTTCGGTGACGGAACTGTCAACTCTCACATATGGTGTGCCCTGAAATTTGGTGGGTTCGCCTTTTGCCGCAGGAATCACGAATACAACAAACCGCTTGCCGTCGGGAGCGTGGAACTCCTCGATGGTGAAATTGATTTTTGGCGATATGTATTGCCGCAAAAACAATTCGAGGTCTTGGTTACCTTTCGCCTTGGTCTTTTGTGGCTCGAATGTAGTACCCAGCAACTCCAGTGTATTATCCTCCACACCAAAGTACAGATAACCGAAGTCTTGGTTGTCAAGGCACGCACCGTTAGACAAAGCCGAAATGTACTTGCCCAAATGGTAAGGGTCTTGATGGTTGCTTTTGAACTCCAGCCATCGACATTCCTTACCGCTCAATTCCAAAAGCCGTTGAAGTCGTTGTATTTGTTCAATATCATTCATCTGGTGCTAATATTTTCAATTATTCCTATAAACTATTTGATAACGAGGAAACAAATCAGTTCAAAGTCGTCAAGGCCTGTGATAGGCTCGGCGAACAGCGAGCCTTGCACACCGCCCAGGAAACTATCGATGTCGCTTTCCTGCTTGACGTTAATAATAGAATTGATGGCTTCGCCCAACAATTCAGAGTAACGCTTCATGTTGCGTCCGTCGCGCGTTTCTTTGTTGAACGCCCGGCAAAGTATTTTGTCGGGAGTTTGCACGCCTTTGCATAGCAAACGCAAGCGGTCGAGCAGGTCTTTGGGCGCAAGGTGGTTGACCACCACTTCGCCCTCGTCGCTGATATAGACCATGTAGAACGGGTGCAACTGGTTCTTGTGGTCGATGTTCACGCCGCCGTTACGGTTTTTCAGCACAAAGACCACGCCCGGGGGCGTTGTGTCTCGTGCAGCCACCACAGCGTGCAGCCCAAACGGCGTGTGCTCGATGTCGTGGCCTTGGTTGATGTATTCCAGCAAGTCAAGGCGGAACTCGTTCAAGCCCAAGTCCATGATGGAGACGCCGGTATTCATTTCTTCAATGTCAACCACCTCCTCCTGCAAGCGTTTCAGCTGCTGGCGGCGGTAGTCGAGGTCGTCTTTCTCGTTTTCCGAAAGCGGGTTGCCATCGCCTGTTGCGGTGAGCACACTGGCTTTCATGCGTGCCTCGACGCGCTCTTTCAGATTGATGTACTCGTCAAGCGTCATGTCCGGCCAGTAGTTGACCAACTGAATGACGGCGTTTCGGGAGCCGATGCGGTCGATACGCCCGAAGCGTTGAATGATGCGCACGGGATTCCAGTGAATATCGTAGTTGATGAGATAGTCACAGTCCTGCAAGTTCTGTCCCTCGCTGATGCAGTCGGTGCCGATGAGCACGTCAATCTCGGCATCGAGTTTCGGGTAGATTGCGGATTTTTCTTTCGACACCGGCGAGAACAGCGTGAGCACCTTATTGAAATCAAGTTTCTCACGCAGTTTGAGCGTACTGCGTGCCTCCACGTCACCGCTGACGAGGGCGGTGTGCAAGCCATGCTTTTCGAGGATTGCGGGAGCGAGATTCTTGTAAAGGTACTCGGCGGTGTCGCTGAATGCTGTGAAGATGATGACTTTCTTGTTGCCCTCATTGATGGGGTTAGCAAACTTGTCGCGCAGGTCGGCAATTAGTTGCTGGAGTTTGCTGTCGTGCTCGGGCGTGATGTCGGCAAGCATGAGTAGCAGCAATTTGAGATTGTCAGCGTCTTTCTGCAAGAAAGTGCGCCACGACATATAATCGAGGTCGGCGAGCAAGATTTTATTCTTGCGCCGCCCGATGATGATATCATTGTCGGCATCTTCGATGTCCCAATTATTTTGGTCAAAGTCGTAGTCATCGACCTGCGTCTGCTCAACATGGCTGTCAATGCGTTTAAGCATTTCCTCTATATACGCCGCAATACGCTGCACCGTGAGGCGGAACGAGTTGACTGAACTCTCCAAGCGTTTGAGCATTTGTATGCTCATCAGGCGGCGAATACCTTTCTCGCGGTCTTCGATACTGAGGCGGTGGCCTGTGGCAGTGATTTCGTCCTCGGTGTCGATGCCGTACTTGTCTTTCCGGCTGTCGAGAATAAATGCCGACGGCGTGTAAACAGCGAGATTGAGTTGCTGCAGCTGCTCGAAAATCTCGTTGTAATTGATGGCTGTGTTCAGGTCAGTAAGTGGTGGACGGCGTGATATTGGCTTCAACCTTGTTGGAAACTTGCCAATGTCGGCGGTGTCGTAATATTGCTCGATGTGCTTTCGGCTTCGGGCAATCGTCACGCTGTCAAGCAGGGTGAAGAAGTCAAAGCTTAACATCGAAAGCAGTTGCTTGGTGGTTCGCTCCTCTTTAGGCAAGCGTGACCACTCGTTGTAACTGCGCTGCGCCTTGCGGAAAATATCGTCAACACTTGATTCCGTGTTGAGCAGCGCGTCAAGGCGTGCACTCTCGCCCTCGTAGGCGAGTTGCAACTGGTTCTTCAGGTCATTGAAGCGGTTGTTGACCGGCGTTGCACTGAGCATAAGGACTTTCGTGCGCACACCTGCACGGATGATTTTATTCATCAGCCGCAGGTAGCGGTTCTCTCGTGGGTTCTCGTCGTTCTCATCGGTGCTGACCTTGCCGCCGTTGCGGAAGTTGTGGCTCTCGTCGATTACCACAAGGTCATAGTTTCCCCAGTTGATGTTTGAAAGCTCACGTCCGTTGCTGCGTCCCTCGTCGCGCGAGAGGTCGCTGTGGAAAAACACGTCGTAACGCAAGCGGTCAGCGACAAGCGGATTGTTCAGATAGTTGCCGTGATAGGTTTCCCAGTTGTCGTGCAACTTCTTGGGGCAAAGCACAAGCACGTTGCGGTTGCGCCCCTCGTAGTATTTGATAACGGCAAGGGCGGTGAATGTCTTGCCCAGACCCACGCTGTCGGCAAGAATGCAGCCGTTGTATTTCTCCAATTTGTTGATAATGGCAAGCGCCGCGTCTCGCTGGAAGTTATACAGCTTGCCCCAAATCACGCTCTGCTTGAAGCCTGTCGCCTCGTTGGGCAGCACGTCCTCGCTGATGTCTTCAAGAAACTCGTTGAAGATATTATAGAGCGTGACAAAGTAGAGAAATTCGGGTGCGTTTTCCTTATAGACATTGCTGATGTTGTCAATGACTTCTTCGGTGACTACTTGCAGCATTTCGCTGTCGTTCCACACCTGCTCAAACAGATTCAGAAAGTCTTGCGATGCCGGGAAGTCATTGCGCATGATCATCGTGTAGGCGTTGTCTCCCTGCTCGGTGCCGAGGTCAACGGTAGTGAAGCCGTTGACCGGCGCATAATTGGTCTGGTCAACATTGATAAATCCCTGCATGAACTTGTTCGTGCGGTTGGATTTGAAGCAGACCTTTTGCCGAATCCATTCAGCGCATTCATGGGCGATGGCTCGTTGTGTGAGTTCGTTGCGCAGTTTGATTTCAAACTCCGAGCCGAATACCGTGCGTTCACGGTTGAGGCGCGGAATGTAGAACTCACGCTTTTGCTTATCCACCTTGTCGGTGGTGAAAGTTGGTGATGTGAAGATGAAACGCAGCTCGTCAATGCTTTTCAGGCGTTCTTTAAGTTCTTGGAAAGCATAGATGGAGAAACAAGACGCAGCAATGGCAATCTTGCTGCCGTCCTGAATGACGGTGAGCAAGTCGTCGCGCAGTGTCGTGGTCTTGTTGTCGATAAGTTTCATCAGCGAAAAATCAAAACGAAACTCCGATGTAGCGCCAGAAAGCCGACCAAAGCTTGTATCACTACAAAGGAGTTCGTAAGTATTTAATTTATAAATCGTCTGCTTTATGCAGGTATGGTCATAGTCTGGAATGAGCGATTGAAAATCGGCTCATAGGAATTGCAAAGGTAATAATTTTTTGTAACGTAGTTACAAATATGGATAAAGATTTTCAAAAAAAGCGCAAGCCAAATTCCAGTCAATAAAAAGTCCCATTAAACGAGTATTAATATAGTCGTTCTCTTTGCCAAATTACACTTTTGACGAAAGTCCCTAATCCTCAAGTTTATAAAATTTTAGGACTTTAAAAACTTGAATTCCATGTTATTTTCAAGCCAACGACAGAGATAATCGACCTGTTCCTTGGTATTACCCATGAAGACGGCACATTGCTTGTGCCCCTCGAACTGTGGCGTTACACCATCCATTGCGCTGAGCGCCGAAACGGTGACCAGCTCGCGTTCGGCCGGGGTGAGTTGGTCGCAGGCGAAGATGTCACCAAAAAGGTGCGACTTCATGTAGTAATCGGCCTGTGGGCAGAAAGAGTAGTTCCATGGTGTGCCTCCCTCGTCACGGGTCTGCATGTCGGTGCCGAGTCGCAATGCCAGTTTGGCGTCGTCCCAGGTGGCGGGCCGGTGGAATGGTTGCCCTTCGTTGTCGACTATCCCGGCTGATTCGCGTTCGCTCAGCACACGCTCCAGCGTGTTCAGCGCGTTCAGTGAACGGGGAAAACCCGTATAGGCGTAGAGTTGCGCAAAGGCGTCTTTGAGTTTATTCACACTCACGCCGCCGTCGAGTGCCTCGCGAATGGCTAAGTCGAGACGTTGGAGGTCGCCTCTTGCCTCCAATGCCGCGCAGCCACAAAGTAAAAGCATCGGCCGGGGGATTATTTCTTTTTTCATTTCGATTTTCGATTTGTCGTTGTGATTACGCTACAAATTTAGGCATTTTTTTCGCTATCCGCGCTTATTCTTGTGACTTTTGTTATTCACCGGCCGCCGGTTTCATCATGGGATTAGATAAAGGTTCTTGCCCGAACAGCTTCAACGCCGCATGCGTTCCGCACAATGTCAGAGATATAGCTATAAGTTGAGCGGTTGAGATACGCAAAGGTAACTCAACCGCTCTAAGTCTTAAAAGACGATTGTCTTATTTAGAATTCGATACCCACATTAAAAGTAAGAGCGTTGGTATTGACTTTGAGGTCGCTAATCTTCTGCAACTTGTAACCTAAGCCAAAATTCAAGGCTTTGACAAAGTGGACAGGCACACGAACACCGACTGTGGGAGCAAAATAGAAACCATCAAAAATCTTGCCTGCCGCATAACCGATCTTAGCGTCAACAAACGGCTTGACGCTATGGCTGCCCACGGGGATATCCATGCGCACATCGCCATAGATAGGAACCATTGCGGCACCCATATCGCTTACATACTCAAAGCTCACGCCGGCGCCCATGAAGAACATGTCATCGATTTGATAGCCATGTGTTGTTGAAAGTGTGAAACGATCGAAGTCCTTACCGGTGTCGCCTACACCAAGCGTGTAACTGAAGTCGGTAAAACCACGATAACTTTTAGCGTCTTGAGCAAATGCCGTTGCGGCAAATAGTGCGGTTAGCACTAAGGTCATAAATAATTTCTTCATAATCAAAAAATTAAATTAAACATTCAAGGATTTTAAGTTTTTCATGCCGCAAAAGTAGTAATAATTTGGGGCACCTGCAAAAAAAATTAGTGCTTGCTTTACAGCAACCGCACCAAAATTGAGCCGTTAGGCCGAGAATGTGTTGTTTCTGTGAGTCGTTATTTTTTTCTTGCCACATAAATTGCACCGATGGTGAGCAGCAGCACCAATGCTACCGCAAGGGCGGTGTTGAATCGGCCGCCATACTCAATCTTGAGCAGGAAAATGCCATAATTCAACCCGAAAAGCAGTGCGGTCCCGGTCAGGCCGATGGCTAATGCCTTGCGAGTGCCACCCGGATTGTCTTTCCAAGTGCGTTTTGAGAACACTTGCTTGCCGATGGCACAAAGCGGTATAAAGCCGATAGCGAGGGCGACCCATAGGGCAATCTGTTGCTTGACCGCCTTTTCTTCCTCGGCCTGCTCGCTCTTTTGAATCATTTGGTCAACTTGCTCCTGCATTTGGCGGTATTTACCATCTTTGTCAAGCGAGCCATACATCTCCTCGGGTGTGGACGACGCTGTCATCTGTAAGGCCATCAAGGCTAAAAATGTCATCATAAACGTTTTCATTCCTCTTCAATCACAGCGATAAGAAGTTTCACTTTGTCAAGTGTGTAACCCTCGGTGACGGGCACCACTTCCGTTACCTCATCGCCCACGTGGTAAGCACCCATGCGATTGCCGTCACCCACAAGGAGGTACATGCCACCCTTGAGCGTGAAGTAAGTGTTGAGATAAGAAAATCCTGGCTGAATAATCACATTGCCATAGTCGGCATCCATAATGCCCATGCGTCCGTCAACCGTGATTTTTGCCAAAACACCGTGATTTGACGGGCTGCGGTCAATCAGCTCAATGCGGTTGCACACGCAAGGGATGGTATGATTGTCACCACTGACAATAGCACCATTAATTATGCCATGACGCAACATTCCTTGTCCGTCACGCTGTGTCACATCATAAAATTCTCTTGGTCCACCATTATCGCGAGCTATAAGCACCTTTACACTTTCATATACTGGTTCAACTATTGCGTAACCGCCAGCGTTGTAAACACCCCACTTGCCATTGAGGTCTCGCACGAGAAAAACATCTAAAGCGCCAGGTATCTGAGCAGTTTCAATCTTTGAGAATTGTCCCACTTCGTTGCCGTCTTGGTCATAGAGAACCCACATCTCTTCGCCGTTGGGCAGAGTCTTGCCATAGGCAGTGGCCCAAGGGCTATAACCGATTTTCTTGTCATAGCCATTCTTGATGTCAACGCTCGAGAGGTGCTGATAGCCAGAAGGGGCTGGAGAAGTGTTTTGCAGAACTTGTTCTCTTACTTTTTGTGCCTCTTCTTGTTGTTTCTTTTTCAAATTCTGTTCATATGAAGCAAATAAGTTATCTTCGCAAACATGAAAATCGATTATCGCCTTTTCGCGTTCTTTTAGTGTGGTCGTTGCTTTTGCTTTGTTCTTCGCCTCAACCGCCATTAACTGTAATATGGCATAAGGACACCAACTCTCATGAACCATGCTACCGCAAACAGGACACATCATATTAAAACCTCTCACTCCCACTCTGTAAAGCATTCCATATTCTTCATTGCTTATATTAAGTCTGCTCTTCACCTCGGGAAGAGGTTTGGGATCCTCTAAAGTGTAATTGAGGTTAATAAATAATTTCAAGTTGTCAACCATGCGTTTATAATCCCACAAGGCTTGCTTGCGTGCAGCTTCAGTCGTGGCGTTTTCAGCTTTAGCCCGATATTCCTTTGCCCATTTTTGCATATTGATTATCTCACACCAAGGATGATGTTTGAGGCTTTTACAATGGCTGCATGGTTTCACGCCATCAACCCCTACTTCATAAATCAAAGCATGCTCGGTTGATGACACTTCGGGTAGCGGAATATAGTCACGCAGATGCGTGGAGCTGGAAGATGAAGAAGATGAAGAAGACGATGAACTGGACGAAGACGACGATTCTTCTTCCTTGGGCGCCTCATAATAGGGGCATGAGCTCTTGTGCGCTTCGCCAGTCTTCAGGTTCACATCGCAATAGGCGCAATGCGGGTCACTGACGGGGAACTGCGCATGAGAGACCAATGCCATCAGTCCCGTAAGCGTTATCAAAAAAAGTCTTTTCATGATGATAAGATTTTAATATTGGAAAAACATGGCTCCCGGTGCGTCGGGATTCTTGATCCGGCGGATGATGATTTCGCCGCTGTGCATAGGGTAGGCCAACTTGGGTGTGCAACCCACGGCGAGGATAATCACCTTGACGTTGTCGCTCTCGATGTGGACATACTTCAAGTTCCAGTTCTTGCTCAAGTCCACAGTGTCAAGCTTGCTCTCTCCCAGCCACAGTTTCTCAAGGTTGGGGAACAAGGCGAGGTCTTCGTAGGTCGACACCTCAAACATGTCTGTGCGGTACTGCGTGAGGATGAGCGACTTAACAGAATCGGCCTCAACCCTTGAGATGTGGCCGTCGCCATCGGTGTCACCTTTGAGCAGTGCGCGCCGCTCAATGTTGCGGTCGGCAAAAGTGAGACTTTGCGCACCGGCTTTGAAGGCGAAAAATGCACATTGGGAAATAATGAAAAATATCACGACCACAATCCAACCTTTGCGGCTCGGTTTTGTGTTCTCCATCATTTCCAGGTTATTCCTGAGCTGTTCAAGCTCCTGAATCTGCTTAATTTGCTGCT
This sequence comes from uncultured Prevotellaceae bacterium, assembly GCA_947169265.1. Taxonomy (GTDB): domain Bacteria; phylum Bacteroidota; class Bacteroidia; order Bacteroidales; family Muribaculaceae; genus Sodaliphilus. Next base: position 25,926 of record CAMVPC010000034.1, read on the forward strand.
GATTGAGTTCTTCGTCCATAACATTAGTCATAGGATTCTATATGTTATACAGAAAACTCTTCATGAAGGAAGAATCCGGATTGGCCTAAACGAAGAGTAAATGACAATCACAAAGGTATAACAATATCTTGTGAATCGGCATTTTTACTAAATATTTTTAAGGCTATTGCATTAAAACTACTCAAATTGTCACATTTTAACCACACAAAATCAGCCGAAGTTTCGAACCGCCTCGGCTGATTGAAAAATATATGAAGAAACAGGTAAAAAATGATTACCGGCCCAGGCGTGCCTTCTCGTCGTCACCGGCGCCGCTGCCACGCCACTTGCTGGCGGCGGCGTTGAACTTGTAGCGCACGGTGACCTGGAGCTCGCGCGAGTCGCGGTGTTTTTTTTGCACCATGTTGCGCAAGCCGTAGCGCAGTTCCACCTTTTCTTGAGCGTCGAGCAGGTTGTGACCGGCAATCTTTATTGAGAGGCGGTCGTTGAGGAAGGTTTTTGTGAGACTCAAGTAGAGGTTGAAACCAGCTTTCAATAACGACACGTTCTCCATGTCACCCTTGGTGGTGATGTCGAGACTGGCATTAGCTGTGAGTGTGGGCAGAATCTTGATGTTGTTATTGAACTGAATCAGGAAAACGGGGCGCTTGGGGTCGATAAAACCAATAGGTGTGGGAATCCGTGTCCAGTCTTTGATCATGCCTAATGAGAGCCGTGGCTCGTAGATGCCGAACTTGGGGTTTAAGTTGAGCATCAAGCGCATCTTGTGGCTGTGGTCGAGGTTCTCACGGGTGAGAAGAGTGGTGGCCTCGCTGCCGGGCACCTCATGCGCCACGTTGATGATGTGGTCGCTCACGTGCTTGTATTCGGCCATGAAGCTCATCCAGCGCCACATCACCATGAGTCCTACCTGATTGTTGATTGATGGCTTGAGGGTGGGATTGCCGCTCTCCCAGGTGAAGCGGTTGCCATAGGACACGTTGCTGGTGAGCTGCCAGTAGTAGGGACGCTGAATCTTCATGCTATAGTTGAGCATGAGTTGCACTGCGCCGGCTCGTGCCTGCAGGCCCACGGTGGGGAACAGGTGATGATAGGTACGGCTCTGCTCGGCAATTCGCTCCCCCATGCTGTAGTAGTCGCTTGTCACATTCTCGTTGCGCAAGCCCAAGCGCATTGAACCGAAGGGCAATGGGCGGGCATATTCCACAAAGAAGGCATAGCCCTGCTCGCGCTGCTCAGTCACCGACGAAGGCACCACCTGCTCAGGGTTAAGGTACTCGTCGTTGCGGCGGGTGTTGCTCAGTTCGGTGCCTGCTTGCAGATTGCCACCCAGCACTGGCCATGAGAGCACGAGTTTTCCTGCCAGTAGCTGGCTGCGTGCCATGCTTTGCGCTGTAACGATGCGGCTATCACGTTCCCGGCTCACCTCATCGTTGAGCTGGTGCTTGCGGCTTTTGTTGAACATATAGTCGAGGTTAAGGTCGATGCCCAGCTTGCCCACCCTGCCGTTGTAGTAGGCATTGAGGGTGTGGGGCATGTTATAGGTAGAGTGATAATCGGCAGTGTTTTCAACGTGGTCGTAGAATTGGCCGTCGGCTATCACGTCGGCTATCATCGTGCCGTGGCTTTTGTTCTTGAAGTACCACTTGGTATCGTAACGCACGCCCATTGAGTGGTTGTCGTCAAACACATAGTTCACGCCCACCGAGCTGTAGAGCGACTGGCTGTGACTCTTGTCCTTGAGATGCTGGTCGAGGAGCCAAGTGGTGTCGGCCTGCACGTCAAACTTTATCAAATCGTT
>CAMVPC010000035.1 GCA_947169265.1 uncultured Prevotellaceae bacterium
TAAAAAATGACCCATCTTTCGCCTTCAAAAACTTTTTTAAATGAAATTGCCGTGGTACGTACAAGGTTCGGGATTGGAAAAGTTGAGCGAAGTGCGGATAGAAGTTCTGGCACGAGCGTTTCTCCAGGAACTGCACCTTGACGCTTTCGTTGGTGATGCCGGTGATAACCACGGCACCCACTTTACGGAACTTGGTGTCTTGCGGAACAGCATTGAAAAAGATTTTGTCGGTGTTAATATCTTTTCGTGTGAGGTGTCCGAACACTGCGATGTTCTGCGGACACTCGGCACTTTTTCGATTAAGCGAGTGCAATGCAAGCTTGCTTGAACATTGCCGAGCGTGAGAAAAATATCCAACGGGCAGTTCAATCTCCAGCGAGTAATCGTCCGCGTCAGTAAAGATACGGTTCTCCGAAAATCGGTGCAAGGCGAGTGCAATGAAGCTTGCTTCGATTGCCGAGCCGCAGTCCGATTTATTTAAACATATTCGATTGACGAGCCTTTCTTCAGCGCGACTTGCGCACCGTCTATTGTCAGTGATATAGCCATAAGTTAAGCGGTTGATTTACCGCAAAGATAAATCAACCGCTCTATGGTGAAAAAGACGATACCGATAAATTGGAATTTACTTGACCCTACATTTAATATTCATTTGGGTTAAATCTGTTATCACGTTTTCACGCCGGTCTTTTAATGAATTAAGAAATGGCATAATGTCATCGCCATAGCTTCTTTCACTTATAAAGGTAAGCTGCAAAGCCTTCTTTCCATGACTTGTTACCTGCTTATAGTGATGAACATCATGCTCAACTATTTTCACCAAACCATCCTCGGTTTCCGATACTAAGAAGTCCAAAATATATTCATCGCCATTCTCAAAAATGTTATAATTACAAATCTTGTCGTACATTCCTCTTTTGTCAAGTTCTGCCGCTTTGCTTTGCACTGCAATCAGAGGGGTTAGCTCTTCTGAGAAATGGAGAGATACTGTAAACATCTGACTGTAGTTGTCAAAAGCCTCACCTTTTGGCAACCATTCCTGAATGTAATAATAGTCTGTTGGATGAGAGCTCCATGCCAAACTATATTTCTGTTTCCCAAACTTTATCGTCTTACCCACATTAAGGTAATCAATGGTTTCTTGCGAAAATATTGCTAAGCACGAAATTAATACTATTAGGGTTACTGATATTCTTTTCATATATATTACTCAGTTAATTAAATTGGAATTTATTGGTCAAGCGGATAGGGGAAAGTATGATGTTCAATTCCAAAAGCGCGAAATTCACCATTGATATAAGATACTTTCCAAGGATGATAAGCCTTCAACAGTTGAGTCATTTCTTCGGCAAGTTGCTGATTGTCGCCGGGCTGGAGGACCTTAACTTCACATTCTACAAGATTACCGTGCATATCAACTCGTGCTTGCCGGATACTGAATATGATGCGTTTGACATTGGCGAGTTCGGGATACTTTTCTATTTTCAAAGGAAATAACTTCCGTATGTCAGAATTGCTTTTGACTTTATCGAATGCGAAACCGTCAACAACATAGTTGTGATAATCTTGTTTTCCAACGACCTTTCCCTCACGGATTGTAAAGATTTGTTCGTGTTCATAGTTTCGTTCAAAGCCCATGTGCTGATAGTAAATCTTTTTCCCTGTAGCCACACGAATGTCGTCCGTCAGCCAACTGGCCACAATACGCTCTCCTTCGACAAAATTCTTGAATACACGAAGCAACGTGTCGTTTGGAATGCGCTCACCTATAATTTTGCGACTATTTGTATCATAGTGTTCACATCGTATACTGTCGAGGTAGAATACGTCCTCCTCAATGCTCCAATATGAGGTGAAGCCATCCCAGTTGGCTGTAGTAATAACGCGTTCTGCAGGTAGCACAGCCTTCAAGTGATGGTACAACAAAGAATCTCTGCATACAGGCCTGTCCAACAACGCCCAACGAGTACCATTAATATAAATAACATCACTGTCTTGACCAGTCGCATAAGCGACAGTCGTCAATAACAGAAATTGAATGCATATTAAGATCTTTTTCATAACGCTAAATTCTGATTTATCGTTCTGATTTCATCGCAAAGATAGTGATTATTTTCTACTTGCGTTTATTCTTTGGGGACTTGTTATTCATCAGCCTGCGGTAATCGTCCTGCGCTTGTTCAGAAGTGCTATTGACGAGCCTTTCTTCAGTGCGACCTGCGCTCCGTCTATTGTCAGTGATATAGCCATAAGTTAAGCGGTTGATTTACCGCAAAGGTAAACCAACCGCTTAGACTCTTAAAAGACGTAGCCAACACATAGGACTTTACTCTAAAGAATAGCCTTTCACAACAATCATAGGACCGGCAGGGATTTTTTTCATCTTCCCTTTCACATTGTTGCGGGCATAGTAGCTTTTGAAGTTGACAGGGAAAGAGAGCCTACCTTTTCCCTTGATGTCAACAACGCTTATTGTGATACAATATTTGTTTTTCCCTTTAAGCACTATGAGTTCCTCTGGTCTGACATATATTTGTTTTCCATTGTCGGCAGGTGTGACACACTTGTAGATGGGTTTGTTTAGTACATTGACAAATTCTTTGTCTCGAACCTCGTAGCAGTTGAAACTCAACAAGCATTCCTCATACTCGCACTTATCGATACTTACAATGATGTCAGTCAGCAGATAGTCTTTCTTTTTCTTAAAGATTGGCCCCCACTCCAAGTCACCCTTGCTATCGCCTTCGAAAGCGGCCTTACCCACACTTATCCATGACTTACCAGACAACGTTTGCGGCTTGTTTTTTTTGCCGTCAACTATGACTTCTGCAAGTTCGACGGACTTGTCTCGTAGCGTTACGGTCAGTTCCCGTCCATCGGCGTAAGACGCATAGGGAATCGTCGCCGTCTGATAGGAAACGTGAGTAACAGTCAGTTCATCCTTGCGCCCTGAGGGTACCGTTAGCGTGAAATACCCCTCTGCATCAGAGATAGCGCCCACGCTATCTTCCTCGATGCCAATGCTGACGTACCCTATGTTGCCACCTTGCTCGTTGATGACGTGGCCTTTGACTATGGTCTGTGTTTGCGCTGCAATTCCAACAAATGCAAGTAGAACGATGGTAATAATCATCTTCATGTTCATTACATTTTTTGTTTTAGCAAAAAACGATAATATAACTATGTTTCACACCGTTGCCACTTCGTGATATACTTGAAGCACAGGAGCTTGCAATGCTTCTTCGATAGCGACAACCGTGTCAATCGTGAAATTGTGAGTCCCACGCATCCATTTACTTATCTCTGCCTCGCTCTTGCCAAGCATGAGCGCGAGGTCTTTTTGCCGCAGGCTACGCTCCACAAGAATCTCATGAATACGGTCAACAATTTGGAATGAAAGGCTTACGCGTTCTCTCACTTCGGGGCTGACCTGTCGGCGGCGTTCCTCAATTATCTTACTCCGTTTCATCTCTGCTAAAGTTTAAGTTTCCAACAATTTCTTTATCTACCAAAACTATTGTGCCGTCTTTAATCCTTGATGAAATAAAGCGGCTTGTATCAATCAATAGTTTGACGTATGGTGCAAGTTGCTCGCTTTCTTCCCATGTTGGTGCATCTTTAACTCCACCGTTGCCAAAGACCAAAATTTTATCTGACAATCGCAGGCAATAAAGCCGCACTTTGTTGCCAATGTCAATCGGTATCACGCCCACGCCGTCGCCATAGCGGCCTTCGGGACGGAAATAGCGTCAAGCGCACCTCGCTCGGCAATATTGTCGAGCCAAGATATGACGACATCGATATCCTCGTCATATACACTACCAGTTGGGAATTTCTCAAAGAAACGCTCTAATTCAGAGAGTTCTTCCCCATCCAAATGGATGCTGTAGAAATTCACATTGGAATATTCTTCAACCAAATCTATGTAATAACGTTGTTTCATTCTTAACTTTTAAGTTATCTTGCCGCAAAGGTAAGTCAAAGAATTCAATGCGCCAAATAAATTAACTTAAAAGTTAAGTTTTGTTGCAATTTTTATTTTCTCTTGGATTTTGGACTTTTGTTATTCATCAGCCTTTGGTAATCATCTTGTGCTTGGTTGGCTATCGCCTTCTTCCTCCTTGCAAGGCATAGTGCAAGTGAACTTGCCCTCTGCGCTTGCTTCGTTCGTCAGTTGATACCGAGATCGCCGGTCACGGTGTTCACGGTGACGAATGGCTCGTTGAGCCTTTCTTCAGCGCAACCTGCGCTCCGTCTATTGTCAGTGATATAGCCATATTTTATGCGCCTTTGGCGCGGATTAGTGATGAGAGATGAGTGATTAGCGACCGCTGCCGCACACGACGAAAGCGGTTGATTTACCTCAAAGGTAAACCAACCGCTTGATGTCTTAAAAGACGTGAGGATTATCTCACGACAATCTTTTTGCCGTCTTCGATGACAATGCCCTTGTAGTCTTTGCCGACGGGCTGACCCATGACGTTGAAACGCTGGCCGCGCTTGCGGTCGGCAGCGTTGATATCCTCAACGCCTGTGATGGTGGTCTTCTTGAACGTGGCGTTCACGGTCACGGGAGCGGCGGGCATGGCGAAGGTGTAAGTGCCGTTCTCGCCCGGTGTGAGTTCTACAGTGCCGCCGCGCAGACGCAAGGGTGCGCCGCTCGGCTCGACGTCAACAGTGGTCACGGTGAGCGTTTCCAGTTTATAGCCGTCGTCGGGCGTCACCGTCAGCGTCACGGTCTCGCCCACGGCAGCTGTCTCCTTGTCGGCAGTCACCGTGCCGTGCTCAAACGACTCAGGCAGGCTGATGGTGTAGCTCTCAGGAACGAGAGTCACGGTCAGGTCAAGGCCGTCGGTGATGCCTGCCGAATCATCTGAATAGAAGTAGAGCGTCATGCTCTGTCCGGTGCTGGTGAGCGTGGCGATGGTCGTCCATTCGTAGTAATCGTCGCTCTTAGCAGCATCGAGCAGCTTGGTGCCACTGGCGCTGTTGCCGTCATAGACCGTGAAATATTCTTCTTGCGATGTCATGATGTTACCCGAAAGTTGGAGCCTGTAACCTTCGGGAGCGGTCATAACCAGTGTCCCGTCGCAACTAAAACTGTATTTGCCTTCCGAGCCGCCATCGTCATAGACTTTGAACGATGCGACGCTCTCGGGAATGATGGCGTTTTTCATGCCAGTCTTGGGCATGTCGATAAAGAGGCTCGTCAGGTCGTCGGAGAACGTGGGTGTGACGGAGACTGTCGAGGCAGGCATGGAGAAGGTGGCGGTGTTCGTGCCGGTGTACCATTTCATGTCGGTCACGGCCAAGACATTGTTGTTGGCGTCGGTCACAACAAGGTCGGTGACCACATAACCCTCATCGGGTGAGGCGGTGAGGGTGACGGTCTGGTCCACCACGGCAGCATCTACGTCGGGCGTGACTGTGCCGCCCTTGTCGGGGTTGTAGACGGTGATGATATACTCGGTGCTGGTGCTGACGAGGTCCACGGTCAGGTCAAGACCTTTGCAGTTAGTCCAGTAGCCAACGAACCAAATCATGATGCTCTGCCCAGTGCTGGTTGCAGTGGGGATATCGGTCGTGTTATACCAACTGGAACTTTGGGCATAGTCGATGAGTTTCGGTGCGGTTTTGTCAATGCCGTCATAGACAGTCACTTGGTCACTTGTGTTTGTACCTCCGGCAGTGATGGTGCCCGAAACTTTGAGATTATAGCCCTCGGGAGCGGTCAGGACGAGGTAGCCTGAGCTATTCGGAGTTAAGTTGCCGTCCTTGCCACCATCATCATAAACTTTCAACGACATCAAGCCCTCAGGGATGGTGATATTCTTTGTGCCAATATGTGGCATGTTGATGAAGGGCGCATCGCTGGTCGCCTCAGTGAACGTCGGTGTGACGCTGACAGCCGAGGCGGGCATGATAAAGGTGGCGGTATTGAGATAGGTGATCCAATCTACTGCCACATCATTCTCATTTGCATCCTTCACGCTGAGGCCGCTGAGCACATAACCATCACCGGGCGTGGCCGTCAGTGTGATCACTTCTTCAACCATGGCCTCTGTCTTGTTGCTCTCCATGCTTCCGTTCTCGGCGGGGTTAATGGTAATGACACGCTTTTCGGTAGGGTTGAAGAGTTCCACGGTCAAGTCAAAACCCTCGTAGACGCCGCTATTATCGGAGTAGAAGTATAACGTCATGCTTTGGCCGGTGCTTCTGACCTGATCGATGGCCAACCATTCAGAGGTGTTGCCGTTTACTTCATTGAGCAGTTTGGTGGTGCTTGTGCCGTCGCCGTCATAGACCGTCAGTTTATCCCAACTTCTCTCCGTCTTGATGCGGCCAGATAGTTGGATTGAATAGCCTTCGGGGGCTGTGATAATGAGTCGGCTCCTGCAGCCGTTGCTGTAGTTGCCGTCCTTGCCGCCGTCGTCATACACCTTGAAGGTGGTGATGGAGGCATCGCTGAGCGTCAGAATGCTCTCTTGGTTGCCTGCTGGCATGGTCACGAACCAGCGAGCCGCCGTGCCTTCGGCCTCGTTTGTGTCCTCAGTGAGGTTCACATCCCCTGCCCATGCCGTGAGGCTGGCAAACAGGGTCATCAATAAAAGTAATGATTTTTTCATACGCTTTATGGTTTTAAAACACATTCGGATAATTCCCAAATGCAAATTTAGATAAAAATCCCGATTTATAAGCCAGTCGAGATAAAAAAGTAGAGCAAATTGCCCCTGAAGTTACCATTATTTGCCAAAATCAAGGCCGACACACGCTCAATCCTAATATCTCCGTGCTCTTACGTCACAATTAATTCGTATATTTGAGGTGATAATTTTAATATTTAATTCTCAAAATTATAGGCTTATGAGAGCAGTATGTGGCCTTGATGTGCACAAAGGTAAGTTTATTTTTTTACATGGCAATTTCCAAACGGCTGAAATTCCAAGAAAACTGCGAATTTTGCCGAATGAATTGGGCTTTTGACCCGCCAAAGGTCGCTACTCACTACTCACTACTCACTACTCACTACACTCTAATCCCTCTTCTCTACTCTTGCGGTCGCGCTCAAGCTCTTGCTTCTTTGCCATCATCTCCATGGCTTGGGTGACGATGGCTGCGATGTCGTCTTTGTTCTTGACAATAACGTTGAAGGTGTTGGCGGCCTTGCGCAACTGTTGCTTGTCGTGTGTGGATTCAAGCACCGACTTCCATTCGCAGAAGATGTTGAACGCGCCCATGAGCAGCGTGAAGAACGGTGCTGGCAACACGACCGAGGTCAGCACATCGATGCACGACAAACAGAGCATCGGCAGGAAATACTTGGTTGCTTTGCATAATCTGCTCACGCTCGGCAATGCTCAAACAAGTTTGGCTTTGCGCTCGCTTAATCGCAGATTTCTCCGTGGTCATTTTCAATGCCCGGCTTGTTGTGACTTTACCTGCGAGTTTCGCCTTGCGCAGTCCGGCGATGAAATCGACGGTCATCGCCAGTATCACGGCGATGTATGCGATGGCGAGCCACACGGCATGGATATGTAGTGAGGCGTTTTTGAGTGTTTCTACGAAAAAATCCATTTCTGATGAGTGATTAGTGATGAGTGATTAGAGATTGTTTTCACCGCAAAGTTCGGTGTCAATCCCCACACAACAAAAGACAAAAAAAGCGCACCCCACGAATGAGATGCGCTTAATCCTTATCAGTCTGTTGAACCAAGTGGCGGTCGTTTTAGAACGCCTTGGTCAATCTCTAATTCATCTTCCTTCCATTATATTGCTTAACTGTTCAAAAACATATGGAATAGAAGCAAAGGTGTTGTCATGCTTTCCTATCCGTACCATTATGAGATTCTTATATGGATTGACATATAACACTTGACCTCGAATACCGTGAGCGTAAAAGCCTGGGAATTGAGACTTATCGGCACCAATATTGCTTAGATTATACCAATTGAAGTGATAGCCGTCGTTATCGGCATCATATTCTGTGGATTGCCGTATCCATTCTTCACTCACGATGCGTTTGTCATTCCACATTCCTTTGTTTAAGTAAAGACGACCAATTTTAGCCAAATCATTCATAGTGGTGGATATTCCGCCGAAAGCATGGGCTATATCGTGTTTGCGACTGTCGATATTCACAATAGCCAGTGATTCCATCTGCAAAGGTTTCCAAACCATTTCACTAAGGTAATCGGCATAGCGTTTGCCTGTGGCTCGCTCTATTACCACACCAAGAATCTCGGCAGACATACTTTCATATCTATATTCCAAGCCCGGTGTGCAGCGAAACTTCAGACCACGAATTTGCTTCATCAGGTCATGGCCGTAATTCAACTGAGCCATCGCATTAAGGCGTTTAAAGTTCTTAAGTTTGAGGGAATAGGTGTCATCAAAATCCAATCCACTCTGCATATTGAGCAGATGGCGAATGGTGAGTTTCTGCCACAATGGGTCTTTCTTTTTCAATTCTGGTAGATACTCAGTAACTGCATCATCTATGCTTTTGATATAACCCTCATCCACGGCAATTCCGCACAACAATGAAGTTATGGATTTCGATATAGAGAAAATAGTTGCCAACCTATCGGAAGAAATATCGCCAAAATATTTCTCGTAAATAATACTGTCATTTTGAATGATAAGAATGCCTTGTGTGTCGGTTTTATCTGACAGAGCTTCTGCCAGTGTTAGATTCTTGTACCGTGAGCCTTGATTGAAGAAATGCAGTGTATCAATCCAAGCGGCTTGCTGCTTGGCGCATGGGAATTGGAAAGTGTCTTTACCGTTTGCTATCGTGTCATGCTCGTGATGTTCAAAACTATAAATATGTGGGCCACTTTCACCGTCTGCACGATAGCCTCTTATGATTGAGCAAGAAGCCGTGAGCACACAAAGAAATAAGAATTGAATAAGTCTCATTGTTGTAGCTGTTTTGTGATTATCTGCTTTTATGGCAACAAAATTATTGCTCCTTTCATGCGTTAGACGCACACTAAAGGGTGAAAAGTTGCAGCGGTTTAGGCATTATGAAGCACTTTCACACTTTAGGGTGTGAAAAATATTAACAATTACAAAATTTGCTGTAACTTTGCACTCACAAATCAAACTGTTATGGCAAAAGTTGAAGATTTCTTTTCGACGATAAATTCAGTAAGCGACATTCAGGATGAGCAGTATTCCCACCTTGAACTGCTCAAGCGTGCCGTTGACGCGATGGCCAACGCTACCTATCAAAGTATCTATGTCATCGACTACTTCAAGCGGGAGTTCCTGCATGTGGCAAGCAACCCTCTGTTCTTGTGCGGCCACACGGCAGAGGAGATGCAGCAGATGGGGTATGACTTTTACATCAAGCATCTGCCCGCCGAAGAGCAGGCTATGCTACTCGAAATTAACGAGGCCGGATTTCAGAAGTTCAACGACACACCACTTGATGAGCGCAAAGGCTGCTTCATGAGCTATGATTTCCACATCAGCGATGGCGACACCACATTTTTGGTGAATCATAAAATTACACCATTTGCACTTGCCGACGATGGCAGGGCGTGGCTGGCCATGTGTGTCGTTTCACTCTCGCCCCACAGCGAGCCCGGCCACATCGAATTCCACAAGAAGGGCGATGCCAAATATTGGGAATACTCACTTGAGCATCATCGATGGATTCCCAGAGAGGCAGTGACGCTTCGTCCACAGGAGAAACAGGTGCTTATCCTCTCGGCGCAAGGTTTCACTGTGGCTCAAATCGCCGACAAAATGTGTCGCTCAATCGACACGGTCAAGACCTATAAACGCCTGATGTTTGAGCGACTTGGCACCCGCTCCATCACCGAAGCCCTCACCCTCGCCACCAACTCCGGGCTGATGTGATAAAACAAGCCACGTTATCTTGCTTGATAACGCAGCCTTGTGAGGTTGTTATTTTATCCGATAGGTTATACGCTCATTTTGTCGAAGAACATCAATCGTGTGTGTTCATTCTCATCTTTCTCGTTCAGTTGCGTAAAGCCATTCTTATCATAGAACGGTATGGCCGATATGTAAGCGTCAACAGTGATATAGCGAAAAGCTGAATGACTCTGCACTGAAGTTAACGTAATCTTAAGTTTATCCATTAGCTCGCTGCCGATATTTCTGCCACGATACTCTGTTGAAACGGCAAAACGACCAATCTAAACGGACGGATAACTGCGATAGCAGTGCTTTCCAGTCGTCAAGGATTTTGCGCTCGGTGTCGCTACTGGCGGTCTTTAGCAAGTCGAGAATGTCCTGCAGGAGTTTGCCGACAGTTTGACAAAGGTTTGCTGTTCGCACGCCACCGCTGGCGCAGTGACTCGTGCTGCAAACTTTGTCGAGCTTAAGGTTCGGGCGAGATGGACTCTTTTTCGGTCTCGACCCGAAAAGCGGAAACGAGTGAGGTGAGTTGTGAAATATCAATCATAAGAATGTAGTTTTGGATAAATCAGGCTGCGTTTTGGAAAAGCTCAAGTAAACTTGGCTTTTCACTCAACTTGCACTGATTTTGCGATTTCTCGATGCAAAACCACATTGATTGAGCGGTATTGTAAAAGACATCATTTTTAACAATACAATATTAATGACAAAAAATTAAAAATTCTTAAATCACAAGAAATATTTATCGTAATTCGATAATTTGGCTTATCTTTGCAGCGAGTTTAATAACTATAACGTGTTTCATTATGGGAAAAGCATCTTACAGAACGCTGAAGATTGTGTGCGTGCTCGCACTCATCGGCATTGTGTTGTGGGTGGCATTTTATGCCGTCCAGACCTATTTTGTGTTGACCACAGGCAGTGGTCATGGAGTGATTAACTGGGGCTCGCCTCGAATGGGACTAAAGCTGACCATTTTCACTTTAAACCGTGTCTCTATCCTTTTGATGGCGGGTTTGATGGCGGCTTTTGTCGTCAATATCCTCAAGTATATGAGTGGTGGTACTATTTTCAATCGCGCCAATGTGGTGCTGCTTTGGGTCATGACGATCGTGCTCCCCATTCACTCATTTATTGGCGACAACATGAGCATCGCCTGTTCGGCATCGGAGCATTTTGATGTGGTCCTTACCGACAGCCCGTTTGTCTATGCCATGGTTGCATTAATCGTGGCTTTGCTTTACAAGTTGGCATACGACGCAGCCCGGGAACAAGAACTAACCATCTAACACGAGCAGGCCATGATAGTAATCAATTTAGACGTGATGATGGCGAAACGCAAAATGTCGCTCAACGAGTTGAGCGAGCGCGTGGGTATCACCATAGCCAATCTTTCAATCCTGAAAACCGGCAAGGCTAAGGCAGTTCGCCTCACCACGCTTGACGCCATCTGCCGGGCGCTTGACTGCCAGCCCGGCGATATTCTCGAATATCGAAACGAAGACTGACAGCACAGAGATTTTTCCGATTAAAAAAGGCTGACTTCGTTCAGCCTTTTTTAGACATCAAACTAAAGGTTACATGCATGAAAATTATTATCATTCTTTGCTCACCATTGCTTGTGATGCCGTTTTTGCTGAAGGCGCAAAACACTTTCGACGCAAATGGCGGGTGCCTGAACGTTGTCGATTTCACCGTTGGCCAGCCTATGGGAAGTTATGGCGACTGGTGCTATTCCGTGACCTATCAGCATGAGGTGTTTGTCAACGAGAGATTCACTATCGGCGCAGGTGTCGGCTACAACTATCACGACAAGTTCAAGTACTCTGCCATACCTCTCTTTATCAGTTCGCATTATTTCTTCGTTGACAAACGATTTTCTCCGTTTGTAAACCTTAAAATGGGTGCATACGGAATGTTTGGGAAGAAGTATGTAGGCACTTTCGAGAAATATTCACTCGCAGACAAAGACCACGACCAGGCGTTTAACCTCTACTTCTCGTCAGGTGTAGGCATTAAGGTACATTTAACGTCAAACATTGGCGTAATTGCATCTGTCACCGATGAAGCATATTTGGTAAAAACTTTCGATGTCAGTCGCAAAGACTATCGCAGCAAATTGTCGCACAGTCTCGGCTTGAATATTGGCATTTGCTTCCAAATCAAAGGATGGTAGATATAAACGTCTCACTTTAATAATGCTTGTCTCATTGTTAGTCGTTTTCGCTATTGGTTTTGTTGTGTTGCAGATAGAAAATCTCTTTTTGCTGCTCAATCTCACGCCTGAGCATTTCTTCCGATGGCAGATAGGTGAGGTATTTTGCGGCTATCAATCTGTCATTATCGTTCAGGATGGAGTATTTGGCTATGTCCTGGTCGGTTTCAGCACAAAGGATGATACCTATTGTCGGATTGTGAATTCGTTTCTTATTCACCTCATCAAACATTCTGACATACATATCCATCTGCCCGACATCCTGATGAGTGATAGTGGTGGTTTTAAGATCTATCAAGAAGAAACATTGCAAGTCGTAATTATAGAATACAAGGTCTATATAGTAGTTGGCAGTTTCGGTAGCAATACGCTTTTGTCGGCCAACCAATGCGAAACCACGCCCCATCTCCATGATAAACTTTTGCAGATGGTCTATAATTGCTTGCTCAAGGTCACTCTCGGTATAGTCAGTATTCTCCAAACCAAGAAATTCAGCAACAACGGGATTCTTGACAATCTCGTCTCTACCTTGTTGTAGAGGTTGAGTCAGTGATTGCATTTCTTTAATAACATTTTCTTTCTTCGGCGATTGCAATAAGCGATAATAGTATTGCGAACCGATATTTCTGCTTAGAGTGCGTGAACTCCACATTTCCTCAGAGGCTTCACGTAAATACCAATATCTTGCATCTTCATCGGGAACACGAAGGAGCATACGGAAATGAGTCCAAGAAAGATTTTGAACGCGCGCGTTCAAAATCTCCAAGTCATTGAAGCACAGGAATAATTGGCGCATACTATACAAGTTGCGTTCGTTGTAAGATGAGCCAAATAATGGCACAAGGACTTGTGCCAAACCTTTAAGAACTTGCTTGCCGTATTCGGCACGACTTGCACCTTGCTGTTCCTCCTCAACAATGCGTTTGCCCACATTCCAATAGGTCAGTATTGAAATTGAATTTACGCTATGGTATGCTTTGCGCAAGCCACGCTCCACAATCAGCTTTACATCGTCAACTAATTGGGTGGGTAACACTTGGTTGCCTTGCTTATTTATAATGCTCTTATTGTCTTCCATAATACAAAGGTAAGACATTTTTCTTAAACAGAGCCGCTTGACGTCCAATTATTTGCATTTCGGGCGAAATCGCTCAAATCCCAGTGAAAGTGGCCCCTACGTTATCTTTATAGAACTCCTTGATCCGCATGACCGAAGCGTAATACTTGCGCGAGAACCAGCGGCGGCGTTTGCGGTTGTGTCCCACCGTCCTCGGCTGCGCCTCATCAGAGTTCAAGCGAGCTTGACTCTGCGTTCGGCTTGCACGATGTTTCCAGTCGTCAAGGATTTTTCGCTCGGTGTCGCTACTGGCGGTCTTTAGCAAGTCGAGAATGTCCTGCAGGAGTTTGCCGACAGTCTCGGGTGAGATGGACTCCTTTTCGGTCTCAACCCGAACAGCGGAAACGAGTGAGGTGAGTTGTGAAATATCAATCATAAGAATGTAGTTTTGGATAAATCAGGCTGCGTTTTGGAAAAGCTCAAGCAAACTTGGCTTTTCACTCAACTTGCACTGATTTTGTGATTTCTCAATGCAAAACTACATTGATTGAGCGGTAGAGCAAAAGACACAAAAAAAGCCCACCCGAAGGTGAGCATTTATCTAATTACAGACATTAGTCTTGTGGTTCTAATTTGTCTGGTAGTTTAATTCCAAGGGATTTAAGGGCTTCACCATAAATCTCTTTAATTTTCATGAGTTTATATTCATCTGAAAAATAAGAACTCCCATCGAAAATTTTTTTATCAGATAAGATGTTTGATATAAGCACCGCTTTTGCTCTTTCTTTCTCATTTATGCTCATAAGAAAGTTAAACTTCGCCTCAACATCATCAACTTGAACAAGATGTTCTTTTATTTTCTTAATGTTGCTGCACATACCCCAAACCTTAAAGAATAGTATTAGGGATAATATGCCAAAGATAACAGAAATAAGAATGACGAAATCTTCCATAAGTTTTACTATTAGTGTTTTACATGTTGCAAAGGTACAACAATTTTCTCACATGGCGCCGCTTTGTGTTCGATTATTTACATTTCGGGCGAAGTTGATCAAAATTCCAGTGAAAGCAGCCCCGATATTATCTTCATAGAATTCCTTGATTCGCATGACCGAAGCGTAATACTTGCGCGAGAACCAGCGGCGGCGCTTGCGGTTGTGTCCCACCGTCCTCGGCTGCGCCTCATCAGAGTTCAAGCGAGGTTAGATAACAAAGGCGGCGCCTCAGCATTGCTCAACCAAGGTTGGCACTGCATTCGGCTTGCACTTTGTTTGCCTCTGCGTTCGGCTTGCACGAGAAGTTTTGGCACGACCGAGATCGCCGGATTTGCCGCTCTGCGTCCGTTGATGCAGTGGCGAACAGGTTGACAATATCTTGCAGCAGCTTGCCGACAGTTTGACAAAGGTTTGCTGTTCGCACGCCACCGCTGGCGCAGTGACTCGTGCTGCAAACTTTGTCGAGTTTAAGGTTCGGGCGAGATGGACTCCTTTTCTGTCTCGACACGGAAAGCCGAGATGAGAGCTGATAGTTGGTTGGTATCAATCATAAAACTTTTGCGTTTTTACACTGCACCAATCGTGCAAGCCGAGAGCAAACCAAACTCGTTTGAGTTTGCCGAGGCGCCGCCGATTAGCGCGAAATTTCTTTCGCAAAAGTAGATTGATACGGTTGCTCTGCAAAAGACAAAATTTTTGGCGAAAAAAATGTACCTTTGCAGACGTAATTAGAACGATAAATCGGGATTTTTGCGTACATTTGCAGTATGAGAAAGATGTATTCACTTGCTATAATGGTGTTAATCACCATACTATTGTTTGAGACTAACGCTCAAGCAAAATCTGACTTGCTTCAAGTCTTTGCCGATAAGACAGCAAAGCTCGATGGCAAAAAATTAAAGTACCGAGAGGTGCTGACCGCTCCTGAAGATACCGCTCAACCCATTCTTGTGATCTATCTGCATGGCGGCAGTGGAGGTGGAGGCGACAACAAAAAACAGATGAAAGTGCCTGCTGTGGGCAAGATATATAATTACCTGAACGCGAACAATGTCAAAGCATATTTTCTTGTGCCTCAGTGTCCGAGCAACGCTTCCTGGAACGGAGATGCGCCACGGCAGCGCCAGCGTGGCGGCCGCCCCTCGCCCGGCGAGCGTCGCCCTCATGAGCAACAGAAATGCGAAGCGTACAATAAGTATGTCAAGGCATTGGCCGATTACTATGTGAGTGAGTTCGGTGTGGACTCAACGCGCATCTACGTTTTCGGCTCGTCGATGGGCGGTCAGGGTGTTTGGTGTCTGCTTGCCGATACACCTAATTATTTTGCAGCCGCTATGGTGGCTTCGGGTGGATATAGAAGTAATATCATTATGCCTTTGACCAAGACTCCCATCATGTGCACGCGTGGGTCCCAAGAATCAAGGGGTGATCAAGTGAAACATTTGATTGAGGACATCAATCTTTATGGTGGAAATGCCGTTTTCCAAACGTTAGAGGGTTTAGACCACCACGAAGCGACATCTGCCGCATTCACTCCCGAAAGGATTGAGTGGGTCTTGTCACACCGAAGGGCTGTGACTAACAATGTGATTGATTCGTTATAAGTTAATGAGTATCAACCAATTGGCTCGGCATTGTTAGCAGAAGCTCCTATACATTTTGAACAAATACTTGCTCAGTATGCCAATTCTATATTTGCTAAAAATGAGGAAGGTCAGATTTGGTGTGAACAAAACAAGGTTTTCATCTCTTTTGTTAGCCCATAATTTCGGAAGAGGCAAATTTAAAGATATGAAAAATCATTATAATTCCAATTTGAAAGTCTATTGGTGTCATTCCAAAAAAGAAGTTATTGTATGGCAACGATCATAAGAAAAGAAGAACGCGATTTCCAGCAGCATCCTGGAAGAATGGACGGTTGGCGTCTGATGACGGATATGTCCCGACAGAAACGGGGTTTGAATCCACAGTATTTGAACTTTGATATGCGGGAACTGCCTCCTCATCAATATAATTCGGCTTATCACTTCCACCGCTTTGCCGAGGAACTATTCCTGATGCTGACAGGTAGTGCCACACTCCGCACGCCTGAAGGATTGACTGAAGTGAATCCGGGCGACATGCTTTTCTTTGAAGCCGGAGAAACAGGAGCACACCAGCTTTACAATCACACCGACGAACCTTGCACATATCTTGATCTACGCTCATTTATTGGTCATGACGTTTGCGAGTACCCTGATTCCGGAAAACTTATCCTAATGCCAACGGCAGAGACTTTCTGTAAAGATGAGCAGCACGCTTACTTCGAAGGGGAGCAGGGAGTGGATACTATCTGGAATAGGCTGAGTAGGCAATAACGACTAAATTCCAATTTATCTAATAGAAAAGCGAGGCCACTGGCTTCGCTTTTTTAGTGATTGCGGCCAAAATCTTTTGATAATGCAGAACATAGGATGCCCGTGAATGAGCGTCCTATATTATCCTCATAGAACTCCTTGATATTCATCACCGAAGCGTAATACTTCCGGCTGAACCACTTGCGGCGTTGCAGACGTTGACTCCGTCTTCCTCGGTCGCGACTCGGCATAGTGCGAGCAAGCTCGCCTCTGCTCTCGCTGCTCCCTCGGTTCGTTCTGCCGATGTCGCCGTTGTTGCCACGGGGGGGGGGCGTAACCGCAACCCCGGCTGCGCCTCGGCAGAGGTGTGAGCAAGCTCCCCCTCTGCGCTCGACTTGCGCGGCGTATCGCGATGAGCGAAACTCTTGCTTGCCGTGCCGACAAGCCCAGCCGTTATTGCCGTAGCGGTGCAGGACTTTCAGCCCAGCCCTGCGGCAGAGGCAATAGGCCTTGACTTCGGTCGCGGTGTAGCCCTGCGCGAGCAAGACGAAAACGTACCGAAGCTGCTTGTCGCTTAAATCTTCCCATCTGGTGGGAAGTTTGAGGTCGATGGAGATTTTGTCTTGTTGCATAGAAAAAGCGGTTATTGTACCTGCAAAAGTACGGTAACCGCTTCTATGCGTAGAAGACAACGATTTGTGCCTTATCTCACAATCATGTTGAGCATCGCTCTAACTCGTTCACGTTCGGCAATGCTCATGCAAGCATGGCGTTGCTCTCACTTAATCACTCGTTTGCGTCCGTCCTCGATGACGATGCCCTTGTAGTTGTTGCCTACGGGCTGACCCATCATGTTGTAACGCTGCCCGCTCTTGAGTCGCGCTGCGTCAAGGTCCACAAGACCGGTGACGGGGGCTTTCTTGAATGTCGCGCTCACGGTCACGGGAGCAGCAGGCATCTGGAAGGTGTAAGTGCCATTCTCACCAGGAGTGAGCTCCAATGAACCGCCGCGCAGACGCAAGGGTGCGCCGCTCGGCTCGCCGTCAACGGTGGTCACGGTGAGCGTTTCCAACTCGTAGCCGTCGTCGGGGGTCACGGTCAGCGTCACGGTCTCACCCTCGGCGGCTTCAGTCTTGTCGCAAGTCACCGAGCCATTCTCAAACGATTCGGGCAGCGTAATAGCAAATGGCTGATATTCTACGATGGGCATCATCTGGGGTGTGTCGGTGACCGGCGGCAGGGCGAGGAACGCCTCGTTCTGCGGCATCATGTCGCCCAAGTAGCGGTAGTAGCCCACACCGTAGTTGTTGCCCAGCAAGTAGAAGGTATGGTCTGGGTAGTTTACAGCTGTCCAGTTGGGGATGTATCTGGGGGCGTTCTCGGCGTGCAGCTCGTTAGCCCGCGTGTCGCTGCTTGTGTCGGTGGTGCGGTTCAGTTGCACGAAATTGTTGCTCTTGCCCGTCTTCAGCACCACCGCCGTTCCAGCATTCACTATCTTGTCTTTCACCTCGGTCAACACCACCTTACCGTCTGCCACCGTGGCTTTATAGACCTTCGCCGCTCCCTGCGCCTTGAAGTTGGCGTAGTCGTTGTAGAACGTCGTCCAACTCGCGTCGTCCCAGTTATTCGTCCTTGGCTTCAATACCAGCGTCGTTGCGTCGGGAAAGGCGCTCGCTCCCATCGTCGGATTGCCGCTGATGGTAACTGAGATCAGGGCGTTACAACTGTAGAATGCATTATTCCCGATGCTCGTCAAGCTGCTCGGGAGGGTGATGCTTGTCAGGGAGTTACAACTGTAGAATGCCATCGTCCCGATGCTCGTCAGGCCAGACGGGAATGTGACGCTCGTCAGGGCACAATTGTAGAAGGCTTCATTCCCAATGCTCGTCAGGCCAGACGGGAATGTGACGCTCGTCATGAGGTCGCAATTACTGAAGGCTTTATTTCCAATGCTCGTTACATTGGGCATCTTGAGGGTCTCAAGTTTGGTCCAGGTGAATGCTCCGTCAGCGATGCTCGTGACGGAGGCAGGTAGTTCATCTTCCTTTATCTTTATGCCGCTGTTGTCCACGATATGGACATTCTTTAAAAATCTGCACTTGTTGGCCGACGGTATCGTGCTGGCGTCATAGTCTTGGCTGAAGTATATCGTTTTGAGCTCGCTGAATTCCGAGAAGTTCATGCCAGTTATTCCTACCACTGCTGCGCCGTCGATGATGGCGGGGAAGGCTAATATGTCGCTTTGCGTTAAGCCCGAAGAAGAGAGTCCCCTGACGTAGCATTGAGAGCCGTCGCTGCTCTTCTGGATAAACCAACCTGGCGCAGCGTTGAATTCGCAGTGCATATAGATGTAGTCCCCACCGGCACCATCGTTCAGGTCGTAGCCCGTGGCTGCACTAAAGGTGTTTATGCCACCGCTCTGCGTCGCGTTGAAGGTGATTTGGCTGACTGCTTTCTTACCTTCCATTATTTCCGTGGTGTAGTAGAGGTGGATGTCGTCACCGCCGGCATTGCTGTTCAGGTCGCCCTTCTTCTGCTTGAAGTGGTCGCCGCCGTCATAGGGCACCAGCTTATAGCGGAGACCGTTGTGGTCACGGGTGTCGGGGGCAGTGCCAGAGGCGTCGCTGATAAGGAAAGACGTGACGAAGGTGTGGTTGGGCGATGCCGTACTTCCCTCTTTGTAGAGCAGATAGATGTAGTCGCTCGACGAGCCGCAGCCCGCATTCAGGTCCTGGTCGATGACCGTCCAGCCTTGGTCAGTGTAGGTATCCTTAAGCTCGTCGGTCTCGGTTTTGGTGCCTCCTATGAGCATCACCTCGGTGATGTACTTCGTCTCGGCCCACATCGAGAGGCTGGCGAGCACAGCCACAAGTAAGAGTATAAACTTTTTCATAAGCGTATGGTTTTATGAGTGAATAATAAATTTCACGAAGCAAAGCGGCACGCGCCGGACGATGCCAGCGTGTGCCGTAAAAGGTTGGTTGCAAGAATCCTGCCCTATAAAATCTGAGTGGCAATAATACACTAACAATCAAAGACTTATGCGTGTTACGCAAGTCAAATATCCTTTGGGCTGATATGTTAGCGAGTGTAACCATTATCTTTGTTACCCTTGTTTGAAATACAAAGATATAGCTAATATTTAACATGGCAATCACCAAACGGCTGAAATTCCAAGAAATCTACGAATTTTGCCGAATAAATTGGGCTTTTGACCCGCCAAAGTTCACGACACATCGGTTGGCGGTGTGATGCGGCCGTCGTGCTCGCCGCTGGCTCGCGTGGCCACGCCAAGGCGAGGCCCTACAACCCACACCGCTGGCCCTGCGCGAGCATGTTGCATATAAAAAGCGATTATCGTACCACAAAAGTACGGTAACCGCTTCTATGCGTAAAAAGACTTAGATGTCTTTCCATTCGTATATTTTGTCCCTATCCTCGTTGCAAATTACATGGGCTGTACGTTTTTCTTTTGAACCGTCCCGGGCCAAGACGTTATAGACTACATTTGTTGAGAACCGGACATCACCATTCTCTTTATAATAGTCGTTGCCGTAACTGCTAACAAACTCAACCGACTCACCATTGGTGAGTGTTGAAGTCACATAGTTTACAACAACTTCTTGGAGGTTCTGTTTCTCCACATTGCCATGACCAGGCAAGTGAAGATGCCCACTTGTTGCGTAACAAACAGCGAGGAACAAAGCAATGCAAACTGCAATAATAGAAACTTTCTTCATGTCTTGAAATTTTTTTGTTATACTTCTTGTTTTTGTCATTAGACGCAACAAGAGGTATAAAAAGTTGCAAATGGCAGCAATTTCTTTATAAAAAAATTTCAAGATTATTGACAGAGAAAATGCAGACCAAACGGGCTTGCCTAATTTGGCCGCTATTCAAGAGCTTGAACTGCTGTGTACCTTTGTAGAAATTGTAGCGTAGCGGTATGCAATTTCTCCACTCCTGGATTTCTCCCGATTTGGTCCAGAGCTTGAGGTCGACGGGGTCGCCGGCGCGCAGCATGCTGCGTAAAGTCGAAATATGAATATTTCTCATGGGGAAGGGGTAAAGGGTAAGGGGTAAAGATTTGCAGCAAAGCTGCGTTGATTATCACATTATTTCGTAATTTTGCGGTCAAAAAACTGCAAATTATGGCTGAATTTCAATTCCAATTAGGCCGCCGTCAAAACGCACCTCATAACCCGCAGGTTTCCATTTTGCGCGACAAGATAGCAAGCATAACGAGTGAGCAATATATCATCTACTTGACGCACAGCGCCTTTTGCCAACTTTATCATTTTGCTGACGTCAGCAAAATGATCCATTACATTATGCCCGACATTTACACATGAAACCTTGGCTTTGTCAATGACATTCACGAAGTTACGCCATTGGGAATAACCCAACAGAGAACAAAGTTCACGGGCGCTCCAACACTCTGTTTCATTTGTTATGCATACAGCACTTTCAAAGTCGTTGAATAGTGCCAAAATCTCTTCTTTTTTCATTATGTTTCACGTCGTTTAGAAGTCCATAACTTGCGGTTGGTTCTGCCGCCATCGTCAAGTCGCTTTCTTCAAGGTTGTATATTTTTGCTTTATTCTCTTTCAACACGATTTCGCTCATTGTGAGCAACAAGGATTCAAGTGTTTTATCACGTTTTTCCTTGCTCAACTCACATTCCCAAATCGTTATAACTCTAAACCCCAAAAGTCGTAACTTTTGCGTGTTGAGTCGGTCACGCTTCTTATTTGTTTCAATTTTGTTTTGCCAAAATTGAGTGTTACTCTTTGGCGGTCTGAAGTTCTCACATTCATGCCCATGCCAAAAACAACCATTTACAAATATAACCGTCGACCATTTTCGCATTATAATGTCTGGCTTTCCCGGCAATCGTTTGTCATACAAACGGTATCTGAAACCATGATGCCATAAAAACTTT
The DNA here is from genome assembly GCA_947169265.1 of uncultured Prevotellaceae bacterium. GTDB lineage: Bacteria > Bacteroidota > Bacteroidia > Bacteroidales > Muribaculaceae > Sodaliphilus. Next base: position 21,437 of record CAMVPC010000035.1, read on the forward strand.
CGCACCAAGAGTTCCGGCTTGGTGTTTCGGCCTTTTATGTGGCTCATGCAACGATGCCGTTGCTCTTTCGTCATGCGGTCAGCCATAATGAGTTACAAAACTTTTTACGTTATTTTCATCTCATAGAAACTACAAAGATAATCATTATTTATTTTTAACGGCCAAAAACGAATTGAATTGTTCTTGAATTGTTCATGTTTCAAAAAAAGCGCAAGACTAAAGACCTTGCGCCCCCAAAATGAACAACATCAATAATATTTTTCAAAACTGCGACCAGCTGTCGCAGTTTTCCCTCTACACTCTACACCATACACTCTCCACACGGAACAAATTATTTGTTCCGTTGAAATGTATTCCTCGGCGATGCGCTGCTCAATGTCGATGGCTTTGGAGCGCAAGCCCAGGATATCGGCTTCCACCGCCTGGCCGCATTCGTCGGTGTTGTACTTCAAGCCGCTGCCGTAGCACACTTCGGCATTGAACTGCTGGCAAGTTGAAAGCGTTTCATCGTCCTCAATCAGTTTGAGGATATTATAGGGCATCATGTTGTCGCCGCCCCAGGGCATATAGGACAGCGACTTGTCGATGATGGTTGGCACCATATCGACATCCTCTTTGAATACCTTGCCCGAGTCCACCAGACCCTTTAGCTGTTCGAGCGAAGGCGAGAAAAACGCCGCCGAGGCGTTCAGCGAGGGAATGGTTTCAACGGAGTTGAATGTCAGCTTCGCCTCGGCATAGTCAAGCGAGCTTGCCTCTGCTCTCGGCTCGCGTGACATTTCTACACTATTAAAATTTAACTCCATAATTCTGCGGTTTTCTCACCGCAAAGGTGCTGCAAGTCGAGAGCAAACCAAATGAATTTGAGTTTGCCGAGGCGCAGCGCACCTTCGCAGTTTTTTATTGCAAAATTATGGAGTTAGTTCCGATGACTGAAAGACAAGTTTATTTGTCTGATGAAGGAGATGCGCAAGCAAAAAGTTCTATTATATCTTTTTTTTAATCACGAAGAACAGCGGAATCGTTACGGCTTGACCATCTTGTGGTTCTCGGTTGTGCCGTTGGCGCGGGTGATGACCATCACATTCACGCCGCTGAAAGGCCTGTCGCTCACTGCGCCAGTGATACTGACGTACTTCACGCTCGCAACATCGGTCGCGCCGGTGGTGATCACTTCCTCAATGCCGGTGACGATTTCTTCGCCAGGCCGGCGAATTTTGAGAACGCGTGGCGCAGATGCAGATGTGGTTACGCTGTCTAAGGGAAGATAACACCGATGGGCCGGCAATGTGCCCGTATGGCTAAGGATGAACTTGTCGCCGTAGAGCACATAGCCCGGTGGCATCTCCATGTCCTCAATCGAGCCTTTCAGCATAGAGGTATAATCCCAACTCGCTCTGCTTGATTCGACCGTGATGACTTCATCCATGGGAGTCTCGCTATAGAGCAGCACACCCACCTTCCATGGTATAAAAGGAGGACCGTCTTCATCGGTTAAGAGTTCGAGTTGCACCTCGTTGTCGGTCACACCGGTGACCACATAGCCCTGGACGCCGTCGGGAATGTTTAGACAGTGATCTCCGTAGTAGGTTGCCCAATGGTTATTGGCATCAAAGCGCACCCCATGCAGATAGGCTTTTTCGATGCCATTGACAATTATTTCAAAGGCAGGCATTATAAAAGTATAGACGCCGTTGCCCAAATTAGTTGTCTCTACTTCATTATCTCTATTCTCATATTCAGCCACTAAAACTCTTTCCACAAAAAAGTTTTCAGGTTCGGTCATCTTGATAGTAACTGTAACCAATGTTCCTTCAGGAATGTCACCACCCAAATATGTACCATTAGATGTACTCATTCTCAGTTCATGACCTGTCTTTCCCGCCACCCAATATACAGTATGTACCGGCAGCTGCGTGAAGGTGGCGCTTATCAGCACGCTCAGTGGATATTCGGGCATCGTAAAGGTGTAGGTGGCCGGAAAGTCGTGAGTGGCCCGTGCATCGCCTACGGGGTGGAAAGTCTCGCCCAGTGCCGGCGCACGGTGCGGCGCACGGCTATTACCGGGGTCAATGGTCAAATCAATGTTCACGTCGCTACTCGTGGCGGCATAGCCATAAGCGGGGGTGACAGTGATGGTCACCGTCTCGCCGGCCATCGCCTCTGTCTTATCCACGGTCACTGTGCCGTTTACAATGTCGGTCGCCAATTCCACTGGGCACAGCTGGGCAGTGTTGTCGCCCGATTGTGCCTCGGCGGCCAAAATTGAGAACGAAATCAGGACAATCAGAGTAACTATTCTGAGTCCCAATGTTGCGAGAATCTTATTCATCTTATTAAAAAATTAGATGGTTATCGAAAGTTTGAAATGACTAGGTATTGCAAAGGTAAGAATTTTCCCTCAATCAGATGTTTATGAGAGTCAAAAAATTCAAATCAAAGGAACACTTCAAGATCATTTACGCAGAAAATGCAGCAAATTCGGGCTTGGCGAATTTGCCCGGAGTTGAGCAGCTTGAACTGCTGCGTGCCTTTGTAGAAATTGTAGCGCAGCGGTATGCAATTTCGCCATTCCTGGATCTCTCCCGATTTGGTCCAGAGCTTGAGGTCGACGGGGTCGCCGGCGCGCAGCATGCTGCGTAAAGTCGAAATATGAATATTTCTCATGGGGAAGGGGTAAAGGGTAAGGGGTAAAGATTTGCAGCAAAGCTGCGTTGATTATCACATTATTTCGTAATTTTGCGGTCAAAAAACTGCAAATTATGGCTGAATTTCAATTCCAATTAGGCCGCCGTCAAAACGCACCTCATAACCCGCAGGTTTCCATTTTGCGCGACAAGATAGCAAGCATAACGAGTGAGCAATATATCATCTACTTGACGCACAGCGCCTTTTGCCAACTTTATCATTTTGCTGACGTCAGCAAAATGATCCATTACATTATGCCCGACATTTACACATGAAACCTTGGCTTTGTCAATGACATTCACGAAGTTACGCCATTGGGAATAACCCAACAGAGAACAAAGTTCACGGGCGCTCCAACACTCTGTTTCATTTGTTATGCATACAGCACTTTCAAAGTCGTTGAATAGTGCCAAAATCTCTTCTTTTTTCATTATGTTTCACGTCGTTTAGAAGTCCATAACTTGCGGTTGGTTCTGCCGCCATCGTCAAGTCGCTTTCTTCAAGGTTGTATATTTTTGCTTTATTCTCTTTCAACACGATTTCGCTCATTGTGAGCAACAAGGATTCAAGTGTTTTATCACGTTTTTCCTTGCTCAACTCACATTCCCAAATCGTTATAACTCTAAACCCCAAAAGTCGTAACTTTTGCGTGTTGAGTCGGTCACGCTTCTTATTTGTTTCAATTTTGTTTTGCCATATTATAACAACTTTTTCAAATCCTCAATCTCTGGCAATGATTTACGCAACTTCTCGGGCATGTCTGATGAAATTTGATAGGTCGCAACTCCCATGGGCTTTTGATAGGAACGTACCATATACTCCGCGTATGTCTTGTCAACATCCTTGCATAACACAATGCCAATACTAGGGTTCTCGTGGGGCTTTTTTACATAGTCATCAAGTAAATCCAGGTATCCGTTAAGTTGTCCCAAGTAGCTTGTCTTAAACTCTCCTTTCTTCAGTTCTATCGCAACCAGACAATTCAACTCTCTATTGTAAAATAGCAAATCAATGAAATGCTCATGCCCCATAGCCTCAACCCGATATTGATTTCCCATAAAAGCGAAATCTCGTCCAAAAGACAAAATGAACTTTTTAATGTTTTGCACTATTCCTTGCTCAATGACTCGTTCATCAATATCTTCGACATCACGTATTCCAAGTTCTTCCGTGTTAATGTAATCCAAAAGATATGAGTCTTTAAACATTTGAATTGCACGGAACGCGAGCTGTGGTTGAGGTAATGTTTGGGGGAAGTTGTTTGGGATTGTGCCTTGATGTTGAAAGGTGTTCAGTGAAATTTGCCTCTCCAGTTCACGGAGACTCCATCTGTTCACTGACGCTTGATGAATATAGAATAGCCTCTCTTCCAAAGCCTTTGCCTTTGATAAGATGGCAATATGATGCGAAAAACTTAATGAGAAAAAATCTTCACAAAATTCGGCAGACATTGTCTGCCATTTTGAAAGGTTCAAAGATTCCAACAGTCCAAAGGGATTGATGGCAACATTGACTACTTTTGTGTCTTGAGTTTGTGTAGGTAAATGACGGTGTAATTCGGCAGACGTGTCTGCCGAATTAGTAATATCCTTATAATCAACGCGCTCAGCGGCCGTTGGAATTTCCCAACTTTCGGCGAAAGTTCGCATATTCTTGAGATTTCTTTCAGAAAAGCCCCTCAAGCCGGGCATTTCTTGACTAAGTTGCCGACTAATAGCCTCTAATGCTCCTTGTCCCCAAAAGCCTTTGCGTGAATTAATAGAAACAAATTTACCTATTGCATAATATAATGCTAACAGACTTTTATTCGTGGCACGCAGTGCTGATTCTTGGCTGCGAAGGATAGCGCTTTTAATTGCATCGACTGCCTGAGATATTTGAATTGAATTTGCCATAAAATAAGTTTTTACACCATTATCTTTTGTTCCCAAAATTCAGTGTTTGTGGTAGGCAGTTTTGCAAATTTGCAATTATGACCATGCCAAAAACACCCATGTACGAAAACAACAGTTTTGTATTTTGTCAAAACTATGTCGGGTTTTCCCGGTAATCGCTTCACATTTAGGCTGTATCTGAATCCGCTATGTCATAATGCGTGACGCACTTTTAGTTCCGGCTTGGTGTTTCGGCCTTTTATGTGGCTCATGCAACGATGCCGTTGCTCTTTCGTCATGCGGTCAGCCATAATGAGTTACAAAACTTTTTACGTTATTTTCATCTCATAGAAACTACAAATTTAGATAAAAATCGGGATATATAAGCCAGTCGATATAAAAAAGTAGAGCA
>CAMVPC010000036.1 GCA_947169265.1 uncultured Prevotellaceae bacterium
CTGATTATCAGGCTCTGTTTTTTTAAAATTCACAACGCGCGGAAAACAGGAAAAAGGAGGCTCTCTTTTTTGTGGTCACAAAAAAAATCGCTACCTTTGTGGCGTTCTACGCGCGCCTCCCAGGAAGGGGCGCGATTGGGACACGACATAATAGAAAGGCGTTTTTTGACGCTTTGTTCTTTGGCTACCAAGAACTTCTCACATCTTGTCACATGCCGCCAAAGACGAAGCAACTGAAAAGACGCCCACAGATGTGCCACACATCTGCCTCACGCCGCCAGAGGGCGGCGGTGGGCGGATTAGCATATCGGCGTGGGGTCTCAAGTTGTTCGTGATTGCGGCATGGGCACGTGAGAAGGCCTCTGGTAGCGGGACGAGCACAAAACAGGCTCCTCGCTTCTCTTTGTTCATAACCCGTCACTGTAAGGGGGCCGCGTGACACAACTTGTCAAACAAAATGTTTACAACGACCACATCACGTGCAACAAAACCACTAATCGCTTTAGCTATTGCGCTTTTGGCCACACTCACATGTTTCTCACAAGAAGTAAAAAAAGGCGATGTAATTCTCAGTGCTGGAGCCAACATAGGCTTCTCGCCCAATTGTTCGGAATACTCTTACGACTCTGAGGGCACTCTAAAAGGCGTGGCCAACAAGAGCCACATTGCTTACGGCGGCAAACTTGCCTTCGAGTATATTGTCGCCGACGGGCTATGCAACGACAAAGTTTCTGTCGGCATTGGGGCGGCATCTAACTACATGACTCATCAAGCACAAAGTGATGCCCCAATAACAGGGCAATACAAATATCATTATATAATGTATATCTATACATACGACCCAAATGCAGGCACAAGGCGGACTCCCACTTCGCAAGAAATCAAAAGAGAAGGCATGGGAAGCGCGCAGGCCGACCACGTGCGCCACGACATCAACCTCATGCTTACTGGCAGCTTGCACTATGCTTTCACACCTAAATTCGACACTTATCTCACCCTTGGAATAGGTGCTGTGATGAGAATGACTTCCATCAAGAATTTGCACAACGAGAAGGGTTTCAGCGCCATGTGGTCAGAAGGAAGTTTTGAACAAACGAAAAAAGAGCGCCAAACCACCTTTAAATACAATTATCGCGACTTGGACTATGTGAAATGGGATGATGAGCCGAAAAACGAGTACAAGGCTGCAGTGGCATTAAGCATTGGGGCGCGCTATTTCTTCAACCAGCATTGGGGCGCACAGGCCGAAGTCGGTTTAACGACCTGGAACATCTACAAGAAACGGGGAGCGTTCAGTTTAGGCTCAATCGGTGCCTGCTACAAATTCTAATCATTATAGAAGAGGATAATGAAACAAATTTGTTTAGTGACACTTGCGCTGATTTTGGCGACAAGTAATGTGTGTGCCTACGACGCCCTCTCCTTCGAGACGTTCACGGGCAACGGCGACAAGCAGGAAGTTCTGCTGGCCAGCACACCACAAAGAAGGTCCTCGACTCGAAAGAAACGAACAGGTGGCCGGCGAAATTCCACCGCCACCACAAAAGCCACATCCGCCCGCTCAAAAGACGCTGGAGCTACTGTCGCCAACGCCGCCGAGACAAGTGCTCAGGTGGTCATCAACCATGTGGTCAAGAAGGGTGACACCTTTGAGAGTATCGCCAAGGAATATGGCATCACAGTAGAGCAACTTAAGAGCGATAACCCTGGGGTGAAGAAGTGCAAGGAAGGTGCTACGCTTGTAGTTTGCAAGGACGTTTCGGTCAAAGACGCCACAAAGGTCAAAGCAAAGGACAAGGACAAAGACAAAAAAGAAAATAAAGAGAAGAAAAAGGATGACTTCGACAAGGTTATACACAAGGTTGACAAACACAGTTCGCCACAAGCTCTTTTCGCACAAGCGCACTTGGTCGAAGTAGAAATTTATGAGCACGAAGCCATTCTCAACTCTATTCCCGACGATAAGGAGCACAAGAAAGAGCGTAAAAAAGAGGAAAAAGAAATCAACAAGTTGCACAAAACGGCCGTCAAGTGCTATGATGCCATCATCAAACAAGAACCCTCGAAGGAGGCTTACCTCGCTCGAGGCACCCACCAGATGGGCCTCGAGAAGCACAAGCAAGCTATCAGCGACTTCGAGACTGTGCTCACCTATAAAGTGGATAGCCAAACGCGGAAATTTTGCCAAAACAGCATCGAGAGTGAAAAAGCCAAGCACGAGGCCAATGCCGAACGCCGCAAGGGTATCATCACAGCCATTACCGTGGGGCTGATAGGTGCGGCCGCTGTGGCAGGCACGACCGCCGCCATTGTCGATGCGGCCAAGCACGGCACTTCCGGTTCCAGCACCACAACGATAGTCACCACCTCAGCCGCCCCGCCGGCCTATTATGGCGGTTACTATCCCACGCCGGCTTATTCGGGCGGTAGCGGCTCATCATCAAGCTCATCATCGGGTTCTTCAAGGAGAGGAAAAACCGAATCGTCGGGTTCCTCATCGGGAGACAACAAGATTAGAAGGGCACCGCACCACACCAACACTTCGGATTATGTGTATCACGAATATCGCAAAATGATAGCCGACATTTTAATCAAGCACGGAATCAATCCCGACAGCAATTATCCCGATCAATTCAAAGTGCTATCAAAAAGAGAGATTGAGGACATCAAAGAATATCAACAACTCATGAAAGAGATTAGGATAAGGCACAACGAGAGCATACGATTTGAAAACTATCGCAACATCAACTACGACCGCATCGAAGACCTGCAGGTGGATTATTAACCCAAATCAGGCATAAAACCTGATGGCCGATTTAGGTTAACCCCAATAGCAACGGGAGGGGAGCCGCAATGGTTTCCCTCCCGTCATGTTTATTGCTTGAGGACGCGCGCCTGCCGTCAAGGGTGAGCGCGCAAGAACTCGTCGGCCTCGTCTTGCGTGGAGTCGCCGCGCAGGAGCATCACCGTGACCGCTTCGCCATCGCGAAAAACCAGAAAGGTCCTCTCGTTATCGACGGTTACCACCGCGGCATTGGCGTTGGCGGCAAGCGGTGTGCCCAGGGATTTCACCTTGTCGATGAGACGTTGCGTGAGGCGGTCCATCTTCTCGCCCTTGAGCACCTCGTTGGCCTCGATGGTAACAGAGAGTGAGGCGGGCGCGATACTGTCGGTGTATCGGTAGCCGAGCGTTGCCTCGCGACCGGCGTACACCGTGTTGTCGAGCATCTCCATGGGGTCGTGGGTGATGCCGCGAATCTCGGTCACGGGGCGTGTGGTGTATTCCACACGCGCGGTGGCCGCGGCGGCCCCCATCGCGCAAGGCACACTCATGATTTTCTCGGTTCCGGCCCAGTGCTGGGCGCCATCGTCGCCTTGCGGAAAAGCGACGGTGTCGATGGGTAGCTGACGCTTATCGACGGCGCGCAATAGCGACGCCACCTCTCGCGGCTGCATGTTCAGGTCCATGCCCAGCATTCCATCGGGAGCGAGACGCATCTCGGCCACAACGGCGTCGAGGTTGAAGAACTCGCTCTTCACCTCGCGGTTGACCATCGCGGTAGTCACGTGGGCCGGTTTGAATGGCTTTCCGTCTTTGTCGACGAGCTCAAGCGTCTCGCCTGCCTCGTTGAGGGCCACCCACCGGTTCTCCTGTTCTTCGGCAAAAGTGAGCGTAGCATCGCCTGAGGGCGGCAACAGCTTAAGATAGTCGGCGCTTCCGGCCAGTTTCTTGTCGTTATAGTCGTGTAATTCCCACTTGCCGGCCGACGTTTCGACGGCCACATAGTGGTCCTTGTTGAGCATGATGCCACCATAGTTAGCCTCGATGAGCACGTCGCCGGCGGTGCTCATCACGCCGCACTTGCTTGAGGCGCTCATGAACACAAACTTGTCGCCATGGCTGTTGAGGCTGTTGCGGGCGAAAATCTTGCTCACTTTATCGCCGGGTTGCACCACCCACTTGCCGTCGCGGTCGATGAGCCCCCAGCGGCCATCGTGGTCGCTCGCGGCGAGCAGTCCCATGAAGAAGCCGGTGGTCACCTCGCCAAAGCGCGTCAGCTCAAAGCCTCCCACGCGCTTGCCTTCGAGGTCGAGCACGTCGACGGAGCCCTTGCCACGAATGCAATCGAGCGAGCGGGTCACGTCGTGCTGAAACGCGAGCACCAGCGAGTCGCCACTTAGCACGAGGGAGGCATATTTACCGGTAGGCACCAGCACGTTGCCGTCGCGGTCGATAAGCGCGCCGGTGTCGCCGCAACTCACCGTGGCCACACCGTGGTTGAAATTGGAGCATGTGGTGACAGCCTTGCCGTCGACCTTGTCGAGGCAAAAGCGTTCCCGGCCATCGATGCCGATGACCGTGATGCAACTGTCACGACGCACCACGGGTGCCACGTCGTCGAAGAAGTCGGCCACTTGCGAGAAAGGCCCGGCGAGCTCGCGCGGCTCCCGCTCGCACGAATACAGGCGATAATCGCCACGCGCGTCTTTGACCCAGAACACACCACGTGTGCCGCGACTCAACTGGCAATCGGCGGCAAAGGCGTCCTCAAAGAGCACCTCGCCCGTGGTCATGTTAATCATGCCCCACTTGCCGCCCGGCACGCGCTGGAAAGCGGCATAGGCAGTACCCTCGCTATCGCCGCTGCAGGCGACACACAAGAGTGCCAGCAAGGCGGTGGCCTTTGCCACAAGAATGTGCTTAAAGGTTGACATGAAGTATTATTTTTCGCTGGTGAACGTATCTCGCAGTGGCCTGACGCGGATATTGTAGATATCGAGCCGACGGCCGTTAAGGTCTTCCACTTTCAGGTCTTTGCCGTCCTTGTCGATAGCTATCCACGAGTGGTCACCATCCTTGACGAAGGCCACACCATTGACAAACAAACATACCTCCTTCGCATCGACATCGGCCACCGTTTCGCCCTCGGGAGTGATCAGGCTCCACCTGCCGCGGTCGTTCTCGGCCCACAAGAGCTTGCCGCTGTCGTCGGCAAAGGCCAAATCATCATATTTCGCCTTGAGCACCACTTCGCCCTTGCCTATATCGAAGACACCACTTCCATCCTCGCCGCCAAAGATGCACAAGTCGCCGTTATAGAACAAGTTACGGTCGAACGGTCCTACACCCACATTGTATAATCTTTGTACCTTGGAATTGGCGGGCACTTTCCATTCACCCTTCTCGTCGATAAAGCCATAGCCCTTGTCCTCTTTCTTTGCACCTAATAGTCCATTGAGGAACATATTGTTAATACGCTCATATTTACTCATCGAGATGGTTCCTATTTCCTCTCCCTTAGGGAAAGACAGGATAGTGACCTTATAGTCGCTGCTCGAAGCGTCCTCATATTTTTTGTCAATCGCAAGCACGCGACCATCACTCACAGGTGTAATGAAAATATATTTTTTAGGCTCGATAACGACATTTCCCTTGGTATCAATTAAGCCCATGCGATTATTCTCGGTCTTGAACTGCGCATAGCCATTAATAAAATTGGTGCAGCCTTCCACTTTCTTGCCGTTCACTTTCTCAAGCCTGAAGGCCTCGTTGCCATCGCGGTCGATGAACATGATGCCGCCGTTTTTCTTCACAACAGGGGCCACTTTCTCAATAAAATCGCCGGCTTGGCTATACTTGGTGTTGCTCACTTTTTGGGGCTTCTCGTCGGCCGTGTAGAGTTGATAATACTCACAGTCGTCGCCCTGGAACTTGACCCAGAAACGGTCGCGCATGGCCACCGACAACTCACACTCGCTCTTGAACTCGGCCTCGAAGAGCACGTCGCCGTCGGCGCCAATCATGCCCCACTTACCGTCGCGCTCGCTCTGGAACGGGAAATACTGCAAATCGGGGTCACCGTTGCCACACGAGCAAAGCAGCAGAGTTACTAAACTGACAAATAAGATTTTCTTCATAACAAAACAGGTTTAATAGGTTTTAGAGTTTTTTGATTATAGTATGCCGCAAATTTAATCATTCCGCCTCACAAATCCAAACACTTTCGCCTTTTTCTTTGAAAAGCGCGTCACCCGATAACACGACAATGACACCATGCGTTCGTTTCAACGAAAAAACACTCGGCATTTGGGCAACAACGAATAAAAAATGAGTCATTTATTTTGTATTGCCCTCAATTTGCAGTAATTTTGCAAACTGAAAAAGAAAGAAACATTATGCTACTTGAAAAAATTGAGGCCTTGAAGGCCCAAATAGAGACGCTTAAAGCCGACAACAGCGAGGCCCTGGAGGCCCTGCGCATTAAATACTTGAGTAAGAAGGGCGAGGTATCGGCGCTCTTCAACGAGTTTCGCAACGTGCCGCCCGAGCATAAGAAGGAGTTCGGGCAACGGCTTAACGAGCTCAAGACGCTTGCCACCGACAAGATAAACTCGTTGCGCGAGCGTTTCCACAGCCAGGAAGCCGACGAGACGTCGCACCTCGACCTCACGCGTCCGTCGTTGCCGCTCACGGTGGGCACGCGCCATCCGCTCAACGTGGTTCGCAAGCAAATCATCGACATTTTCTCGCGCGTGGGATTCACGTTGGCCGACGGTCCCGAGGTGGAAGATGACCTGCACGTGTTCACGTCGCTCAACTTTGCCGCCGACCATCCGGCACGCGACATGCAAGACACTTTCTTTGTGGCCGAGGACAAGGACGACGTGAAACGCAACATCGTGCTTCGCAGCCACACGAGCTCGGTGCAGAGCCGCGTCATGCTCACCTCACAGCCTCCCATCCGCATCATCTGCCCGGGTCGCGTGTACCGCAACGAGGCCATCACGGCCCGCGCCCATTGCTTCTTTCACCAAATTGAGGGATTGTATATCGACCGCAACGTGTCGTTTGCCGACCTCAAGCAGATGTTGCTCTACTTTGCGCAAGAGCTCTTCGGTCCCGACACGAAGATTCGGTTGCGCCCCAGCTACTTCCCGTTTACCGAGCCCAGCGCCGAGATGGACGTGTCGTGCATGCTGTGTGGCGGCGAAGGTTGCAGTTTTTGCAAGCACACCGGCTGGGTGGAAATTCTGGGCTGCGGCATGGTGGACCCCAATGTGCTCGACTTGTGCGGCATCGACAGCAGCAAGTACACGGGCTACGCCTTTGGCGTGGGCGTGGAGCGCATCACCAACCTCAAGTATATGGTCAAAGACCTGCGCATGTTCAGCGAAAACGACACGCGTTTCCTCGAGGAGTTCCAAGCCATTCATTGACGCATGACCCTCAAGGAGCGATATGCGGGCGTGCTCGGTTACTTCGCGCAAAGTAATCCCAATCCCACGACCGAACTTACTTACAGCAACGAGTTTGAGATACTCGTTGCTGTCATTCTCTCGGCCCAGTGCACCGACAAGCGCGTGAACCTTGTCACACCGCGACTCTTTGCCGCCTACCCCACCGCGGCGGCCATGGCGGCGGCCAGTGCCGACGAACTGCTGCCTTACATCTCCAGCGTGTCCTACCCCAACAGCAAGGCGCGACACTTGCAGGCCATGGCGGCAATGCTCGTCGACGAGTTTGACGGCCGCGTGCCCGACACCATGGAGCAGCTCATCCGGTTGCCGGGTGTGGGCCGCAAGACCGCCAACGTGATGCTTGGGCTCGTGTTTGGTCAGGCGGCTATCGCCGTCGACACTCATGTCTTTCGCGTTGCCAACCGCCTGGGACTGGCTCACGGCAAGACACCGCTCGAGGTCGAGAAGGCGCTCACACGCCACATTCCGGCACCGCTGCGCTACAATGCCCACCACTGGTTGCTGCTTCATGGCCGCTACGTGTGCAAGGCATTGCGCCCCGACTGCTTGAATTGCGGCCTCACTGCCTGGTGCCGCACGTTTAATTCAAGTTTTAAAACTTGAGGAGTAAAGAGTAAAGAGTAAGGAGTAAAGAGATTTTTTCGCGTTAGACTCATCGGTCTTGCTGAGGTGAGACTCACGATTTCATGGCGCAATCCCGTTAGTCAGTGGGCAACGATAATGGTCTCCCCGATAGTTGTAGTTTGCTCCGTCTCGACTACCATTGGGAGGTAGGATGGCGGAATGATTGTTGTTTGTTCCATTTGTTGTCGTTGTTAAATGGTTAATAACATCATGGTGGACCCCGAAGTTTCTCCAGGATCTTCACCAGTTTCTTTGAATTCTTGAGAATCGTTGCAATAGTTTCGCATACGATTACAATACCGTCAATAGCGTTTCCTGCTTTTGATTTCTTTGCAGCTACACCCGTGACGGCTCATCTTGTTTCTTCTCTTCGTCTTTGTCTTTGTCTTTGTCATGGCCCCAATTGTGGATCTTCTCTGCGATGTCCAATACAGCAGAAATTCCAAACAAGGCCATGACGATTCTTGGTAAATTAATCATTGTCTTCTCTCTGTTTTGTTTGTAAATGTTAGTTTAAATTGTTAATAAAAAAATGTTGTCTAATTCTCTTACATATAAGGTTTTTTCGGGAGGATAGGTAGGGGGTAGACGTGAAATAAACGCATATACTGTGTGTTGTCGTTTTTTTACAATGTGACAGTTATTTTGATAAGTATTGAAGTATAAAGCACTCAACAGAATCAACAACAAACAATGATTACATAAAAAAATATCGTACCTTTGCATTGTTTACAAAAATGGTATTGTTTATTAGTTGCAATAGATCAATATTACTTTTATTATCCTTATGTTTGAAGATACATTATTGAAAGAATACAAATTCAAATCAGTTTATAATTTTCTAAGCATCATCTCTGATGCGATTGAAAATAAGTTTGATTTTTGGAATTTTGATGGCGAACAGTTTGTTAAAAGCGCATTGAGATTTAACAAGGTTTCATTGCTGCATATTTATGTGTCCGGTACATTGTATTGTTATTATAGAGGGGTGTTTAGAAAGAGCGGTGATTTGATTGAAGAAGATGATATTGAGTGGTGGATTAACCTCATGAAGGAATATGGAATAAAATTAAAGAAACCAAAGTCTTGCGATGATTATGATTTTGCATGGAAGTGGTTTAACATGAATGAAGAAAAATTCATGCAGTTCTTTGATACTATATCTGACGAAATTGTTCATATTCTGTTCAACGATAAGTTATTATTGGTGAAATTCAATCAAATTGTACGTAATGTGCTATTAGATGAGAATGGTACATACGCAGACATCGTAGAGTGGCCTAAAGATTCCAGAAACGAAAATGGGACTATAAAGAGATGTCATATCCCCAAATGGGTAAAACGGGCAGTTTTTCATAGAGACAAAGGTCATTGTGTGTGTTGTAATCGAGACTTAAGTGGAATAATAAGCATTCTTCATAATAATAACTTTGATCATATTGTCCCATTAAAAGATTATGGCACGAATGACCCTTGTAACATTCAATTGACTTGTGAGCAATGTAATAAAAGTAAAGGCGCTAAAAACATAATTGCAAAATATAAATATCAAAGTTGGTGGTAATATCTGTGGTTTTTGAATACTAATTATTTATCAGAAGCTTGTCTTCTGAGCTAAAAACCTTAACTATATGATAGAAGAAATTGAAAGAATGTACTATAAGTGGGAAGAAGATCTGAAACGAGAGTATTGCGAATTATTCTCAGATTCCCAATATACCATCTTTGATGGAGTTATTTCACCTAAAGATTATTATCTATCTTCTATTAAGGTATTATTCTTGAATCGTGAGGCCTATGACGAAGACTCTTACAGCATATCTCAAGCACTTAAACATGAATTCCTAAATTCTTGCTTAAATTCTCTGTGTTCATTTCTCTTTTGTTTAATTCTCTTGTTATTGTTGTTAATAATTCTCTCATATATAAGGGTTTTGAGCGGAGAGGAAAAGGCTGGATTTGAGCTTGAGAAAAATAAAACAATAAATAATCGGCTGATAGAATAAGCTTAATTAGGAAAAACCATTAACTTTGCAGTGCTGTAACCACATTTAGATGTGATTCTTACGTGGCTTGAAATCATAAACATCAATTATTATTCTTATGAGATATAATATCACAATTCCACATGAAGAAGAATTTAAAGATTGGCTTGTTAATGAAGGCTATTCAAAGAACAAACGTAATGCCTGCAGTCCTTTAAGCAGGCTAAGGCGTTTATTCGAAAATGTCTTGGATGAGTTTTTCCCAAAAAAAAAGAAAAATAAGTCAATTCATAAATTTCATGAGATTTTCTGTTCTTTGGATGCGGTGGATCAATTGCTGGCGGCCAAACTGCTTGATGCTTGCCGTGAACTCGCTTTTGATAAAAAAGAAAACGAAACCAGGACAAAAATCCCAAAAAATTCCTTCAACGACTGCAGAACGGCACTTGAAAGGTATATTGAATTCTATTGTAAACACTTCCAATACAACGGCAAGACTAAGCTTTGCCCCCTAGAAGAAGAAGCGGTTAAGGCGTTTATCGGTAAATATCAAAAAAGAAGTTTCAGGAAAAAGGAACTCTACGACAATATAACGTTCCGAAGGAGGACTGAGGGAAGATATACTGGCGATGTTTATTACCCGATTGAACTAATTGACACAATTTTCAAAAACAATCGTGATGAAAAAAACTGGTTTGAAAATTGGCTCAAGAAACTTGTAAATAAAATCACAATACTAATTGATAATGCGGGAAACACTATCACTTTCTCATACTTAGCAAATGATGGAATAGCCCTGGAAATAGTAAGACGCCAAGTATATGTTTACGACAACTGTAAACAAAAGCACAACGTCTATACTAATACTGAGAACGGTATTAAAAAATTACTAAAAGTTGCAATCTTCCAAAGTATAGACATTGATCACACCGTTGCAATTTCAAACATGTTAAACCCCGATCCAGTACAAAGTCCTCATCCATATCCCGTGTTCAAGGAATTAACAGATATGATTAATAACGATTCGGGCTTCACAGGGAAAAATGGAAAGAAAGAACAGGTGAGCTATCTTAGGAACGCTTTTTATGAGAATAATAAAACTGTTTTAGACGGCAGGATCCAAGATATAAAAAACGAACTGGATAAATTTCTTAATAATGTTGAATTTGAGATGATGGATGGGCATGCCAATAAAAAGAAGAGCAACAAATAGAAATTAAAGGGTTAACTAATATTATCTTGAGTTGGCCCTCTATTTTCATCAATAGACTCGACACTTCACATACTCACATTTCTCGAGAACTTGCTGAACATGAACTAATCGGTTAGGCGATAATAATTCGAGAGGGCGTGTCACGTTGAAGTGACGCGCCCTCTCAGGTCAATTAAGTGAATTGTGTTGCTGTGCGATTTAGAAGCGGTAGCCAAAAGCGATTTGGGCATTGCCGTTCTTGGCGTCGACACCCTTGAAGACCTTGGTGAGACCCAGCGTGTAGCGAGCCTGCACGAAGGCGTTGTCGCTCAGGTTGTAAGTGCAACCCAGACCCAAACCGAAGTCGACGGTATTCGTAGCGTCCTTGTAGTTGGTGGTGTACTTCTCGTTGAGGCCCTCGGGCAGTGCTTTACCCTTGAGGTCAAGCTTCGTGGTCGACTTGCTGTACACGTTGAAGCCCACTTGGGGACCAAAGTCGATGCTGAAGTCGTCGGTAGCATAGAACTTGAGCATCACGGGCACGTTGATGTAGTTAGTGTTGTACTTCTCGGTAGCCTCAAATTTAGCTTCAGCGGTACCCACACTTATAGCCTCCTTGCCACCTTGAGCGGCAAACACGACTTCGGGAGCGATGGCGAAATTGCGGGTAGCCCTATACTCAATGAACAAGCCGGCCTGATAGTTCGGCTGCACTTTGTGACCAATATCCTTACCCCAGAAGTGGGTGATGTCGAAACCGACCTTGGCACCAAAGCTAAAATTGTCTTCTTGAGCTGTAGCAATACCAGCGGTCATTGCCACCAAAACCAATGCTAATGCAAATTTTTTCATTGTTGAAAATGTTTTTTAAAAATTAAACATATATAAAAGGTGATAAAATTCAGCCTTCGAAATTTTGACGCAAAAGTATAAATAAAGTTTAACATGGCAATAGCAAAAGGACGAAAAAGAACACTTGCTTGTGCAAACGGAATACTAAGACGTCGTTTTTCCCTACTATTTTCGGCGAAAACGCGATGTACGGAGTCCTCATGCGACATGATTAAACCTCGTGGCGTGACTTGCAGTCTAACCGATAAATTCACGCAACACATGACAATTTGGATGAAAACTTGGATTAGGAATTCAATCAGGACGGCGATGGCCATAGCGGCAGTCGTGGCGATGGCCGCCATAATGCCGGCACGCGCCGCCGTCGACTACAGTAACGAGCACCTCAACTATGAGATAGTGTATCAGTGGGGTCCCATCTGGAAGCATGCGGCCAACGCGTCGCTGAGCATCAAGCGCAGCGGTGACGGCTACCGCGCGATGCTCGTGGGCCAGACGCGTTCGTGGGCCGACAAGATATATCCGGTGCGCGACACGCTCAAGTGCACGCTCAACAGCTCACTGCACCCGGTGCGTTACGAAAAAATCACCCACGAGAAGAGCTACTATGCGCTCGACGTGGTTGAGTTCAGCTACAACGGGTCGGCCACCACAGGCAAGTGCACGCGTGTGCGTCCTGGAAAAGAGACGATTCACATCACACTTCACTCACCCGACAACGCCTACGACATGCTGAGCGTGTTTTACCTATTGCGCCGCATGAAATTCGACAGCATGGCCAAGAACGCCTTCTACAAGACCACCATCTTCTCGGGCAAAGAGAAAGAGACACTGGCCATCAAATACATAGGTCAAACCAAGGTAAAGATGCGCAACGGCACCAAGCGCGATGCGATTCACGTGAGGTTCACCTTCACCACCGACAACGGCAAGCTGTCGAGCCACGGCATCGACACCTACCTGTCGACCGACTCGCAACACATTCCGCTCGTGCTCGTGGGCAAGCTGCCCGTGGGCGAAGTGAAAGTCTACTATAAGGACTGACGCGTTACTCGAAGACGTAGTCGAGGAAGTCGTGTACGGGCTTGAGGGGGCGCAGGTCGTCGTTGACGCGCGCCACCCAGTCGTCACAGTCGAAGAAGCTTTCGTCGAGTTTCTTCACGAAAATGAACGACTTGAAGCGCAGGTATCGCGCCATGGGGTGGTCCTTGGGATAGCCCTTGGGCACGGTTTTGAGCGCCTCACTCTCGTCGAGGCTATAACGCGCGGTAAGTTCCGGATTATCCATGAGGCGCAACCACTCGTCGGCCTCGGCGTCGATGAGGCCGCGTATGGCCGCCAGCTTGTCTTTCTCGGGCCACCACACGCCGCCACACAGCATGGAATTGCCGGGTTCCAAATGGACATAATACCCGCTTGACACGCACTTGCGTCCACCGGCCCCTATCACGCCGCTGAAGTAGGTCTTGTAAGGCCTCTTGTCGGGCGAGAAGCGGATGTCGCGGTAGATGCGGTACACCGCCTGCTTGACGGTGAGGCCGCGCGCCTTGTCGTCCCACTGCGCCACAAGGTTAATGAGGCGCTCCATGTCGTGTTCCCACGCCTGTCGCAGCGCGTCGTATTGTTCTTTTCGCGCCTTGAACCAGGGGCGCTCGTTGTGAGCGGCCAGCAAGCGCAGGAATTGGAAAACTTCGTTAATGTTACTTTCGGTTTTTGCCATAATTGTCGATAAAAACGTCACAAAAGTAGTTAAAAAATCGCACATAGTCGATTTAGACCGAGAAAACTTTTCGGGTTTTCAAAGTTTTTTCTAATTTTGCACCGCCATTTCAAGGCAACACTATCGGTACACGATTATTTATGGAAAGAGAACAAGTTATTTTGCGGGTAGAGGCCATTCTTGCGCGCATCGGCGCCCAGTCCATGACCATGGACCATGTGGCGCGCGAATGCGGCATCTCGAAGCGCACTCTCTACGAGCTGTTCCCCGACAAGCGGACTCTCATCAGCGAGGCGGTGCGTTACAGTCACGACCGCCACAAGCGTGAGGTGGAAGAAATCTTCGCCGGCTCGGCCAATAATTTCGAGGCGCTGATGCGGGTATACATAAACGTGCGCAGCTACTACCAGCGCACTTCGTTTGCCTTTATCGACGACATCAAGCGACTTTACCCCGACATCTTCGACCAGTATCGCAAGAACCAGGTGGACCATGTGCAAAACTTTGCCCGCGTGGTGACCAAAGCGCAAGAAGAAGGACTGGTGCTGGCCAACATCAACCCGGTGGTGGCGGCACTGCTGTTTTTCATCACCATGCACAACCTCAACCAGCGCGAAGACTTCACGCAGCTCAACGTGAGCAAGGTGGAGCTCTTCGACGGCGCGTTCTTGAATTTCATGCGCGGCATCGCCACCATCGAGGGTATCAAGTATATCGACGAATTCCTTGCCGACCAAAACTACTTAAGCATCAACAAAAAATAATATAACACAATGACTATCAAACAACTATCAGCAGGACTACTGCTACTTGCAGCAAGCGCTTTCACCGCCGCGGCACAACAGACGACACCGCTGCGGCTTTCGCTTGACGAATGCATTCGCATCGCCCTCAACGAGAACCCCACCATCAAGGTGGCGCAAATGGAAATCAAGCGCGTGGACTACTCGCGTCGCGAGGTGCTCGGCCAGTTACTGCCCAACATCAGCTTCAGCGCCCAGTATTCCCGCTCGCTTGCCATCCAAACGGTGTATATGGGCGACCAATCGTTCAAGATGGGCCGCGACAACAGCTACAACACGGGCTTCAATGCCACCATTCCGCTCGTGGTGCCCCAGCTGTGGAAATCGCTCAAGCTCAGCGATAACCAAATTCTGCAAAAGGTTGAGGCGGCGCGCGCCTCGCGCTTGTCGCTCGTCAACCAGGTGAAAAACGCTTACTACACGCTACTGCTGGCCCATGACAGCAAAAAAGTGATTGAGGAGAGCCACAAGACGGCGCAATTCAACGCCCAGCTCTTCCAAAAGAAATATGAGCTGGGAGTCGCCAGCGAATATGACGTGCTTCGCGCCAACGTGGAGGTGACCAACCTCGAGCCGTCGATTATCGAGGCCGAGAACAGCATCACGCAACTCGAGCTCCAGCTCAAGGTGCTCATGGGCATGGACGTGAACGTCGAAATTGAGCCGTCGCAAACACTCGACGCCTTCAAGGGTATGATGTATAACCACAGCGCCGAAATGGGGGCCTCGCTCGTCGACAACACCTCGCTCAAGCAAATGGACCTCCAAACCGATTACCTCAACCGCGCCCTGGAGGCACAAAAGGCCGCCTGGTGGCCCACGCTCACCGGCTCGATCAACTACATGTGGAACTCGACCAGCATGGGTAGTCCCTTCAAGAACTTCAAGTGGAACCCCTACTCCACGGCCAGCTTATCGCTCTCGTTCCCGCTCTTTACCGGCGGACAACGCCTCAACAAGCAGCGCCAGGCCGAAATCGCGGCACGCGAGATGCGCTGGCAACGCGAGAACCTGGAGCGCTCGCTGCAATCGCAGGTGATCTCGCAAGTAGACCTCATCAACAAGAGCCTCAAGCAAGTGGAGTCGAACGCCGGTGGTGTGGCACAAGCCACAAAAGCTAATGAAATCATGCAGGAGAGTTTCAAGATAGGTTCGGGCACGTTCATCCAATTGCTCGACACGCAAGACGCCCTTCTGGCGGCCCGCCTCACTTACTACCAGGCCATCTACAACTATCTTGTGGCCGACAGCGACCTCGAGCTGCTACTGGGCAAGGCCCCCTTGTCCAACTATACGCAGCCCGACGAAGTGCCGGCTCCCACCACCATCCACACGGTGAAGACACTGTTCAATTTCAAGGGCGAATAAATCACACGTGGATTAAACTACCAAACCGAATAAAAACTAAAAAACTCTACAATATAGCTATGTTGAAACATTTCAAATCAGTCCTTCCGTTCATGCTCCTGGCCGCTCTCGCGGTGAGCTGCACGGGCAAGGGCGACGACAAGAAGAAAGAGACCGCAGAAGAACTGCCCATGGTCGAGGTGCAAAGCGTCTATGCCGAGAATGTGGCGCAAACCAGCGAGTACACCGCCACCGTCGAGGCCTTCAAGACCAACAACATCATGTCGTCGACCGGCAACCGCATCAAGCGGCTGCTCGTCGATGTGGGTAGCCACGTGAGAGCCGGCCAGGCCGTTGTTATCCTCGACGATGTGAGCATCGATCAGCAACGCATCACTATCGCCAACCTCAAGCGCGAGCTCGACCGCGCCAAGGAGCTCGTGAGAATAGGTGGCGGCACCCAGCAGTCGGTCGACCAGCTGCAGACACAGTACGACGCGAGTGTGCGTGCCTTGCGCAACCTCGAGGAGAACACCGTGCTCACCTCGCCCATCAGCGGCGTGGTGACAGTAAAAAACTTCGACAGCGGCGACCTGCCCGCCGGCCAGCCCATCCTCATCATCGAGCAGCAACAACCGCTCAAGGTGGTGGTGAACGTGAACGAGAGCGACTATCCCCACGTGGGCGAGGGTATGCCCGTCGAGGTGCGTTTCGACACCTACGAGGGCGAGAGCTTCACGGGTGTGGTCCACAACATCCACCCCACAATCAGTCCGTCGACGCGCACCTTTGAGGTGGAAGTGACCATCAACAACCAGCAGAACAAGATTCGCACGGGTATGTTCGCGCGCGTATTCTTCAACTTCGGTCAAAGCCATAACATCGTGGTCCCCGACCGCGCCATCATCAAGCAGGTGGGTTCGGGCGTGCGCTATGTGTATGTGCTGCAAAGCGACAACACCGTCAAGTTCACCCAGGTGGAGTTGGGCCGTCGCGTCGACAACCGCTATGAAATCAAGTCGGGCCTCTCGAGTGGCGACCGCGTGGTCATCGCCGGCGCGTCTCGCTTGAGCGACGGCGCCAAGGTCCAGGTCAAGGGTCAGCAGCAACAGCAATAACAATCAGTAATTTCCCAAGCCGATAAAAATTCAATATGAGTTTATATTCCAGTTCAGTCAAACGTCCCGTCACCACGATTCTCATCTTTGTGGCTGTGGTCATTTTGGGTTTGTTCTCGTTGCAGAAGCTACCCATCGACCTCTACCCCGACATCGACACGAACACCATCATGGTGATGACGACCTACCAAGGCGCGAGTGCCGAGGACATTGAGCAAAACCTCACGCGTCCGCTCGAGAACACGCTCAACAGCGTGGAGCACCTCAAGCACATCACGTCGAACTCCCGCGAGAACATCTCCATCATCACGCTTGAGTTTGAATATGGCTACGACATCGACGTGCTCACCAACAACGTGCGCGACAAGCTCGACATGATATCGAGCTACCTACCCGATGACAGCCAAACGCCCGTCATTTTCAAGTTCTCGACCGACATGATTCCCATCGCGTTACTCTCGGCCCAGGCCGGCGAGAGCATGCCGGGACTCTACAAGATTCTCGATGAGAACGTGGCCAACCCGCTGGCCCGTGTCGACGGGGTGGGCTCGGTGTCGATTGCCGGTGCCCCCAAGCGCGAAATCCACGTCTATGTCGACCCCATCAAGCTCGAGGCCTATAACGTGACCGTCGAGACCATCTCGGCCCTCGTGGGCGCCGAGAACCGCAACATCCCGGGCGGTACGTTCGACATCGGTAGCGAGACCTATTCGCTGCGCGTGCAGGGCGAGTTCAGCGACCCGCAGCAGCTCGCCGGCATCGTGGTGGGCTCGCACAACGGCGGCGTGGTCCACTTGAGCGACGTGGCCCGCATCGACGACTCGGTGGAGGAGCGTGCCCAAGAGACCTACAACAACAACGTGAAAGGCGCCATGATCATCATCCAGAAGCAGAGTGGCGCCAACTCGGTTCAAATCTCGGACAAGGTGGCCCAAGAGCTTCCCAACATCCAAAAGAACCTACCCAGCGACGTAAAGCTGGACTATATCGTCGACACGAGCGACAACATTCGCAACACCATCTCATCGCTTGTCGAGACGGTGCTCTACGCCCTGCTCTTCGTCGTGATTGTGGTGTTCTTCTTCCTGGGTCGCTGGCGTGCCACGATTATCATCGTGCTCACCATCCCCATTTCGTTGATTGCCTCGTTCATCTACCTCTATGCCACGGGCAACACGCTCAACATCGTGTCGCTCTCGGCACTGTCAATCTCTATCGGTATGGTGGTGGACGACGCCATTGTGGTGCTTGAGAACGTCACCACCCACATCGAGCGCGGCGCCGACCCCAAGCAGGCCGCGGTGCATGGCACCAACGAGGTAGCCATCTCGGTTATCGCGTCGACCCTTACCCTTATCGCCGTGTTTTTCCCGCTCACGCTCGTGACGGGTATGACGGGTGT
Organism: uncultured Prevotellaceae bacterium; assembly: GCA_947169265.1. GTDB lineage: Bacteria > Bacteroidota > Bacteroidia > Bacteroidales > Muribaculaceae > Sodaliphilus. Next base: position 18,304 of record CAMVPC010000036.1, read on the forward strand.
GCTCTTCCGCCAGCTGGGCTGGATGGTGACCATCATGATGATTATCTCGACCACGGCGGCACTCTCGCTCACCCCCATGCTGTGCTCGCGCATGCTGCGCCTGCGCACCACCCACGGCAAAATGTTCACCCGCCTCTATGGTCCCATCGAGCATTTCCTCGACAAGCTCGACGACGGTTTCGCCTGGTTGCTCAACCACGCCGTGAACCACCGCTGGATCACATCGGGCCTGGTGCTGGCTATCTTCGTGGGCTCGCTGATGCTGATGAAATTTATCGGTAGCGAGTTCTTCCCCACAAGCGACAACAGCCGCCTGGGTGTGAACCTCGAGTTGCCCATCGGCACGCGCGTCGAGATTGCCAAGGAAGTGACACAGCGTCTCTACGACGAATGGACCGAGAAATACCCCGAAATCAAAGTGTTCAACTACACCGTGGGCCAGGCGAGCAGCGACAACACGTTTGCCTCGATGCAAAGCAACGGCTCGCACATCATTTCGATGAACATTCGCCTTGTCAACCCCAGCGAGCGCGACCGCGGCATCGTCGAGATTGCGGGACTCATGCGTGAAGACCTCAAGCACTACCCCGAGTTCAAGAAAGCGCAAGTGAACGTGGGCGGCAGCCGTGGCGGCGGCATGAGCGGCCAGAACACCATCGACTATGAAATCTATGGCTACGACTTCACCGCCACCGACAGCGTGGCACAGGCTCTGAAGCGCATTTTGAGCAACGTGGAGGGCGCCGCCGATGTCAACATCAGCCGCAGCGACTATCAGCCCGAATACCAGGTGGACTTCGACCGCGAGAAGTTGGCCATCTACGGCATCAACTCGAGCACGGCGGCCAACGCCTTGCGCAACCGCATCAACGGCTCCACGGCCAGCTACTTCCGCGAGGACGGCGACGAGTATGACATCAAAGTGATGTACGAGCCCGACCGCCGCACCTCTATCGAAGACATTGAGAACATCACGCTCTACAACTCGCTGGGCCAGGGCATCAAGCTCAAGGAGGTGGGCACCGTGGTCGAGCGTTTCAACCCGCCCACCATCGAGCGTAAAGACCGCGAACGCATCATCACGGTGAGCACCGTGGTCCAGAACCGCCCCATGAGTGAGATTATTGCCGATGCCCAGCCGCAAATCGACAAGCTCGACTTGCCGCCCGGCGTGACGGTGGACCTGAGCGGTAGCTACGAGGACCAGCAGGATTCGTTCCGCGACTTGAGCACGCTGGCCATCCTCATCATCCTGCTCGTGTACATTGTCATGGCGGCCCAGTTCGAGTCGTTCACTTACCCGGGCATCATCATGTCGTCAATCATGTTTGCCTTCTCGGGTATCGTGATTATCCTCTTCCTCACGGGCACCAACCTCAATATCATGTCGATGATTGGAGCCATCATGCTCATCGGTATTGTGGTCAAGAACGGTATTGTGCTTATCGACTACATCACGCTTAACCGCGAGCGCGGACTGAGCGTGCGCCGCTCGGTCATCGACGGCGGCAAGTCGCGTCTGCGCCCCGTGCTCATGACATCGTTGACCACCATCCTGGGTATGGTCCCCATGGCTGTGGGTCAAGGCGAGGGTGCCGAAATGTGGCGGCCCATGGGCATCTCGGTGATTGGCGGCCTTACGTTCTCCACCATCCTCACGCTGCTCTTCGTGCCCACGATGTACACTATCTTCGCGGCATTCGGCATGAAACGTCAGCACAAGAAATTGAGCAAGGCTCACGCCACTGCCACCGAGCAACCCAAAAAGACCGAAGTTTAACGTCGAAAAAATCTCATTTCAATCGCAATGAAAGCTATATTTATCGCATTTGACCAGGCCTACTACGAGCGCATCATCGAAATGCTCGGCAAGAACGGCAGCCGGGGCTTCACCGCATGGAAAGAAGTGCAGGGACGAGGCAGCAAAACCGGCGAGCCGCACTACGGCACCCACGCGTGGCCCTCGATGGCCAGCGCCCTGCTCACCATCGTCAGCGACGACCACGTCGACGTGGTGCTCAATGAGCTACACCAGATGGACCTCGCCACCCCCAAGCTGGGACTGCGCGCCTTTGTGTGGCCCATCGAGCAGGCCATTTGAGCTATAAGCTGCGAGCTTCGAGCAGGCGGCCACGGCATTTCCCATGCCGTGGCCGCCTCGCGTTTCATTATAGGTCATTAGGGATTATGTTCCCTGAGTCTGTTTCATCGAGTCAACGAAGTCGTTGAGCGTTTCGCCCAGCTCCATTTTTTCGGTGATGAGGGAGCGCATTTTACCCATACTATTCTTGTTCACGCCAATCAATGTGGCAATCTCCTTATAGCCGAAGCCGCATACCATCAGCTCCACCAACTGCAACTCCTTGTTGTTGAGAACTGGGTATTCGTGGCGCAGTTTCGTCGCGGCACCGTGGTAGCGCGTATCCACAAAAAGTGTAATCTCATGCCAAAAGGCATCGTCGTTCACAAATTTCGAGACAAACTCCTTGTACTTGCGCTCGAACACTTTCGGAGTGTCGTACTCGCTCGAAGACACTAAAGCGCGCAACGCAGACAGGTAAGCCGACACCAACGTGTGCTGCGCCTCAGCGACCGTAGCCATCTCTTCGGCACCCTGCACTTGGCGTTCCTCGGCCAGCACCAACTGCCGCTCCTTTTCCTCAATCTCCTCCAACAGCCGTGCACTTTCGGCACTCCACTCCTCTTGGATGGCGCGAATGCGTCGCCGCGCCCTAATTCTCACGGCCGCCACAATAAAGAGAGTGAATATCACCAGCACAGCCACGATACCTGCCCACAGACGCGAACGCCGTACAAGCTCACCCTGCGCCCGCTTCTTCGCGGTCGCGGCGTTGTCGCGGTCGAGGGCTTCGAGGCGCATAAGGGCGTGCACGTCCTTGTTCGACGCGATGGAATCGGCCAGTCGCGAACACACCTTGGCAAGGCGGTAGGCCTCGGCATTGTCACCCTCGGCACGCGCGATGCGCTCGCGGCACGAGAACACGAAGTAGCGCTCCTGGGGCGTGGAGGCCAGTGCGGCCATCGCGAGCCATGCCCGAGCCGAGTCGGGACGACCGAGCGTCGCGTAGGCCCGCGACGCGTCATAGCAAAAGTCGTTGGTCAGCCACTTCGCGGAGGTGACTTTCATGGCCTCTTGCAGCACGGTGAGCGACTGACGGGGCAGCGAGTCCTCATAAAGGCAGCGCGCCAAGCCATCACGGCTGGCCATATAGGCGAAAGTGTCGCGGCTGGCCAGACACAGGCGCGCGGCTTCCTCGAGGGCTTCGTGTGACTTCTCGTGGCGCGTCACGCGGTAAGTTGATGCCAAATAGGATGCCACAACCGCCGTGTGGGGTGTGTCGGTAGTGAGTTTATAGTGATAGTAAGCCTTCTCAAAATAAGGCTCCCTCACGGCATGACGGGCGAAATTCCTGTTCAATATTATACCAATCCTCAAATTGGCTTGGCCCAAATTGCGGTGGTCGGCGGTATCGGCCTCGTTAATGGCGCGCAGATACCATTCCATAGCTTCGGGATAGCGTAGCGCGTCCTCGTGCGACCCGCCCATCAGTATCAAGGCCCGCACATAATGGCACCTGTCAAACGCCCCATCGCCACGGCCATAGAAATCAATGGTTTGACGCAACACCGCCGTGTCGAGCGTCACATATTGCGCGTAGCGTAGTTGCTGGTGCAGCAGGGCGTAGAGCATGCGGTCGCCCTCGCTCGTGAGCGTCGCGCTATCCACGGCTTGCAGCTGCCGCCATGCCGCCACGCTGTCGCGGTCGACGATGCTGTCTACCGCCAACAGACGCGTGTCGCCCGCCACGCCGCCCTCGCGACACCCCGTGAGCAAACACACCGCCACTATCAAGCAGAGAGCCAAGTGAGCTATGAGCCGTGAGCCGTGAGACATGAGCTTTGAGCAGATAGCGCCGTGAGGCGCGACAGGGTTTAGGCAGGGGTGGAGCGCGCAGCGCGGAACCCCTGCAACGCGCGACCCACACACCACATTAGCCCCGTAGGGGCGACAGAAGGAGCCATAGACCGAAGAACTGCCGGGCCGCTGTTGAGCGCGATAGGACATAAGAACAGAAGTATTCACAAGCACAAAAGAATTGTTGTTTTTATTGTTTTTATTGTATGACCTTTGAGCAATTTATTATTAAGTTAACAAGTTGACAAGTAAACGAGTAAACAAGCAAAAATAGTAGGGACGCGGCAGAGCGCAAACGGAGCCACGTCCCCACTATTTAATTCCTAATTCCTAATTCCTAATTGAATCAATTCCTAATTCAGCAGGAGGTTGTAGAGGGCTGTCACGTCGGCACCGTTGACGATACCGTCGCCGTTGATATCGCTGATACCTTCGACCTCGGTTCCGTCAAGCAAGTCGTTGTAGAGTGCGGTCACGTCGGCACCGCTCACCACGCCGTCGCCATTCACGTCGGCGAAGTCAATCTCAATAATCTCGCCGAATTCATTCCACGGCGCGGCGGCGCGATAGGCCTCGGCGGCACCCACGGGCACGTAGAGCTTACTTTCAAAGAGGTTGTCACAATTAAAAGCATTGCGAGCGGCTTCGGGGAGCACGGTGGCACGGCAATACACGTCGCCAAGACAGTAGGAGCCATCATTATAGGCTTTTTTGGGTGCTCCCACAAGAGGAACAGCCGTGACTATCTCAAAGGCACTCTCGCCTATATGGGTCAAAGTGGCGGGCAGGTCGATACGCTCCAAGCCCGAGCAATAGTAAAAAGCGTGGTCTTCAATGCTTTCCACACCCTCAGGCAGAGTGATGCGCGTTAAACTGGAGGCTTCAGCAAAAGCATGGGTGCCAATTGTTCTCACACCCTGCGGTGCCACATACTCTCCATCGCGGCCACAAGGGAAGCGTTCCAACCTGCTTCCGTCCTTGTTAAGTAGCACGCCATCGACCGAACAATAGGTGGAATTGTCGATTGCCACGTCAAAGTCCATCAAGTTATTATAACAAACCATCCCGATTTTAGTCACGCTCTCGGGGATGTGCATAGTGTTGACTTTTCCACTGAACCTGAAGCCCGTGGCAATAGCAAGGCAGTCATCGGCCACATCGATAATGCCACCCTCTGGCGTGCCCTTATAGTGCCATAGCAAATGGTTGCCGCAATAGAGCGGACCGTCGGGCAACGCCTTGTACCACGGAGATCTCCAGTCAAAAACATTGAAGCCCACGTCCTCGAGCGTAGAGGGCAAATTCAGCTCGCTCAAGTTGACGGCGCCATCAAACGCCTTGTCGCCTATCACGCGCAACCCTTCGGGCAGCACGACCCGCTCCAGCGAGCGGCAATTCTCGCATGCGCCGGCAAGGATTTCCGTTGTGGACGACGGCAGGGTGAGCAGTTCGTCTTCTTTCATGTTCGGATAGAGCACGAGGCTTGCGAAACCACTTGTGTAGAGCGCACCGCAGAACGAAGCATAATAGGCGTTGGCGGATGACACATCAACGTGCTTAATATTAGATACATAAAATGCGTCATCATCGATATTGGACACATTTTTGCCAATAGTGAGCGTGTTAACATTGACACAGTAGAGTGCGTAGGCATGTATGTCCGTCACCTTGTAAGTCTCACAGCCATACTCCACCTCGTCGGGCACCTCAATCTCGTCAACGTCAAAAATATATTCTTCGGTCACGTCATCATAGATTCCTTCCCAACTATAGAAAGAAACATATTTCGCATCCGAATCAATCACTTCATAGCGGGCACCGTTTACCTCAAAAGCGAATGAACGCACAGCCATGGCGGCACAAAACGTCAGCAGCAAAAATTGTATAAATCGTTTCATAGCAGTATCTTTTTTGTTGGTTATTGGTTCACAAAATTATAAAACATTTTTTTAAGACGCAATTATTTCGTGGTGATCTTTAGCGTGGCGCCTTTTTTCACCGTGAAATCATTCTTGATGTGGACACCATCGGTAGCATTGATGCGCACATTGCCGGCATCCACGCTCACAGGCCCCTCGGGCTTGCCGCTTGTCACATTTTTACCGATGTAAACCTTATCGGCCAAGATTTTGCAATGCGTCCCAAGCACTTCGTCTTGAATATAGATTGTGTCGCCGTATGCCTCAATATATGGCACATAACCAGGTTTGGAGACGCACACATAACAATCATCGGGGACATTATTGAATGTGGCATTCGACACATTCCTCATCACGTTCCAATAGCTCCCATTCATGCCGGCCACACAAATAGAGCAACTGTCAACGTCATTAGTGACAACAAGCGAATTACCCGTCTTGCTGACTGTGACATTGGACATCACATGCGGTACATCGGTGTAAATGGGAAGCTCGGGGTCGCCGAGCGCATTCAACCCAAACTGCACCCACCTGTGTTCAGTGTAATCATCACAAAAACCCACCAATCCTCTTTTGGCAAGAGTCATAGCCTCGCCAAAACCTCTACTCGGTATGGTGAATAAGTTCTTGAAAAAATTAGCGCTATAAACACTCGAAGTACCAAGTTTGCAAGATGCATGATTGACTGCTGGTGTGTACCATCCATATCTGGAACAACCCAAATAACCTATAATTCCCGAATTAACATTTCTAATGAACGCTTCTCCCAAACACGTCTTATCAAATCCATTAGTTAAACACGCGTCAGTGACTATGAGTGAGGGTGTGTCGTTAACCACAGCTCTGGCATAAGTAGTGGAGAAACTTCCTGTCTCGGTTCTCCATGAAAATATCGATCCATGTGTATTCACATAAATAAAATTGTATCCTTCATTTATTTGCGTCAAAAGATTTTGCTCTGAAAAGTCATAGTCTGCGCCTCCCTCAAAATCACTGCCCGTATCATACAATATTTTTTTGTTTCCGTGCCAATAAGGTTCAATATGGTTAACATATAACAAGCTGTCACCCATATACTGGGTATCACTTTGAGATATTTCATGATATATGCAATGGAGGCTGTCTCCCGCCATAAGCATATTGTTCTTCCACGCTTTTATGTCAGGTGATACCTCATAATTTATTAATCGATTAACACATGATTTCATTTGTTGTACTTCACGTATTGGCAATCTTGTCACTATCACTTCGGGGAGCATATCAATAGCATCATTTATATCCGCCACAGTATCATTGCCGTTTGTGTCCCAATTCATCACATCTAAGCAACCGTAGAACAAATCACATGGAGTTGTATCCTCGTAACCTTCATCTTCTACATTGACATAACACATTTGGGCGGGAGCCACATTGATGTCGCCACCCAACAGAACATATTTCAGACCTCTGTAAGTGCCGCTGTAGTGGTCCTTGATTGCGGCCTTTATGCGGAGCTGCCTGGTCGGGCCGCTGTAGGTGCTGTCGATGTGCTCGGTGGTGAGTATGCCGGCCTTCACGCCTTTTATCGTTTTCCACCTCACGAGGGGCTCGAAAGCGGCCTTGAGGCTGTCGCAGGTCACCACCATGTATTCCCACTTGAAGTTGGCCGGTTGTGGACTTGTCGAAGGCTCATACAGGGAGTCCATGAGCGTGTGGTTCATCACCATTTCCTCGACGGCATCACGCATGTTGTGCCCCACGCCGTCAGGGACGGGGCTGCCAATCCCAGGCGCGAGCTGGGGCTTGGACAAAACCATGCTGATGCTGATGTCCGTGCTCAAATACAGCGTCTGCGTGACGGCGTTGTAGGAGAACGGGGAGATGACGAACGTGACG
>CAMVPC010000037.1 GCA_947169265.1 uncultured Prevotellaceae bacterium
TGTTTTACAGCATATTACAACAAAAGGGTGCGCCAGAATTATGACACACCCTCTTATTCCAACGTGTCGCAGGGTTACAGCGGCAGGATGCCGAGACCCGGGCGGTCGTGGAGGGTGATTTTGCCGTTCTCCACGGTCATGCCGGTGAAGCGGTCGTTGGCGATAAGCAGGTTGCCGTCAAGGTCGGCATAGTCCACAACGGGCGAGAGGTTGGCGGCGGCGGTGACAGCACACGAAGTCTCGGTCATGCAGCCAATCATCACCTTCATGTCGAGCGCGCGCGCCAGCGTCACCATCTTGTGCGCTTCATAGAGGCCGGTACTCTTCATGAGCTTGATGTTGATGCCGTCATACACGCCCTTGAATCGCACGATGTCGGGCAGGCGCTGGAAAGCCTCGTCGGCGATGATGGGTAGCGGCGAGCGCTCGCGCAACCACGCGGTTTCGTCCATCCACGTCTTGTCGAAAGGCTGTTCTACAAAAAGGCAGTTGCGCTCGGCGAGCCAGTGGCACATTTCGAGAGCGTGTTCCTTGCTGTTCCATCCCTGGTTCACATCGACGCAGATGGGCACATCGGGCATCATTTCACGAATGATGTTGATGGTCTCCTGGTCCTTGTCGAGCCCCATTTTCACCTTAATCAATTTGTAGGGCCGCGCCTCTTCCACTTTTTGTCGCACCACTTCCTCGGTGTCGATGCCGATGGTGAAGCTGGTGACGGGCGTTTTCTCGGGGTTATAGCCCCAAATCTTGTACCAGGGTTGTCCCATGATTTTGCCAAGCAGGTCGTGCAGGGCGATGTCGACGCTGGCCTTGGCGGCGCGGTTGTCGGGAGCCACGTTGTCGACATAGGTAAGGATGTCCTCGATGCGGAACGGGTCGTTGAATTGGCTCAGGTCAAGGCTACTTAGGAACTTGGTCACGCTTTCCACGCTCTCGCCCAGGTAAGGGGGCATGGAGGCCTCACCGTAGCCGATGATGCCGTCATACTCGAGTTGCACTTGCACATCGGGCGTGGTGGTACGGCTGTAACGGGCCAGGTTGAAGGCGTGTCGCAACTTGAGCTCATAAGGCTCGAACGAGAGATTGAGGCGGCCGCTCTTGGCGACTTTGCGTGTGGGGCTATCGAATGCCGACAGCGAGATGGGCGAGGCTGCCGCGAGCAGTCCCAATCCCGAACCCACAAGGAATTTTCTTCGGTTCATAGCTATTGTTGTAATGGTTTACTTGTTAATCTTAAAGTACCAGGGATGGTCTTTGACGGCAGTGATGCCGCGGGTGCCCACGCGGCCGGCGATGCGGCTTGCCGACAGCGGCGAGTAGAGGTAGGTTGCATTGGCCGGGTCAAGGCTGTTGATTTTCACGCGTCCTGAGCAATGGATATAGTTGCCGTCGCGCAGGTAGAGTCCCACGTGGGTCACGCGACCCGTTTTGGCGTTGCCAAAGAAGAGCAGGTCGCCCGTTTGCAGCTTGTTCCACCCCTTGGAGGTGTCGATTTTCAGGCCGGTGAGAGCTTGCTGCGAGGCGTCGCGTTGCAAGATGATGGCGTTAGAGAAATAGCTTATCTTGGTAAGACCCGAGCAGTCGGTGACCTTGGTCGAAGTGCCACCCCACAGGTATCCTGAGCCCATCATGCGTCGTGCCGTTTTCTCTATTTGTGCCACGTCAAACTTTTGCTGGGCCCATGTGGAGAATTCTTCGACATCCGATTTTTCGACCCAGCCCTTGCGTCCGTCGGGAGTGGCTAATTGCAGCCATTCGCCTTGTTCGCCCACGGCTTCGAGCAGGTCGCCGAGCACGAGGTCACTCACCGTGGCATCGCTACCGGGTGTTTCCACGAGGCGCGAGTCATAGACGATGACGATAAACCGCCGTGCCTGCTTCCACCGGTTGAGCTGGTCTTCGCCCATGAGCTTGACCGAGCTGTCGGGGATATAGGAGATATAGTCGTCGGGGCCTTGCACGCGCAACCAGTCGCCGTCTTGCGCAAGCACTCGCACGGGCGAGCCCATGACGAGTTGTGTGGCCATTTCGGCACTGTGCTTGCCTTGCGTGCGCAGCGAGGCCACCGAGAGGCACACGAGTCCCCACTGCTTGTCGGCAGGTTGTGATTTCTCAAGCACGGTGATACTGTTTTTCATCACGTTGAGGTTGTTGCGCTTGAGCGTCGTGACGATGGCGTCGGCTTGTGCCTGGGTGGTCACTTTGCCGCTGAGCGTCACGTTCTTGCCCATCTGGGCCACTTTTACATCCCACACTGCGGTGCGTGCGTCGGGGGCGATGCTGTCTTTGAGGTGTGCCACAATGTCGCCGGCGGTGATAGCCATGCCTTGGAGGCCCATCAATAATGCGGTGAAAATAAAAAGGATTTTCTTCATATTCTATGCGTTGGTCATTTAATCAGTTTTTTAATCTTTTGGTCTTGAACCTCGTTGATAGGGATGAGTGAATTCACCTTGAGATGCGACGACCACTTGTCGTAGAACAAGTTACCACCGCGCCATTCCACTTCGCCGGGCTGGAAATCGACAGTCTCGCTGCGGATGAAGGTCTTCTTGGGTTCGAGTTCATCGCCCGTAGCCTCGTTCGAGGCCATGCGGTAAAGGTCCATTCCGGTTGCGTAGTAAGTGCTCATGGGCGTGCCGTAGGTGCTACGCCCGTTCGACTGGTCGGTGTACACCCATCCCACGCCCTCAAAATAGGTCTCGGCCCAGTCGTGCCAGTTCTCTTCGCCGGGCTTGATCCACCATCCGCTTTCCCATCGCGCAGGAATGCCGAGGCTCCTCACGAGGGTGATGTAGAGCAGTGTCACCTGTCCGCAATCGCCGTGATTGTTGTCGAGCACGTATTGCGGGATATTCTCGAGTGTGCTGTACTCGCGGGCGCCGGCCCACGGGAAGGTCTTCGATATCCAGTCGAAGACGAGTTGCGCCTGTAGCACGGGATTGGTTTCGTTGCCCACGATGCGGCGTGCCAGGGCGCGCATTTCATCGGTGATGATGATGTGTGGCGCCTGGTTGCCGGTGAATTCTTTGTATTCGGGATTATTGGTGTCGTAAGGCTCGAGCATGGTGAGGATGTCTTGCTGGGCGAGGTGTCGCTCAGCAATCTCAAAGTTGAAGCGGTATTCGAAGTGGGTGGGCTCGCCCTTCTTGGCCACCGCTTCCATGTAGATAGTGTGGTGCTTGCTGCCCTCGCTCTCATGGTAGGCGCGGTTGCCCCAAGTGATTTCGATGTTACGCTGGCGGGCGTTGCGATAGGGGATGGGCATCCACACGCGCAGTGTTTCGCCGGCCGGCACGGCGTCGGCCTCGACGTCGAGGGAGAAGGTGATGTCGGCCTGTCGCCAGTCGCGTGTGAAATTGGGGCCAGCCTCGGCCTTCATGGTCTCGACGAACTGTTGGCGTTTCTCCTCGTAGGAGGCCTTTCGGTCGGCGTCTTGCGACTGCTTGAACTCGGGAGCGAGCAACCACAGGTTGCGCACGCTCTTGCGGAACCATCGCTCGTGTCCGTCGATGTGCATCACCTCGAGCTGGCGTGCCGCTTTCCAGCGCGCGAGTTGCTCGAGTGTGACATTGGGCACGCGTTCGCCGATGAGTCGCTCGCCCTCCTCGGGCGTCATCGAGAAGTCTCGCTCGATGCGCCGCATGATGGTCTTGAGCGAATCGATGACCACAGCCTGGGCCTTGCGCTCGGCCTTGGGAAGGCGATCCATGAGGCGTACGGCCTGCTTGAACTCGCCCTGTCGCATGAGTTGCTCCACTTGTGCTTGCCAGGCTGGGGTGGCAACGGCCGTGAGGCATACCATAGCCACGGCACAAAACATAATCAATGTTTTCGTAGTCTTCATCGTAGTAATGTTTTTTCAATCTACAAATTTAAACATAAAACATGAAAAAATCGCTAATGCCTCTAAAAAGTTTTCATTAAAATTTGCCCTACATGTTTTTTTTAGTAATTTTGCCACTCGAACGGGTGGCGACCTGTTCAATTGACATCGAGGATTTTTAAGAAGCGTTATGCTCATCAGATTGTAGAAAACCTGAGAAATTTTCTAAAAGAAAACATTGATGACATAGTGCCTCTGCGCAATATGGCGTGGAGTGCTATACCATTTTGTTTTCGGGGTTTTCTCAGGACCTTCTACAATGGGTGGCGTAGCAGTTCCACGTTTCTTTTTTATATTCATGGCTTTAGGGACTGCGGGCCGGCTAATAACATTGTAGTTATGAAGAAAATTTTACTACTGATTGCAGCCATGCTTGTGGCCGTGGCGGCAATTCACGCTCAGTCCCCAACGGTCACGCTGTCGCACGACGGCACCGTGAAATGTTTCTACGGCAAGGAAGCCTTTGTCAATGCGGTGGCCGCGTCGGCCAACGGCGACCGTGTCACCCTGTCGAGCGGCCTGTTCACCGGCACGACCATCGACAAGTCCATCACCGTGAAAGGTGCCGGAATGTTGCCCGACACCATTAACAGTGTTGAGCCTACCGTAATCTCAAGTGAAGTCACCATCGCTGCCCCCGATGTGACCGTTGAAGGGATCTACATGAATTCCTATTTAAGAATTTGTCATTATGATAATGTGAAAATCGTGAAATCTACAGTGATTAACAATGTCACGCTTAATTCTACGGGTGGAACCCATCCCATAAGGCAGTATATTGTGGGAAGTAGATGCAAAGGAAACGTAACAGCATATACTGACAGCCTTGATTTGTACATTGACAACACTTATATAGGTGGTTATTTGTCAAATAGTTCAACTAATTATTATAAAGTTAATCACATTGAAGCAAGGAACAGTATTATTTCCTTTACTAATAATAATGGCTTTGTAAATTCTACATTCACAAATTGTATCCTAACAATGAAGGCCAGCGGAGCAAAGATGCCTTCATCCAACAACGTGTATTATTGTGTGGGATTAACGAATGATATGTTCAGCGACGTTATTGGCAGTGGCATTGCGGGAAATACTAATTCTTACAGCGATTATGCCACAATGTTTAAGACGTTTACGGGCACGTACGATGAGAATGAGACGTTTGAGCTGACCGATGCTGCTAAGACTACTTATCTGGGCGACGATGGCACCCAGGTGGGCCTCTACGGCGGTAATATGCCGTATAACCCCAAGCCGCACAATCCCATTATCACTAATTTCAAGGTGGCCGAAAAGAGTACGCCGGCCGGCAAGTTGAGTGTGGATATCGAGGTGAAGGCCGCCGAATAAATCATGTCGCCTTATGGGAAAAAGAATTATACTATGGCTACTGCCGGCATTGCTGGTGAGCCTGATAGCGCAAAGTGCCGGCTACGACTATCGTTACTGGTTTGACCAGGACGAAGATAACGCGGTTTACGGCACCATGCCGGGACGCCGCCTTCACGTGGAGGCCGATGCAGGTGCGCTGTCGCCCTCGTTGCACACCTTCAACATTCAGGTGAAGGACAGTGAAGGTTCTTGGAGCGCGCCACGCACGAACTGGTTCGCCCGCATGACGGGCGACCTGGAGCGAGCCTTCTACTGGTTCGACAATGATACGCTGATGCGCCACGAGTCGCCGGCATTGCAGGGACGTGTGGAGATTGACGTCACCTCGCTGCCTGAGGGTGTCCACACGCTGCATTATGCCGCCATGACCACCGACGGCACGCTCACCGCCGTGGTGACGCGCTGGTTTGTGCGCGGCCCGCTGGTCGAGGAGGCCACGTCGCTGCGTTGCCTGTGGAGCATCGATGGCGGGGAAACCCATGTGGGAAGTTGCTCTATTGCCGACGACAGTCACATTCATCTCGACCTCGACGTGAAAGGACTGAGCCTGGGCAGACACTACATCACCCTTACGGTGCTTGACGACAACGATTGCGGATCCAGCGTCAGTACCTACTTCCTCGTGGTGGAACCAGAGCCGGGCGACGTGAACGGTGACGGCTTTATCAACGGCGCCGACGTGACTGCCCTCTATGGCGTGTTGCTCGACGGCGACACTGTCGAGGGCGACCCCGACGTGAACGGCGACGGTGTGGTGAGTGGTGCCGATGTCACCGCCCTCTACGGCATTTTGTTGTCGCAATAACCGCCACTCACTATTCGGGCGAAGGTCGATGTCGGACACTGCCCGAAGGCCGATAGACTAAAAGCGGCAGGGGAACTCCCTTGCCGCTTCCGTTCTGCCCGCCTATGCGCCGTGAGTGTCAATCGTCTCGCCGCCTGCATGCCGTGAGTGTCAACGCCCCGCCGCCTGTATGCCGTGGGGCTTAATCGACTTCAAGGCCGCTGGCCTTGTTCACGCCTTCGGCGTGCTGTCCCGACCCACGGCATGCTGTCTCACTTCCTACATACACCCTTCGGCATATTGTCGCCACTCGCGGCATAGTGCCTTCGGCGTGTCGTCGCCACCCACGGCAAAGAGCTGTCGGCGTGTTTCCACACAGGTTTTTGTGGGGGGCGATTTCACTCGACCAGGATGTAGGTGATGGAATCGGTCTCGATTTCGTCAAGGAACTGGTAGGTGCTGTCGTTTTTCCAAGGCTCGCTTGAAGGTACCAGCTCAGTTCCCAGCGGAAGGCCGCTCGTCCCTCCTCCGATGAGGGTCACGCCGGCTTTCTTCTTGTTGACTTTCGGCTTCGATTGGCTATAGGTGTAGAAAAGTGATTTTGATGTGGTCACGATGCCTTTGTCTTTTTCTCTGGCCACTTTGCCCACTTTCCCTTTGTATTTTTTCTTGATGAGCCAGCGCTTGCCGGTTGACTTATCGACAACGACGAGCACGCCGTCGTCGGGGATGGAAACTTTGGTGTTCTCGTCAATCGTGGAGCCGGCTTTGAGCGTGGTCTCGCTCTTGTCGATTGTCGCGCGCACGTTCACCGCTTTTTCCACATAGAGATTGCGGGTCGCCATCACGGTGAGTGCCGAAATTAACAACACAAGGCACAAAGTGAATGTTTTTTTCATTTTCAGTCGTTATTTAAGCGTTTGTGATTATTCGGGAACAAGTGATTTGCCGAGCCATTTCCATTTGTACTTGGCACGGAATGCGGCAATGGCGGCCCGGTAGATGTTGCGGCTTTCCACCACAAGCACCACAGCCGTAAAGATAAAGGTGAGCATATAGTGGCGGCCGTTGAGCGTGGCGTGAATCATGAAAATGGTGATAATGGCCAGCAATGGAAGTAACACGATGTTTGTGAGGTAGCTGTTTTTTACCCACTCCTTGATAAAGATGGCCCATGGTCGCTTGGTGGCGGGCATGCGCGTCTGCACCAGGCAAAGCAGCAGCTCCATGACATAGCACAGAGCGAAGGCCAGTAGCACGTTGACCCAAACGGGAACTTGGTGAGGGTATTCGCGCAGGTCGTGGAGCGTTTCGAGACAAGCGGCGTGGATTTCCACGCCCGACATATAGGCGCGTTGCGTGGGCACGCGTGCTACGTCGGTGCCGGCGGTGACACTGCCCACGAGTACGATGTGGTCCTTGATTTCATCGGCGTAAGCATCGATTTCATCGCCGTTGATAACCAAGAAATCATGGTCATAGTCGATGGTGATAGGTGACTCTTTCAACTTGAAGCCGTTGTCAATACCATAGTGGGCATTCCACAAGTCGTTGAGGATGGCCACCATCGCCGAGTCGCCGTTTTGCAATGCCGTGAAGGTGTGAACCGTTTCATCGTCCATGTCGAGCATGACGCTGCCGCTTCTCAGTTCCAGCGAATCGGCACAAAACGATTTTACCACTTGGCCGTCATCATCGGTCATTTGCGCCATCACCAGGCGTGGACGCATGCGCTCGAGCACATGGGCGAGTCGGGCATCGGTCGCGCTGTCGTTACCTTGATAGGGAAACACGGCGTCGAGGCCCACAGCGAGGGGTTGCATGCTATCGATGTCGGCGAGCAGGCCGGCGACGTAGTCGCGGTTCACGTTCAATCCCCAGTCCACGACGACGATATTGTCGCTCATGGCAACGTTGTCATCGGCCGTTGTATGGCGATAGAAGGTCTCGGTCAGTGAGTTGGTCGACACACTCTTGAGGTATGGATTTTTCAGCCCGAGGGCATTAAAAAGCATGCCCACGGCAATAGTGAGTAAAAGTGCCATTATCACCACTATCAAGTGGTCGAAGTGGAAGATGTATCGCAGCCAGGAACGCATAGTGTCATGAACGGATGAGTGAAAAAAGGTCCTTTATAGCTTGTTGAGCCGCGCCACAATGATGTCGATGGCGCTGTTTTGCGCTCTCATCGCAACAGTGGCAACGCACAGCATTGAAATGGATAAAAGTTTTTTTCATGTCCTAATGAGGTCGTAGAACCAATGTGTTGCAAAAATAGTAAGAATTTTTCAAAATTGATTCATTTTTTTCTGTTTTTGTTAAACCTGAACAGGCCATTGGAATGACAATGGATTATTAGGACTAAAATACTCGAGGGCCACAATGGTTTTTTGTGGCCCTCGAGTGATGCGTGATGTGTCGCGTCGGGTCAGATGCCCATGCGCACGATGCCGCGGTTAGAGCCGCGCACAAAGTTGATGATGTTGTCGCGCTCGGGCGATGACGGGAATTCCTCCTCGATTTTAGCCAGGGCGTCGCTCACATTGAGGTTCGAGAGGTAAAGGGCGCGGTAAATGTCCTGGATTAGGTAGATTTGTTCGCGCGTGAAGCCGCGGCGGCGCAGGCCCACCGAGTTAACGCCCTCGTAGCTGATGGGCAGTCGTCCGGCCATGCAGTAGGGCGGAAGGTCCTTGTTGACGAGTGAGCCGCCTTGCAGCATCACGTGGTCGCCGATGTGGGTGAACTGGTGGATGAGCGCGCCGCCACCCAGCACAGCCCATTCTCCCACTACGACTTCGCCGGCAATCTGGACGCTGTTCGACATGATCACGTGGTCGCCGATGACGCAGTCGTGAGCCACATGGCAATAAGCCATGATGAGGCAGTTGCTACCCACAATGGTTTTCCCTTTGGAGGCCGTCCCGCGATGGATAGTGGCAAACTCGCGAATGACGGTGTTGTCGCCAATGATGGCTACACTGTCCTCGCCCTTAAACTTGAGGTCTTGCGGGGTGCCGCTCACCACTGCGCTGGCGTGGATGTGGCAGTTTTTGCCGATGCGTGCGCCCGAGAGGATGGATACGTTACTGTCGATGATGGTGCCGTCGCCAATTTCCACGTTGTCGTCGATGGTGACAAAGGGACCGATGATCACGTCGCGGCCAATCTTGGCGCCGGGGTGTATTGAGGATAAGGGTTGGTTATACATTCTGTATGTTAAGTGTTAGATGGTTAACTGTCAAGCGTTTGATGCTTAAAAACTAACATCACTTGTTTTTAACGATTTGTGCCATGAATTCGGCCTCACTCACGATTTTTTCTCCCACAAAGGCGTAGCCCTTCATGATGGCGCAGCCGCGTCGCAGTGGCGTCATGAAAGCCACATGGAAGATGAGCGTGTCGCCGGGCACTACTTTTTGGCGGAACTTGACGTTGTCGATTTTCATGAAATAGGTGCTGTATCGCTCGGGCTCGTCGACGGTACCCAGCACGAGGAGACCGCCCACTTGTGCCATGGCCTCGATTTGCAGCACGCCTGGCATGACGGGTTCTTCAGGGAAGTGTCCGGCGAAGAAGGGCTCGTTGCCGCTCACGTTCTTCACACCCACGATATAGTTTTTGCCAATCTCAATCACTTTGTCGACGAGCAACATGGGGTAGCGGTGAGGCAGGAGCTGGCGAATGCGGTTCACGTCCATGACGGGCTCTTTGTTGGGGTCGTAGAGCGGCGCCTGCACGTTTTGGTGGCGCAATTCCTGACGGATTTTCTTGGCCAGCGTGGTGTTGAGCGTGTGGCCCGGTCGTGTGGCCACGATGCGTCCCTTCAAAGGCCTTCCGATGAGAGCCAAGTCGCCCATGACGTCGAGCAACTTGTGTCGTGCGGGCTCGTTGTTGAACACCAACGGCTTGTTGTTGAGGTAGCCCAGTTCCTTGGCGCTCTTGTGGGGAATGCTCATGAGGTCGGCGAGATTGTCGAGCTCGTCCTGCGTCATGGGTGTGTCGTAGATGACGATGGCGTTGTCGAGGTCGCCGCCCTTGATGAGGTTGTTTTGGAGCAGCGGCAGCACCTCGCGCACAAAGACGAAAGTGCGGCTGGCTGCTATTTCTTTCTTGAAGTTGGCGATGTTGTCGAGCGAGGCAAACTGGTTGTCGAGCACCGTGGAGTCGAACTCAATCATCGTGTCGATAGAGAAGTCATCGTCGGGCAGGACGATGAGCGAAGAGCCCGTTTCTTCGTCGACGACCTTGATGCGTTGCTTGACGATATAGTATTCTTTTTCGGCTTCCTGCTCCTGCAGGCCCACTTCTTCGATGTGATTGGTATAGACGATAGAGCTACCGTCGAGGATGGGCAGCTCGGGCGCGTTCACGTCGATGAGGCAGTTGTCGATGCCGGCGGCATAGAGGGCGGCCAAAGCATGCTCGATGGTGCTCACGCGCACCTCCTTGCGGCTGCGGAGGCCGATGACGGTGCCGCGGCGGGTCTCGGTGACGTTCTCGGCAACGGCATCGATGGTGGGTTGTCCCTCAAGGTCGATGCGGCGGAACACGTAGCCGGTATTAGCATCGGCCGGTTTGAAAGTGGCCGTGATGGCCAGTCCGGTGTGCAGTCCCTTGCCGCTCACCGTGAACTCGTTTTTAAGCGTTATCTGTTTCATTGTTGCTTGAGTGTTTCGATTTCTTTTTTCAGTTTCTTGATGTCGTTGTACATTTCCACGAGGCGCTTGAGGTAAGCCGCCTGGCGCGCGAAGTCCATGGCGTTAATGGCGGGAGAACCCAGCAGGCGATTGTTGTCGCCCACGTTGCCGGGCACGCCGCATTGCGCCCCAAATCCGTTGTGGTCGCCAATGGAGAGATGTCCGGCGAAGCCCACTTGTCCGCCCACCATGTTGTTCTTTCCAATCTTGGTGGAGCCGGCGATGCCGCATTGTGCCGCCATGACGGTGTTCTCGCCAATCTCGACGTTGTGGCCCACCTGGATGAGGTTGTCGAGCTTCACGCCGCGCTTGATGACGGTGGCGCCCATAGTGGCGCGGTCGATAGTGGTGTTGGCGCCAATCTCCACGTCGTCCTCAAGGATGACGATGCCTATTTGCGCTATCTTGTTGTAGCTGCCGTCGGGTTGCGGGGCAAACCCGAATCCGTCGCCGCCTATCACGGTGCCGGCGTGAATGGTGCACCGGTTGCCGATTTTGCAGCCATGATAAATTTTCGTGCCCGGGTAAAGGGTGACATCATCGCCCAGCGTGACGCCCTCGCCGACGTAGCACTGCGGGTAAATTTTCACGTTCTTGCCCATTTTCACTCCCTTGTCGATATAAGCGAAAGCGCCGATAAAGGCGTCGGCGGGCACTTCCACACCATCGGCGATGTGGCAAGGTTGCTCAATGCCGGCCGGTTGCGGGCGCTGGCTGTTGACGAGGTTGAGCAAGACGGCCAGTGTGGCGTAGGGGTCGTCGACGCGCAAGAGTGTCGCGCTGACGGGTTTCTCGGGCTCAAAGTCCTTCCTTACGAGTACCGCCGAGGCTTTTGTGGTGTAGATGTGGTGGGTATATTTAGGATTGGCTAAAAAGGTGAGGCATCCGGTTGTTGCCTCCTCGATTTTTGCGTAGTTGTTGATTGCGATGTCGGGGTCGCCTTCAACGGTGGCACCGATGAGTGCCGCCAGTTGTCCAGCTTTGATTTCCATTGAATAAAATAGTTGTTTTTAAGTCGTGTAGGATGATTTTTTGCAAAAGTAGTAAAAAATGGCCTTATGACAAAGACATGAGGTGTAAAAACGTCATCTCTTGCCCGAAAGCCTGGCCAAGACCTCTTCGAGCGTGGTGAGCCAGTGGGGAATAGACAAGCCGTAGACCGACTTGATTTTGCTCTTGTCGAGCACGCTGTAGAAGGGGCGCGTGGCCGCTGTGGGGTATTCGCTCGACAGGCATGGCGTCACTCGGCACGACGTGATGCCGGCCAGCCGGTGGATGGCGATGGTGAAGTCGTACCACGAGATGGCTCCCTCGTCGGTGTAGTGGTAGATACCGGGTTGCCACTTGTCGCCGGTGACGATGGCGGTGATGGCGCGGGCCAGCGAGGTGGCGCTGGTGGGTGTCCCCACTTGGTCACACACCACGCTGAGGCTGTCGCGGGTGCGTCCCAGCTCAAGCATGGTCTTGACGAAGTTTTTGCCGTGGGGCGAGTAGAGCCATGCGGTGCGCACTATCACGCTGTCGGGGGCCGCTTGCATGAGGCGTCGCTCTCCTTCGAGTTTGGTCGCTCCGTAGACCGAGGTGGGGCCGGTGGGGTCGTCCTCGCGATAGGGGCGATGTCCTTTCCCGTCAAACACATAGTCGGTCGAGACGTGCACCACGCGGCAAGCGTGTCGACTGGCCACGCGTCCCAGTATTTCGATGGCGTCGGCGTTGATGAGGCGGCACAGCTCGGGCTGGCTCTCGGCGCGGTCGACAGCGGTGTAGGCCGCGCAATTGACGGCATAGTCAAAATGGTGATTGTCGAAAAAACGGTTCACCTCGTCCTCGCGCGTGAGGTCGAGCGTGTCGATGTCGGTGGTAACTATCGACACGTTGCTGTGCCGTGTGAGCAAGGCGGCAAGCTCTTGTCCCAGTTGTCCGTTGGCTCCTGTAATCAGTATATGCATGTCTTGAAAAGATAATATCAGTCGTTATCGAAGAGCGGTTGCTCCTCGTCTTTCTTGAAATAAGCGGCAAGCAGCCCGATGAAGTGGGATATTTGCTCGATGGCCTTTTGGGTGGCGGCCGTCATGGTTTTTCCCTGAAGCTTGAGCAGGAGCGTGCCGTAAAGGGCGTTGAAACAGGTCTCAATCTCGCCGCGTTGCCCGTCCTCAGGTGTGCGTGCGCGCAATTCCACGATGAATGGCAGTGTCTTGTAGTATTCGGCACCGTATTTGGGAAAGCGCGTGGCGTCGTGCAGCAGCTGCGCGTGCAGGTCGTTTAGCTTGATGATGACGTTATCGTTGATTTGCAGATGTCCGTGTTCCTTCTTGTGCTCGCGGCGCATCATGTCGATGAGCGATTCGTACCATGCGTGAGCCTCACGGTGCCGGTCATCGTCGAGGCCGAAGCCGGCGATGATTTTCGCGTCAACGATGTCGATGTCGAGCTTGCATGCGCGCAACAGGTCCTCGACCTGCCACATGTAAAGGAGGTATTCGGCGATGTTTTCTTTGCGTTTTTGTCGGGCTATGAACATGGGAAGTAGGGTTTATCCGAATTTGCTAATGTCGCGCAGCCGTTTCTCGTCAAGGATTTTGATGCGGCGGCCGTCCACGGTGAGGATTTTCTCTTGCGCGAAAGTCGAAAGGGTGCGGATGGCGTTGCTCGTCGTCATGTTTGAGAAATTGGCGATATCTTCACGCGCCATGTAAATCCTCAAGGTGGCGCCGTCATCTTCCAGCCCGTAGTTCTCGAGCATGGCCACAAGGGCCTCGGCGAGCCTGCCGCGAATATGTTTCTGCGTCAAGTTGACGATTTTCGTGTCGCTGCCGCCCAGGTTTTTCGATAGCTCATGGATGAAAAACCAGGCCAAGCCGCGGTTGTCGTCGATAAACTCCTTGACCAGCGACATGGGAATGGCGCCCAGCGACGACGGCTCGAAAGCGGCCGCTGTCGATACGTAAGGTTCGCCGGCAAAGGCGGCGCGGTACCCGAAATACTGGATGGGGCGGTAGAGCCTCAGGATTTGGGGCCTGCCGCCGATGCCGTCCTTGTATAGCTTCACCTTGCCGCGCAGCAGGCACCACAGGTGGGAGGGGGTGTCGCCCTCGGCATAGATGATTTGGTGCTTTTTGAAGTCGTGAATGATGAAGTTGTCGGCCACTCGCCGTTTCTCTTCGGGTGTGAGAACGGTCCAAATGGCTGCAAGGTCGTTGCTGATTATTTGCTCGAGCGTGCTCTTAATCATCGTGCTGTTATAAAACAATGTTTTTTAACATGCAAATTTACACATTTTTATCCACCCCCACAAATGAATATTCCAAAACCCACCACAAAAAGGGGTTTTGGAATATTTTTCGTGCGATTTTGGACTATATTATTTGGTGAATGGCGGCGGAACTTGTTGCTGTGTGCCGGCGGGTGGGGTGGGGAGTGCCGGTGGCGTGGCGGCACTCTCTTGCTCGAGCGTGTCGGTGCGCGACTGCCAGGGACGCTTGCCGAAGATGCGCTCGGCGTCTTCGGTAAAGATGACTTCGCGTTGCAACAACAGCTCGGCGAGCTGATGGTGACCGTCGACGTGCTCTTGGAGCACTTGGCGGGCGCGGTCATATTGCGTGTTGATGATTTGCTGCACTTCATCATCGATTTGCTGCGCTCGTGACTCGCTGTAGGGCTTGGTGAAACCGTAGCTCTCGTTGCTGTCGTAGTAGGAGATGTTGGGGATGCGTTCGCTCATGCCATAGTAGGTGACCATGGCATAAGCCATGCGCGTGGCGCGCTCCAGGTCGTTGAGGGCGCCTGTATCGACTATGCCCAGGAACATTTCCTCAGCCACACGGCCCGCCATGAGCGAGCAAATCTTGTCGAGCAGGGCCTCCTTGGGGGTGATTTGGCGTTCTTCGGGCAGGTACCAAGCGGCGCCCAGGGCCTTGCCGCGTGGCACGATAGTGACCTTGATGAGGGGGTCGCCGTAGCGCAGGTGCCAGCTCACGGTAGCGTGTCCGGCCTCATGGACGGCGATGGAGTTGCGTTCCTCCTCGGTCATCACCTTGGAGCGTTTTTCGAGGCCTCCCACGATGCGGTCGATGGCGTCGTTGAAATCTTGCCGCTGCACGGCGCGCTTGTTGTGGCGGGCCGCGACGAGTGCCGCCTCGTTGCACACGTTGGCGATATCGGCTCCCGAGAAGCCCGGCGTTTGCCTTGCCAGCAGGTCGAGGTCGACACTGCCGTCAATCTTTACGTTGCGCAGGTGCACGAGGAAGATGGCCTTTCGGTCGGCCACTTCGGGCAGGTCGACGTGTATTTGCCGGTCGAAGCGTCCGGCGCGCAGCAACGCCTTGTCGAGCATGTCGGCGCGGTTTGTCGCCGCGAGCACGATGACACCGCTGTTGGTCCCGAATCCGTCCATCTCGGTGAGCAATTGGTTGAGGGTGTTCTCGCGCTCATCGTTCGAACTCATGTTGGGGTTTTTGCCACGGGCGCGGCCCACGGCGTCAATCTCGTCGATGAACACAATGCACGGCGCTTTCTCCTTGGCTTGCTTGAACAGGTCGCGCACGCGTGAGGCCCCCACGCCCACAAACATCTCGACGAAATCGCTACCCGACATCGACAGGAACGGCACGTCGGCTTCGCCGGCTACGGCCTTGGCAAGTAGGGTTTTGCCGGTTCCCGGCGGTCCCACGAGTAGGGCACCCTTGGGAATTTTGCCGCCCAGTTCGGTATATCGCTTGGGGTTCTTGAGGAAGTCGACGATTTCGGCAATCTCGGCCTTGGCCTCGTCTTGTCCGGCGACATCGGCAAAGGTCACTTTCACCGAGTTTTTCTTGTCGAAGAGCCGGGCGCGCGATTTGCCCACGCTGAAGATGCCGCC
Organism: uncultured Prevotellaceae bacterium; assembly: GCA_947169265.1. Classification (GTDB taxonomy): domain Bacteria; phylum Bacteroidota; class Bacteroidia; order Bacteroidales; family Muribaculaceae; genus Sodaliphilus. The sequence goes on from CAMVPC010000037.1 coordinate 15,621, forward strand.
GGCACCGCCGCCGGCGCGCCGCATCATCATGTAATAGAAGCCGATGAGCAGCAGTACGGGGCCGAAATAGGCCAGCCATGTCCAGCCGCTCCCCGAGGCCTCTTTGAAGTAGATTTTGCCGTTGAATTTTCCCGAGGCACGCAACTCTTGGATATAGACGTCACCTTCCTGCGAGGCCGGGAAACCGGCGCGCAGTTTCACGCCTTTGGCGCGTGGCTCCTGTGCGAAGAACGAGGGATTGGCGCGGCGTGTGGTATCAACGTTGGCTGCTTCGGCCACCTGCGTGTTGGTGTAAAGGATGACCTCGTTGAACTCACCCTTGTTGACCTCGCTCACAAATTCTTCCCACGACACGTCGCGCGTGGTGGTCGTGTCGCTGTTGAAGAAGAAAATGACAGCGATGACACCGAGGACGATGAGGTACATCCATATCATGCTGTTGGGCTTGGAGCCCGAGCCTCGCGGCTTGAGATTGTTGTCGTTGTTGCTCATTTATCGTTGCGGTGAGAGAATAAAGCGCATTAAACTTAAACTTGAAGTATTCTCGCTTAATTTGTTGTAAATTAGATTGCAGATTTTAATAAATATCGGCGATGTGCTTGATGGTCGCGTCGTACCACAATTCCTCGAGGTTGTAGCGCTCCCGCACGTCGGGTAAGAAGATATGTGCAAAAATCGTGCCATAGTCAATCACGATCCATTCGCTGTTGGCATATCCGTCGTAGTTGTAGGGCTTTGTGCCGGCGTGCTCGTGTACATATTCCCGCACGCTGTCGGCGATGGCGTCGACTTGCATCGAGCTGTTGCCGGTGCAGATGATGAATGTGCTTGCGCCGGCGTGTTCGAGCTGGCTCATGTCGACGACAGTGATGTTGTGCCCTTTGCGTTCTTGCATGCCTTCGATGATGCTTTGTGCCAAATTGTCAGTTTCGGTCATGTGTGATGTTGATTGTTTGTGATTTGTTTTATATTCTTGATGGTTTGGTCGTTTACGGTTGGCTCACGTCGCGCATCGACAGTGCGATGCGGCCGCGCTCAAGGTCCACACTGAGCACCTTGACGCGCACCGGCTGGTTGACGTGTACCACGGCCGAGGCCTCGGCGACGCGTTTTTTGGCCAGCTGGGAGATGTGTACCAGGCCGTCCTTGTGGACGCCGATGTTGACAAAGGCGCCAAACTGTGTGACGTTGGTGATGATACCGTTGAGTTCCATGCCCATCTTGAGGTCTTTGATGTCGTTGACAGTGTCGTCAAAGTCGACGCCGGTAGTGCCGCTGCGAGGGTCGCGACCGGGTTTCTCAAGTTCGGTCATGATGTCGTTGATGGTGGGCATTCCCACCTCATCGCTCACGTAGTGCCTGCGGTCGATGAGGCGGCGCTTGTCGCCATCGGCAATGAGCTGGGCCACAGTGCAACCGCAGTCGTGGGCCATCTGCTCGACGAGCGCATATCGCTCGGGGTGCACGGCGCTGTTGTCGAGCGGGTTGTCGCTCTCGGGCACACGAAGGAAGCCGGCCGCTTGCTCAAAGGTCTTGGGACCCAGTTTGGGTACTCTGAGCAGTTGCCGGCGCGAGGTGAAGGCGCCATGCTCGGCGCGGTAGTCGACGATGTTCTGCGCCAGTTGGGGGCCGAGGCCGCTGATGTGGGTGAGTAGCTGCTTAGAGGCGGTGTTGAGGTTCACGCCCACACTGTTGACACAACTGTCAACGGTGAAGTCGAGGGCCTCGCGCAGGGCGTTCTGGTCCACGTCGTGCTGGTATTGCCCCACACCTATCGACTTGGGGTCGATTTTCACCAATTCGGCGAGCGGGTCGAGCAGTCGGCGCCCTATCGAGACGGCGCCACGCACGGTCACGTCCTTGTCGGGGAACTCCTCGCGCGCGATGGCCGATGCCGAGTAAATCGAGGCGCCATTCTCGCTCACCACGTGCACCTCAACGGGGTGTTCCCACTTGATTTTCTTCAGGAAGCGCTCGCTCTCGCGGCTCGCGGTGCCGTTGCCCAGCGAGATGGCCTCGAAACGGTAGCGTTGAGCCAGGTCGCGCAATGTGGCCGTAGCGCCCTCGGTGTCGTTGTTGGGCGGGGTGGGGTAGATGACGTCGTGGTGCAGCAGGTTGCCCTGCGCGTCGAGACACACGATTTTGCAGCCTGTGCGGTAACCGGGGTCGATGGCCAGCACGCGCTTGTGGCCCAGCGGCGGCGCGAACAGCAGTTGGCGCACGTTGGTGGCGAAGGTGCGGATGGCCTCGCCGTCGGCTTTCTCTTTTGACAAGGCGGCGAATTCGTTCTCAATCGAGGGCTTGATGAGGCGCTTGTAGCTGTCGGTGGCGGCTTGCTCTACAAGCGTGGCGTCGGCACCGCGGCCCTTGACTACGATGCGGCACACATCGTGGGTGGCACGCTGCGCGTCCACGTCGATGCTCACCTTGAGGAAACCTTCCTTCTCGCCGCGGCGCATGGCCAGCAGCTGGTGGGACGACACACGGCGAAGGGGTTGGGCAAACTCGTAGTAGTTCTCGTAGTTGCGTCCCTCGATTTCCTTGCCCTTGACATACTGCGAGCGGATGACGGCCTCGCGGCGAAACAGGCGCCGCACCGTGTTGCGCACCGCCATGCTCTCGCTCACCCACTCGGCGATGATGTCCTGCGCGCCGGCTATGGCGTCGGCGGCCGTGGCCACTTTGTCGCCATCGGCGAGCTTCGCGGCCAGTGACTCGAAGTCGCCGCCACGTTGCGACATGATAAGTTTGGCCAGTGGCTCCAGCCCCAGCTCACGCGCCGCTTGGGCGCGCGTGCGCCGCTTGGGCTTGAAAGGCAGGTAAAGGTCTTCAAGCTCGGTTGCGTTCCAGCAGTTCATGATGCGCGCGGTGAGCTCATCATCGAGTTTGCCCTGCGCCTCAATTGATTTGAGGATGGCGGTTTTGCGCTTTTGCAGCTCGGTATAGTAGGTTAGACACGTGTCGATTGACTGGATTTGCGTCTCGTCGAGGTTGCCGGTCATTTCCTTGCGGTAACGGCTGATGAAAGGGATGGAATTGTCGTCCTGCAACAGCCTCACCGTGCCGTGTACTTTGTTCAGCGGCAGGTTAAGCTCGTGCGATATAAGTTCGATTACGCGGTCACTCATTCAATCTAGTTTTAAAACCGCAAAATTACGCACAAATCCCCGAAACCCCAAATAATTCACATTTTTTGTGCAACGGGCTGTCAGCTGTCAGCCGCGAGCCATGTAGGGACGCGCCAGAGCAAAGCGCCGGCACGTCCGCTCCTGGCATAAGCCTCCTCAGTCATCCCAGCCGCCCCCTAGAGAACAAGCAGGAGCGCTCTCACGCGCCCCCGCTCGTAGCTCGAAGCTGATTGCTGATAGCTCAAAGCTCACTGTAGTAGTAGTGAATACAGTGCCGTCACATCGGCGCCGCTCACCACGCCGTCGCCATTCACGTCGGCGTCGCCGGCAGCAACTGCGCCGTTGAGCAGCACGTTATAGAGCGCCGTCACGTCGGCGCCGCTCACGAGGCCGTCACCGTTCACGTCGCCCTTGACGCCGCCACCTGAGCCGCCGTTCACCTTGGCGGTTTCCTCGGCGAGCAGGTGTCGCGTGCCGTTCTCCTCAACGGCCACGGTGTTGCGCAACGTGACGTTGCCCTTGTCGAACGTCGAGGCGGCCGTCAAGTCGATGGTCATGATGGCGCCGCTCGTGCCGCTGAACGCGCGCGAGTTCTGCGAAGTGACGAAGATGCGGATGGCGCCGTCGGCCAGCAGGTTGGTCGATACAGTGTGGTCGCGCCCCTTGCGCGAAGTAAGGTCCACGATATACTCGCCGTCGTCCAGGTCAATGGTGAGCCCGTCGGGCAGCACGATGTCGGTCTGCAATCCGCAGTAGGTCGTGTCGTTGGCCAGCAGCACCTCAATCGTCTTCGACTGCCCAGCGCTAATCGAAAAGTCGTTGATATACAAGCGGTCGCGGGCGCCCATCGCCATCACCGCCACAGTCATTGCCATTGCTAAAAATACACGTTTCATTTTATCTTGTTTTTTTGTTTTTACTCAATTATTTACGGTAATCACTTCGGGCGTGATTTTGCCCAATGCGCGTTGCGTGATGCCCACGAGGTCGCCCAGGTCGATGCCGCCGTTCTGGTTCACGTCAGCGGCGTCGCTGTAGAAAGCGACGACCGATTTTCCCACCAGCTTGTTGGCGGTGACCACGTAGTCGGCCACGTCCACCGTGCCGTCGCCGTTGGCATCGCCCAGCAGGTAGCTGCGCACGATGTTAATCTGCAGCGACTCGTCGTTGAGGTAGAGCATCTCGCTCGACGGCTTGGCTACCGAGGCGTTGCGCGCATACACCGTGTAGTAGCCCGTGGCCATCGCTGCGGTGCCCAGGTGGAGGGTCAGCAGCGTACCCGTGTTGCCCTTGAAGGCTTTCCCCGAGGGCGACGACAGCAGCAGGGTGTAAGTGTCGGTGCCCGTCTTGTTCACCGTGAGGCCGTGGTCGCGTCCGCGCCGGTCCTCGTTGATATCGATGTCGTAGTCGCCGTTGGTCATGGTCAGCTCCAGGCCGGGAGGAAGCACGATGTCGCATTGAAGCGCCGTCACCTCATCCTCGTTGGCGAGGCCTATCTCCAGCGTGGCGCTCTCGTTGCGCAGCAGGCCCGCCTGGTTGAATTCCAGCTGCAGGCTGTAGCCTTGGCTGACGTCGCTGATGTGCACAAAGTCCTGCCACACGGGGGCATTGGCGTAGGCGTCGAGGGTGCCGCGCGGCACGCACAGGCGGCACGTCGCCTTTGTCGAGGCATCGAAGCTGTTGTCGCTCACGGTCACCTTGCTCGGGTCGGGCATGTTGGCATTGAGCGTGGCGAGTGCCGAGCAGCCCCCGAACGCGTTGGTGCCGATGGTGCTCACCTTCACACCCAGTGTCGCTGTAGCTAACGCCGTGCATCCGTTGAAGGCGCTGCGCCCTATCTGCTTCAGACCGTTGCCAGAGTTGAGCTGCTTCAGCTGCGTGCAACCCGCAAACGCGTAGTTGCCCAACGTGGTCACGCTCAGCGGCAACTCCACGGCCACGAGCGCCGTCTCGCTGAAGGCGTACTGTCCGATAGACGCCACGTTGCTGCCGATGGAGAGCGAGCTGAGCAGCTCGCAGCCGAAGGCGGCATAGTCATCTACCGTCTTCACCGAAATGGGGATTGAGAGCGTCATCAGCGCCTCGCACTCGTAGAAGGCGTATTCACCGATGGCGGTCACCGTGTATTGCTTGCCGTTATGGAACACGCTCTGCGGGACGACGATGCTCGGCACACCTGGGTAGTTGTTGCCGTACTTGGTGTAGGTCACCGTCACGCTGTTGCCGTCGCTGTTGAGGTTGTAGGCGATGTTGTCCGCCATGAAATCGTAGGCGCTCGCCGTGAGGCCGCCAAGCAGAGCAAATAGTGCTAATAACGTATGTTTCATAATTCTATTTCGGGTTAGAATTGGAGTTTTGCGGTGATGCCGTTGAAGGTGGCGATGACGATGTCGCCGCGCGTCACGCTCACGGGATAGACGTTGCGGCCGGGCTGCACCGTCACGCGCCGGCTCATGCCGTTGACGCGCACCAGCCGGGCCATGCCCGCCACGGGGCTCTCGATGACTACAGCGCCGTCGCGCCCGTAGATGTTCACGCGGTCGTAACTCACCGCGCCCACACCCGACAGCTGGCTCAGGTCGAGCGACACGTCGCCCGTGGCAAGGTGCTCGATGAGGTTGCGCTCGGCCATCGTCACATTACCGATTTTAAGCGACTCGCCGACGCGGGCCTTGCCGCGCAGCGTGAGGGTGAGCGCGTCGCCGCCGCCCCCGGCTATCTCTTGGGTGCCGAACGACGACAGGATGACGCGTGCCTTGCCCTCGGGCGTGGTGCCCGTGGCGGCGTCCATGCCGGTGGCGCGTTCCGTCACGGCGGCACGCTCGAGGGTCACGCCCTGCGGCAGGTCGAGGTCGAGCTGCAGGGCCGCCAGCGGAGCGTCGTTGTCGACGGCGACGGTCACCACGGTGCGGTCGGTGCTCGCCTCGGTCACCGCGGCGGTGACGGCATAGTCGGCGCCGGGAGGCATCACGGCCGGCGCGAGCTGGTAGCCTTCCACGCCGGGCTTAATTTCCTTCTCGCGCAACTCGAGGGCGATGTTGGTGATTGCCACGAGGTCGGTCACGTTGATGGTCGAGTTGTCGTAAGCGGCGTTGGCGGCATCGGTGAAGAAGTGCGAACCCGTGTCGCGGCCAAGCAGATAGTTGGCGGTGACCACGTAGTCGGCAACGTCCACTTCGACGTCGGCGTTGGCGTCGCCCACGAGGTAGGCGAGTCGCACAGTCGATTGCGAGCTTGCCACGTTGTGCTGCGTCTCGTCGGCCTCGGCCATGACAATATCGCTCAATGTGATGGCGTAGTCGCCTATCAATGCATGATACTGATTGTCAATCTTTATGTTCAAATGCAGGACGGCGCCCGTGCTGCCGCTGAACGTGCGGTTGGTGGGTGACGAAATCAGCACGAAGTAGCTGTTGTTTGCCCGAGGCTCCACGCCCCACGTATGGTTGCGCGCCTTGCGGTCGTTGTCGAGCCAGATGTCGTAGTCGCCGTAGCTGTCGGTCACCAGTGAAACGCCTGTGGGCAATTTTATATTGAATTGAAGGCCTGAAATAGCCTGGCGGTTGCTCATGTTTATCGCCAGCTCGTAGGTGCGCTGCCCGGTGCCGCGCACGTGCGCCACATCGGGCGTGATTGTAAGCGAATAGTCGGGCACCACGGTCACGAGGCACGAGGCGCTCACGCCCGAGCCGTCGGTGGCGGTCGCCGTGATGGTGGCATTGCCGGCAGACTTCGCTGTCACCTTGCCATTCTGGTCAACGGTGGCCACGCTCGTGTTGCTCGACGACCATGTGAGCGTCTTGTTGATTACACCGCTTGGCGTAAAGGTTGGCGTGAGCGTTTCGCTGTCACCCACAAACAATGATGTCGCCGTCTTATTCAGCGTAATATTCGTGATGCCCTTCACGGTGACAACGCAAGTCGCCTTCTGGTTGGTGCCGTCGGTGGCCGTTGCCGTGATGGTGGCTGTGCCTACCTTCTTCGCCGTTATCTTGCCGTTTTGGTCCACTGTCGCCACGTTCGTGTTGCTCGACGACCAATTCAATGTCTTGTTGATTACATCGCTCGGCGTGAAGGTCGCTGTCAGCATCTCGGTTTCGTTCGCAAAAAGATAGGTCTCCGTTTTGTTCAACGAAAGCTTCGTGATTCCTTTCACCGTAACTGTGCAGGAGGCACTGAGGTCTGTCCCGTCAATTGTCGTAGCAGTGATTGTCGCTGTGCCAAGAGTCTTCGCCGTCACCTCGCCGTTATCGTCAACAGATGCCACACTAGGGTTGGAAGAGGACCATCTCGGCACCTTGATTGTGGCGCTTGACGGCAAGCATGTTGCTGTCAGTGTCATCGTGCCACTTTGATAAATGTCAGCTGATGTCTTGTTCAAACTGATGCTTGTAACAGGGTTACGGACAACAACTGCGCATACGGCGCTGAGGTTTGTACCATCGATTGTGGTCGCTGTGATTGTAGCCGCTCCGATATCTTTTGCCGTCACCACGCCATTCTGATCCACGGAGGCTATGTTGTTGTCCGATGATGTCCATTTGAGTGACGGAGGAATATTCCCAGGTGTCACAGTGGCGGTTAAAGTCACTTTTTCATTTTTCGACATGAATACACGTATTTCATTCAGCGAAAGACTGGTGGTCTTAATAACCGTCACCACACATGAGGCTTTGGCGCCTGAGCCATCAGTGGCTGTAGCGGTGATGGTAGCAGTGCCCAGACTCATCAATGTCGTGACCACACCATTCTGGTCCACTTCGGCCACGTCCATATCGCTCGAAGACCACGAGAGCGTCTTGTTTGTGGCGTTTGTTGGTAAAACTGTGGCTGTAAGGGTTAGCGTATGGTTTCGAAAAGTGCTTGCTGTCGTTTGGTTCAACGTGATGGACGTGACAGGCACGCTCACAGTGACCGTGCATGAGGAACTTACACCAGTCTCGTCAGTGGCGAATGCAGTAATGACAGCTACCCCTGTTGATTTTGCCACCACTTTTCCGTTTTGGTCCACGGTAGCCACGCTGGTGTTGCTCGACGACCAAGTGAGTGTCTTGTTGGTGGCATCAGATGGCAAGACGGTTGCCGTAAGGGTTAAAGTGTTCCCTTTGAACACATTCGCCGTCGTTTGACTCAGCGTAATCGAAGATACGGGTACCGTTACTCTCACTTGGCAGGACGCGCTCACGCCCGAGCCGTCGGTGGCTGTCGCGGTGATGGTAGCGTTACCGGCTGCCTTGGCTGTCACCTTGCCATTCTGGTCCACGGTCGCCACGTTCGTGTTGCTCGACGACCACGTTAGTGTCTTGTTGATTACTCCGCTTGGCGTAAAGGTTGGCGTGAGCGTTTCGCTGTCACCCACAAACAATGATGTCGCCGTCTTATTCAGCGTAATATTCGTGATGCCCTTCACGGTGACAACGCAAGTCGCCTTCTGGTTGGTGCCGTCGGTGGCCGTTGCCGTGATGGTGGCTGTGCCTACCTTCTTCGCCGTTATCTTGCCGTTTTGGTCCACTGTCGCCACGTTCGTGTTGCTCGACGACCACGTAAGTGTCTTGTTCGAGGCATCGCTTGGCAAGACTGTGGCGGTGAGCGTCAGCGTGCCGTTCTGGAATATATTGGCCGAGGTTTGGCTCAGTGTGATGGAACTCACCGGGACATTGACTGTCACACGGCAGGATGCGTTGACGCCCGAGCCGTCGGTTGCCGCGGCCGTAATGAGCGCCACGCCGGCCGCTTTTGCTGTCACCTTACCGTTTTGGTCCACTGTCGCCACGTTCGTGTTGCTCGACGACCACGTAAGTGTCTTGTTCGAGGCATCGCTTGGCAAGACTGTGGCGGTGAGCGTCAGCGTGCCGTTCTGGAATATATTGGCCGAGGTTTGGCTCAGTGTGATGGAACTGACGGGAGTATACACCGTCACTTGGCAAGAGGCGCTCACGCCCGAGCCGTCGGTGGCTGTCGCGGTGATGGTGGCATTGCCGGCCGCTTTTGCTGTCACCTTGCCGTTTTGGTCCACGGTTGCCACGTTCGTGTTGCTCGATGACCAAGAGAGCGTCTTATTGGTGGCATTGGTCGGCAATACGGTGGTGGTAAGCGTCAGCGTGCTGCCTTTGTTGATAGTGGCCGACGTTTGGCTCAATGTGATGGAGGATACAGGAATAATAACACTCACTTGGCAAGAGGCGCTCACGTCCGAACCATCGGTGGCGGTCGCTGTGATAGTTGCAGAGCCCACTGCCTTTGCCGTAACTTTGCCGTTTTGATCCACGGTCGCCACGTTAGTGTTGCTCGACGACCACGTAAGTGTCTTGTTC
>CAMVPC010000038.1 GCA_947169265.1 uncultured Prevotellaceae bacterium
GCTGGTCGAGGAGCCAAGTGGTGTCGGCCTGCACGTCAAACTTTATCAAATCGTTATTTTCCCAGCGGTCGTCGTTGTACCACACGGCACCAAACACGTCCATACCGCCCTTGCGGTAGTTCCAGTTGATGCCGGTTGCAATGTCCATGTTCTTGCCCTGATAATAGTTGGCCTCGGCATCAAACGAGAATCCCTCGCCTTGCGGACGCTTGGTCTTGATGAGGATTACACTCTCCACATCGGCTTTGTACTTTGCGCCTGGGTGGGTGATGAGCTCCACGCTCTCAATGTCGTCGCTCTTGAGCTGGTCGAGGTCACTCTTGTTGCGCATCTCGCGGCCGTTGATGTAAATGACTGGAGTGCCCTTGCCAAAGACCTCGATGCCATCGGCTTTCTTCTGCACGCCAGGCAGATTCTGCAACACGTCGCATGCCGTGCCCACACGGCTGAGCAAGGTGCCGCTGACGTCGGTTTTGATACCCTCGGTGGTGAGTTTGTAGGTGGGGCGCACGCCCTTCACCACCACCTCGCCGAGCATAGCGGCTTCGGGCTGGAGTTGGATGGCGCCCAAATTGCCGGCAGTTGCATTGAAACACTTTGTCTTATAACCAATATATGAGATTTTGACGATAGCGCTTGACTGCTGTGCCGAGAGCGAAAACGCGCCGGCATCATCGGTCATAGTGCCTGCCACAAACGCGCTGTCGGTGGGGTTGAGAAGCACCACGTTGGCAAAGGCGAAGGGTTGGCTCAGCTCGTCAACGACCGTTCCCGTGAATGTTGCCGCGCTAATTGTTATCGCCGCAGCCAATGAGAGAATGAGAAATTGAATACGTTTCATAGTTCTATCTGTTTTATATTGTTTTTTGTGAAAGCAAATTTTTTGCCATGTTCACACATTAGACGCACACTAAAGGGTGAATGGTTGCAGCAAAAATGAAAACAGGCCAACTTTCACACACTTCCGCGACCATTGGTTGCTGAATTTTCAGAGGCGCTGATGCGCGATTTTTCAGCAAAACTATTGTTGAACCGGGCAATATTCGAGAAATAAGTATTACTTTTGCGGCACAATTTCTAAAAAATAGACCTATGATAAAATTCTGCGTGCGATTAGTGCAACGTTGGTTGCCCGAACCGTTCATATTCGCCATCCTGCTCACCTTCGTGGCGGCGCTGGTGGCGATGCCTGTGTGTAGCCAGTCTCCCCTCGAAGTGATAGAGCATTGGGGTGGCGGCGTGTGGAACTTGCTGGCGTTTGCCATGCAGATGGCCTTGGTGCTCGTGTGCGGGTCGACCCTTGCCGCTGCGCCGGTTGTCAAGCGGGCCATCGCGGCGATGGCCCGCGTGCCGCGGAGCGCCCCCGCCGCGATTGCGCTGGTGACTGTCGTATCGGCATTATCGTGCTGGCTCAACTGGGGTTTTGGCCTCATCGTGGGCGTCGTGTTTGCCAAGGCCATAGCGCGTCAGCGCGCCGATGTCGACTATCGGCTTCTTATTGCGTCGGCTTACAGCGGTTTCGTTGTGTGGCACGCCGGCATCTCCGGCTCCATCCCCTTGACGATGGCCACGCCCGGCGAGGCGCTCTCCATGGCCACCGACGGCGCGCTCACGTCGCCCGTGCCACTGTCGCACACCGTTTTCGCGTGGCACAACCTGGCCACCGCGCTGTTCGCGATAATCGGTATCACCGTCGCCAACACCCTGATGCACCCCAAGCAAGGCGTCCTCACCATCGACCCGGCACTCCTTAAAGACGACGACATTGCGCCCATCGCCACCACTTCCACGACCAAGACACCGGCACAGCGGCTCGAGAAAAGCAAATTACTGTCGTGGCTCGTGGCGCTCATGCTCGCCACCTATCTCGTGATTCACCTTGCCGTGCGCGGTGCCGGCCTTGACCTTGGCGGAGTTATCATGATATTTCTCGCGCTGGGACTCGTGTTGCACTCCACGCCGGTCGACTATGTGCGCGCCTTCGGCAAAGCCACCGCGGGAGCCGCCGGCATCATCTTGCAATTCCCCTTCTACGCCGGCATCATGGGCATCGTTACGGGTGTGGGCGTGAGCGGCATCAGCCTGGGCGGCGTCATGGCCGACGCCTGCATCCAAATCAGCAACTCGGTCACCTATCCGTTGCTCACCTTCCTTTGCGCCGCGGTGCTCAACCTGTTTGTGCCCAGTGGCGGCGGCCATTGGGCCGTGCAAGCTCCGGTGATGTTCACCGCCGGCGCCAACCTCGGTGTGGACCCGGGCTTGACGGGCATGGCCATCGCCTGGGGCGACGCGTGGACCAATCTCATACAACCGTTTTGGGCACTGCCGGCTCTGGCCATCGCCCGCCTTGACGCGAAAGACATCATGGGCTATTGCCTCATTGACCTGCTCGTGACCGGTGTCATCATTTGCGCCGGCCTGCTGCTGTGGGCGATATAGAGCGTAACCACCAATAGTCCAACAACAGTGGCCGCCGCTCTGCTTCGTGCAGTGCGGCGGCCATCTGTTATTGGGAATAGCCCTAAGGCGTCATTTTATCATGCGCTTTTCACGTTCGTTCGCGACTCACAATGCAGGAACAGGTACCGCAATTAATCGCGCACGACTATTTTGTAAAATAATGTTAAATTTCACTCATTTCATACCATGTTTCAAAAATTATTGCTACATTTGCATCGCAAACGATTAATCATGTGTTCATGAGCAGCGAGAATTTAAAATTGAACCGCCAGGGGTGCTTCCGTCTTTACACGGCAGCACGACTATTAATACAGGTATATCGCCCTTATTTCGCACAGTTGGGCATTACTTACACCCAGTATCTCGTGCTGATGGTCCTCTGGGAGCAGGACGCGCTACCGCTGAATGCCATCTCACAGCGGCTCTACCTGGAGAGCAATACGCTCACACCGCTCATCAAACGCATGGCGGCGATGAAATTGGTTGCCCGCAAGAGAAACAAAAACGACGCGCGCCAAACAATCGTCACCCTCACCGAGCACGGGCGAGCCTTGCGAGAGCAAGCCGCCGCGATTCCCGACTGCATGGCCACCGTTTTGCGCCAGCGAGGTGTGGCCGACGAGGAATTCGCGACAATGATTCCCGTGCTCGACCACCTTATTGAAGCACTTTCAAAGTAATTCATTCTTATAACTAACATTAACAACAAAACAATTATGACTAAAGAAGAAGCATTGAAACAGTTTGCCCAACTCGGCGCTGTGTGGTTTGGTAACAGTAAGCAACATTTCGCCTTCTCGGCCTACTGCCGGCTGAACGGCTGGAACAAGCTGGCCGACAAGTGGAAAGAAGAAGCCGAAGAAGAATGGGAAGAGGCCGAAGAGGTGCTCCAGCGCCTGGTGGAGCTGGGCTGCAAGCCGGCCGACCTGCAGGAGGCCATGAAAACCGTCGAGTTCCCCTTCTGCGACGACCCCAAGCAGCAAATCGAGGGCGACTACGAGCCTACCGCCATCAAGCAACTGAGCGAGCTGGCCGAGGCCTTCAACGACGACTACCCCACCAAGAAGCTCATCCTCAAGTGGATTGACGGCGAAAAGGACCACATGGCCTGGGAGGCTCAGTACCTGAACTACATCGACAAGCTGGGCTACGAGAACTTCCTCACCGCCATGATGTGATAAGCCTTTAAACCTCAAAGATAATGGAAGGAATCAAGAAAGTTTACGATTTCCTGGAAAAAGCAGGAACGTTTTATCTCGCGACAATTGAGGGCGACCAGCCCCGTGTACGGCCCTATGGAGCCATGCTCTACTTCGAGGACAAAATCTACATTATGGCTTTTGGCAAGACCAATGCCACCCGCCAGATTGCCGACAACCAAAAGGCCGAGATTTGCGCCTTCAAGGGGCAGACTTTGCGCATCGAGTGCAAGCTCGTTGAGGACAATCGTCCCGAAGTGGGCAAGGCGCTGGTCGACAAGATGCCCGTTCTCAAGCCCGCACTTGGCGAGAATGGCGAGAATGGCGTGATGTACTATTTGAAAGATGCCAAGGCCGACTTCTACAAGATGATGGAGCTGGTTGAAACCATCACATTCTAATTAACTGCTGAGCAACATGAAGGAACAAGTATTACAGGCCATGCGCGAGGCCGGCAAGCCCGTCTCGGCCGGCGACGTGACTAAAGCGCTGGGTGCCGACCGCAAGGAAGTTGATAAGGCTTTCGCCCAACTGAAGAAGGAAGGGGCCATCGTCTCACCGGTCCGCTGCAAGTGGGAGCCGGCCAAGTAAGGTGGACACTATTTGACGCCAAAGCGTAAATGGCACTCGTCTTAGGACTTCTCATCCCCCTGTTGGGAACCATTATCGGAGCGGCATTCGTCTTTTTGATTAAAGACGATATGCCGCTCCGTCTGCAGAAGTCGCTATTGGGGTTCGCCTCGGGCGTGATGGTGGCGGCGGCAGTGTGGTCTTTACTCATCCCGGCCATGGAGATGGAGCGCGCCGAGGTAGCCTGGTCGGTCTTTCCTGCAGCCATCGGTTTTTTGTCGGGAATAGGCTTTTTGTTGCTTATCGACGAGCTGACGCCGCACCTGCATATAGGAGCAAACAAGCCTGAAGGCCCCCGTTCACACCTGTCGCGCACGACAATGCTTGCGCTGGCTGTCACTATCCACAACTTGCCTGAGGGCATGGCAGTGGGTGTGGTGCTCGCCGGAGCCCATGAGGGGGCTGCCGGCCTGTCGTTGGCCGGCGCCTTGGCTGTGAGCATAGGTATCGCCATCCAAAACATACCCGAGGGAGCCATTATCTCAATGCCCATGCGGGCGGCAGGCAATAGCAAGTGGCGTTCGTTTGCCATCGGTAGCCTGAGCGGTGTCGTGGAACCTATCGGCGGAATTGCCGTCACACTGTTGGCCTCGCTGATGACTACGGTTTTGCCTTACATGTTAGCCTTTGCCGCCGGTGCCATGATCTACGTGGTAGTGGAGGAGTTGATCCCCGAGGCCAGCGAGGGGGAACATTCCAATCTCAGCACCATCGGCTTTGCCATTGGCTTCGTGCTGATGATGGTGCTCGACGTGGTGATGGGTTGATTGCCCATCAAGAACTATTGGCGTCGGCTAAAAGCTTTTTTTAGCCGACGCCAATTATTATTACAATTGACACCGTGCGCCCCCACGATGAGGGCCAGCGTTCTCAAAAACGGAACGGGCACGGGTCACGCGGGTGACCCGAACTGCCGGGTCACTCTTGCTTTTTCATCTTTTCGCGGGCATTGAGGTTGTCGGTGAATTTCCGGGTCAAACCTTTGCCATGTTTCTCGAGCGTGGAGGAGAAGAAGATGATGAACAAAATAGCCACGATGGCAAAGACGCCGAGCAATTTGCTCCACGGCATGGCGTAGTCGACGATGTAACTCACAATGGCCGCAGTGATGAGGATGCGCAGCACGCCGTAGGCCGTGAGCCTCACGCGCCAGCGCGCGCCACTGTCCCACAACTCGTTCACGTCTTTATCGTTCGAGCCCGAGCGCAACAGCAGCCACAAGAACGGCGAGCACAGCACCAGGGTGATGAGCGCCGTAACCGGGTGCAACCATTTTTCGGGCACGAAGCCGGCGATAAACGGCTCGCCATAATAGAGCATGATAGCCATCACGGCGACACAAAGCACGGTGCCGATGAGTATCGTGAACACAAAGCGCTTGAAGATGCCGTTCCACTTTTGTTGCTGCTCGTCGGGGGCTTTCTCGTCTTTCTCGTCGGTGTTGCGCTCCAGCTTGGTTATCAACTTGGACGGCAACACGCGGGACAACGCGCGATAGGCCGGCTCGGCAAGACGAATCATGTAAGGCGTGGTGAACGTCGTGAACACCGACACGGCCACAACGATGGGATACAGGAAGTCGCTGGTGACGTGCAACGACGTGCCCAGCGTGGCAAGAATGAAGGCGAACTCACCAATCTGCGTCAGCGAGAACGAGCATTGCATCGATGTCTTGAGCGACTGGCCCGACAGCAGGAAACCACAGGTGCTGAAGATGACCTGCCCGAGAATCACCGCGGCGATGATGCTCACAATGGGCACGATATACTCGATGATGAGCGCCATATCCACCATCATGCCCACCGACACAAAGAAGATGGCGCCAAAGAGATTCTTCACCGGCGACACGAGGTGCTCGATGGTCTCGGCCTCGACAGTCTCGGCAAGGATACTGCCCATGACAAAGGCGCCGAACGCGGCCGAAAAGCCCGCCGCCGAGGCGGCCACCACCATGCCGAAGCACAAGGCCAGCGACGTGATGAGCAACGTCTCTTCGTTCATCAACGACTTCAACTTGCGCAGGATCAGCGGGATGATAAACAGGCCCACCGTGAACCATAACACCAGGTAGAGACCCAACTGCAAGATGGACTCGAGCATCTGCGAGCCCTCAAACTCCTTGCTCACGGCCATCGTCGAGAGCATCACCATAAGCACTATCGCCAGGATATCCTCGATGATGAGCACACTCAGCACTAGGCCCGCGAAACGTTTCTGTCGCAGGCCCATGTCGTCAAAGGCCTTGAAGATAATCGTGGTCGACGACATGGCAAGCATGCCGCCCAAGAAGATGCAGTCCATGTTGCTCCACCCGAACAGCGAGCCCACCGAGGAGCCCACATACATCATCATCAAGATGATGCTCACAGCCGCAATGATGGGCGCCGCGCCCATCTTGAGAATCTTCTTGAACGAGAACTCGAGTCCCAAGGCGAACAGCAGGAAAATCACACCGATTTCGCTCCACAGGTGGACGCCGTGCATGTCGCTCACGCTGGGCATGTAGGGCATGTTGGGCGACGCCAGGAAGCCCGCCACAATGTAGCCCAGCACGATGGGTTGCTTGAGCTTCTTGAAAAGGAGCGTCATCGCTCCCGCGCAGATGAGAATGAGTGCCAAATCGGCAATCATAGGATCAAGTTGTGACATAATTTCAATCTATAATGTAATTTATTCAATTTTAGCGTGTAACCTGTTGGTTTGAATAAGGTGTTGCCGGCAGCCTACCCGCCTGAGGATTGGCAACCCGAAAGACTTCGATTAGCACCTGACCTCCTCAACCTCAACATCTTGCACAATCACAAGTGATGATTCATTTAGAATTAACCTACAAAAGTAGGCATTTTTTCGTTAACCGCAGGCATTATTTCCCGGTTTTCGCAACCTCAAAAATTTAGATAACGTAAAAAAAAATTAAATAGGCATGGTAAATATAAATATTTTTTTACCTTTGCTCATTAATTTTGATTATTTATGACATTTTTAATCAAACAAATAATTAACAAACCATCCAATTATGAAAAAACTATTACTCTTTTCAGTCTTCGCTTTAGCGGCTATTTTTAACATCCATGCGCAAAACGAGTGGAAACACGAAATTGGCGTCTCCTATGGCATCGGGGCTTTCACCGACATTAATTCGTCGTATATCGACGGTATCTTCACGGGCAAGCAAACCAAATACATCGGAGCTTTCGGCGCCGAATATTTCTACCGCCCCAAGTCGGCACTCGGCGTGGGTATCGTGGGCACATTCGGCACCTGCAAATGGGCCGGATCCGACAAGGCACGCACCAAATACTTCAGCATCATGCCGGCCGTGAAGTATAACTGGCTCAATCGCGAACACTTCAGCATGTACTCGAAAGCCGCCGTCGGTGTGCTCATCGGCAGAGAGAGCGAAGGACCCGCAAAGAAGACCACGGCCACATTCGCCTGGCAAGCCTCGGCTGTGGGTGCCGAATTCGGTAGCGCCTTCAGGGGATTCCTTGAGCTGGGATTCGGCGAGCAAGGCATCCTCGTGGCAGGTGTGAAGTATAAGTTCTAATTCAAGTTTCTAAAGCTCTAAAACCTTATAAACTTGATGATTATAGAATACAGCTTAAGGAGTAGGGAGTAGATCTGTTCATGTTTTTTCATGAAACGAGCGCTTTTGTTCACTACTCTCTACTCACTTCTTATATGCATTGTATAAGCATTTGAAAAACAAACACTCTACCGGCCATGTTTGGCAGTAGGATTTCTCGGGTTTTGCCGGCGCTATGCGTCGGCAAACACTTTGCCGTCATCGAGCACAACCCGCAGCTTGGTGTACTCGCTGTGAAAATCGCGCCGCAACCGGTCGAGGTAGCGGGCGCTTTCCCACTTGCACATGGGCAAGTCGTGGAGCAGGTGGTTGCCGCATGTCTCGGGCGTAGTGGCAGGCACCTCAGTTTGGGTGAGTATCCAGCTTAGGCACTCCATGGTGAGGCGGCGCATGTCCTCAACGGTATAACTTCCCGTCATGATGACATACATACCCGTGAGGCAACCCATCGGCCCCACATAGACCACATCGTCCTTGGCGGCGCTATTGCGAAACCACGTGGCCATGAGATGTTCCATGCTATGCATGGCCGACGGGGCGACTGCCGGCTCCTTATTGGGCTCGGTGATGCGCAAGTCGAAAGTGGTGAAACCTTTATCCACGCGTGACACGTAGATGCCCGGCTTGAGATGGGTGTGGTCGATAGTAAAACTTTGTATAACTTCCATAATTCATTTTATATTTTTTGAGTTCACTGCAAAGGTACTAATTATTTCTCACTTTTTAGGCAATAGGGCCTGAAAGTCATCGGCTCACCGCATCTTGCTCCACTAGTTCTAAACGCTTGACTATCGAGCGATCCGAATTTGTGAAGACCGGTCGAAACGCGCTTGCCATTGATGCCGGTTTACCTGAACGACTCGGACGACGACATCGACAGCGCAGCCACCGTCGAAGACGCTCTGGCCCAAATCGACAAGAAGAACCTCCTCATCCCCTACTGGAGCGACCCGCGCCGCAAAGTCAAAGTGGGCGTCGTCGTTGACCCCGAGGCCCGCACCATCAAGGAGTGGAAAGCGGTGTCCGTTGAGTAAGCGCGGGATAAAACCGGCAAATCGTCACCGTGGTTTCGCGGTGAGTTCATTGTCTTTCATGCGGGTGACGTATTGCTGAATGATGGCTTCCATCTGGCGTTGCATGAAGGGCAGTTGCGGGAATTCGTCCTTCCTTCTCAACAGGTTATTCTTGAGCGAAAAGTCTTTCTTATACTCGAAAATGCCATAGAGCCGGTTCCCGCTATACTCTATCATCAGGTCATCGAGATAGTACATTGAATTGCCGTTGCGGTCATTGAACACAAAGTTGACAAACGTCGAATCGGTCGAAAACACGTCTTTTCCAAACGAGAAATAGGGCTTTTGGTAGTTGAGCAACCCCAGCAACGACGGCGTGATGTCGGTTTGCTGCACGAGGCGCGTGCTATCGCACTTGACCGGCAGCTGGCCGCCCGGCGTATAGAAGAAAATGGGAATCAAGAATCGGCCCATCTCGTTGTTGTAGTCCTCACGGCAACTCACACCGCAATGGTCGGCGGTGAAGACGAAGATCGTGTTATCCACCCAGTCCTTGCCCTTGATACGCTCAAAGTATTGACCTATCGCATAGTCGGCATAGCTGATGACACGGTGCATGGGAATCTCGCCACGCGTGAACGTGGACTCATATTCGTCGGGCACCTTGAACGGGTCGTGGCTCGACGCCGTGAACACCGTCACAAAGAACGGTTTGCCCCGACGCGCTATCTCGTCGGTCTTGTCGGCGAAATATTGCAGATAAGGCTCATCGAAGATGGCCCATGTGCCGTCAAAGTCCTTATCGTCGCCATACTCGTCCTTCCCGTAATACCGCTCAAAACCAATCGAATTGGTAAAGCCCTTAAAGCCCAGCGTTGTGTTTGGCGCGCCATGGAAAAACGCCGTCGTATACCCCTCATCGCGCAGCATTTGCGGCAGGCCCTGCAAGGTGTTATTGGAATACAGAAAATAGCAATAGGGATTGATGTAGCGCGGGATGCCGGCAAAGGCCGCCGGCATGCAGTCCACCGAACGCATACCATTGGCAAAGCCATATTCGAAGCTATAACTCTTGGCCAGCAAGCTGTCGAGAAACGGCGTGTAACCCGCATAGCGGCCGCCATCGCGCTCACGGTTGAAAAAGCCCATATATTCCATCGAAAAGCTTTCCATGATGAAGACCACCACGTTGAGTTTGCGCATCTCGCCACCCCTCGGGTGCTCATTCTTGATGGGATTGAAAATGCCGTCAAGCTCCTCGCGCGCAAAGAAATGGGGGTCTTCGTAGCCCTTCTTGTGCAGCGTGGTGATGATCGTGAAAGGCGTGTTGAGCACGATGGCCGCCTCGTGCGGCTTCTTGCAATATATCTCGGCCGAATCTTGGCGCATAGGGTGCATCTTGAGGCCGAAACCGCCACGCATACCGCCAAACGCGAGCAACGCGGCAACGACAAAGACCACCCCGTGAACCGGATAATATATCTTGTCCGGCGCAAAGTCGGCCTTGTCGCGGTCCTCCTTAATGGGATTGTAGTACAGCAGCACCACGGCCGCCACCAGGGCCACACCGAAGAGCCACACCTGCCAGTAGCCGGTGATGCTGTGAAGGAATATCACGCCCAAATTGCTCTCGCCGCCAAACTCCGAGAATATCGAAGCCGTAGTGCGCCGCCCGCCGAACTCGAAATAAGCGATGTCGGCCACATTCACCACCACACCCAGGATATTCACAATCAAGAAGATGACCTTCACCACGCGCTGGTAGCGAGCCGTGTGGCGACACTTCAACGGCAAGAACTGCATGATGATGCACAACGCGTTGAGATAACACAGCGCGCTCACGTCGAAACGCAGGCCGCCCCACGACATGGTCATCATGTCGCCCATGGTGACATCCTGAAAGCTCCCGATGTTAGCATAATAAAACATCCAGCGCGACAGCATATACACCACCAGCAAGAGCAGGAAATTCACAGCCATCACACAGCCCGGCTGTTTTCTCAATCGTTCAAACAATACTTTCATCATCATGACACAAGTTTTCGCGCTGCAAAATTACGCATTTCCCTCGACCGCACCAAATATTCAGTGCCGGCGCCCACCTTTTTCGGGAAACAACGCCAATTAGGGCGCGGCGCCAACATTTTCCCAAAAAGTGTGTGTGTGTGTCACAATTTATTACTAAATTTGCGACGCCGTTGACGAGGCTTCTACGGCGTCTCAACCCTAAGTTAAAGATTATATGATTAATAACAGGTTCAAACTTCTTGCGGGGCCCTGCGTCATCGAGTCGCAGGACAATGTCATGTTCCTTGCCGAGCAATTGAGGGACATCACAGCGAATTTTAACGTCGACTTCTATTTCAAAGCCTCGTGGGACAAGGCGAACCGCACCAAAGCCACCAACTACCGCGGTCCGGGCCTCGATGAGGGAATGCGCATCCTCGAAAAAGCAAAACGCGAGCTGGGCGTGAAAATCGTCACCGACATCCACGAGCCGCAGCAGGCCCAAGTGGTAGCCCAAGTGGCCGATATCATCCAGATTCCCGCCTTCCTGTGCCGGCAAACCGACCTACTCCACGCGGCAGCTACGACCGGCAAGACGGTGAACATCAAGAAGGCCCAGTTCTCGAGTCCCGAGGAGATGAACAACGTGGTGAGCAAGATGGAACACTTCGGTTGCAAGGATTTCATGCTCTGCGAGCGTGGCAATTGCTTCGGCTATAACAACCTCGTCGTTGACATGACCGGCCTCGTGAGGCTCGCCAAATTGGGTTACCCCGTACTCTTCGACGCCACCCACAGCGTGCAGATAAGCGGCGGCGGTTTCAACTACGGCAACAGCGGCAAGAGCGAGTATGTCCCTTACCTGGCCAAGGCCGCTGTGGCCACCGGTGTGCTCGCCGGCCTGTTCATGGAGGTGCACAACGACCCGTCGACAGCCCTGTGCGACGGCAGTTGCATGTTGCGACTCGACCAGGTGAGCCCTCTGCTCGACCAGATAATGAGAATACGCGATATTGTGATGGAATAACCACCCCACCGCCATGCTACTACTTAAAAGGATAATACACAACACCATTTGGGGCGGCCCCAAGATAAGTCGGCTCGCCGGCGTGGAAGGCGACCGCATCGGCCACCTCTACTCGCTCTATTGCCGCGAGGGAATCTCTAATGAAATTCTCAACGGCCCCTGGCGCGGGCAGTGCCTCAACGATGTGTTCCCGTTGTTCAAGCACGAGTGTGGCATGGGCAGTTACGACTACTTCCCGCTGACGCTCGCGCTGACCGAAGCCCGCGAAAACCTGAGCATACAGGTGCACCCCGACGACCGCGCCGCGAGCGAGCTCGAGCATCGCGCGCGAGGCAAGCGTGAATCGTGGTACTTTATCGACGCGCCCACCTCGGGCACCATCATCAACGGATGCACATGCACCAGTCTCGAACAGGAACAAGCCATGATCGAGCGGGGAGAATTCATGGCCATGGCCGCGACACTTGCCGTCAAGGCCGGCGATTATGTGTTCGTCGAGCCGGGAACCCTACACGCCATCACCGCCGGCAGCCTCGTCTTTGAGATTGAGGAAGGAGCCGATTTCACTTATCGCTTCTACGACTACGACCGCACCGACGCGCAAGGCAATAAACGCGAGTTGCACGTGGAAAAGGCCACAAGTGCGCTCAACATTCATCTAAAATCGACAACGAAGGTCTACAACGGCCAGGAAATCAAAGAGAAAACCTACTCTACCAAACTCATCAGCCACATGGCCACCTACACCAACGAGACCGCCTCGCTCGAGTGCTTCACCCTCGTCAAGGGCCGTATCGGCGCCGAGGGCATCGACATGCCACCGGGTTCCACCGTGCTGCTTTGGCCGGGAGAGCGCCTCGACACGCGCTTGGTGGAACTGGCTTTCGTGTCAAAAATTCTGGAGGAACAACCGATATGATATATTCACCTTCTTTAATGTGCGCCAACTTCGACAACCTCAAAGAAGTAGCGCTCAGCCTCGAGGCCGCCGGAGCCTCACGTCTCCACCTCGATGTAATGGACGGGCAGTATGTGCCCAACTTCGCCATGGGACTGGGCGACGTGAAGTCGGTGTGCCGCACCACCTCGCTCATGACCGAGCTCCACATGATGATTAAGGAGCCCGGACGTTATATCAAACTCTTTGCCGATGCCGGTGTCGACATTTTCTATTTCCACCCCGACTCGGCAAGCGACCCTATGGACGTGATCAAGCGCATCAGGAAGGCAAAGAAAAGCCCCGGCATCGTCATCAATCCCGAAACGCCCATTGAGAGCCTGCAGGAATTCTATGAGCAAGTCGACAAGGTGCTCGTCATGGGTGTCAAGCCCGGCAACGCCGGCCACCTCTACCTGCCCCACGTCGACAAGAAGCTCGAGAAACTCATCGGGCTTCGGGGGAAGTATCACCTCGAAATCATTCTCGACGGAGCCTGCTCGGTCGAGCGCATGAAAAAATGGAGCAAGCACGGCGTTGACGGCTTTGTGCTCGGCACGTCGGCACTCTTCGGTCACCAAGGCTCTTTTAAGGACATTCTCAACCACATCAAGCGCGAGTGCGGCGAATGAGCGACATGAAAGGCGTCATCAAACTCTTTGTCATGGATGTGGACGGCACCCTCACCGACGGGAAAATCAATATGGGTCCCGACGGCGAACTCTTCAAGTCGTTCAACATCAAAGACGGATATGCCATCAACGAGATGCTGCCCGCTTGCGGCATCGTGCCGGCCATCATCACCGGTCGCACCTCGCGCATCGTCGAGAATCGCGCGCGTGAGTTGCACATCACCGAGCTGCACCAGGGCAAGCACGACAAGCTCGACACCCTCACGGAGCTCATGGAGCGGTACCACTGCACGCGCGAGAACGTGGCCTACATCGGCGACGACATCCTC
Organism: uncultured Prevotellaceae bacterium; assembly: GCA_947169265.1. GTDB lineage: Bacteria > Bacteroidota > Bacteroidia > Bacteroidales > Muribaculaceae > Sodaliphilus. The sequence continues at coordinate 13,821 of CAMVPC010000038.1, forward strand.
GACATCGTGTGCATGCGACAATGTGGACTCGTGGGATGCCCCGCCGACGCCTGTCGCGAAGTGAAAGAAGTGGCCCACTATGTGTGCGCCCTCAAGGGCGGCGAGGGCGCCGTGCGCGAGTTCGCCGAGCACGTCATCGCCCACAACCGCGCCGCCGAGTGAGGCGGCACCTTTCTTTTTTACCTATTATTTAAGGCGCTTCATTTATACAGGAAGCGCTTGATGCTCATTTTCGGTGTTTTCTCGAAGGGGGCGTCAACGAGTTCCACCTTATTGATTTTGCTGTAGTTGGGCAGCGAACGATTAGCCTCGGCACGGATAGCCTCGGGAACGGCTTCACGGGTCTCGGCGTCCATCTCGTCGGGCAGCTCGGCAAAGACGAGAGCGACAATCTTGCCGCCGCGGTCCACCACCACACTCTCGGTCACAAACCGGCAGTTAGCCAGCACAGCCTCAATTTCCTCGGGATAGACGTTTTGCCCCGAGGAACTCAAAATCATCGACTTGATGCGTCCCCTGATGAAGATGTTGCCGTCGCGGTCCATCACGCCCAGATCGCCGGTGCGGAACCAGCCATCGTCGGTAAACGCCGCCGCTGTAGCCTCAGGGTTCTTGTAATAGCCTATTGTGAGGTTGCGGCCACGCGCCTGTATCTCGCCCGCCGTGCGCTCGGGGTCGGGCGAGTCGATGCGCAATTCGTGTATCGGCTTGCCACACGAGCCCGGCACAAACTCGGTCCACCACTCGTAGCCCAGCAACGGGCTGGCCTCGGTCATGCCGTAGCCCACGGTATAAGGCAACTTCATCTTTTTGAAGCACTGCTCAGCCTCGGGGTTGAGCGCGGCGCCGCCCATGATAAAACAGCGCACCTGCCCGCCAAACACCTTCATGATGGTATTGAGCGCGGCCCGATACACCACGCGTTTCATGCCCGGGATGGCAAGTAACAATTTTCGTTTCACGAGCGCCGGCTTGATGGAGTTGGCATATATTTTCTCCATCACCAGCGGCACGGTGACCACCATGTAGGGCCTCACCTTTTGCATCGCCTTGAGCAAGGTAGTGGGCGACGGCAGTTTGCCCAGGAAATATACCGTCACGCCGTCCACATTGGGATGGATAAACTCGATGGCAAGTCCGTACATGTGGGCTAATGGCAACATCGAAATTATCGTTTCGCCGGGAGTATTCGGGAAATGGGAGTTGGCGAAATCGTCGATGTCCGACATCGCGCCGTAAGTGAGCATCACGCCCTTGGGGTTGCCCGTCGTGCCCGACGTGTAGTTGATGATAGCCAAATCATCCAGGTTGTCGCCGTCATAACTGACGTGCTGCGGCAGCATGCCGTGAGGGTATTGTTGCGCGAATGTCTTCTCGCGCGCCTCCCAAGCGGCGGCCACGGCCTCGTCGGCACGCCACAGCAAACGTCCATCCTTCACATTGATGGCGGCCTTGAGCGCGGGCGTGTCGGCCGGGTTCATCTTGTTCCAAATCTCCTCGTCGACAAAGAGCACCACGCTGTCGGAGTGGGCGGTAAGCGTCGACACATTGCTCGGGTGAAAATCGGCCAGCAACGGCACGGCCACGCGACCATTGGCGTTAATGCCCCAAAAGGCCATCGCCCAACGCGCCGAATTGCGCGCGCAAATCGCGATTTTCTCTCCCTTGCCTATTCCGGCTTGCGCAAAGAAGAGCTTGAACCGCTCCACATTCCGGGCCAGGTCGCCGTAAGTGAACGAGTCGCCCTCGTAGTCGCATAAGGCTTTCAGATTCCAGTGCTCACGAATGGTGGCCTGTAAGTTTTTCAAATAGCTTATCATCTTTTGCAGGTATATTTTCTTCAATGTTTATCAATCCACCCACAAAGGTACTACTTTTTATCATAATATAACAATTTGAGCGCATATTTTTACAATTTATCGCAAGTCGACAATTTTTCACAACTTGGTTTCGCAAGTTGTTAACTTGCTCACCGATTAATGGTTAATGTAATAAGTGTTGAACTCATGGAAATCCCGGTGGAATTCATCTTCTCTAAACACTAAACTCCAACCTCTAACCTTCAAGTTTATAAAGTAACTTTATAGACTTGAATAAAAATGTAGAATTATGCGCGATTTTGCATTATTTTTTTATATATTTTTCAATTTTTACTATAAAAAAAGGCGAATTATTGCATATTAATTAAAAAATTCTTTATATCTTTGCAAAATAATTGAATCTTTTTATTTTTTTACACCCTAAACAAAATCCACATGAAAAAATTTTTACTATTTTTTGCCTTTGCGGCCTTAGCTTTATTGCCACTCAAGGCCAGTGTGTACTTACAGTTCACCTTCGACGGCATCACGACCGACGATGAAGTGTACATCTACCCGTGGATTACGGTCGACGGGCAGGACATTCCGTTCCCCGACTACGCTTGGCCCGGGAGACAAATGTCCCTCTACAACAGCTACGATGCCCCTGGAGTGGTATTTAGCGAGGAGTTCTTCTATGATTTCAACGACGCGAATCAAATTTACCGCTCTTTCACTACGGTTAACTTCCTCATCCACCGCGGCATTCCCGACGGGCAAACCGAGGCTATCGCCAAGAGCCAAGACTTCCGCGGCGCCATCGACGGCGACCATTTTGTCTATAGTAGCGACGGCTCGCTGGTACGCAACACCATGGAGGTGCTGCGGGCAAGGAACGATGTATTTAAATCAGAAAACGGCCTTTCAAACTACTCGACAACCAAGAATGTAGCCTTCTTCGGCATGCCCAACGCATGGACGCAAAACAACAACGGATGCGCCGCATGGCCTTACTCGGCCGAGCAGCCCACCATGGCCGGCACCTGGCCCGGTGACGAGATGACGTGGGTCGCGAGCATCAACGGATACTCCATTTATCGCTGGGAACAGCCCGACGGAGAGGTGGGGACCCCCGAGAAAATCATCTTCAACAACAACATGGCGGAGGGAGCGCTGCAGTCGCCGGAGTATGACTTCGTCAACCGCGGTATCTACCTGGGCGACTATGGACTGCTGACCACCGTCCCCGAGGACGTGGAAATCAACGCCACCAACTTCCCCAACGACAACTTCCGCACCTATGTGGCCACATTCGACCTCAACAGCGACAACAAGCTGAACACCTACGAGCGCTATCGCGTCGTCACCATCGACATCAAAAAGAAGAACGTGGGCTCGGTGGAAGGTATCGAGTTCTTCCCTGAACTCACCACCGCCGCGCTGAGCGACAACAGCATCCACTCGGTGGACTTCAGCGGCAATCCCAAGCTGCAAAGGCTCACCATGCAGCACAACAACACTACCACCGACCTCGACTTGAGCACGGCACCCTCGCTCGTGTACGTTAACGTGTCAAACAACGACATGCTCGCCACGCTCAACCTCACGGGACTCCACAAAATCAAGACGCTCAATTGCGAGTACACCTTGCTCACGGCGCTCGATGTGACCGAAATGCCTTTACTGGAGGAGCTCAACTGCTCGTGGTGCGATATCCACACGCTCGACTTGAGCAACTGTCCTGAACTGCGCAACCTCAATTGCTACGCCAACTCCATGACGAGCCTCAACCTGAGCGGTTGTGACAAACTCATTCATATCAATTGCTATGCGGGCAACCTTACCTCACTCGATGTGAGTCACTGCACCGAACTGCAGGAACTCTACTGCTACGACAACCGCATCACGGCACTCGATGTGAGCCACTGCCCGCAACTGCGCACCCTTGAGTGTTCGCACAACTGCCTCAAAACGCTCGACGTGAGCAACTGTCCGCAGCTCACCGCGCTTGAGTGTGAAGGCGGCGAATATACCAGCGACGTGTTGCCCAACGTGCTTAACACCTACTTCGACTTCGACGTTCTTGAACGATTGGCACCCCTCTTCGGTGAAATCTCAGGCAACGAGCTCACCACGCTCGACTTGAGCAACAACACCATGCTCAACCGACTGGAGTGCGGCGGCAACAAGCTCACCTCGCTCAACCTGAGCAACAACCGTTGCCTCAACACCCTCAAAGCCAACGACAACCAGCTGGAGACCATCACGCTGAGCGACAGCACGGCAATTAACACTGTGAATCTGGGTAACAACAAGCTCACCACTGTTGAGGGGCTCACCCGCAACACCAACATCAGCAAACTGAACTTATCGAACAACCCCCTTGCCGACATCACCGCGCTGGGGACCAATCAACTCGCCAACCTCAGCGAGTTGAACGTCGCCTTTATTGACCTCTCGTCGACTGGCTCGCTACTCGACATCGCGCCCGCAACGTTGCGCTACTTGACGGCTGTCGACTGCAACCTCACCGGCATCGACTTGAGTGTCTTCCCTGACTTGAAAGAGTTCGATATCTCCCACAACGCGATCACCACGCTCGACATCTCAACGCACAGCGTGCTCGAAAGGTTCAACGCCTCGCACTGTGGCCTGAACTCAATCACACTGCCCACCGAAACCAGCAAGCTCAACGTGATGTGCGCTCGCCACAACAACCTCACGAGCCTCGACCTGAGCGCCTACACCGGCCTCGGCGGCATCAATGTGGCCCACAACGCCCTCACCCAAATTATCTTCCCCGCCAACCTGCGCGAGGAGCAATGCCTTGTCGACTGCTCGTTCAACCAGCTTGAGACCCTTGACCTGAGTAACGTCGCAAATCTGCTGGCACTCAAAGCCAACGACAACAAAATCAGTACGTTTATCCCCTGCAGCGGTCCTATGATCGCCCCCAACCTCAAGAACAACAAGCTCTCGTCAATCAACTTGAGCGGCAAGGGCATCATAACTGTTCCCGCTCTCTTGAGCGTCTATAACGCCACCGACGAGCAACTCCAGAGCAACAGCGCCGTTTATGCGGGTTGGCAATTCAATGACCGCAACTCGTCGGTTGAATGGATGGGTAACTTTCTCAAATCGATCACCCGGGGTGAATTCAGGGGCAACTCACTCTCGCAGCTCTTCTATGTCCTCTACCTCATGATGCCCATACAGGTGGGCATCGATGACCTCTCGGTGGGCGTCGAGGGCAACTGCCGCGACATGCAGGCCGCCTCGCTCTTCGACCGCCAGGAACAAAAAGCCGTTTACTACATCAAACTCGCCGACGCCGACACCGAGCCGCAAGCCGGCAAACCGCGCCGCGTGAACCTCAACAGCGACGACATGTTCGGGGCCGGTTTCAACCCCGACGCCGTCGATGCCGGCAGCATCACCGGCGGACAAGTGGTGACCCGCGACGACGGCACTTACCTCATGCTCGACCCCGCCGGCACAAGCGATGGCCAGGCACAAGGCACCGTCACTTACAGGTATAACACCGGCGCCATGTCGCCCGCGACGCTCATCCAAAACATGAACGAGGGCGACATGACACCCCAGCAGATGGCCGCGGCCGCCGAGTATCTGCCCGACATGAGTCAAGTGGAATTCTCGTTTAACTGGCAAGCCCCCGTGCCTCAAGAGGTACACACCGGCATCACCCCCAACGAGAAAGTCGCCGCCCAAGTGGTCGAAACACGATACATCAACGCGCAAGGCGTCACCGCCGCCGCTCCCTTCCAGGGCGTGAACATCGTGGTGAAAATCTACGACGACGGACACAAGACAATCGAAAAAGTGCGCTTCTAATCTCCACTCTCTCCACTCTCTCCACGCGCACTATCTCCACCCACAGCGAGGGCAGTCCATCACCCGATGGCTCGCCCTCGCTTCCTTATAACGCCGGCACATGTGTAACACGCCTCAATGACAATAACCCAAGCGCATCGCGGTGCCTCTCAATATGATGGCGTGTGGGATGAGACCGTGCGCACGATGGACTACACCATTACCAAGCGCGACAGCTACGGCAACTGGATTGAACGCCAATGCGCTTACATGGGCAGCACAACCAACGAGACACGCGTCATCACCTACTACGACACGGCGCCCAAGCCCCGCAAGCGATAATCGCCACACGCGGCGCTGGGCTTATTCGCCCAGGGTGAATGAGCCCAGCGCTTTAAGCGGCTCTTTAGGGAGCGAGCTCCACCGGCTTCGCGCTTTCGCTTTTTTCGAAACGTTGCCGGAGGTGTGCTGTTTCTTGCGGGTAACGAAGTTGTAGCTGTCCTTCACCGTCTCGCCCGTGTTGCGGATAAGGTGCTCCTCGTCCTTGCCGATGAGCATGAAGTCACCGTCCTGATAACGGAATGTGTAGCTATAGGTGGGCGCGTCCCAGCCGCCCGCGCTGGCGAAATATTCCAGCGAGATTACCAGGGCACCGCGCCGCGTGATTTGGAGCGACGGCGTGATGCTCAACGACTCGTCGACACGCGCCGGCACCACGTGGTCATAACCGCGCCACAGCGTGTGCTTGCCGCCTTTCTCGCCAAAGTAGATGGCCAGCAGCGGCCGGTTGAAGTTGTACACATAGCCATCGTCGCGCACGCGTGTGTGGGCCTTGTAGTCGGGCGTGGCAATGATTACCAGGTCATCGACACCGTCGCCGTTCAGGTCGCCGGTAGCCTCGACGTGTTCCCAAGCCCGCATCTGCTTGAGGTCGTAAGAAGTCGTCGCCGTGGCCGCGGCCCACGCCAGGCCGGCGACGAGCATGATTGAGAATATCCGTTTCATCGGTTTTGAGTTTTTTCGAGGGTGAGAAAATTGCAGTGCATCATCGAGCCGTCGTCGTCGCGCAGGTGGAAGGCGCCGCCGGCACAATAGTCCCACATCCGGCACTTGGCACATTCGTCCTTTTTCATCCATCGGCGGTCGCGCATGGGCTCGAAGCGGTTGTTCCACACGTCCACGAAGCTGTCCTCGTAGATGTTGCCTTGTTTATAGTTCGCGCGGATGCTCATGCAGCCCGAAATGTCGCCATTAGCGAGTATCGAGGCCGTCATGGTGCCGGCATCGCAGCGGAACGGGTGGTTGCGCGCCCGCGTTTCGTAGTCGCCCAAAAAGCCCTCACAACTGTACGACAGGTTAATCTGTCCCTGCCGGCGCGTTTCCACGATGAACTCCATCACCCGGCGATATTCGTCGGGAGTGAGGAACAGCTCGGGGTCGAGCTTGGCGCGGCCCTGAGGGAAGATAGTGAAAATGCGCCAGCGCGTCACACCCGCCTCGCCCAGATAACGGCGCAGTTGCGGCAACGTGGCGAGGTTGCGGCGGTTCACACAGGTAATGACGTCCCACATGAGGTTGCGTGTGCGCGTGAGCAGACGAATGGCGGCCATCGCACCGGCAAACGAATTGCCGCGCAACCAGTTGTGTTCCGTCTCCAAGCCGTCGAGGCTCACCGCCAGCGTGCCCAGCCCGACATCTATCATGCGTTGCAGCATGGGTTCGTCGAGCAGTACACCATTAGTGACGAAGCCCCACAAGAAACCGCGCCGCGTTATTTCGCGGCCACACTGCTCAAGGTCGGGCCGCACGAGAGGCTCGCCGCCCACCGTGTTCACCAGCACATCGCGCGGACGCATCACGGTGGCAATCTCGTCGAGGACAGCGGTGAAATGCTCCAGCGGCATGTCGGGCACCGACGAGATTTTCTTGCAGTCGCTGCCGCAATGGCGACACGCCAGGTTGCAACGCAACGTACACTCCCAAAAGAGCTGGCGCAACGGGTGGCGCTTCTCGAGCAGCTTGCGCTCGCGCCGCGTCTTCTCGAGCTCAATGAGTTGGCGTGTATCCATTATTTCTTTTTTATGCTCGCCTTCACCGTGTCGTTATCAATAAGCACTTGGGGTGGCGGGCCGTATACGTCGGGCTCGGGTTTGATGCGCCTAACCGGGACATCCATCATGCCCGGAGGCGGACCATAGACCAGCGGTTGAGGCTCACCGGGAGAGTAGTAAGGACTACGGGGGTCGGTGGGGTCAATAACATCCTTCTTCGTGGAGTGGCACGAGGTAAGGCCCCACACGGCGCCCGTCGTCACGAGCACCCGCGCTATCCATTTCTTGATGGGGAACATTCTTCGTTTCATCGCTATGCTTGTTATTTTAAGGCTTTTCATCAATCGTCATCGCGGCGCTGTCGCTCCCATCGGTGATGACGGGACGACCAGAGGCGTCGACCTCGGGCGGAGGACCATAGACGGCCTCACGGGGGCCCATGCGGTCGACCACGCTATCGCCCACGGCATCCACCGAATCGTCGACGGGTGCTGGGCCATAGACACATTCTTGCGGCGTGGGGCCACACGCCACAAAACCCATCGCCGCACCCAGCATCACCAGGCACCTCGCGGCCCTTTTCTTGAGTGTAAAAAACTGTCGTTTCATCGTCATACTGATTTGGAGGATTACTTTTTCACGCCCGGTTCGGCCGCCGGCTTGTCGGCGGGGTCCACGACCACCGGCTCAAGTTCGCCATTGGGCATCACCTTGCGCTGAAGATAGCCGGGCGGCGGGCCGTAAACGGCCTCGGCCGGATTGGCGCGATGCGTTGTGCGGCACGCGCCCAGTCCCAGCACGGCACCCGCGGCGAGCAGTACTCGCGACGTCCATTTCCTGAGTGAGAAAAGTCGGTGTTTCATCATTCTTCGGCTCTAAGCGATTTTAATTTCACAAATATAGCGAGATTTTTGAAAATTCCATTCATTTCGACAAAAAATCTTATTATTTCGAGCCGAAACGTCCTTTATTTTGTATTTTTGCACTATAATTTCCCACACCCGGCACTTGGCACATTCGTCCTTTTTCATCCATCGGCGGTCGCGCATGGGCTCGAAGCGGTTGTTCCACACGTCCACGAAGCTGTCCTCGTAGATGTTGCCTTGTTTATAGTTCGCGCGGATGCTCATGCAGCCCGAAATGTCGCCATTGGCGAGTATTTCAAGGCCATCGAGGGCAAGCCGTGGGTCGATAACACGATATTTGTCTTCACCGCCGACCATTGCGGCGTGAGCCATCGAGAGGACTACAACAACGAGATGGGGCGATTCCTTATTCCCATTTTCTTCTACACGCCGGGCGGCCAACTGCCTGTGAAGTGCGACAGCACGCACCTCATCCAGCAAACCGACATCACGCCGTCGCTTCTGGGCCTGCTCAACTACCCGAAACCTTTCTTCTCGTTTGGCAAAGACGTGTTCTCGACTGATTCGACGTTTGAGTACAAAAAAGATTTCTCGCTCAAAAACAACCTACTGGGCAAAAAAGACCAGTTCCCGCAACTCCCCTTCATGCAACGCCAAATGGAGGCCATCATCCAGCAATATGTCACACGCATGAAGGACAATAAGCTCACATATTAAGATATTAGCATAAAGAATGAGGGTGTGTCATAATTCTGGCGCACCCTTTTCCTGTTTTCGTCAATGGGACACC
>CAMVPC010000039.1 GCA_947169265.1 uncultured Prevotellaceae bacterium
TTCGGCGCGTCCCCCACGCGATTCCGGCGACATTCACACCCATTTCGATGGTCAAACCACATCGTCGCCCCTCCTTCGCTCACGAGCCGGAACGCAACCGGCTCGACTATATATATAACGTGTCCGGTGGCATGTCACCGGCGGTACCTCCCCGGCAGCACCTTCCCGGCAGCCGGCAGGGCCATAAACAGCGGCAGGGCGCCCACGCTTGAAAGGGGGCACCCTGCCTAAAAGAGGATGAAGTTACTATATTATTACTTAATTTGCTTGGTGGCGGTGGTAGAGCCGTCGGTGTAGCGCGTGACGACGATGTTGATACCATCGAAGGGCCGTGACGACTTTTGTCCCGCGGTATTGACATAAGTAACACTTTCCACAGCCTTAGACTGTGCCACGGTTTCAACACCGGTGACGCTGTCGATTTGGATAGTAAGCTCCACAAACTGGGTGTGTCCCTTTTGGTTGGCGCTCACCACGACGGTGCGTTGCACGAAGTCTTCGGCGGTAGTAACGAGCAGGTGGTCGTCCTCAAGAGCGACATTGATAGCGTCGCTGGCGGGATAAGCCGCACCGTTCTTGGCGTTCAGTTCGAGATTATAAGTAATGGTGGAACCATCCTCGACAAGGTTGAACATCGAAGCGAGGTCGATTTGCTTGTTCTCGCCCGGCTTGATGACGCGAGTGACCTGGGTCATATCGCGCTTACCGCCGAAGTTATCCATGGCGAAGTAAGAAGGCGTGTTGAGACCCCACTGTCCCTTGTCGGTACCGTCGAAGTTGAACATGATGCTCTTGACCTTGCCCAGCGGGGTAAGGTCGAACCATTCCCAGTCGTTGATGACATAATCGTCGGCAGGATTGTCGGCACGGAGGTCGGCCAGATAGAAGTCGACATAGTTATTGACGTTGTCGGCATCATAGGCACGCACGCGGAACCATCCGCCGTCGGTGAGCGGTCCGGCCCAACCGTCACCCACACTCATGCTGGTGTAAGCATAGGCGGTGTTGGTGATATAGAAACCACTGATAACGTCGCCGTCCTCGTCGTGGGTAACCGAGATGTTACCGCCGCCGGTGGGATAGGCAATGACGAAGTTGTCGCTATTGTGACCGCCACCGGTGACGCTGTGATACTGGTCGTCGAGGCTTGCGTAAGTGGTGGCCTTTTCGTTACTCAGAGCGAAATCATACCAGAACGCGGTAGTCGTGCCGGGCCAGATGGCGTTACCCACATTGAAGGCATAAGAGCCGCTATAATAGGTGTCGTCGTCATTGTCGCCGTTGAAGAACGACTCTTCGGGCAGGTAGTTGTCGTCGAAAGTGGCCTCAACAGCCTGGCCGCGCACAATTACGCCGGCCTTGGCCAGTGCGCTTTGTCCGTCGGCACTGGTGACTATAGCCTTGTAGCCGTAAGTGTGCTCGGGGTTGACTGTAATGGTAGCTTCGTGGCCCACCACTTGGTTCATCTGGTCGCGCCACTCGATGGTGTAAGGCTCATCGCCACCCACGGGCACCACAGTGATGGTAGTGCTCTCGCCGGCCTCGATGCTCTCAGCGGCCACGGTAGCGGTAGCGGTGAGCGGCTCGATGTGCCGGGCGGTGGTGAAGGCTTCGGTCTCGACGATGTCGCCCTCGGTGCCGAGGTCGTTCACCATGAGGAAGTAGGCCTTATACCGCGTGTCGGGCGTAAGCTCGGCAAAATTGGTGGTCACCTCAGTATCGGCCACGACATTGGCGGGCGTGGTAGCCTTGAGGTCGTCGACCGTGGGAGCTTTAGCGGGAGCACCATTGCCCTGCGATTGGGCTACGGCTTCCACCATACTATAGAGTTTACCACCCACGTTCCACTTGGTCTTGACAGCGACCTCGGTCTCACCCGGTTCACCCACCACGGGATAACCTTCGGCGATTTCGGGCTTATCGTTAACCACTTCCTCAAACTCATAGGCGCCCACGGTGGGGTTAACGGCATCGCGAGTTTTTCCGTCGAGGTCGGTAGTGATGAAGTCGACAGGCGCAGCCATGTTCAGGTTACCGGCTTCAAGGAGATGGTTGTTGACGTCTCCCACAAAGACAGCCTGCTCCACGGTGTTGGTGGTACTACCCACAGCCGTGTTGAGGTCGTCGATGGTGGCCGCATAGTCCTTCACGATGCTCCCCGACGCGTTAGCGTGGAAGAACACATTGTTTTCCATCGTAGTGGCCGCGAGACGATCCTCGTTATAGAAGAGCGCCACGCCCAGACCGCCGGTGGTCACATTCTGGAACAGATTGTTCTGCACCTTGATGTTGCTCCACGCGGTACTGTTATTAGCATTATAGAGGCAATAGCCCTGGGTTCCCGCCACGCGCACCGTATTATAATAGACATGGATGTTCTTGCTGTCGCTGTTGAGCTGCAAGCCGGCGCTGTTGTTGTTGGGGCTGTTGCTGATGACCACGCTGTTGTTATAGATGAGCGCGGGCGCATCGTCGCCGCCCTGACATTCCTGGCGCAGATAGATACCTGTGCTGTAAGCGCTTTGACTGTTGACAATCGTATTGCCGGCAATCACGAAAGCGCCACGATTGCGGTAGATATCCATCGCATTGTAACCGTTAGCCGTCGTGGTGCTGTTAGTGATGGTGTTGTTCTCGATTTTCGAGCCGATGACATCGGTCACATAGACAGCTTTGCTGCGCGACTCACTGATGGTGTTTCCGCTAATCGTGAGTCCTTGCTGCTTGTTATAGGCGACCTTGCCGGGTCCATAGATATAGAGCGAGATGTAACCGCCCTCAATAGTGTTGTTAATGAAGGCCATGTTGTCGTTCGACTGGTTGTTCTCGCTACCACATTCGGTCTTGACCGGATTAATGCCACTGTATCCACTGGTTACAGCGGCAACTTTCACCACCGAATTAGACAGTGTGAAATAGTGGCACCGGTCGTGCACATAAATCGCGTTCTTATAGCTCGACGAAGTGGGCACGAAGCTCATGTTGTCGAAAACCACGCCCGGGGTGTTCTCCACCATCACCATGCCATTGACGCTGGTGTCGGTTCCGCCGGTCACCTTGACGTTGTCGCGGTTGCCACTCAGGCTGGTGAACGTGATGGTGTTAGTCTTGCCGGCGCCGGCGATGTTCTCGATAGCGATATTCTCGGCATAAGTACCGTCCTCCACCTGGAAGGTGACGGGACCTTCCACACCACCGGCGAGAGCCTGGGTGGCGGCGGCGAAGGTGGGATAGGTAGCGTTGTCGCTGGCACCGATAATGAAGTTACCCTTCATGCCGGCCTTGATTTCGCGCTCGGCAGTGGCGGCATTCAGCATGGTGTTCTCGGTACCGCCGGCGAGCGAGACGAAGGTGGCACCCACCTTTTCTCCTGCCGTGGCTTCGGCATCGATGTCGTAGGCGAGCCAGAAGTAATAGGTACCGTTCCCGGTGATTTCAATCGGTTGCTCGGCAGTGAAGACTATGCGGTCGCCCACGGTCGCTGTGGCAAAGAGGTCATTGGTGCTGAAGCCGTCGGCCTTGCCGGTATAGTAGAGCTTAGCAGCCGCGATATTATCGACACCGGTAGCGTCGAAGGCGAGGTCGTTGATGGAGACCGACTGGTTGTCGTTCACCACATTCACAGCCACGCGCGCGACAGGAGCGTCGCTTGAGCCACGCACCACTTGCTCGGTTGTAGCGGCAGTAGCGTCGATTGATTCAATCTCGAGCGGCTTGTACTCGTGCAACGACACCTCGATTTCCCATCCGCTGGTTTGCGACGCGTAGCTTGACGAGCTCGTGGTGAAGTTCACTGTGAGCGAGCCATCCTCGGCTTTCGAAATCAGGTTCACAGGACCCGAGGTGGCATAGTAAGGCGACGAAGAGCCCGAACCGGTTTCCAAGTTGTCGGCATTCACCTCACGTCCATGGTACACATTAAACTTATTATAGCTGCTCGAACCCGTGCCGAACTGGATGGCGTTAATTTCCACGCCGCATCCCTCCACACCGGGCACGAAGGTAGTAGTACCGTTGAAACCGGCCGAGAAGTTGGCGTCGGGGCCTCCGTCGTCGTAGAACATGAACGGGCGGGTGACCGTAATCACATTCACGCCACTTTGCATGATGACCATGTTCTTGACGATGCGCTCGCCGGCGGGGTCGCCCGCTTGCACCTCGGTGACGTTGCCGTTGGCCATGGTGAGCGAAACGAGCGCGGCGTCAACTGCCACTTCGCTCTCAGCGTCGGCCTTGACGTCAAATTGCACAAAGAAATGGTTATTGCCCTCGGCAAGCACCTGCTCGCCGGTAATGATCAGCGCGCCGTCTTGCGTGGGCGTCGCGGTGCCAAAGGCCACGGCATTGTCGAGCGTGGCGGCATCGCCGGCATAGAGGACGGTGAATTTCTCCACGGCGTCGGCGCCCTTGACATTGAGCTTGATGTCCTTGAGGGTGGCCAGCGAGAGGGTGCCTTCGGTAAACACGTTAAAGTCGATGAGAGCGGCGTCTTTCGAGCCTACCGCGATGATTTCGCTACTGGTCTGGTTCACGTTCACACTCTGGACCGTCATGTCGTGGTTGCGGAAAGGACGCACTGTAGCGGTCCAGCCGGTAGCGGCATAATAGCTGTTGGTGGTGTTGGGATTGAAGCGGATGGTCAGCGAGCCATCGGCGGCCGTCGAGCGCAGGATGCGGCCCGGCCCCACCTTAGCGTAGTCGGCGTTGTCAAGTTTCCACAGCAGGTTGTCGGCGTTGACGGCGCCGCCACTGTAGATTTCGAACACGGCCTTGGTGCCGTAGGATGAAGAGCTGTAAGTCACGTCGAAAGCAGAGAAGTCGATTTCGGCCACGGTGCCTTGCTCAGCAGGGGTGAAAGTGACGATATAATCGGCATTTTCATACTCATACTTGCCGGGAGAAAGGGTCGACTCGGTAGTGGTCGAAGTCCACTCGCCGTAGAGCGTATGGCTGTGCGAACCCTTGGTGATGTGGCAAATGTTGCTCACCGTGCGGGTTGCCTCGCCGGTTGCCTCGTGGGCGGCATCGCCGATAGTGACGGCGGTAGCGCTCAGGTTCACCGTGTTTTCGTTAACGAGCGTTTCGTTTACGTCGACCACCACGGCAAAGTAGTTGTGCCCCTCGACAAGCTCTTGAGCGCCCGTGGCGGTGAACGCGCCGGCGGTCACAGTGCCTTGGGCGAAGAGGCTGGTGGTAGCGAACTCATTCTTCTTGCCCAGGTAGTAGATGGAATATGCGTCCACGGCATCGGGCGTCGTGGTGGCCAGGTTGAACGAGGCCACGCTGAGCGGGTTGCTCTGGTTGTCGGTCACCACGTCGAGCACGAGCATACGTTGCGCCTTGTCGCCGGCGGCCACGGTCTTCGCGGCCTCGGTATCGGCCTCCACGTTAAACGCGCTGAACGTCATGTCGCCGGGCAGGAACTCGGTCACCTCGGCCTCCCAGCCATCGGCAGGCACACCGGTGGTGCTGGTGAGGGTGACGGTCATCGAGCCGTCGGCAGCGGTCGATTTCACCATCTCGGCCTCGTCGAGCAGTGTGGCGATAAGGTTGTCCTCGTTGGCCTCGCGACCATTGTAAAACTTGAACACATCGTTCATGCCCACCGATGAGGTGTTGAAAATCTTGAGCGTAGTCACGTCCACCTTGATGGCGTTGCCTGGCGTTGCCGGCACAAAGGTGACTTGCCCGGTGAATTTGGAACCGATTTTGCCGTCGGCGCCGCCATCGTCGTAGAACATGGCGCCATCCTCATCAATAGTGAACGTAGTGGCGTCGGCCGTCATCAAAATCACGTTGTCCACATTCACGTTCTTACCGGTGGCGGTGGCGGGAGTGCGCGCCACGTCGGCCACTTTCACATTATTAATAGTGAGCGTGGGTATCGTTCCCTTCGCGTCGGGGAGGATATCGGCCACCACCATGAATTTATTGTCGCCGTTTTTGAGCGCGACATCGGTAGCCGCAAGGGCGTCGCCCACGGTAGCGGCGGTCGCCAGCAGGTTCTCGGCGGTGAACGTGGTGCCTTTGTAGAGGCGCACGTTGGTCACCTGAGTTGAGCCGGCAAGCGCGCCGGCATCGATACTTAGCTCATTGAGAGTGAGCGGATTGCCACCGCCGTCCATCTTCACATTCGCGCCAAAGATGGCTTGATTTTTAGCGCCGCGCGCCACGCCGGCCAGGCCGGTAACCGCGTCGGTCGACACGTACTCCATGTCCTTCGGCGACAAGCTGGTAACGGTAATATTCCAACCGGTCATCGAGCCCACCGAATAACTCGAGTGGAAGCCGAACGAAATCTTTCCGTCGGCGGCGGTCGACGTGTAAGTCTCGCCGGCCGAGCCACTTTGGAATTTCCTCACCCAGCCCGCAGGCAGGTAACGCGACTGCCCGTTGCCATCGCTGGTGCCATAACCGATTTTCTCGATGGCGCCATCGTACATGAGCAGGTAGTAGTCGTCACCCGTGAGGTCACAGGAATTGACGGTGATTTGAATCACCTCGCCCTCGTTGGCCGGCGAAAAGACGACACCCGCATCCCTTCCACTCGGGATGGTTTTGCCGTCGGCCACCGCCTTGAAGGTAATCGTGCCATTGACAGTGTACTGTTCCAGTCCGTCGCTGGTCTTGAGCAGGAAAGCGTTTTCGCTGTCGCTCCAGGCCTTGCGGGGACCGGCTGCCAATGCTTCAACCGAGCCGCCTGCCATGGCAAGCAGCATCGTCAAAAGTAAATAGCATTTAAAAAGCCTCATGTTGTTAATAAATAATTATGAATAACAAAAAAACCTGTTTCGCGTCACCACCGGCTTGGGTGGACACAAAACAAGAACAAAATGAGACTACCGTAAATCGGTGTTGCCATCGCATGACCCGGGCGCCACGTCGCGCTCGCCGCCATAAGGCAATTTCTTGTTCCGGCTCTGATTCCACGAAAGCCAAAATCAATCAACCACCACACATGGCAGGTCTTCTGACTCGCTCCCCCACCCGTCTTGTCGCCGCCTTCCCATCGCATGTCCTTGATTGCGACAGTGGCCTCATGGCGACACGGGCGCGTCCCTCGAGGGACGCTGAGAGCTCACAGCAGCGGGTCCTGTCCAGGATTTTCACCTGATTCCCTTTTCAGCCGCCTCGCGTCCAGGACTGAACGCCGACGGCCACCACTGGGTGCTACAATACGCCGCAAAGGTACGACTTTTCCCCCACCCCCACAACTTTTTCCCGAAAATGTTTACCATTACGGATAATAATGCGCCTCATGCCGCAGAATATTTGTTGTTTTCCCCTCAAAAGTCACCAGTTACCGCAGTAACCAAGCGCGAGGCGGGGGCCGCTCCGTGGTGAAGCGGTCCCCGCCTGACGGTTTGAAGTTACTATATCTTATAGAGGTTAGAGGTTAGATGCACTTTACACCTTACTTGTTGATTTGCTTAACGGCCGAAGTAGTGCCGTCGGTGTAACGCGTGACGACGATGTTGAAGCCGTCGAAAGGCGTGGCGGCCTGCTGGCCGGCAGCGTTGAGGTAAGTGACGGTGGCCACGGTCTTGGCTTGGGTCACGGTGTCGAGACCGGTGACGCTGTCGATGCCGATGGTAAGCTCCACAAACTGGGTGTGTCCCTTTTGGTTGGCACTCACGACGACGGTGCGCTGCACCATGTCCTCATCGGTGCTCACGAGGAGGCGGTCGCCGTCGAGGGTCACGTTGATGGCGTCGCTGGCGGGATAGTGTGCCGCCTGGGGAGCGTTGGCCTCAAGGTTATAGGTGACAGTTGAGCCGTCGCTGAGCAGGCTGAACATGGGAGCGAGCTGGATTTTCTTGTTCTCGCCCGGCTTGATGATACGGGTCACTTGCGTCATTTCGCGCTGTCCGCCCAGGTTGTCCATAGCGAAATAAGAGGGCGTGTTGAGTCCCCATTCGCCCTTGTCGGAGCCGTCGAAGCTGAAGATAATCTCCTTGACCTTGCCCAGCGGCGAGAGGTCGAACCATTCCCAGTCGTTGACGATGTAGTGGTCGGCGGGATTGTCGGCGCGCAGGTCGGCGAGATAGAAATCGACCGAATTCGAGCTATCGTCGGCATCGGCGGCCGTCACCTTGAGCCAACCGCCGGCGGGCAGTGCCGGATTCCAGCCATCGCCCTGTGCCATGCTGGTGTAAGCATAGGCGGTATTGGTGATATAGAAGCCGCTGATGACATCGCCGTCCTCGTTGTGGGTCACGCTAATCGTACCGCCACCCACGGGATAGCCGATCACGAAATTCGAGCTTTTGTAACCGCCGCCGGTGACGCTGTGATACTCGTCGGAGAGCGAGGCGTAGGCCGCTGAAGTCTGGTTGCTCAACGCGTAGTCGTACCAGAACGAGATCGTGGAGCCCGGCCAGATGGCGTTGCCCACGTTGAAAGCGTAAGAGCCGCTGTACCACGTGTCGTCGTCGTTGTCGCCATTGAAGAACGATTCCTCGGGCAGATAGTTGTCCTCGAAAGTGGCCATCACGGCTTCGCCGCGCACTATCACGCCCACCTTGGCCACGGCCTGCTGGCCGGCGGCGTCGGTCACGATAGCCTTGTAGCCGAAAGTGTAACCCGGCGTGACGTCGATCGAAGCCGCGTCGCCCACCACCTGATTCATCTGGTCACGCCACTCGATGGCATAGGGGGCCGTACCGCCGGCGGGGGTAACGGCGAGCGTGGCGCTCTGCCCCGCATTGATTGTCACCACATCGCTAGCCACGGTCGCCGTGAGGTCGTCGGCCATCACACTGGCCACTGAACCTGCGGCAAGCAGGCAAGCCAGCGTTAAAAAGAGTCTTTGTTTTCTCATTCTCAATAATTTTAAAAAGTTATCATATAATTAAAAAAGTTTCATGCCGGGGTGGTAGCAGGCACAAAACAAAAACAAGAATGAGACACGGCAGTCGCCGCTCGCGTGAGATGTCAATGTTCCGGCTCTGATTCCACGAAAGCCAAACGCAAAATGCAGCCCCACGAGTGGCAGGTCTTCTGACTCGCTTCCATTCCCTCGCTTGCCGCCGCCTTCCCGTCGCATGTCCTTGATTGCGACAGTGGCCTCATGGCGACACGGGCGTGCCCTCGTAGGGCACCGGAAGCTCACAGCAGCGGGTCCTGTCCAGGATTCTCACCTGGTTCCCTTTTCAGCCGCCGACGTTCAGGACGAGCGTCTACGGCCACCACCGGGCTTAATAGGCCGCAAAGTTACAACTTTACGGCCTATTGTGCAAGTTTTTAAGGGACAAACGCCCCATCCCTACCCATTTCACCAGGTGATGGGGACAACGACCTTGATGGTGAAATTGCGACCCATATTAAACACGCCGCGGCGGCCGGTGACCGCATTGACATCGGCATATTTGAGTCGGCTCAGGTGGTTCTGGTATGCTTTATTAGTCACATTGTTGGCCATCAGATAGACCGAGAGCACGCGCTTGCCGCGCGCCATGATATCGGTGCCGGCCGAGAAGTTTAGCAACGTGTAGGCCGGCGTGGCGGTCTCGGTGCCCCACGCGCCGTAGTAGTGGTTTTGCTTGAAATTGCAATCGACCTGAACGGCCACATAGGCATTGGCGAAACAGCGGCTTTTGTGCAGGATTTCGTACTTCACGTCGCTCACCCAGCGCGGTGCCGGCGTGAACGGGAGGTAACGCTCGTCGCCGTGGCGATGGAGCTGCACGGCGTTGACCAGCGAGAACGTCGTGCCCAAGTGGAGGCTGTGCAGCGGGTGCACGTCGACGGCCACCTCGCCGCCCCACAGGCGCGCCGTGCCGTGGTCGTAGCGATAAGTGTCGTACTCGGGGTCAATCACCTCGTCCACGCGATGGATGAAAATGTAGTTGCTGATGTGGTTGAAGAAGGCGTTAAGCGTGAACGCGAACACCGGCGTCGTGAAATCGACGCCCGCATCGAGCTGGAAGCTGTATTCCGGTTTCAGGTCCACATTACCCACCTCGTAGCGCACCGACCCCTCGTGCACGCCATTGCTGGCGAGCTCGCTCACATTGGGCGTGCGGAAGCCGCGCGAGGCGTTCAACCGCAGGTTCCAGCGTTCGTCGGCGTGGAAGACGGCTCCCACACTGCCCGTCACGCCGGTGAAATCGCGATTGAAGGCGGCGAAGCGTTCTTCGCCGTCGTCGATGAGCGACTTGCCGCCGATGTGCCTATAGTCAAAGCGGAGGCCGCCGTTGAGCACCACGCGGCGGATGGTCTTGGTCGCGGTGGCAAAGAGTCCGTAGTCAAACAAATCGTAGTCGGGAATCAAGAACTCCACGCCGCGGTTGAGCGAGCGCTGGTACATGCCGTTCATGCCGCCCGTGAGTTTCCATCCCTCGAGCGAGGGCGAGGTGTAGTGAACGTTGTAGTTGAGCGTGTGCAGCTGCAGGTAGAGGCCATATTCATTGGGGTTCTCCAATTCCTCATATTCGCGGCGGCGGTTCTGCTGATAGGCCACCATGGCGCTCAAGCTCCCCGCGCCCAGATAGAACTTGTTGTCGAGCACAAGGCGATAGTGCTTCACATGCTGGTAAGGCATGCCGTGATGATAGGTCTTGAGGCCGGCATACGGGCGTTCAAGCTCGCCCGTTTCCACGTCACGCTCGCCCTCGACGATGCTGGGCACCTGATGATAGACCGATCCCTTGAGGCGCATGTAGCCCCACCCGCGGCTCAAGCCGAGCACGGCCTGAGCGGCCCGCTCGCGGAACTGGGAATTGGGGACATAGCCATCGTAGGCGTTTTTGTAAGGATGGGCCAACTTTTCGCTGTATCGCACGTCCCACAAGAAGCCGTGCTTGTTGCCTCCCACGTTGAGCGAATAGTTGAAAAGTCCGTTGTTCGTTTGATATTCGGCCGTCGCCCCGGCGCGATAAGAGCCGGCCGCAGGCAATAGCGGATTAAACTTAATTACGCCGGCAAGCGCGTCCGACCCATAGATGAGACTCGCCGGGCCCTTGAGCACTTCGACCGTTCCCACGCCATTGGCATCGACCTCGATGCCGTGCTCATCGCCCCACTGCTGGCCTTCCTGGCGGACCCCGTCGTTCACCACGACAATGCGATTATAACCCAAGCCGCGAATCACCGGCTTGGAGATGCCCGCGCCGGTCGTCACCTGCGACACGCCGGGCAAGTGCGCCACGGCGTCGATGATATTGGTTGATGAAGTGGAAGCGAGTTCGGTGGCTCCCAGCAGTACCACCGGCGTGGAGGCATCGTTAAGCCGGGTTTCGCCGGTCGAGCCGGTCACCACCACCTCTTTGAGGGTGAGGTGACGGTAAAAAACGTCGGTCGAGTCGATTTCATGTTCTTCGGCGACATTTTGCGCCATGGCGGCCATCGCACTTATGGCCAAAAACTGTATTGTGATTAAAAACTGTTTCATAAAGTTTTTTTGATATATGTTGATACGCGGCACTTCCCGATGCGGGAAGCGAATCGGCATCAGACAGAACCTGAAGAAATCTCTTTTCAAGGTAAATCTCAGCTAATGAAACAGGCCGGCGGCGCGCGCGGCATGGCGAGCCTCACGGCGACTACGGGCAACGGCAACTCGCGCGTTGACACCACTATCGCGGCCACATGAGGCGCCTCGACACTCACCGTGCCCAAGGCCAAATACACCTCGCTGCTGAAGTGGCACAGCGGACAATGCATTTTCTTGATTGTGTGGTCCTTGTCGACATGGTCGCTATGGACCTTGCTATGCAGGCATTGCACGCACGCCTCATCGGATGAAGGCTCGCTCTGGGGAAGGGCGTGGACATGGGTGTAAGCGAGCAACATTGCCGGCAAGAACGTCAGCAACATCAACCAGGCATACACGATATTTCTTGTCTCACGCCTCTTCATTTCGCGCACAAAGGTAATCGAATTTCCATTATCGGGCAACGAAGAGGCACACAAATTTTGCCACACAACAAAAAATTGCTACTTTTGCGACAAGATGACAAAGAAACGAAAATGGTACGTCGTGTGGAACGGCTGGGAAACGGGCGTGTGTGACACTTGGGAGGAATGTCAAATTCGCACAAAAGGCTTCAAGGGAGCACGCTACAAGGCGTTCGACGACCAGGAGGCAGCCATTCTCGCCTTTCGCGGCGACAGCGACGAGGCGCAGCAAGTGTTGCGCGCCATCGCCCATGCCCCCGTGCAACGCGCCATGCCCACCGCCGTCCCCGAGGTGATTCCCGGCAGCATCGCCGTCGACGCGGCGTGCAGCGGCAATCCCGGCGTGATGGAATATCGCGGCGTCGACATCGACACCGGCGCCGAGATTTTCCACCAGGGACCGTTCCCCGAGGGGACAAACAATATAGGGGAATTCCTCGCCATCGTCCACGCGCTGGCCTGGTTGCGGCAACGCGGCCTCGACTGCGCCATCTATAGCGACAGCGTGAGCGGCATGGCATGGGTGAGAAAACGTCACGCCAACACACAGCTGCCACGCAACGAACGCACCGCGCGCCTGCTCGACATCGTGGCCCGCGCCGAGAACTGGTTGCTTACCCATCGCTGGAACAACCCCATCTATAAGTGGAACACACAGTTGTGGGGCGAAATCCCCGCCGACTTCGGCCGCAAATAATCGATTGATGAATGAATCACGCATTATGAATTATGCATTAAATAAGTTCGTCATCATCAACCGCAACGACAATCGCGGCGGTGCCGCCATCGCCTCGTTCCGCCTCATGGAGGCATTGTGCCGCGCCGGCGTGGACGCCCGCATGATTGTGGCGCGAAAAGAGCGCGACGACGAGCGCATTGCCGCTGTGGCCGCCCGGTGGCCGTTCTACCGCGAGCGCCTCGACGTGTGGCTCAAAAACGGCCAACGGCGCGACACCCTCTTCCTGCTCGACCCCGCCACGCGCGGCGTGGACCTCGCTTGTCACCCGTGGGTCAAAGAGGCCGACGCCATCGTGCTGGGATGGATTAATCAAGGCATGCTCTCGATAGCCGACATCAACCGCCTCACAGCCCTGGGCAAACCCTTGCTGTGGGTGATGCACGACATGTGGAACTGCACGGGAGCCTGCCATTATACCGTTGACTGCGAGCGCTACAAGTCGACCTGCACCGCATGCCCCATTATAGGCCGCAATGGTGACGACATCACCACCGCCACACAGCGCCGCAAGCAAGCGCTATACGCCCAAGCTCCCATCCGTTTTGTGGCCGTGAGCCACGCCCTGGCCGAGCGCTGCCGCGAGAGCTCGCTCATGAGGAACTGCGACATCACGGTCATCGCCAACCCGTTCCCGGCCCACGAATACCGGTGGGAATACCTTGGCGACGACAGCGACGACGAGCTCGTGCTCGCCATGGGTGCCGCACGCCTCGACGACCCCGTCAAGGGCCTCGACACGCTGCGCGATGCCCTCACGCTGGTAGAGCGGCACTCCCCCGCCCTGTTCTCCCGGTTGCGGCTGTTGCTCTTTGGCGGCATCCGCGACAAGTCGTTGCTCGACACGTTGCCGTGTCGACACGAATATCTGGGCATGGTGGCCAACCCCAACGACGTGCTGCGGCGCGCCCATGTCGTGCTCTCAGCGTCGCGCTTCGAGTCGTTCGGCTACACCCTCGTTGAGGGCATGGCCAGCGGGTGCCTCGCCGTCACCACCGGCAACGGCGGCCAGCGCGACATCGTTACCCACCGGGCCAACGGATATATCGCCGACGACGCGCAAGGCATCGCCGACGGCATCGCCTGGGCCGACGACGCCCGCCACCGCATCACGCGCCGACAGCAACACGACGACATCGCCGCCCGCTTTGGCTACCCCGCTATCGCCGCCCGCTTCCTCGAACTCGCGGGGCGGTAACCCCATCGACGCCACCACGACACAAGCGAGACGGAACCCCGTTGAGGCCCGTCCCGCCGTTTTGCGCTTAAGCTCTGTTCCGCGCTATTCCAGCAACAGGTTGTAGAGCGCGGTCACGTCGGCGCCACTGATGACGCCGTCGCCGCTCACGTCGGCATTGCCGGCCACCGTTTTATTGTCGAGCAGGACGCCGTAAAGGGCGGTCACGTCGGCGCCACTCACAAGGCCGTCGCCGTTCACGTCGCCACGCGTCACGGGCGAAGGCTCGACCATGGTGTAGCTCGACGAGTTGGCGCCGGTGGTCATGACACCTTTCGACAAGTAACGACCCTTGATATAGTACTTTTGTCCGTAAGCCAGGTCGTGGAACGTGACCCTGATGGTCTTGCTTTGGCCCGAGGCGAGCTTGAGGCTGCGCACCTCCTGGATTTGGCTGTTGCCCCAGTGGGCCTGGATATAGATTTCGTTGTCATAGTCCAGCGTGTGGTCGTTGCGGATGGCGATGACCGCCACCAGCGAATCGCCCACAATGGTGTAATCGTCGCGCCCGTTGTCGACACGAATCGACATGTTGAGCTTCGCCTCGTTCATGTTGCGTTCAGCGATTTTCAGGCTCAAACTCCCCAAGAGCGTTTCTTGCTCATTGTCCCAAACCTCGATGTTCTTGGTGCCGGCCGCGGTGGGCGTGAAGCACAGGTCGAAGTCACCGGTCTCGCCCGGCAGCAGATTCACGCCACAGCCTGCCGTGAGTTTACCATCCATATACATATAAATGTCGCTGTAAGCGATGGTACCCTTGTTGGTGATATTGGCCCTGATAGCCACCGGACGCCCCACGACGAGGTCGCCCACCGGAGTGAGCGAGTTGATGACGAGCTTATGCGTGTAAGCCTCCTGCACGGTGGTGCGCAGGGTGTTACCGGCAACGACAGCGGTGAGGTAGTTGCGTGTGGCGCCATAGCAAAGTCGCCACTCGGCGTCAGCGTTAGGCCGTGTGACCACACATAGGCGGTAAGTGCCGTCGGCGAGTCCGGCGCCAAAGGCCAGCGTGAGGTTCTTGGTCGTGTAAGATTCGTTCCCCATTGTGGCTGTCGCGGTACCCGGGCTCAAGATTTGCCTGATGTGGTTTTCCTCGTCACACAGGGCCACGGCACACTCAAAGGTTGTCTTGGCATAAAGCGACGTTTGCAGCGAGAATCCCACGCGCACATTGCTGAAATCGCGATTGGCGCCGGTCCGCGTGTAGGGCGTGCTCAGGCCGGTCATCTTCTTGCCGATGGCAATGTACCGGTCGTCGAAGGCTGTGACACTGCCTGCCGGCTCGATGCCGAGCATGGCCACCTGGTCGAGCGAGAAACCCGACTCGGTGTACATGTCGACCGGCGTCTCGGTGCCGTTGAGCACCACCGTTTTGCTATAGGGGTTGAGCAGGTCGAGACGGAAATAGCCATTATACTTGCCGCCCCAACCCCAGTTGATGTGGAAAAGGCCCTGCGCGTCGCAGCCGTCACACAGGATGGTGTGACCGTCGCTCTGGGTGCGGGCGCTTATCTGGACGGGGCGCCCGGCGGCCACCTCATCGTAGATGATATTTTCCCACTCCTCGAGCGTGAAATTGTCGTGATTGATGGCGGCGGCGCGGTTGCTGTAGCCAAAGTGGTCGACAAGCGGCTTGATGGTGCTCGCCGCCGTCGAATTGGTGGTCGAGAACTTGGTGCCTAACGCTTGCGTGCAATAGTAAAGCAGTTTGGCCATTTCGTCAACACCTTCGCCGGTGTCGCTCGCATTATAGGAATCTTTCATGATGCCGTAATTGAATGTGTAGCTTGGCAACGTCGTGATGCCGGTGGCGGCCACGGGCGACTTGTAGTGGTACAGGATTTGGGCCATAGCCGTGGCCACACAGCCGGTGAGGGCGCGGGTCGAAGAAATGAGCGGACAAGCGTTGTTATAGGGCGCTATCTGGTTCCACGTGCTGGTGAGAAAGGGCGAAACGGGCACGCGGCTCACTCGTGATGACGCACGCGACGCATTGTCGCCCGCGAGAGCCGCTTGCGCCTCGTAGCGACCGAGCCACCACTGCACGTTGGCCGGCAGCGCGCTGTCATCAAATGAACCCCTGTCGCAGTAGCCCAGAATCGGGGGCACGGCATCGTCGGCGGCCACGATGACAAACCCGTTGTCGCCGGTCGCGTTAAACACATAAAAAGCCGGGGGCGAGGCCTTCTTCGACGACGACACGTGACGGCGGACACAAGCCGGGCGGGAACCCTCGGGCGCGCCCATCCGGTGCTCGGTCATGAAAGCGCCGGCAATGGCGCGTGCCTCACTCTCGCCGATGACCGCGGCCCGCGTCAACGCCGAGGCACTCACCACTAAGCAAACAATCAAAGCAATTTTTCTCATAATCAATTGGGTGTATAGATATTGACTTTTTTATAACTGATAACCACCCGCGGTTTCCTTCAGCATGAACCAGCCGACCGACTCAAGCGGGAAAGCCACCACAAAATTAGTAATAAACAACAAATTAAACAAATTAGACAAAATAATTTCAAGGCAACCACATCAAAATACTCGAAATAATCAAATCTTAATAGTGTGATTCCTCAAATGAATTCAAATTTTGATATGGTTGCCCTGAAACAGTTTTGGTTATTACTGCTCGAGCAGGAGGTTGTAGAGGGCGGTCACGTCGGCACCGTTGACAAAGCCGTCGCCGTTCACGTCGGCATCGCCGGCAGGCGTAGCGCCATCGAGCAGCACACTGTAGAGGGCTGTCACGTCGGCACCGCTCACCACCTCGTCGCCGTTCACGTCACCCCACGGCGTCTTTAGCAGTTCGTTCATATACTCCATATTAAGATCGTACCAGCCGCACACCCGATCCACCTCACCGTGTAGGTCCTCAAGCATCGGCACCGGGTTGTTGTTCCATTTCGCCCGTTCTCGTTCCCAAGCTCCTGATGCCTTCAGCATATCGGCGTACTTGCTCATTTTCAATTTAAGGTTTTGACACGAGAATATCGTGTGGCGTAGTTCGCACCACCTGGCTTTGAAAGCCTGCCTGAAATCGGGGTTATAATTGTAGAGTTTATTATAGAGCTGCACTACGGAAAGAAATTTCATTGAGGTCATCTCGCCTTGCCACACACCTTGCCAGCTGTTACCCAACGAAGCATCAAGATCCCAAGGCGTGATAATGAAACGCTTATTTTGAGTAATATCTGGTGTGCTGAGATAAGTATTTTTGAGGGAATTATCAGTAATGCGGAACGCGAGGACAAACACCATGTAGTCAACCAAATTTTCACGGTAAAAAAACTCCTCATAGCACTCCCCAAGCCGCGACGCACGCAACTTACATGTGTCTATAATGTCCATCAAGGGCTGCCATGTGGCCAGCGACGGATAGTCTTCGGGGACTTTGAGCTCGTAGCCATTCCATGTGGTAGCATCAACAGAAGCAGTAGCGTCATAGTCGCTTAAGTAGCAAGCCTTTGAATGAGACACGCACTTATATTGCAGGCCTCGGACAGTGACTTCATCACCATTCTCTTTAGCCTTTTTGAGCCCAAGGAGCTTGCGGTCGATTTTGTCGGTGAGACAATACAAGCCGTGGTAGTCGCCGTTAAAATAAACTTCCACGAAATGACCCAGGGTGCCATTGCGTTGGCCATAGTCGGTCTGCCAAGGAGTGCCCGACATTTCATTCCACAGGTCGAAGAGCACTCGGTTGCGCATACGTGCCCCATCAATTGCCATAGCATCAAGTATCCAGTTTTCTTTCTTGCGAATACCCAACATATTCACATTCAATTCCTCGCCGTCCTCATCGACAACTTTCACGGCAATTGATTTCTTGTCGTAGAGCAGCGAGGTGGCACCGCGCCAGTGCAGGCGACAGTCGAACGAGCATAGCACTTCGCCCGTGGTGCGTGCCAATGGGTCGGCTATATCGATGTGTCCGTCAATATACGTTTCCTTGGTCATCCGGCTCTCATCGAGCGTGAGATTGACCTGCGGCAACGATTCGCCGGTGAGCGTGGAGCAGGCACGCTCAAAATCATTTTCGGCATTAGCCGGTAACCACGAACTAACGATGACGGTCGCTAACAAAAGGCGGCATACTGCTTTCATCATAATTAACTTATAAGTAATAAATCAAACAAAATAGACTAAACAGTTTCAGGGCAATCACATCAAAATACTCGAAATAATCAAATCTTAATAGTGTGATTCCTCAAATGAATTCAAATTTTGATATGGTTGCCCTGAAATTATTTTCCTTGCTACTGCTCAAGCAGGATAGTATAGAGGGCCGTCACGTCGGCGCCGTTGACAAAGCCGTCGCCGTTCACGTCGGCATCGCCGGCGGGCACGACGCCATCGAGCAGCACACTGTAGAGGGCCGTCACGTCGGCACCGCTGATGATGCCATCGCCGTTCACATCGCCCACAGCGCCCTCGTCCTCGCTCAAGTCACCCACAATATTCCTAAATTCTGCCCATTGTTCAGCCTCTTTGAATGCTTCTAAATACTGCGGCAAAACATGAAGCGTGCCTTCTTTCGGCACTGACAAAAAGACATTTTGGCCCAAAGTCACTATTTCAGGGTCAAGGTATGCCTCAATTCTATTTAAATTCCTGCAACTATTAAACGCATATTGGCCGATGATGATAACAGAGTTGGGAATGATGACTCTCGCGAGGTTGCCGCAACGGCTAAACGCATTTTGGCCAATAGCGATGACGGAGTTGGGGATGGTGACACTTTCCAGGTTGGCGCAATTGCGGAATGCATTTGCTCCAATATCGGTGACGGAGTTGGGGATGGTGACACTCGTCATCAAGGTACAATTTTCAAAAGCACTCGCACCGATGGTGACGACGCAACTACCTAAACGGGCACTTGTCAAGCCGGCGCAACCATAGAACGCACTCTCACCGATGCTGATGACCGAGTTGGGAATGGTCACGCTTGTCAAGCCGATGCATTCGCTAAATGTATAATTGTCAATGTATGTGACGGAGTTGGGGAGCTTCACACTCGTCAAGCCGCTGCAACATCTGAACGCACTTTCTCCGATGGAGGTGACGGAATTGGGAATATCAACACTTTTAAGGCCGCTGCAATTGTAAAAGGCCTGGATGCCGATGGTGGTAAGGGAGTTGCCGAAGGTGACATTTGACAGACCGACGCAATCTTCGAACGCTCTCTCGCCGATAGTGATCACTGAGTTTGGAAAATCTACGCTTTTAAGACTGCCGCATTTATAGAACGCATAACGGCTGAGGGTGGTAACGGAACTGCCAAGGCTTACGCTCGTCAAGCCGCTGCAACCAGAGAACGCGTTCTCACTGATGATGTTGACAGAGTTGCCAATGGTTACGCTCGTCAAGCCACTGCAACCGGCGAACACACTCCCTCCGATGGAGATGACAGAGTTGGGGATGGTTACGCTCGTCAAGCCACTGCAACCGGCGAACACACTCCCTCCGATGGAGATGACAGAGTTGGGAATATCAACACTCTTCAAACTCGTGCAAGAGTTAAATGCTTGGTCGCCGATAGTTGTGACTGAGTTCCCGAAGTTAACACCAGTCAGGCCGGTGCACTGTAAAAACGCGTTTTTGCCGATAGTTACAACCGAGTTAGGAATTGTCACCTTCACTAAGCCCGTACAGGAAAAAGCATATTCATCGATTTTTGTGACAGCTTCACCAATGCTCACGCTCATCAGTTTACTACATCCCGAAAACATATAGCTGCTAATCGAAGTGACTGAGTTTCCAATCGTAGCTTTCAACAGATTTTCGCATTCTTTGAACGCATACGAGCCAATTGATGTTACTGAGTTCGGGATGGTGACGTTCGTCAAGCCTCTGCATTGCGAGAACGCCCAGTCACCGATGGAGGTAATGGAGTTGGGAATGGTTACGCGCGACAGGCCGCACCCACTGAACGCACTTTTTCCGATTGAGGTGACGGAATTGGGGATGGTCACGCTTGTCAAGCCGCTGCAACCACCGAACATACCATTACTGATGGAGGTGACGGAGTTGGGGATGGTCACGCTCGTCAAGCCGCTACAACCCCAGAACGCATACTCTCCGATGGCGGTGACTGAGTTGGGGATGGTCACGCTCGTCAAATTACTCATATTAACACATAAAAATGCCGGTATCTTCTCCACCTCATTACCGAAAGTGAACATTTGAATACTGCCGGCAGATGGGAAAGGAACTGGAAAGCTCCCATTACTTATGGTAAAATCCGCACAAGATTTTGCATTCCACTCTACTTCTTTAATATTAGGACAATTTCTAAATGCAGTTTCGTTCATTTTACTGACAGAGGTGCCGACGATTACTTTCGCCAGATTAGTACACCCCATGAATGCGCGGTCGTTAATGGTGGTAACGGAGTTAGGGATTTCTATACTTGTTAGGCTGGTACACTGATAGAAGGCTTGCTGATATATATTGATGACGGAATTAGGGATTTCTATACTTGTCAGGCCGGAGCAACCACTGAATGCATTCCCGCCAATCGAGGTGACAGAGTTGGGGATTTCTATGCTTGTCAGGCCGGAGCAACCACTGAATGCATACGTGTCAATCGAGGTGACAGAGTTGGGGATTTCTATGCTTGTTAGGCTACTACATCCAGCAAACATACTTTGACTGATTGCCTTGAGGGAGTTGCCAAGAGTAATACTCGTCAAGCCACTACATCCCTGAAACACCCATGGTTTGACATTCGTAACGGAGTTGGGGATAGTCACGCTCGTCAAGTTGACACAATCCTTGAACGCCCTATTGCCGATGGAAGTAACAGATTTACCGATTGTTACACGCGTCAAGCCGGAACAACCCACGAACGCATCATCGCCGATGGAGGTCACTGTATAAGTAGTCCCATTCTCATTGTTAGTGACGGTTTCGGGGATTTCAACGGCTCCACTCAACGAATTATATCTTGGCGAAGATGTCGTTTCGTAGGTGACGGTTACGGTGGTGCCACTACTATTGATTTTGTAGCACAGGCCGTTGTCGTCCTTGAAGTTGTAGGCGCCGGCGGACAGGGCCGTGACAAGCATGGCCACCATGAGGAAAAGTAGTTTGTGTCGCATGAGCGTAGAGTGACGGGCGGTGGTGTTCCTCCGTGCGCCATACCATTCCCGACTTTTTCAACAGGTTTGTTATGAATAGAAAGAAAGCGTGAGGAACTTGTTCTGTTTATTTAACTTGAGGCATCGCCAAACGCCCAACCAACAATAAACAGTCCACCCCACGCCCTGCCATTATATCGACTGCCCCCGTGCCGGGGGTGGATATAGGCACGCATGAAGCGTTTTGTTGACTGCTTTATCCCGTTGGTTAAAATTATTGGCGAATTTCAAGTTAAGGATAAGCAAAAAACGCTTTCGCTAAATATGTCCTCCGGGGTGTCGCCACCGCGACATGTCCCCGAATTGGCGCAAATTTACACATTTTTCTTAAGACCTCAAAAAAAACGGGCACTTTTCGCCGCCGTCCCCGCAAAACTACCGATTACGCGCAACGCGGCCAAGCCGACTCCTTAAACTCCGTAGACATCAATCAACGCGGCGAAATTACGCGGCACCTCGGCAATAAAAAATTCAAAAACTCGGTTTTT
>CAMVPC010000040.1 GCA_947169265.1 uncultured Prevotellaceae bacterium
CAACAATTTGACCCAAAATTGATTTTGGGTGAAGCATAACCGAAGTCAGGAGCCGGCATTTTTCGGGTCACCCGCAAAACCCTGTGTATGTTAAACAAGTATTAGCCCCGTTAGGGGCGACATTTTTTAGGCAGGGGTGCAGCGCGATAGCGCGAAACCCCTGTGACCGACATGCACCACTTATAATTAGCCCCATTCGGGGCGACACAATTTGGACAGTTGCCCATCAAGTTGATTCTGTCGCCCCTATCGGGGCTACTCGCCCCCTTGCCGCTTGGCGCTCCCCTCGGTGTTTTTCATAATATTTATTTTGCTTACAGATTGTAAGCATCCTAAATTTTGACCATTAGAACAAAAAAAGGAATCCGCCCGAGAAGAAACGGTTGGTGTCGGCTCTTTTCGGGCGGATGGGAATACGCTACAGGCGGCGCGCTATAGCTTGACGATGCGCCTGGTGACGCGGTACCCGGTGACGCTGATGGCTTCGACGAGGTAGATGCCCTGGTTGAGGTTGCTCAAGTTGAGCGAGGCGTTGTTGTCGTCGATGTCGGTCAATCGCGTGATACACGAGCCGTTGGTGGTGAATACCGCCACCGAGCGCAGCGGGGCGGCCGAGCGCACGTTGAGCATGTCGCGCACGAGGGTGGGCGAAACCACAATCCCGTCGCTGTAAGCGTTGACGTCGGTCACGCCCGAGGACTTCTGAACATTGAGAATGACCGGTACGTCGAGGTCGCCGTACACGAGGTCGCTACCCCAGGTTAGTTTCTCGTTAATTGTCGCCACTTCGCCATCGATGACGGTTTCAAACGTCACTTCGCTGCCGGCCTCCGAGGCGTTACCGGCGATGGTGAGCATATAGTAACCGCCGGGTGTTGCCCTGGTTACACCGCGACATTCGTTGTTCACGAAGGCCGCCAACGTGAGGGTGTCGACGGGCTCGTCGGCAACCATCACCCGCGCCACCACGTTCATGTTGTCGCTGAACTGGTAGTGGTCAACCGGCCTGAAGATGGAGCGTGCCGGGGCGCGCCGCGCCGGGGCGGGAGCGGTCTCGACGGGAGTGTAGTCGAGCGAAGGATAGTGGAACGTGACATCCTCGGGGTTGTGCGAGCGGTAGTAGTAGCCCATGCCCGGAATGAGCGCGGTGAGCTCGCCTTCCCACTTGTGGCCGTCGTAGAATGCGACTTGTTCTTTGCTCTTGACCATGTCGCCGCGCATGGGGTTGAGGTCGGCAAACGCTTCGCTCAGGCTCAAATTATAGATTGAGAGCGGGCCGATCCAGTTCCAGCCGTTCTTGATGGTTTGCGTGCGGTTGCGGGTGTCGATCATTTTGCCGCTCACGGTGTGACACGCGTCGGCTTTCACTTTCACCTTATAGAGGTTGCCTACGGTGACGTTCGAGAGATCCGTCTGCTCCCACGCGGTGCCGCTGTTCATCGCGAAGCCTTCCTTGCTCTTGATGGTGTTGAACACCCTGGAATGACCGAACACACTCTCGAGGTCGTCCTTGCCCTGTTCGGGCTCGACATAGAACGAAATCCAATTCCAACCGGTTCTCAAGTCAAGCGTCTGCTCAATGAGGTCGCCTACAACCCACTTGACCGGAACGTCGTAAGAGCCCACGACTCCGTTGGGGGCATAGGTAAACTTGACAGACTTGCCGTCAAGAATGGTGCTCACGTCACTGAGCACGACACCGCGGTCGGCATCATAGATGCGGAAGTTGACGGGTTGCTGCTTGGTGATGTTCTCAAGACCGTATACAGTCATGTTCACGAAATAGGCATCACGCGTAGCAACCAGCTTAGGCTCAGCGATGCCGCGGCACTCGCCATCGACAAATGCCGCAATGATGGTGTTGGGGTTGCTGCAAATCTTGTCGTCGAAGTAAATCTGACCGATGAAGTTCATCGAGCTTTCGTAGTTGCTCGGTTCAACGTTCCACGAGGGGGTATTGCCCCAGACATAGACCCTGACGGGCAGCGGTGTGCTGATGTCATCATCATTGACGGCGTACAGGTAGAAAATGTGGTTGCCCAACGGCGCGTTGGCACCGACAATGATTTGAATGTCGATCTCTTGATTGATGCCGAGCACACCCTTGGGGGTGGTCACGGTCACCCACGAGGGCATGCCGGTAATAGTGTAGTTCTCACTCTCGCGACCAAGGTTCCACAAGGTTGTGGTGATCGTGGATTCGTACAACCGTCCCTTGTCGATGTCGACTCCATCGTACTGTGCCCAGGCAAGGGTGCGATAGTCAACCTCGGCACTCCAGGTAATGGTCTCAGAGAGGTTGTCCTGCATGTCGCGCACGTTCTTGACAGTGAATGTGAGCAGGTTGCCCTGCATGCGGGCCGGCAGCGTGTTGAGGTTGATGAAAATCTCGTTGTTGCTGGCCGTGAAGTCAAAGTCAAGGTTCTGCTTGAGCGGCGAGGTGCGCAGGGCCGGTGCGGTAGCCGCCTGTGTGATGCCGTCGCCTACGGCGGCAGGCGTGTTGATGTGGTACTCGCCGGGCGCCTTGTTGTCGAGGCTAAACTCGTTGATGATGTTGTTGCTGGCATCCAAGCGGCTGCGCTCCATGGGATAGTAGGCGATGAGGCCTGACACCTTTGCGGTGTCAACCTGATTGTAGCAGTTGGCAATAATCGAGGTGCCATCGGTGGCCACATTCCACAGGCGGATCTCATCGACATCGCCCTTAAAGAAGGTTGTCTCGACCGGTGTGGGCAACGAGCGCTTAAGGCGGGACCCGATATAGAGGTTGTCGCCTGCCGGCTCGGGGATTTGCTGCTCGGGAATGGTCTTGACCGCATTGCCGTCAACGTAGGCCACCGCACCCACACCGCGATGCACGTTCAGGGCGAAGTGGTGCCAGTTGCCGTCGTTGTAGTTGACATCAGACAGGATGATGGGCAAGCCGTTAGAGTCTAACGATGACAGCCCGTTGTCGTAGAGCTGCAGCGCGAGCGAGTTGTCAACGTCAAAGGTCAGGGCGAGGCGGTCGGTAATCGAGAAGAGCGTTGCCCCGGCATTCGCGTCGCGCTCGCCGCGGAACCACATCTCCAGCACGAAGCTGTCGGTGGGCCGGGGCGAGATGCTGCCGATGGGTACCTTGATGGAGTGCTCGCCGTCGAGGTGAGCGGCCAGATTGGTGTTCTCGATGTTCCATGACTCGGCCGGCAGGTGGATGTTGCGCGAGCGAGCGTAGTCGGTCACGAGTGTGCCGTGCCCCTCGTCCATCTTCCAGTACCCCACAAGGCCGGGCATGTGGGCCGCAACCACCTCGTCCTTCATGCCGAGCAGTGTACGCACAGGCGTATTCTTGTTCCACAGCACCAGCTCATGCATCATGCCAGTGTAGTCCCGGCCAAGGGTTAGACGACCATTGACATTATAGTCAGGCATGTTGATATTGTCGAAGAGCATCGTCTCCTTGCCATCCTCGGCCAGAAGCATGGTCAGGGTGTTGTCGCCGCTGGCTGTGCCGTTGACATAGTTGAACGCCAAGAACACCCACTTGTCGGCAGGAATGATGTCGGTTGAGGTGGCTGTGGTGCCGTTGATGTCGGCCACAATGTTGCCCCCGTCGGTGATGCTGAGCGAGAGCTTGTTGCCGCCAACGCCATGCTCGATGAGCGAGCCGCCGCCCTTACGCTTGAGCCACAGCGACCCCGAGAAGCTGGTGTTGTTGATCGGCAGATAGGCATCGGTCTCGATGGGCGTGCCGTTGAACTGCAGCGACACGTCGTGACTCACCTGTGAGTCATTGAGCGAGCCGGTGATGAAGAAGTTGTTATCCTTGGTGAGGTAACTCTCGCGGATGGCTTCATTGAAGCGGATGTAGATATCGTCGGTCGGAATCAGCCGGCCTGTGTTGGGATGGGCCTGTCCTAACAATTTGGGGCCGCGTGTGTCGCGGATAACAGTCTGCTCGGGCGTCTGGTTGGTGTACTCCTTGGTGCCGAACAGGCAGATGCTCTCGGCTGCGACGATATAGTTGCCATCGAAGTCGGGCAGTTCCAGGTTATACACGATGTTGGGCTGGTCGTTATCGAGCAGCGACTGCACATCGGTCTCGCGGCCATCGGGCAAATACTGCTGGCCGGTGAACCACTCGTGGGCAGTGACCCACTGAGCGTCGCCGACAAAGCGGTACTTGAGACGGATGCCCTTCAGACCGGTGAACATGCGGTTGATGTCACTGATGGTGACCTTGAGCTGCTCGCCGCTCTGCACCGCGCGCTGGTTGAGGATGTTCTTGTCGAGTTCGAGCGTGATATCGGGCGCGGCCGGCACAAAGTGAGCGCTGAACGACACTTCGCCAAAGGACCACGCTGAGGGTTGGCAGGTGTTGGCTATGACCAAGGTGATGTCGTTGTAGTCGAGTATCGAGTGGTCACTCTGCTTGATGGTGAGCGTCTTGGTCAGTGGCACGCCATATTGTATCCACAGCTCGGTGCCATTGAGCAACGACTGGCCGTCCATGAAGATTTGAAGTCCCTTGGGATTGGATTCGGATTTGACATAGAGGAAGACGGGTGAGAGTTCCTCATGCACCTCGCTCTCGTTGGTAAACACGACTTGCACTTGCGCCTCCTGCCCGGCGGGAATGTCGACAAAGTTACGCACGGGCATCGAAACCTTGGGGTTATCGAGCCTCATCGTGGCGTAGTCGAGCGTCTGTCCCGGGCGGTAGTACTTGGTCTTGGTCTCACCCTCGTAGGGGCAACGCGTCTGTCCGCCACGGGTGCGGAAGATGGGTCCCCAGTTGTGGGGCGACTTGTAGACATCTACCGAGTGGGCGTTGCCGCGCTGGGTGTCGTTGAGCGTGTAGGAGAAGCGCTCGTTGTTGGTCGTCTCGTCCACGGAGTGTATGGTCTGGTGGTAGCCGATTTCGGAGCTGGAGAGAATCAAGGCACCTCTCGAATCGTATAGCCAGCCGTTCTTGCCCTTGTAGGCAAGGCCGGTTTTGAACTCTTCCACCGAGTTGTGCACCTCCTTGGTCGAGGAGCCGGTGGTTTTGGTGAAAGTCACACCGCGCTCAAACGACTCGTTGCCAATCAAGTACTTCGCGTCGGCGAAGGCCTTGAGCTTGTCCTCCTCGTTATCGGCGAGCGTCTTTTCCCACTTGGCGATAATCTCGTTGCACCACATCACGCTGTCACAGCCCTCGTAGCCCTGCGGGAAGCGGGCCCAGTAGCTCGGACCGTCAAAGCCGTCCTTGGCCTCCGCGCCCCAGGCCTTTGTGTCGGTGTTCGACGTGCCGTACTTGGCGTCGGTGCTGCGAAGGTAGGTGTAGTAGGTGGGCACGGCAGGATCCTCCTCAATCTCGGCCGGAGAAGTGATGTGCTTCAACATTGAGTTGCGGGTGCGCTTGATGTTGTCGAACAAGGTGGTCTCGATATACTTTTGCGAGTACTCAAAGTGGGTGTTGAACTTCTCGTCCATGGCAATGGTCTCCTTCATTCCCACTGCCCACTGGCCCTGGTCGTTCTTGTACAGACCCACCTTGTCGGCCGCGCCGATGATGTAGTTGGTCGAGTAACCGATAAACACGTCGCCGTCGCGTCCCACATAGTTCATGTTGGACGAGGTGGAGGTGGCGACATTCGTGGTGTAGGTGACCGAGGTGTGGTTGTCCCAGGACTTGTTCACGTCATACTTCCAGGTGAGCGCGTTCTCGCGGAGGAGTTTGGTATAGG
Organism: uncultured Prevotellaceae bacterium; assembly: GCA_947169265.1. Lineage (GTDB taxonomy): Bacteria > Bacteroidota > Bacteroidia > Bacteroidales > Muribaculaceae > Sodaliphilus. Next base: position 5,709 of record CAMVPC010000040.1, read on the forward strand.
TTAGCTTTTTGAAGAAGGGGGCTCCTTTGGCATCGGAAAAATCGAGCGTGGTGTGGACGTCCATGCCAATCTCGCTGCCGTGGTGGATGCCGCGCACGGTGTAGGTGTAGTCAGTGGTGACACTGTCGGTGGCCCAGGTGGCGCTGGAGGCGTCGCCGGGCGGGTCGCGCAGCACCATCTGCACGTGGCTGGGACCGGCGGTGATGAAGTTGTTGCCTGTGGGCACCACGCCGAAGACGATGCCCGTCAGGCCTTCATACCTCCATAACTTGGTCTGCTTGTTGATGACCATCGAGGCGTTCAGGCTGCGGGTGAAGGGCGCGGTGAGGCTCGGGATACCGGCCCGCCACCGGTAGCGAGCCTCGCCCACCGAGTCAAGCACCACTTGGTTCGACTCGAGCTTCACCAGGTCGCCGCGTCTGAGCACCTGTCCATTCGCAACGGTATCGATGGCGAGAATCAGCGCGTCATCACCCATCTCGTTGTCAAAGGTGATAATCGAGTCGCGCAGCATGTCCTTGTAGAGCTTGGGCTTGCCGCTGTCGTTGTTGGTGTAAGGCTCATAGGCCTTGACCTTGAAGGTGTAGAGGCGTCCCATCTGGAAGACCGGGTAACCGTAGTTGTAGGTCACTTGCCTGGTGTCCTCATCGTAGTCGTAGAGTGCCAGTTTGACATCCTGCCCGGCATCGCGCACCACGATGGTGTCGGTGCCAAAGGCACCGGCCGGAGCACCGTTCTGGGTGATGTCCATCACGGGCTGCGAGCGATAGGTAAGCATCAGCTTCTTGTTGCACTTGAACAGCGGCAGTGCCACCTTTTCGGGCGTGAAGATCGTGTCGGGAGCGACGGTGTCGATGGGGTGAGAGAGGTCAATGGCCGGCACGCTCCGGAAGAGCTCATCATTATCCAGCGACTCGTTCTTGGGGAACTTGACGCTCGCCACCTTGTAGCGGATGGGTGGCAGCAGCGCGCTGAACTCGCCGGTCTGGGCATCGGTGGTGATGGTGATGATTTTGGCCGCGTCCTCGTTGCCGCCCTTGCGCACGGCCTGGCTGGCGGTGACGGTGGTGGCCGCAGCCACGGGCACGTCGTCGGCGTTGGCGACCCACTCGACGGTGGTGCCGCTCACGCGCTGCACGGCGTTGAGCAGGTGCTGCGGGTGGTCGAGCGGAGTGAGCGTGATTTCGGCACAGCCGATATTGTTCTGGCTCACGCCGTAGCCTAATGGCTTCTGGCCCTCGGTCTCACCGCCGACGATGCGGCCGGCCACGATGGCCAGCGTGTTGTCGAAGAAGTCAATGTGGGAGTCGTCAAGGAACTCGTAGGTCTCGTCCTGGGCGGCCGGATAGCGGCCGGCGCCCTCAAAGGTGTGGCTGTCGCGGAGAGCCTCAATGTAGTGGTTGCCGATGGGCACATCGAGCTCATACTCGCCCTTGGCGTCGCTCATAATCAGCTTGCCGTTCCGGCTGCAGGGCAAGCCGTCAATATTGAAGGTCACGCTGTCAACCGGAATGGTCGTGCCACTGTAGCGGACGGTGCCGCGCACCTTGAAGCTGGACACGTCGATGAAGTCGGCATTGTTGATGATGAGCGAAGTGCCGCCGATGAATGCCGAGCGGCTCGTGGGGTTAAAGCTGTGGATGCCCTTGGTGGGATAGATGCTGTAGCGCGTGCCGCTGCCGGCATAGGGAACACCACGGATCTCATACTCGCCCTTGTTGTTGGTCAAGCCGTAGGCCGCCAGCTGGTCGGACGACGGGACAACGTCGCTCGGACGTGTGTTGGGACCCACGTCGATGTGGTTGCTGTTGGGAAAGCCGTTACTGCACGAGATGTCAAAGGCGTACTCCTCGAGCCCCTCGTCAAAGGTGATGTAGGACTTCAGGCCGTCGCTCTCGCCACTGATGAGGCGATCCACGTCGGCCGTGATTTCGGCGGCGGGGAGAACGCGGTTCCACAGGCGCACCTCGTCCACATTGCCGGTGAAGTCGGGCAGCAGCACCCACTTGTCGCCGTCAAGGCATCGGTCACTCTGTTTGGTGACAACCATTTTCATGTCTTTAAATCGCGGACCGTAGTACCCCTTCCATTGTGAGAAATCTTTTGCCTTTATCAGATATCGGATGTAGGTAGTCCCTGCCGGGATAGTAAACTCGGCGGCGTAGTTCCTCCAATCTTCGTGCTTGGTATTGTCGTCGCAGACGGTTGCCTCGCCCAACTTGCTATTGTCAGCTCCATACATTGTCGCTGTGACGCGAGCGGGGTCAGATCCCCACGCCGATGTCATCGACACCGATGCCTTGATTGTGGCACCCACCAACTGCTCGGAGACGGCAACATCCTTGTGGGCAGTGATAGTCATGAAGCTGGAAGCGAAGGCATCGTCGATAACCTTCCAACCATAGTCCGCATGCATGCCATTATCATTCAATACCCAGCCGTCGAGCGACGCGCCACTCTCGTCGAACAAGGTCGTGATTAACTGCGGATCGGGATATCTGGGAGTGGTGCTGACGTTGTCGGTGTTGGTGACACTTTTGTTGCCGGCGGTGTAGGTGGTGACCTTGCTACCGTCACACATCAGTGACACCTGCGAGAACTGCCCCGCGGGGATGGCACCGGCCACCTGGTCGTTCAACAACAGGTCATAGAGGTGCTTGTCCTTGTTGAACTTGAGGTTGAGACGCGCCGGAGCCTTCATCAGCGTCAAGACGCGGTCGGTGCTGTCGGGCCTGACGAACATTTGCAGGGTGAAGGGCTTGTGGTCGTTGACGACATCGGCCAGGTTGGTGAACGTGAGCGCATCGCCGGGCTCTTGCACGCTGCGGCTGTGGTAGGGGGTGCTGGTGTTAACGTCGCTCTCGCGAGAGAGGCTGACGCGCACTCCGCCCACCGCCGTGCCGCCCTCAAACTGCACACGGCCGCTAATCACGCCCGTAGAGCTGGTGAAGCCCACATCACGAATCGCGTTGCTCTTCACGCGGCCCGAGCCTTCGCAGTCGGCGATAAAAGCATTCACTTGATACTCGTAGTAGCGACCCGGCTCGGCGGTCTTGTCGGTGTAGGTGTAGGTGGTCTTGGTGCCCTCCTCCTCGTAGATTGATATCCAGTCCGTGGCGCCGATGTAGCGGCGTTGCACGTTGTAGAGCGTGGTATTGGTGCCCACCTGACGCGCCTTCCACTTGATGACGACATCGGTGCCGGCTGTGCCCTTGGTGGCGGCTACCCACGTGACGGCACTCACGCCAAGCACGTGGACGTTGATGGTGTCGCTGTACAGGTGTATCTTGCCATCGTCCAGGTCAAGCTGCAGGAAGTAGCCGTAGACAGTGCATGCCGAGGCCGGCTTCTCGTCGGTGAACGAGGCCTTGCCGGCATTGCGCGCCACGGTGACCTCGGTGTAGTTGCGTGTGATGGTGCCGTCGGGCTCGATGCGGTGCACCTTGAAGGTGACGTCGGCATCGCTCTTGGGCACGTTGCCGAATTCCCACTCCACCCTCACGTTGTCGGTGACGGTCGTGTCCTGCGCCAGACGCAGGGGGATAACAGGCATGGTGGAGACAGTCGCCTCGGCCGCCTGGACGATGGTGAGCTTCTCGGGGTTGGATGGTATGTCGATTTCGCCCCACGAGTCATGCTGCATAAACACCTCGTAGCGGTAGCGCTTGCCGTACTCCATGCCGCGCGACGCGTTGTCGGTGAAGCTACGGCTACGGGTGGAGCCCGCCAGCTCGCGGTTGCCCTCGTAGCCGCCCCTCTCGTTGAGCAACGTGCGATAGATTTGATACTCGCCCTTATTTTTCAGGTAATCGTCCTCCCAAGCGAACGTCGCCTTGCAGTCCACCTGGTTGAATTGCACCGTTAGGTTCTTGATATGGTTGGCAAAGCTCACCTGCTGGGTAGAGTCCTCGTTAAGGCTCTGCGACACATCTCCGCCCACCTCAAAGGTGAACTTGGTCTGGGTGTTGCGCGTTACCTTGACCTCAAAGTCCTGGTCAATCGGCACGTTGAGCTCGGCCGAGCCGTTGCCGCGGTTCTGTATACTGAAGTTGGCGCTGCTATAGGTCTTGCCTGTGCTCGGCACGGTGACCGTCGCGCTATAGCTGGTGGTGAACGTGAAGTTGGTCACGTTGTTGCCGATTTTCTGCGGCAGCCAACTGTTGTCGGCACTCACCACCATCTTGCCCGGTGCGGTCCACACAATCTTGGCCTCGCGAGCTCGCGACATCTCGCTGTAGTCGATTTCCTTGACGTAATGCGCGCGGATTTTGAACCAGTAGTTGTCGTACCAATTGTTCTTCTGTAAGAAGTGTGAGTCGCTATCGATATCGATGGCGACGACCTCCTGCATGCCTCGCTCGTTGGGAGCGAAGCGAAAATAGAACCACTCGTTGTCCCAACTGCAGTTCACCGGACCCCAACTTTTGTCAATCTGAGTCCAGCCTTCGCTGGCGTCGACAAGTTTGCGCCGCTTGCCGTCACGGGTGATCACCCAGATGTCATGCTTTGATTTTTCTCTTACGTAGTTGTAGTCTTTGCTCTGTTTCTTATTGTAACGGAACTTGATGAAGACCCATGGGTTTTCAGTGGTGACCTTGCCATTGTTCGCGCACTCAAAGCCGCGGAACTCCTCCATCTTGGTGTTCTCATCGTCGCCCGTGCACCAGCCATAGCTCTTGCTTGCGGCGACATCGTGCACATGCACATTGCACCAATACGTGCCGCCGCCCGGGTCGTTGTAGGTGCCGCTGATAGCATGCGCCGTGATGACACACGTCAGCGCCACAACAAATGTAATTAGAATTTTAATTTTTGAGTTCATATTGTGAGTAGATTGAATTTTACACTGAATATGGTTAGACTATCCTCTCATTAGTTAAAGAAATGCAAAATTAAGCAACTTTTTTTTAAAAAAACAATAAATAAGTGAATTATTTAAGCGAATAGGTAACTTTTTGTAATTTTTTGCGATTTTGCAAGTGTCGCTGGTGTCCCGGTTTTTGCGGTATTTATGCTGTGTTTGTATTCCCTTATTCACCGGTGTGTCGCTGCGGATCAGTAGGTTTGCTTTGCTCTTGTGCGCTTTATAACGGAGCGTGCGCGGGGGAGCTGTTGATGAGGTGCTTCCTGAGTTTGTTGCACATGGGAATGAAAATGATTACCGACACGATTCCGGCAATCAAGGCGCAGGTGACGGGGACAATCAGGCTGAAGATCATGTCGACCTTCTCCTTGGCTATGACGATTGAGAACCATTTGATTCCCTGGCGACGCAACACCACAAAGACGGCCCGCGACGCCCTGGCCATGTACCTGGGACCGATGCGCTTGACCAGTTGCCGCCCCAACCATCCCATCACGCTTTTCATCTTCTGCAGCAGGGGGTACTTGCCCAGCATCAGTCCCGAGCTTTCGATGGCCACCACCTTTTGCTCCGTCTTGGTTTCATCGGCACGCTCGTCGTCGGGCGTGCCGTATAACAGGATGATGCGCTGCATGGCCATGTAGAGGCACGCCTGGAAGAAAGCGATGTCGATGACGCAAGCTATCACTATGCCCAATACACTCTCGGGGAAGCAAGTGACGAACGACATCAGGAACACCATCGTGGCGAAAAAACGTTTTATCGACTTGTACTGCCGTTGCTTTTGTTCGCTGGTGAGAATGCCTGACAACGACGTGGTCAACGCCTTGTCACACATCTCGTCGGCGTTGTCGGGGTAGAAGCGACGCACCACCTTGCGCGTGTATTTTTCTTTGTTGAGACGCACCACATTGATTTTAAGTACGAGCGACAGCAGCCACGCGTACTTGTCCAAACAGTAGGCAATCAGTTTTTTTATCTTGTCAATCAAAACAATCGGTTTGTCTTATTTATAGCGTAAAAACATGATTGCGCTTGTGAAAACACTGCTTGTTCAGCGACTTTGCGGTCGTGAAATAAGCATAAGAGGACGCAACGATGCGCCACAAAGGTAGAAAAAAATCGGGAAATCGGCAAAAACTGTGTTCGTTATATATTACAGCATCGTATTTCCAAAGGCCGCTTGCAAATGTGCCAATAAACAATTACCTTTGCGATTGATATTTCACAATCGTCGGCTCAGAGTACTATCGACAATTTAATACAGAGGAGGAGCAACCATGACGCAGCCTGTGCTTCATCAATATGACCTGGGGCCCGGAGTGAGGGCTTTCAGCTCCACGCGCCACGGCGGGGTGGGAAAAGGCAACTACGCATCGTTCAATATTAACTTCTATTGTGGCGACAATGACGCCGATATCGAGACCAACCGGACATCGCTGTGCCGGATGCTCGGCATCGACACGTGGCATTTGGTGTATCCTCATCAGGTGCATGGCGATGTGGTGGCAGCCATCGACAGCCAGTGGATGGAGTCGCTCAGCCCCATTGAGAAGAGAATCAATCTTGATGGAGTGGATGCCGTGATGACCGACCTCGGCGGGGTGTGCATAGGCGTCTCCACGGCCGACTGTATTCCCATCCTGCTCTACGATGCCGCGCGCCACGCATGCTGTGCCGTGCATGCGGGATGGAGAGGGACCGTGAAACGTATCGCGCGAAAGGCGGTCGAGGCGATGGCGAGTCGGTATGGTACCGATACCCAAAATCTCCGGGCTATCATTGGCCCGGGCATCTCGCTCGAGGCTTTCGAGGTGGGCGATGAGGTCTACCATGAATTTGAGGAGGCCCATTTCGATATGGCTCGCATCGCGCGCAGATACACGAAATGGCACATCGACCTGTGGGAGTGCAATCGCCTGCAGCTTGTTGATGCGGGGATTCCCCCAACCGGCATCCGGATAGCAGGCATCTGCACCTATAAGCAACACGACGATTTCTTCTCGGCACGGCGCTTGGGCATACAATCAGGACGCATCTTCACGGGAATCATGATGGAGTGATCTCGTTCATGGTGGTTTGGTGGTATGTTACTTAAAGAGAGTCAAATCTCAACAAGAATTATGATTCCAAAAACATGATGTGTTGTATCCGCATGATTTATATGGCATGTGAGATTGCCCATGGCAAGGGAGCTCGCGGGGCGGGGTAGTGGAGAGAGGCCCGGCCGCATCAGTGACAGTTTGTCATCTTACTGACGTGAGTCGTGCCGTTGTGGTAGCGCGTCACGACAATGTTGACACCGCTAAACGGTGTCGCGCTCGTCATTCCTGTTGGGTTGACGTACTTCACGCTTAGCACCTCATGGTCAGTGCTGATATTCTCAACGGCTGTGATCACGCCGGCACCGCCTTCCACCGGGAAGACGGTGTAGGACCCCTCGGTCACGCTTGCGCTCGCGCGGTTGCGGCGTGACAGGTCGCTTGCGGTTGCCTTGTGGCGCACGATGGCATGGAAACTGTAAGCTTTGCCCTCTACAAAGTCGGTCTCACGGTTGCCGGGGTATAGTTCCCAGCTCACCGTGAAACTGCCTGTGAGGTCATACCGGTTACCCGAGTCGGGATTGAGCGTGAAGCGGTCGTCGCCCTCGTAGGTGGCCCAGTTCACCTTGCAGTACTCCTGTGGCTTGGGTGTCATGAAGAAATATTGGTGGCCGTTGTTGCCGGTCTGGACGTTAGGTTTCATGAAGTTGCACACCACATAGTTGTTCGCGTCGTAGTGCTCGGGTGTGCCGGGCGGTTCATGGCCGGTCACCGTCATGGCGGGGTTGAGCTTGTCGTTAAGCGTGCCGGTGAGCGTGCCGCCGGTAATGACCTTATCGACAAATTGCTGTGCCGCGCTCGCGTCGTCAAAGCTGAGTTGCACCCAGTTGCTCTGGTCCCAGTCTCGCGGCTGAAGGTGGGCGCCGATGACGTAGTCAACCTGGTCTTCGGCGGCGGCCACGGGGAAGAGGTGTTTCCCGTAATCCTTGGCATAGAGGACGCCATTTTTGTCCACGAACACACCCGCAAGGTTGTCGCTCACGGTATAAGCACGCCCCGCTACACCATAGTTCACAATCCACCACAAGGGATAGGCGCCATCGTCGGCCTGTAACAACCAGGCCTCAAACTTGCCCGAATCCTCGTAGGTGCTGAGCGTGCCCTCGGGCACGTGGATGCGGGTGCCGTTGTCGGGGGCGCGAAGTCGTGAATGGTTGAATTCCAGGCCGCCGCGCTCCTCCTCGCCTGGATGGGTGTAGACACCGTCCCACCAGTCAAAATCGCTGAGTTGTGTCGGCGTGGTCATCAGGAAATAGGCATCGGTGACGCCGGTGCAACCGCTGAATGCGTGTGCCTGGATGTCGGTCACCGTTGAGGGAATCACCATCATGGTCAAGCTCGCGCAAAAGGCGAACGCCTCTTCCTCGATGGTCGTCAAGCCTTCGGGCAAGACCAGATGTCGCAGGTTTGCGCATCGGTCAAATGCGTTCGCCCCGATTCGCGTAATGCCCTCATCGATGATGACTGAAGTGATGGTGGTATTGTCGATGAAAGCATTATTGCCGATAGCTACCACATCGAGCCCATCGACCTCACTCAATATGTGCAACGTTTCGCGAGGCTCGTTCTCATCGCAACCCGTTACCACATAAGCCGTATTATCGGGCGACCAGCTGTAGACCACACCGTCGACAATCAGGTCGTTGGCGGCATGGCCTGCTATTGCGGTCAGCGCGATGAATAAAGTTATCAAGAATTTCTTCATCGTTTCATGATTTGTTTTACGACATGTGAGCCGCTATAAGTGCGGGCCCGCGCAGGTAGCGAACCGAGATTTGAATGTCGTAATCGCTTGTGAGAAAGTGGTCCTCGTGGTAATAGGAGTCGCCCTCTATCTGGAACGCGGTCACTTCTTTAATGCCCTCTGACGAGGGGGTGTAATGAATGTAGAACCAGTTGCTGTCATGGCTTCCCATCTTAATCACACCATAGGTAAAATCAGTCTGTGTCACATTCCAGCTGTATCGCGGCAATTCGCCTATTTTATGTAACACGCCATCGCGTGTCATCACATAGAAATCATGCTTGCTGCTGTTATATTTAAAATCGCGGCCCTGGGCATGATGGTAGTGAATCCTCATCTTGATGGTGGGATACTCATTGCTGAGAACGCCGTTACGCTCACTGATGAAGCCACGGAATTTTTCCATAGCCGCGTTTTCGTCTTCGCCGGTGAGCGACTTGAAGCTTTTGCCGTCGGTGGTGCGTTCCACCCACACGTTACACCAGTACTGACCGCCGCCGGCGTCATTGTAGTAGCCCGAAATGGCGCGGGCTACCTGTGGTAGCAATAGCATCGCGATTACTATTGCTAGTTGGATTGAATGACGATAGCGTATCATTTTTATGTCTAATTATTTGTTCTTTTTATCGTAACGATTTATATGTAATATCCGATAAAAGCAACAAAATTACGATGTTTGCGTCAAAAATGAAAATAATTTGATGAAAAATTCAGTTTGTACATATTTAGATATTTAGCGGTAAACTTTGAAACATTGGTTAAACTTTCAAACTAAGGCTAAACCCGCAAAACTAAAGTGTTGTTTTTTTGAAAGTTTCTGGACTGCCAACCCTAAATCGTTTTATCAGGTAATTCATTTTTTTGAAAATTGTTTTTCTATTTACAGAATTATTCGTAATTTTGCATTGATATTTATTATTTCTGTATAAATCTACAAAATTTATTCAATGGAAACGAAGAAATTTTTACTAAATGAGAGAGACATACCGCTGCAGTGGTATAATGTGGTTGCCGACATGCCTGCTAAGCCGGCACCGCTCATTCATCCGGGTACCAAACAGCCGCTGAAGGCCGAGGACTTGTACCCTCTGTTCTCGAAGGCCGCAGCCGATCAGGAACTGAATTTCACCGACCGATGGATTGACATTCCCGATGAGGTGCGCGAGATGTACCGCATCTGGCGACCAACGCCACTTGTGCGTGCCACGGGATTGGAGAAACTGCTCAACACCCCGGCCCACATCTATTTCAAGAATGAGAGTGTGAGCCCTGTGGGTAGCCACAAGCTCAACTCGGCCATCGCGCAGGCCTATTACTGCAAGCGTGAGGGCGTCACCAATATAACCACCGAGACCGGTGCCGGGCAGTGGGGGGCGGCATTGTCGCTGGCCGCAAAGCACTTTGGCCTGGAGCTCGCTGTATATATGGTGAAAATTTCTTACGAGCAAAAGCCCTATCGTCGATCGATCATGCAGACCTATGGTGCCGAGGTGATTGCCTCGCCAAGCATGTCGACGCGGGCCGGACGGGCCATTATCACCGAGCGGCCCAATTATCAAGGATCGCTGGGAACCGCCATCAGCGAGGCTGTGGAACTGGCCACCAGTACGCCAAACTGCAAGTATGTGCTCGGCTCGGTACTCAACCATGTGGCACTGCACCAAACGGTGATAGGCCTCGAGGCCGAGAAGCAAATGGAGATGGCCGGCGAGTATCCCGATGTGGTGATAGCCTGCTTCGGAGGCGGCAGCAACTTCTCGGGGCTCGCTTTCCCGTTCTTGCGCCACAAGTTTAGCGGTGAGCGCCCCTCTACAATATTCATCGCCGCCGAACCCTCGTCGTGTCCCAAACTCACCATGGGCGAGTTCCGCTACGATTTTGGTGATGAGGCCGGTTACACGCCCCTTATCCCCATGTACACGCTGGGACACAACTTCAGCCCCGCCAACATTCACGCCGGCGGACTGCGTTACCACGGTGCAGGCTCGATTATCAGCCAGCTCAAGCACGATGGGCTCATCGACGCCGTCGATGTGGACCAGCTCGACACGTTCAAGGCCGCGACCATGTTTGCGCGTAGTGAGGGCATTATTCCCGCGCCCGAATCGAGTCACGCCATCGCCGCGGCTGTTAGCGAGGCGCTCAAGTGTAAGGTCGAAGGCAAGGCCAAGACGATACTGTTCAATCTTTCGGGCCACGGACTGATCGATATGACAGCCTACGACCGCTATTTTGCCAATGACCTGTCCAACTACCATGTTACGAAAGAGGAAATCGCCGAGAATACCAAGCAGCTCGAAAAAATTCTATGACCCATTATTTTTATAAGGAGTAAAGTGGCGGTATGCGAAGGCGACTTCTTCGTCAACTTGTTGGCGCGTCGGCCTGTTAACTTAAATTAAATGTGGATTTTTTTGAAAATTGCGTTGCTTTGAGTAATTTTGCGGTCGAAATAAGACTAAATTATTTATCGTTACATTTTACTTTTTCAAAACATGGTAAGTTTTAAGGAATTAGGCCTTGTGAACACCCGCGAGATGTTCAAGAAGGCAATCAATGGCGGATATGCCATCCCCGCTTTCAACTTCAACAACATGGAGCAGATGCAGGCCATTATCAAGGCTTGCGCCGAGACCAAGTCGCCCGTCATCCTGCAAGTGTCGAGCGGTGCACGTAAGTATGCCAACCAAACGCTGCTGCGCTACATGGCCCAAGGCGCCGTGGAGTATGCCAAGGAGTTGGGTTGGGAGAATCCCCAGATTGCCCTTCATCTGGACCATGGCAACAGCTTCGAGCTGTGTAAGTCGTGTGTGGACTATGGCTTCTCGTCGGTGATGATCGACGGCTCGGCACTACCTTATGAGGAGAATATCGAGCTGACCAAGAAGGTCGTGGAATATGCCCACCGGTACGATGTGACCGTCGAGGCTGAGCTTGGCGTGCTGGCAGGTGTTGAGGACGAGGTGCAAGCCGAGGAGTCGCACTACACCAAGCCCGAAGAGGTTATCGACTTCGCAACCCGCACCGGCTGCGATTCGCTCGCTATCTCGATTGGTACAAGCCACGGCGCCTATAAGTTCACGCCCGAGCAGTGCACGGTCGATCCCGCTACCGGCCGTTTGGTTCCTCCTCCCTTGGCTTTCGATATTCTCGACGCCATCATGGAGAAGCTTCCCGGTTTCCCCATTGTGCTTCACGGTTCGTCGTCGGTTCCTCAGGAGTATGTTGACATCATCAACACCTATGGAGGCAAGATGCCCAATGCCGTGGGTATCCCCGAGGACCAGTTGCGCAAGGCCGCCAAGAGCGCTGTGTGCAAGATTAACATCGACAGCGACAGCCGCTTGGCCTTCACCGCCGCCGTGCGCAAGGTGCTGGCCGAGAACCCGGGCGAGTTCGACCCCCGCAAGTATTGCGGCCCCGCTCGCGACGAGATGGAGCGCCTTTACAAGCACAAGATTATCGAGGTGTTGGGAAGCGACGGCAAAGCCGAATAAACGCTGACCATTGCACCCCCTTGACAATGACTAACGACGCGCTTCGAGGGTGACGCCCTTGAAGCGCGTTTCTTTCGCCGTCATGGAACAAGAATTTGCCTCTACATTACTTGAGAATGCTGTCAACGAGTTCGCGCAGTTGCCCGGCATTGGCCGCAAAACCGCGTTGCGCCTTGTGCTCCATTTGCTCAAGCGCGATGAGAGCGCCGCCGTCAATTTGGGCGAGTCGCTCATTAAGTTGCGCCGCGAAATCAAGTACTGCCGTTGTTGCCACAACATCAGTGAGAGCGAGGTGTGCCCCATTTGTTCCAACCCATCGCGCGACGCGGGCATCGTGTGTGTGGTCGAAAATGTGAAAGACGTGATGAGTGTGGAAAACACACACCAGCACCACGGGCTATATCACGTGCTGGGCGGACTCATCTCGCCCATGGACGGCATTGGTCCTCAAGACATTGAAATCGATTCGCTCGTAGCGCGTGTCGCGGCCGGCGGGATACGTGAGGTGATACTCGCCTTGAGCGCCACCATGGAGGGCGACACCACCAACTTCTACATCTATCGTCGTTTGGCCCCTTATCCCGACGTGAAAATCACTATGCTCGCACGCGGCGTGAGCGTGGGGAATGAAATCGAGTATACCGACGAGCTCACCCTGGGTCGCTCCATCGTGAACCGCACGTTGTTCAGCGACACTTTTGTGAAAGAATAATCACCGTCTTATGGCCGACAACTATCTCGAAAACCGCTATAACGACTGCCTCAAAATCAAGCAAAAGAAGGAGGCCGAGCGTAAAAAACGCCTGCGCCGCTATCTCGAGGCGTATAAGCGTAAACTCAAGGAGCGCGACCGGGATGGCGCCGAGAAAGAATGATGAAAAATCGTCTCAAATCGTGGCGGGGTGGGGTGGTGACGATAGCGCTCGCTATGCTTGCTGTCGTTGTGTCGGCCGCCGCGCCCTCATTGCAATGTGTCATCGAAGAGGGTGATTTGCTCTTTGTCTTGGCCGCCGGCAACGACCCTATTGTGGCCGCCACAGTCCGCGATGGACGCCTCAATGCCAATCATGTGGGTATAGCGCATCGTGATGACGATGGCCGGCTGGCGGTCGTTGAGGCCCGCCCCGCGCGGGGAGTCGTCATTACTCCTGTCGACTCTTTCATGGCGCGTGCTCGTGATAGGGTGGTGGTAAAGCGCCTTGTCGACACGTGCGGCGTGGCTGCCATGGTGTCGCGCGCCATGACCTATGTGGGACGCCCTTATGACGACTTGTTCATGCTCGACGAGCAGGAGGTGTATTGTAGTGAATTGGTGTGGCTCAGTTATGTAAGGCCCGATGGCCGCCGTGTCTTCGACCTTGTGCCCATGTCGTTCCACGATGTCGAGGGAAATATATTGGACTTTTGGACAAAGTATTATGCCTCACGTGGCATCCGCGTCCCGGCCGGTGCTCCGGGCACTAATCCGTCGCAACTAAGCGCTTCGACGCAACTCACGACGGTTTTTCTTCCTTCAGGGCATCACCCCTGAGCGGTATTTTCGCCAAATGTGTTCCCTAAATTAAGTGATAATGTGTTCGCGTTTTAAGAATTATTGTGTATATTTGCGCCAAAACATACAGTCAGATGGAGAATAATTTTAGCGAAAAAGAAAAACTGAGTACGCTCGTGACTCGTTATCCGGGCATCCTGCTGCTGCTCTCTCACTTCAATATTCCTTTGGGATTTGGGGAGAAAACGGTGGAACAGGTGTGTCAGCAGCACGGTATCGACTCGCGGCTGTTCCTGCTCATCGCCAATGTGTATATCGGTGAGAATTACTTGCCGTCGCTCGAGACGCTGCACGCCACACCCATCGATAAGTTGATACTTTATTTCAAGCGCTCCCACGCTTATTATCTCGAGAAACGATTGCCCCACATCGGCTCCCACCTCGAGAAGATAGCATTGCTCTTGCCCGAGCGTGCCTCGCGGGGCGTGCTTCTTTTCTACAAGCAATATATGACCGAGGTGAAGGCGCATTTCGAGCATGAGGAGCGCGATGTCTTCCCCCATGTGGAACGATTGCTGCGCGGAGAGTCGGATAAGGGCTTTTCGATGAGTCGATTCATCGATCTGCACGGAAATCTCGAGGATACGCTCAGCGACCTGGCTCAACTCATATTTAAATATATGCCGGGTGGCGAGGCCGATGACGACACTATCGACATGATTTTCGACATCCTTCAGCTTGCGCACGACCTGCACAAGCACTCGATTATCGAAGAAAAAATTATGGTGCCCTATATTGAGCACCTTGAAAGGAGCGCGAAGTCATGAAACGAAAGGTGCTTATCATCGAGCCAAGCGAGATTATTGTGGATGGAATAAAGCAAGCTCTGCAGCACCCCGATGTGCGGCTCCTCGAGCCGGAGGCCTCGCTTGCCGATGCGCGTGAACGCGTCGTGGCCATGAGGCGTGACGATGTGGTCATTGTGAATCCCACACTCGTTAAGGGCGCCGAGGCTGTGCGTGGCGATTATCATGTCACGGCGGTGGCGCTTGTTTACCAGTATGTGAGGCAGTCGGCCTTGAAAGGCTACGATGGAATCATTGACATTCGCGACAGTCGCGCCAGTGTGCTGCGCACCGTGCTTGACGCGTGTCGGCAGAACGGCGAGAACGATAACGAGGATACCCGGGGCGTGACCCACGAACTAACACGGCGTGAAACCGAGATTCTCGTTGAGGTGGCGCGTGGACTCACCAACAAGGAAATAGCGTCGAAGTTCAACGTGAGCATTTTCACCGTCACTTCGCATCGCAAAAACATCATGCGCAAAACCGGCATCAAGAGCGTCGCCGGACTCACCGTGTACGCCCTTCTCAACAACTTGCTCGACGACCGCTAAATGTTGTCGCGCTACGCGTGACGACAGGATGGCAGTGGTCGCTTATCACAACAAAAAACGGCTTTCAAAGTGCGTTTTTTGCACGGCACTTTCATTTAACTTGAAAACAAGCGCATAAGCCCCTTACCCAATTCT
>CAMVPC010000041.1 GCA_947169265.1 uncultured Prevotellaceae bacterium
AAGAATTGGGTAAGGGGCTTATGCGCTTGTTTTCAAGTTAAATGAAAGTGCCGTGGAAAAGCATTCGAGCTGCGGGCTGCGAATCTGTTCTTTATGTCTCTTTGTCTAAAAAATTATAACCATGGATTCATCAGGCCGAAGGGTGCAGCGCGAACTGCAGACGGTTGAACTTGTGCAGCAAGTAGATGAGGACGGCCTCGATGACGTAAGCGATGAGGTAACTGTACCAAATGGCCTGCGGAGCGACGCGCGCCACCACCCACAGCACGGGAATCACCGTGAGCGAGAGAGCCAGCGAGATAAACAGCGCCATGCGATGGTGCCCATAGAGCTTGTAGATAATCATGAGCACATAGATGTAGCAGAACGGAATAAAGCTCAGGGCAAACACGCGCAGAGCGTGGACACTCTCGGCAAGCATCTCGGGGTCCTTGCAGCCAAAGAGTTCGGCGATGCCCTGCGGCCAGGCCCACACCACCACACACGTGATAATCATGGCCACAGTGATAAACCGCATGCACTTGCTTATAATCAAGCGCAGACCGGTGGCATCGTTCTTCCCCACCTGGATGGAGCCGAGCGACTGCAGGGTGCGGCAGGTACCGGCCAGGAACAGGTTGTAGATTTGCAACAGGTTCATGCACAACGCAAACACGAAAATACCCATGCGCGCCTTAGCCGACAGCACGATAGAGTTGGCGCTGAACAGCAGCAGCGTGAGGCATATCGACGCCAGCGCCAACGGCGCGCCCTGAGAGATAATTTTCTTCCATGAGAGCCACAACGAGTCGGCATGCTTCCACGACAGTCCCAGCTTGCAGTTGGCATAGCGGAAGTGCCACAACATGATGGCGATGCCCACCACGTGGCCCACCACGGTGGCCGCCGACGAGCCGGCGATGCCCCAGCCAAAGTACTTGATGAACACGATGTCAAGACCCAAGTTCACCGCATTGTCAATGAGGATGGCCACCGACACCAGACGCGGGCTCCCGTCGACACCCACCATCGACGAGAGCGACCACATCAGCATGTAAGCCGGAGCACCCATCAGCATCACGTTCAAGTACTGGCGCGTAGGCTCGAGTAAGTGCTCGTTACTGCACAGCAACGAGGCCGCCTGGGCGGGCCACAGCAGGGCCACGGCCGTCAACACGAGACCCACGGCAAGACTGCCGAGCATCGACTGCATGAAAGTGAAACGCGCGCGGCCCGTGTCCCGCTTACCCAGGTAAAAGCCCACAACCATGCTGGCGCCAGTGCCGATGAGCGTGGCGATAGTAAACATGAACTGAATCACGGGACGCGACAGGTTGATGGCGCTCACGGCATCCTCGTTGATAAGGTTACCCACGATGATGGCGTCCACCACATTCCCCAAGCACCCCGATAGGGCTATGAGTATCGACGACCACAAGAAACGCCAAAACTGTTTCGTGATGTCGCTTTGTTCGGTTTGTACTCTTGGCATATCAAAAGAAGAAAATCTAATTTACAAGAAAGGTTATTCAAAGAAGCCGAGGCCACCGATGGCCATGAGCATTTGGTCGGCATAGTCGGCCGCAGTGGGCGACCATTCGTGGCCCAGGCGGTAGAGCACTTGGGTGGTGTAAGCGTTGTCGCGCGCCACATCGGTCGTTTTCTTACCGTGAGCCATGTCCTGGTAAGCCAGCAGGCTGGCGAGGAGCTTCGACTTGGCGGGGTCGGCCTTAGCCTCTTCCATCACCCGGTCGAAATCTTCCTGCTCGACAAAGCGCACACCGTCGCCCACACTTGTGAGCTCCTTGAGCACATCGCCCAGCAGCTGCGTGTGATTGTTGTAAGGATGGAACACACAGCACTCGCGCGGCGTGGTAGCCAGCAGCACAATGGCATGCGACACCTGGTCGATGGGCGAGAATTCCACGCGCTTGTCGCGCATGCCGTGCGGGCAACAGCCCAGCATGTTATACACCTTGATGCGCCCCATGAAACTGTTGGTGGCGAAATTGGCCTGGAACTCGCCGTCGCTGGCACGCGCCGACAGGTTGCCCACACGCATAATTTTCGCGCTCAGCCCTTGAGTGGCTATCGCCTGCAGAATCAGGCGCTCGGCCATGAACTTCGAGTAAATGTATTTATTGCCCAAGTACTGGCCCATGAAGAGGCGACGCTCGGTGAACACCTCGTCGGGAGCCGGCACGCCTTCCACGCTCAAGCCGCGGGTGCTGGCGGTGGAAATGTGCACAAGGCGCGCGCCGGTGGCAAGGCACAGGTCCACACAGCGTTGCGCACCGCCAATGTTCACATCTTCGATTTCGGTACCCTTCGAGAAGTGCTTCACGATGGCGGCACAGTTAAACACGGTGTTGACCGTTTTCAGGCGGTCGTCGAGCGATAGCAAGTCTTGCGTCACATCGCCCGGCACAAGACGCACACGGTGGGCAAACGCATTGTCGACATCGCCCCCAAAGTAGTAGAATAGCAACGCTTTGAGGCGCGATGTGGCTTGCTCAAAGTCACCACCGCGCACCAGGCAGTAAACCATGTCGGCATCGCTGTGTAGCAATTCGTTGAGGATGTGGATGCCCAAGAAACCGGTGGCACCGGTGAGCAACACCGTGCCCAGCGGTTGACGCTCGCCGGCACGGTAGGCCTCGAGTGTATTGCCCTGGAGCATCGTGTCGATGGCGCGGTAGTCGAAATTCGACGCGTCGTCGTCGCCTGCGACGGCAGCATCGCCGCCTCCCACAAGACGCGCCAGCTGACGCGGCGTGGGATTGGCGAACACATCGCCGTAGGCCACGTGGTGCCCGGCCTTGTCGGCCTCGATAATAACACGCGTAACCACAAGCGAAGTACCACCCAACTCAAAGAAGTTGTCGTTCACGCCCACGCGTTCCATCATCAGGATATCGGCAAAGATGTCGCAGAACACGCGCTCGGTTTCGGTTGCCGGCGCCTCATATTGTCCGCCGGCCGCCAGTTCGGGCTCGGGCAGTGCTTTGACGTCGGTTTTTCCGTTGGGCGTCACGGGCATCTTGTCCATCTGCAGATAGGCCGTGGGCACCATGTACTGGGTGAGGCTCTGGCTGATTTCGGCCTTGAGGGCCTCGGTGTCGATGGGTCGCGAGGCGGTGTAGTAAGCACACAGGTGTTCCTTACCACCAATCTTGCGGATGACGATGACCACGGTTTTCATACCGTCGACTTTCATCATCACATTTTCGATTTCGCCCAGCTCGATGCGCAAGCCGCGCAGCTTGATTTGGTTGTCGGTACGGCCCAAAATCACGACATCGCCGTCGGGCAACCACTTGGCGTAGTCGCCGCTTTTGTACACGCGCTCGTTGTTATAGGTCACATAACGCTCGCGCGTTTTGTCGTCGAGATTGTTGTAACCGCGGCCCACACCGGCACCGCCGATGTAGAGCTCGCCCACAACACCTTCGGGCAACTCATTGCCGTCGGCGTCGACAATATACTCATGCACGTTGAGCAACGGGCGTCCCACGGTGACGATGTCGCTGTGGGTCACCTCCTTGATGTTCGACGACACAGTAGTTTCGGTGGGTCCGTAAGAATTGAAGATGCGCGACGGCGTGAGCTGCTGCAACTGTTTCATGAGCGACTGCGGCAGTTTCTCGCCACCGCAACGCATCACCTTCACCTTTTTGAGCGCCTGCACAAACTTGTCGGCGCTAATCCATGTGAGCCACTGCGAGGGCGTGGCGCTCACAAATCCCACATGGTGTTGCTCGATGAGCTGAGCCAGCGCGAACGGGTCGGTGGTTTGCTCTTCGTTGGCCAGCACGATGGTGAGTCCGTTGAACAACGGCATCGCCAACTCGTGCATTGAGGCGTCGAACGAGCAGGTGGTCACGGCGAGCACCACCTTGGCGTCGAAGGTCACGGCGTGCGACATCACGTTGGCCGGATGAGCCATGGCATAGTTGCACAAGCCGGCATGGCGTAGCATCACGCCCTTGGGCGTGCCCGTCGAGCCGCTTGTGTAAATTAGGTAAATGAGGTCGTCGCCTGTCACCGGCACGTTGGGGTTACTCTCGTCGGTGTTGTGCAGCAATTCCTCCACATCGATACCCTTGCCGGCAGGCACGTTATCCAGATTGTCGGCCGTGGTGATGATGAAGCGCGCGGCCGAGTCGTCGAGAATGTGCTTAACGCGCTCGGCGGGATAATGCGGGTCGCACGGGATGAACGCCGCGCCGGCCTTCACCACACCCCACGTAGAGAGCGACAAGCGGCTGGTGCGCGGCAACAGCAGAGCCACGCGGTCGCGCGGCTGCACGCCACGCTCGATGAGCGCGTGGGCGATACGGTTAGCAGTCGCATTGAATTGCGCATAAGTGAACGTGCCATCGCAGGCGATGAGAGCGAGATGGTCGGGCTGCGTGACAGCATGACGCTCAATGGCGTGGTGGAACACCTCAAAGGGCACCTCGGATGTAGCCTCGACACGGAACGCGTCGACCACCTTGCGGCTTTCCTCGTCGAGCAACGAGATTGAGCGCACCGGCGCCGCGGGAGCGTCGAGGAAATGAGTGGTCACCGCCGCTATCGACGCGGCAAGACCATTCATGAGGCGCGCGCTGTAGCAAGCGTCGTCGTAGCGCACTATCACGCTCGGTTTTCCATCCACCTCACGCACGATAACCTCAAGCTTAAACTTAGGCACGTTCAGTTCCAGACCCTCGACAACGATGTCGTTGCCACCCACCTGATACTGACTCACCACGCCCATCTGGTAAACGAAGGAAATCTTGGGTTTAAAACCATAATCGGCAGCCAACCGGGCCAGCGGGTAGTTCTCGTGACGCAACGTGGCCGAGAACATGGCGGCTGTCGACTCCACAAACTCGTCGACACGCTGATCGCCCACCGTGGCGTGCAACGCGAGCGTGTGGACAAACATGCCCACAGTGTCGGCGATGCGCACGTTGGCGCGGCCGCTGCTGATGGTGCTCAAATATACCTCACGGCTGTTGATGTAACGCGACAAGGCATAGGCCGACGCAGCCAGCATGAACTGAGCCACCGTCACGCCATGCTCGCGGCAATAGGCGTCGACGCGGTCAAGGTCGATGGGGCGGCTCACGTCGCATTGACGGCCCGGCTCGCCCGTGTTCTTAAGGTCGTCGGTAACCTCGCTGGCGCTCTCGAAGGCGGCGAACTGCCCGGCGTAATACTCGCTCGCGGCCTTATATTCCTCGCCCTGCTCGTCGGCCTTTTCCTGCCTTACAAAGCGCGAATAAGGATAGCTTTCCACCTCAATGGCCTCGCCATCGAGAAGCGCGGTGATTTGCTTGAGTATCAGGTCGAACGACGCGCCGTCGGTAACCAGATGGTGCATATCGAGCAACAGGTGAGAACCTTCGGGAGTCTCGACCACTTCGGCACGATACAACGGCGCGTGAGCTAAATTGAAAGGCTTCACAAACTCGTTCTTATACCTATCCAGCTCGTCGCGGCTCATGATGGAGCGGGCCACCGAGGCCTCACGCTCCTTAGCGATGATTTGCACCACTTCACCATCCACCGTGTCGAAACGCGCCCACAGCTGCGGATGCGCCAACAACACCTGGCGCACGGCGCGCTCCAGGGCGTCGCCTCCCACACCGGCCGGCATACTCACCATGAAAGGCACGTTATAGATTGTGGAGCCTGGATTCTTGAGGCAGTCGTAGTACACACCGGTTTGGGCATAAGAAAGCGGGAACGGTCCGTCGGGTTCCTCGCCGACCACCTGGGGTTCTTCCTCGAGGCGTTTGCCGGCAAGCAACGACGTGAGAATCTCGTTCTCGACCGTTTGTAAGGTGGCGCCCTTGACGAGCGACTTTGAGTCGACCGTCACGCCAAAGCGTTTGTAGAGCAGCGTGGAGAGTTTTATCGACGAGATGGACGTGAGACCGGCATAGCCAAGCGGTGTGGCCACAGTGAAATCGCCATGTCCCACCACACCGGCGATTATCTCGTGAAGCGTGGTCTCGAGCACGTTCATAGGCACACTGACAGCCTCTTCGGCCACCGGCTTGCGCTCAGGTTTGGGCAACGCGCGCTTGTTCACTTTTTGGTTTTGGTTGAGCGGAATGACATCAATCTGCATCGTCACCGCCGGCACCATGTAAGGTGGCTTGCGCTCCTCGATGAACGCGTTGAGGGCTGCCACATCGATAGGTTTGTCGGCCACCACATAAGCCGCTATGAACTTGCCGCCGCCCTCTTCGTCGAAGGCCTGTACCGTGGCGTCCTTGATGCCCTCAAACTCGCGTATTACACCTTCGACTTCTTTAAGCTCGATGCGGAAACCGCGTATCTTGACCTGACCGTCCTTGCGCCCCACAAACTGGATGTTGCCGTCGGGCAAAAAGCGCACGATGTCGCCAGTGCGGTACACGCGGCGATAACGCGGGTCGTCGTCAAAGGGGTTGTCGATAAACACCTCGGCGGTTTTCTCGGGACGGTTGAGGTAACCGCGTCCCACCTGCGGGCCGCTCACCCACAGTTCGCCCATGGCGCCGGCAGGCTGCCGCTTGCCGCGCGTGTCGACCACATAGGCCTTCACATTCTCGTTGGCTCGCCCGATGGGGATATCGTTCTCATCGCCACGCACGCAATAGCTCGTAACACTGACAGTCGTCTCGGTGGGCCCGTAAATATTCCAGAACTTATAAGGCAGCTCGCGACTGAGCACGGCCAGTTTCTCGCCGCCTGTCGAGAAGTGTTGCAACGAATGATTGTCGACCGAGGCGGCAAACTGGTAGGCCACCTGCGTGGTCATGAAACCGTGGGTAATGCCCTCACGCTCCATGTATTCGTTGATGGCGATGAGGTCAAGCCTGATTTCTTCGGGTAAAATGTGAACCGCGGCGCCTGTGGTGAGGGCAGGGTACAAATCGAGCATGCACGCGTCGAAGCCATAGCTGGCATAGGCCGCGGCACGGCTCGTCGACGTCATCGCACGATTGCGCGCATACCAGTCGCAATAAGCCACCAGGTTTCCATGCTCGAGCTGGCAACCCTTAGGCGTGCCCGTCGAGCCGCTGGTATAGAGCAGGATAAACAAGTCGTCAGGCGAAAGCCGCGGTAGCGTCACCTCGGCGCGCTCGGGCAACGATGGAATTTCGTCGATAAACAGCACCGGCCCGTCATATTCGTCAACAAGCCCGATGAGGTCGCGATGCGCTATAAGTAAGCGCGCATCGGCATCTTTCACCATGAAATTAAGACGCTCGGCGGGATAGGACGGGTCGAGTGGCTGATAAGCGCAACCGGCCTTGAGGGCACCCAACGACGCGATGGCCATGTACTCGCAACGCGGAATGAGTACCGACACCACATCGCCGCGGCCCAGTCCGCGGGCCGTGATATCCTGGGCCAATCGCGTGGTGATGCCACCCAGCTGATGATAGGTGATGCGCTTGTCCTTAAACACGACTGCCACATTACCCGGTGTAGCCTCCACCTGGCTGTTAAAGAGCGACACGATGGTTTGCTCGGCGTCGTAGGGGTAGTCGGTTTTATTATACTCGTCAAGCAATGCCAAGCCGGCTTGCGTACCTATATTGATATCAGCAACGCGCTCATTTTCCATCATGCCTTTGAGCACGGCATCATAGCTGTCAAGCAGTTGGGACACAAATTCCCGCGTATAGAGATTGCTCCTGTATTCGGCCTTGAAGTAATACTTACCGCCGATGATGAGGACCTTGATGCTCAATGGCACGTCGAGCGTGCTGTTGTTCACGCGACGTTGCGAGAAGGGCAGGCCGGCAAACTCGGTTCGGCCATAGATTTCACCCTGGTAGGCCAGCATTACATTGCTCGTGACACCCATGTCGTTCACCAGCTCGGCGTAAGCATACAAGTCACGCTCGCGACAACCGGTCATCAAGTCCCGGCAATTCTTGAGCGCCTCGTCGACAGTAGTCTCGGCCGTGGCTTTATAATAAATGGGGAAAGTGCGGACAAACATGCCGGCCGTGTGTGCCAGCCGCTTGTCTTTGCGGCCACTATAGATGGTAGTGAACACGGCCTCGTCCTCGTTGTTGTAACGCGACAGCAACACGCCCAAGGCGCAGGTGAAGAAATTGCTCTTGAATGTGCCGTGCTCACGACAGTAGGCCTCCACTTCGGCCACGCTCACCGCGGCCTCGCGCTTCACGAATCCCTCGCCGTAGGGCTTATCCTGCAGCACGTCGGGGATGAGACGCGTGTCAACGTCGCCGCAATCGTAGTGGGCGGCATACCACTCCTTGTCGGCACGGTAGTCGTCGGTAGCCCGCCGGTCGGCTTCGTCTTGCGCCACCTCGCCGGCCGTGATCTCCTCGCCGACCACGGGCAGTCCGTTATAGGCATCCTCAAAGTCGTTCAGCAGCAACTTTTGCGTGGTACCGTCGGCCACCAGATGGTGGACATCAAGAAAAAGATACAAGTGCTCGGGGGTGCGCCGCACATGAGCGCGCACGAGGCAATCGTTGAGCAGGTCGAACGGCCTGGTCAGCGCCACGGCCTCGCCGTCGATATCATCGACAGTGCACACGTCAACTTCAATCGTAGCCTCGTCGTCGACGGTAATGACCGGGTCGCCCGCGTCGTTAAGGCTCACGCGCCCCAGCAAATAGGGGTGCGCCTTTATCGCCGTTTCGACGGCCTCTTTGAGCCGCCGTTCGTCAATATCCTTATCTAATGTATAAATATAAGGTAGATTATAACAAAGTTCTCCTTTGTGCCCCATGCACTCGACAAAAATGCCGAGCTGCGTCATCGAGAGGCTAAATGTTTGTTTCATCGCTTCGCGTATTTTGTAAGACTTAAAAAATTCAGTTCGCGGGTTATAAACCTGCTCACCGGCTAATGTTTACCACTTAATGGAGAAGATGCGCGGGTTGACCCTGAAGCTAATCCAGCCCCAATGCAACTGGCGGTCGGCCGTGGTGCGCTTGAGGCGCTCCATTGTCGACGTTCCTCTCATGAACGTGTATCCCACACTCAGTTTCACATCTTTCATGATACTCCACGAGGCGCCCAGCTCCATCATGTGGCCCAGCGAGTAGCTGCAATCTGGCACCTTGACCATGGTCGCCATATAGTGGTAAGCGGCATTGACCGACAGTCGCGGTATCGGCGTCCACGTGCCGCCGGCCTGCAGGTTGTGCAAACCCGGCGTCAATCCGCCGTAATAAGTTGAAAGATAGAAGAAGTCCATAGCCCCATAGAACTTGTGATGCGATCCATAGAGGGGGTTGAAGCCATGAATCTTCTTGAGCTGGGCAAAGCCCAAACCGCCGATGGGTGGCACATGAAAGTTTTCGTCACCACTGAGCAGGTCATAGCTCACAAAGGCTTTCCAGCGCGGGTTAAACACGTGGCTGGCGCGCACACTCATCATCCATGCGCTCAGCGGGATGTCATACTCGGTACGGCCACACTGATAGTAACCCGAGGCCTCGACTTTCCAGCCTGGCGGGGCATAGCACAAATAGGTACCCATAAGCTGCTGGTACTTGGTGTCGTAGTTCATTTTGTCGCCATGCTGCATGCCGATATTCATGAACAATGCCGACACGCCCAGGTGGAGGCGCGGCGCGTCGAAATGATACCACAAGTCGTGCATGGCCTTATAAGGCTGAGCGCCATTGACGTAATAGGTGCCTCCTGACACATTCTCGGCGTTTTGGTTAAAGGCGAAGATGGCGTGCACCTTGTGGTTGTGGCCTTCGTAGCCTACACGCACTACGTCGTGTGACGAGGCCGCTACCGTCCAGTCATCGGAACCGATGATGCGCTCATCGTCGTAGGAAAGCCCGATGCGGCCCACTTGGGCAAAAATACCCTGCTTTGACTGCACGCGCGCCCACGCCTCATAGAGGTTAAACGAGCCGCGGCCCGACTGCCCCCACACGCCACTATGCTGCACGTTGATGTAAGCCTGCAACCACGGACGGGCATATTTCACCCACAAGCGCGAGCGCTCAAGGAAAAAGGTGGCACTATCGTCGCCGTTGATAGCCTCGCCATTTTCGTCGACAGGCATTAGCCCACCTTGGCGCAACTCGCCGCGTGCGAGGATGTCGATGCCGGTCGAGAACTCCTGCTTAGGTTCGGTGCTCAACGTGGTGTCAACAATTGCTTGAGACGGGGTTTGTGCCCACAAAGCGGCCGAGACCACAGTGGCGGCGAGCAAAAAAGTTAGCCGTTTCATGTTGCGACGATGATGTTTTTTCACTTAATCACAAACATCTTGTCGAAGCCCGTCATCTTAAACACATTGGCGATGCCGTCGTTCAAGTGCAGCACTTCCACCGTGTGACCTTTGGCTTTAGCACACTTGAGAATGCCGAAAAACACCCTCATACCGCTCGAAGCGATATACTTGAGATTAGTGCAGTCGAGCACAATATCCTTGTCGTTGCAGTCCTTGAGCGGCTGCAGCGCGAGTTCGGTGTCTTGGGCGGCCGCAGTATCGAGCTCACCATCGAGGAAGGCCACGAGTTTGCCTTCGATTTCTTCAATTCGTGTTGTCATTTTTCGTTGATTTTTTTATTATTAATAATTTTTGTAAACGTGAGAATATTTTGATTGTTGATACGTTCGTAGTTGATGCCGTCCATCAGCTGGCGGAACAAATAAATGCCCAAACCGCCCGCCGAACGCTCCTCCACGTCAAGACGCGTCTCGGCATCGGCGGCCGCTGTGGGATCGAAAGCTTTACCCTCATCGATGATGCTGATTTTCAGCTTCTCATCGTTGGCATGGGCTTCTATCGTCACCATCTTTTCTTGTCCCGGAGGATAGGCATAGCTCATCACATTGACCACGGCCTCCTCCACGGCCAGGCGCAACGGCATGGCCATCGCCTCGTCGATGTGCAGTTCATCGGCCAGCCCGTTCATGAAATCGCCCAAATCGGTCACCCGGGCGCGGTCGCACGGCAAAGTGAGGCTCTTGTGCCAGTTGTAGTGTTCCAGCACCGGGTCATACTTGATTGCCAGCATGGTGAGGTCATCGCCCTGGTCGGCACCGGCCACAAACTTGTTCACGGCAGCCTCCATGGCACTTACTAACTCTCCTGGAGCCTCGCCCGCCATCTTGCACACCACGGCCTGCATGCGGTCGGCGCCAAAAAGTTCGTGAGTCCCGGTTATGGCCTCGGTAAGGCCATCGGTATAGAAGAAGAGCATCGTGCCGGGCGCCAGCTGCATTTCTTGACGCTTGTACTCGAAGTCGGCAATCAACCCTACCGGCAAATTAGGCTCCACCGGCAGCCACCGCACGTCATCGTTCACCAGCAAGGGAGTGTCGTGCCCAGCGTTGCAATAGCGCAAGCGGCCCGAGGGCAAGTCGAGCACCCCGACGAAGAGCGTCACAAACATGTCGTTGTCGTTGATTTGCGTCAAGCCGGTGTTGATTGACGTCACGATGTGGGCCGGGTTGCTCTCGCGCTCGGCGGTAGAGCGGAACAGCGAGCGTGTCACCGCCATCACCAGCGATGCAGGCACACCCTTTCCCGACACGTCGCCCACAATAAAATACAGCTTATCGTCGCGCAGATACCAGTCATAGAGGTCGCCGCCCACCTCGCGTGCCGGACGCAGCATGGCGGCCACCCGCACATTGCGATTCGCGGGGAAGTCGCCGGGCAACATGGCTTGTTGGATATCTCCGGCAATGTGTAGCTCACTGTCGAGGCGCGCCTTTTTCTCCTTGGTCTCTTGCAGGCGGATATTGTCTTTCACCGCGCGGCCAATGATAAAGGCAAGTAGCGCCAAGCCCAGTATCGAGAGAGTGAAGAGCAAAAGACTCAAACCGTATAGCTTGCCCAATATCGCCTTTTCGTCAACCACAATGGCCATCGACCAGCCGTCGGTCTTGGGCACCGGGGCGAAATACACCTGGCGGCGTTTGCCGCTGTGCGACCTCACCTGCATGTGCCCGTCTTCGCCGGCCATCATGCGACGATACAGTTCGTCCACGGTCGCATCACGCAGGTGCGACGCGTTGGCAGTGTGACTTTTAGCCACGCTATCAACCGGATAGACAAGGAATTGACCCTCGCGCGACAATATAATATTGTAAGAGCCGGGATAGAGCGGCGAACTGTTAGTGAACTCACGCAACCACTCGAGCTTGATGTCGGCACACAGCACGCCCACCGTTTCGTCCTTGTCCTTGTCGCGGATAGGTATCGAGTAAGTGACCACCAGCTCGTTGTCGCCCAATCCGTTGATATAAGGCTCGCTCCAGTGACTCGCATCGTTAAAGGCGCCACGATACCATTCCATGTTGAAATAGTCGTGAGAGGCGTTGCCTATTTGTTGCCGCACGATGTTGCCGTCGTTATCTTTAATAACGGCATATTCACTCCATTTTTCATCGTCAACGCGGTATTCAGGCTCAAAGGCCACGGCACAGCTCACGATAAGGTCGCTCGACTTAATCACGTTGCCCATGATACCGAACAACACGCTGTCGGGCGCATGAAGGTGACGCTCGATGGGCGCTTTCATCGTGAGCATGGTTTCCTCCACGCTGTGGGTCACGCTCTCTATCTTATAGCTGTTGGCCTTAAGCTCGCTGAGCGCGCGCTGGTGGGCTTCTTCGAGCAAAGTAGTGCGCACGAAAAAGTATTGCGCCCCCATTGTCACCATCAGCAACAAGGCGGCTATAACGACCGCCGTCACGCTTTTGACAGCGAGTCGCGAACGTCGGTTATTTTCGTGTTTTGACATATATCGATTTGTTTAGTGTCGTTTTGGGGGGAATGAATCGTGATATTACTTTTTGCGTCGACGCGACTTCGTGGCGGCGACTACCATGCCGCGCGCCTCGAGAAACGCGAGTAATTGCTCATAATACTTGTTGCGATTGTCGCCCCAGGTGCCGCGCGAGGGCCACATGCGACAAGCCCAATCCCACAAGGCGCGGTACTCGGGCGTTGGCTCGGTGAAGACGTCACCGGCCTCGATGGCCCGGCGCAGGTTGTCGCACATCTCAAGGAAGCGGGATTCGAGTTTCGTGCGGGGCAGATCGGTTTTCGTGGCCATGAAATTTCTATACTCGATGAGTTGCGAGGGAGTGACTTCGATATTGCCACCCTCCACATTTTTCATCCAGCGATTGAGCGATGCCTCGTCCTCGTCGTCGCCCAGCAGGGGCAACCGGTGGTACTCATCGACAAAGCGCTTGAGTTGCTCGAAGCGTACCGCAAAGGAGTAGCGCTTGACGATGCGGCGCGACACATACACCTCGGCATCGTAGTGGCGCCGCGATAGGCCGTAAAGAAATCCCTCGAACTGGCAAAAACGGCCATGCTTGTCGAGACTCATGAGAGTGGCCACACTCTTGGCCGTGGTTTGCGGGAAACTTTGCTGCGCGCGCGCCGTGAGTTCTTCGATTGACAGCGGGCAGTCGCTTTGGGAAAGAATCACATCAAGGTAGTCGACGAGTTTGCCCGTGAAAGTATCGGTCCACGACGGCAACACATAATATCCCGAGCGTCCCACCGGCACGAGGCTACTGCGATAAATTTGCGCCCTGAAGGAGCCCATCGGCGCGATGGCTTGCTCGGGATGAGCCTCGTTGAAGGCTTGCTGCAGCTCGTCGGCGCTCATCATCGAGCCGTGCCGAGCGAGAATGTCTTCAATCGCGCGGGGGATATCGATTAAGTTGGGGCGCACCACGAGTGTGTCCACGCCGTCAAATTCCACTCGCCGGTTGTCCTCAAAATATTCGGCGAAAATGGGTATCAACTCCTTCACATCCTTGTCAAAAGACTCGCGGGGTCGGTCGCCGAAAATAAATTCGGAGATACTCAACTTTATGGGATTCAACGACCTGATTTCCACCTTGCGTTGCAGCTCGGTGATTGTGTACATCACCCTCACGTTTTCGAGCAAGTGCCGCTTCACAAAATATAAGCGGCCGTTGCCGGTGGGTCGCACAATGCAATAGGTGTTGTCGATGGCCGAGCACAGGCCCATCAGCTGATAAGTGGTAAAACGGGGAGTTCCTTGAGCGATATCGTCCCACAGCGGGTCGCGGTCGGGTATCACATTCTTTGTCAACAATCGCTTCAGGTCGGCATACTGTATCTTGAGCGCGGGCGGCAACGTGAGCGCCGACGATGATAATTGCCTCACGCGCTCACGCGTGACTTCAATTTCCCGGGCTATATCAAGCAATGTTTTAGGCTCATGCCCGCCCAATCCGTAAAGCTCGCGATAGACATGTGTGGCATTCGTCTTTCCGCGCACAATGAAGCGGTCGAGCAGATAAAATCTCGACACCTTGTCGCCGCGCATTCGCTTGGCGGCAAATTCCCTCACGTCGTCATTCGACAAGAAGTCGTAATCGTATTTCAGCTGGTCGTAGCGCATTTGCCATTCATATTGCGAGTCGGTGTCGTGCGTGATTTTCTCGGCAAATTCGACAAACGCTGCGACAGTCGAGTCAATGAAGCCTTGAAATTCCTCGAACGACCTGCGGCCGCAATTCTTTATCCTATGCGGGTCGACTTTCTCCATTCCGTTCATGAAAGGCAACAACCGCTCAAAATCGAAATAGGCCGAGAACACGTTTTTCGTCCTCACCGACATTTTCTCGAAAGAACGCCTATAGGCCGACAGCCACAATTCACGATGGTGTCCCGACAGCCCTATAAAGGCGCGCAAGGGCAGGCTATCGTTCCACAAACCCTCAACGCGCGATGCGTGATTGTTGATTAGCCGACGCTCCTCGGGACTCAATGTGGGGTGAGCCGCCCAGCGCGCAAGTATCTCACGCCATTGCGTCATGGCCTCCACCCATTCCCCGACGGTGAGGTCGTTGAGTTTTCGCAAGTAATCCAAACGGCCCGCGACCACGTTGTGGACCGCTTGCCGGGAGCTATTTATCATGGATAGTAACGGCTCGCAGGGCGCCTTTTGCGACAAGGTGTCGTCGAGCGCGACTTGCAAGGCATATTGGTCTTGATACTCACCCGTGGAGAACGGGATTTCGCCATTACGGCTACCACCCATACTGTCGAGCACGTAGCCATACTTGACGGCGAGTCGCCGGAACTCACTCATTGTCTTCCTGCCGCAGTTGCGCAATGAACTCAGTTCGTCCTCACTGCGGGCATACAGGTCGCCAAGGGTAGTGATACCGGCCACACGGCACACGTTGAGCGTGCGCTCGGTCAAGCCCTCTTTCTTAGCTAACGCAGCTATCGGGGTGTTAATTGTTACTGTCATGACAACCGGCTTTTACGATAATTTCTTAGAGATAACGGTCGCCGTAGTGCGATTTCACCTCGTTGACATAGTTCTTTATCTTTTGCTCGTCGGCCCGCGGCACTATCAAGAGCACGTCGGGCGTGTCGGCCACGATGAAATCGTTCACACCCGAGAGCACCACAAGTTTGTCGTCCTTGACCGCGACCACGTTGCCGTGACTATCGCTGGCAAGCACCTTGGTGCCCTGTACCACATTGGCATCACGATTCTTGGGCGAAATGTCGTAAACCGAGCCCCATGTGCCCAGGTCGCTCCACCCGAGGTCCACCTTCTCGACAATCACCGTCTTGGCGTGCTCCATGACCGCGAAGTCAATCGAGATATTGGGGCACGTGGCATAGCAACGGTTGATATATTCAGCCTCGGCCGGCGTGCACATCACATCGGCACCGCCATCCATAACTTCGGCAACGGCCGGCGCGTGCTCGCGCATGGCGCTCATGATAGCGTCAACATGCCAGAAGAACATGCCCGAATTCCAAAAGAACTCGCCACTGGCCACAAAAACCTCGGCCAGCTCGCGGTCAGGTTTCTCGGTGAATGTCTTCACCAGCGAGAAATGCTCGTCGAGCGACTGCCCGGCCTGGATGTAACCATAACCGGTCTCGGGGCGCGTGGGCTTGATACCGAAGGTCAACAGGGCCTCGTGGTTGCCCTCCACAAGATCATAGGCTCGCTCCACACTGGCGGCAAACTCGCCCTGCTTGAGGATGAGATGGTCGCTGGGGGCCACCATGATAACGGCGTCTGGGTCGAGGCGGTGGATGTGCCAGGCCGCCCAGGCGATACACGGCGCCGTGTTGCGGCGCGCCGACTCGAGAAGAATTTGATTATCACTTATCTGCGGCAGTTGCTCTTTAATTATCGCGGCATACTGCGCGTTGGTGAGCATGAAAATATGGTCCACAGGCACAAGACCCTCGAGGCGGTCTACTGTCATTTGAAGCAAACTGCGGCCCGTGCCCAAAAAGTCGATGAATTGCTTGGGTTTGCTCTGGCGGCTGTAAGGCCAAAAACGGCTTCCCACGCCACCGCACATCACCACACAATAACGGTTGTTGTTCATA
The DNA here is from genome assembly GCA_947169265.1 of uncultured Prevotellaceae bacterium. Classification (GTDB taxonomy): domain Bacteria; phylum Bacteroidota; class Bacteroidia; order Bacteroidales; family Muribaculaceae; genus Sodaliphilus. The sequence goes on from CAMVPC010000041.1 coordinate 16,343, forward strand.
ATGTAAGATATACTGAAAAAGATAGTTACTTAAACCTTACAAATTTAGCAACTTTTTTCCATTCTTGCAACACCTCGCCCACTTTTTCGCAAAAAACGCCCACCCGCGACAAAAGGCACCCGCGAGAAAATGCCCCGCGGCCTTATCAACCGCGGGGCATCTGTTTTCGGGCTGCGAGCTATGAGCCGCGAAGATTAATTGAGCAGGAGGTTGTAGAGGGCCGTCACATCGGCGCCGCTCACCACACCGTCGTTGTTCACATCGGCATTGCCCGCGACCTCAGCGTTGTCGAGCAGCACGTTGTAGAGGGCCGTCACGTCGGCACCGCTCACGATACCGTCACCATTCACGTCACCGGGTTCCTGGGGATCGGGCTCATCGGGCACATAAGTCGACAAGGCGAGGCCATAAGCGGCGATACCTTCCACCACATAGTCGACCACGGGCGTAGCCGCGGGGTCTTCGACCTTGGCTACAACGCGCTTGATACCGGTCTTGTGCAACGGGTTGCTCTCGTCGAAGGCGACACTGCCAGGAATCGTGGCCGCCGTGGTGCTCGTGGGGGCAATGTAAGACCAGTAGACATATTCACCATCGCCCACAAACTGGGTGACACCGGTAACCTCGTCGCCGCTACCCTCAAGCAACACGGGCGAGTCGTCGACAAGGACAGCGTCGTCGACGGTAGCCTCGTCCTGCTTAGCCAGCAGGGTCGACAGGGCGATGCGGTACACACCGGGCACGGCCTTGCCCTCGAGACGCGTTTGGTCGTTTTGCAAGAAGAAGTAGAGATAGCCGTTCTCTTCGTCGATATAGAACGACGTCATCTGGTGGTTAAGCAGCAGCACGGGCAACTGCTTGTCGGGATGATTGGCACCGGTGCCGTCGGTGTAGAGACGGCTGCGGTCGAAACGGAAAATGCCAAAACCATTGAACTTCTTGGCTACCCAGTACACGTTGTTGAGCGTGGTGCCTTCCTTGTCGATGATGTCTTGCTTACGCATCATCATGCCGGCGCCGATGGCGCCATAGGTAATCTGGTCATTGTAGTAAGGCAGATAATTGTTCTCCATGAAGAAGGGCTGCGAACCATAGAGGCCGGTGGCATCAAGGTCCATCTCATGGATACCCACGTTGCGGTCGCTGATATAGATTTTATTGTCCTCGGGGACGAGCGTCATGGTGAACGGGTCCTCAAAGGCCTTGTAGCCCACGTTGTTGAGCACCGTCACGCGATAGAAGTAGTCGTTGCTCTTGTTCACATAGAAGAGCTCGCCGTCACCACCGTTGGCCTGTGCGGCAAGATCCTCATAACGCCAGTTGTGACCGGCCACAGCCACATAGATACGGTTCTTGTAGCTGCCCAGGTTAAAGGCATGCTCGCCGGTGCGGAACTCGGTGTCGATGATTTCACCTTCGGTATCCTTATACATCAGGCGACCGTCCTTGGTGGCGAAATACAAACCGCTGGGGCAACCCAGTGCGGCACCCTCGCCGCTAATAGTCTCGTCGCCCACGATGTTGAGGTATTGCCATTGCGCGGCAGCCTTGAAGGCGTCGACACTGGCGGTGGCCACCTTGCACTCGACATCGCTCTGGTCGGGCGTGAACACACCGGGGCCGAGCACGGGCGTTGTGACGTTGAGCACGCGCAGGCGCTTGATGGTCGCGGGCACTGAGCCTTTCTCCATATAGTTCACACTGGTGCCAATCTCCATCTCCTCAAGCACCGGGCAATCGGCAAAGGCATCTTGCATGATGTTGGTCACCGACGACGGTATGTTTACCGTTGCGAGCGACGCGCAGTTATAGCACAATTTGTTGGGAATCTCGCGCACGCCCTCACCGATGGTGAGCGTCTCGAGAGCACTCTGGGTGAACACATTCACGCCCAGGTTCTGCACCGTGCCGGGAATGGTAAACTCCTTCACATTGCTCTTGTAGAACGCATAGTTGCCTATCGTGGTGACGCCCGGCAACGACACGCCGGTGAACGGCGAGTAAGACAAGCCATAGTTGTCGATACTCTCCACCACGTCGCTCTCGAGTGTCTCGCCCAGCTCGCCCTCATGGGCCGTGACGATGAGACGCTTGCCGGCGGCGTTATAGAGCACACCGTTCTCGAGCTTGAAGGCCGCGTTGCCCTCATCGAGTGTGATTTGGGCCAAGCCGGCGATGGGCGCGAACGCCGCATTGCCTATCGTGGCCAGCGATGCCGGAAGCGACAGAGCCGTGATGGCATTGGCCTCGGCAAAGGCGTTGGCACCGATGCTGCGCACCTCGCCCGGAATCACGACCTCACCGGTGAGGCCGCTCTTGAAGAAGGCGCCGACGCCTATCGTGTTCACGGTGGCGGGAATAGTGAACTCGGTGAGCGACTGCGCGTTGTTAAACGCGTTGGCGCCAATGCCGGTCACCACACCGTCGATTTGCACCGCACTCAAGTTGGGGCAGTTATAGAACAGGCTCTCATTCAGGGTAGTCACGCCGGCCGGCACCTGTGCCGAGCGCAGCGCGGCGCAGCTCGAGAAGGCGCTGGCGCCGATGGCCGTCACCTTGTTACCTTCCTCGAAGGTTACCGTCTCAAGCTTGGAGCAACCGACGAACATACTCGCGTCGAGCGTAGTCACCTCGCCGCCAATGACAAGCGTTTTGAGCGAGGGCATGTAGTGGAACGGCTGCTTATTGTAAGCGAAATTCGAAGCGTCAACATCGCGCTCAAGCACCAACTCCTCGATGGGAGGATAAAGGTCGCTCGAAGCACCGAAGACATCGAGTGAGAACTTGGCCGGTGTCGACGATGCCATGATCGTCAGTTTCTTGATGCCCGAGCCTTCAAACTCGCCGTTGGCGAGCGTAGCGGTCACGCCACCCGGCAAGAAGGCCTCGGTAATCTTGACACAGCCCTGAATCATGTGCTGGCCCAGATTGGTGGCCGTCGCGGGAACAGGATAGTTTTCCAGGTTCTCACAACCACGGAAGCAATTGTTGTTGAACTTCACACACGTGGCAGGCAGATACACATGGGTGAGCTGCTTGCAGTCGCGGAAAGCGGCCGAAGCCACACCTGTCACCGTGTACTCGGTGCCCGTGCCGGGGTCGGTAACTTTCTCGGGGATAGTGATATCGCCCGCATAGAAGGCGGTATCCCTCACGGTCACGCCATCGACCTTGGTCGACGTGATGGTGTACTTGGCCACCACTACGCCACCGGTACCGCCGCCCGAGGTATCGTAGTTGATACCATCGACGGTAAACTTCGCGGCTTGGACCATGGCAATTCCCGCGACAAGAGCGAGAGCCAGCGCGACAGGTCTCATCCACGAAAAACGAGTAGATTTTTTCATACGCATTTTGTTTTAAAAATTATGTAAATAGAAAGTTATTTTCAACTCACAAAGATAATACTTTATTTTACAATTTCACACATTAATGCCCAAAAAATCTTTCAATTCGCAAAATTTTGTCGCAAAACCATCATCGCGGGTGAGTTTCTTGGGCGCAACTGCCCGTTATTTCAGAAATTATCACTACCTTTCCTCTATAAAAGAAGAGCAAAAAGCCCCGTTCAATCTCAAAAAGGTGTTTT
>CAMVPC010000042.1 GCA_947169265.1 uncultured Prevotellaceae bacterium
ATTGTTTTTTGAGCAATAACGGGACAATTTGCGCAACTTTTATAGAGGAAAGATAATCATTATTTATTTTTAACGGCCAAAAACGAATTGAATTGTTCTTGAATTGTTCATGTTTCAAAAAAAGCGCAAGACTAAAGACCTTGCGCCCCCAAAATGAACAACATCAATAATATTTTTCAAAACTGCGACCAGCTGTCGCAGTTTTCCCTCTACACTCTACACCATACACTCTACACAAGCGAGCAACGCTCGCTATATACCTGTTTGAGAAAAGGCGTGCGAGCCGAGAGCAAACCAATTTTAGTTGAATTTGCCGAGGCAGCGACGAATGAAGCGAATTATATTCGCAAAAGTAGATTGATACGGTTGCTCAGCAAAAGACGAGAAAAAGGCCACCTGAAGAGAAAATCAGTGTGGCTTTTTTGTGGATTATATCCAATGGGCGATTAGTCAACAGAAAGTCTTTCTGTTTGTTGCTATGATGCCAGTAGCAGGCGCGCGCCTCGCCAGATGCTGTAAGCCGATAGTGCCAACATGACGACACCCATCACGACGTTGACGCGATGCAAGGTGGCAAGCGTCATCTTGCGCCGCCACCGGTCCACGGCCCATGTCACGAGACTCCACCAGAGCATCGCGCCCGCGAACACCGCCAGCAGGCACAGCGCATAGTGCCACCATCGGTAGTGGGGCTGCGGCACGCCGAAGTAGACCAGTAACGGCATTATCAAGAATATAATCAGTGGATTGGAGAACGCCAGCACAAACCCCGAAGCCACCGAACCGGCTCTATGGGAATCGGTGCCACCGGCGCGCGGCGTCGGCCGCGAACGCATCATCAGCGCCGAGAATAGGGCCAGCAACAGTCCGCCCACGATGGCGAAAGCCGCCGTGTGACGCTCGATGAATCCAATAATCATCGTCATGCTCAGGGCGGCAACCCAGCAGTAGAACCAGTCGGACACGGCCGCTCCAAGCCCTGTCAGCATTCCCGCGGCCCGGCCGCGGTTGAGGGTCTGTTGCACACACAGCATTCCCGCGGGTCCCATCGGCGCCGACAGGATGATGCCGACGAGCACGCAACCGAGGCAAGAAAGCGTGAATTCCATAAACAGTAGCTACAATGAAAATTTCCACAAAAATACAACATTTCGGCGCAACGGCCAAGCGCCCGTTGCGCGGATGCCCCGAAATGGTGTTTTTTTTAGTGCCGGGATAAAGTGACGGCCCCTCGCTGCGGAGCAGTGGGGGCCGCTATGGGTTGAAATTGCCGCGTGACGTGCGGGTTAGAAAGGCAGGATGCCCATGATTTGCCTGACGTCTTCGACTGTTTTGCGGGCGTGGGCTCTCGCTTTCTCGGCGCCCATTTCGACCACCCGTCGCAGGTAGGCTTCGTCGTTGCGTATTTCTTTGTACCGTTCGCGAATGGGTGCTGTAATGGCGAGGATGTCTTCGGCGAGTTCTTTCTTGAGGTCGCCGTATCGAATTTCGCAGCGGTTATAAGCGTCGGTAAAGAATTGCACCTTATCGGGAGTGGCGACGAGTTTGAGAATCGCGAAAAGGTTCTTGACGGGCTCTGCCATGGGCTGGTTAGGCTCGGTGGGCCCGGCGTCGGTGACGGCTCTCATCACTTTTTTGCGCAGCGGTTTGTCCTCGTCGATGAGGTAAAGGCAGTTTCCTTCGCTTTTTCCCATTTTTCCGCTTCCGTCGAGTCCCGGCACCTTAACGGGCTCGCCGCCGAAGTTGAAGTTTTGCGGTTCCTTGAAGAAGTCAACGTTGTAGAACGAGTTGAACCGTCGCGCGAATCGTCGTGTGAGCTCGAGGTGTTGCTCTTGGTCTTTTCCCACGGGCACGAAGTCGGCTTTTTGGATGAGGATGTCTACAGCCATGAGTGTGGGGTAAGTGAGCAATCCGGCGTTGACTCGTTTGTTTGAGTTGCCGCCGATGATTTCGCGAGCCATGTCTTCGTCGTCGTCGGTAGCCGGAGAGGTGATGCCGAGTTGTTTGCGCGCTTTGTCCTTGAAAGCGGCGGTGCGCATGAGTTCGCCTATACCCACGTGCATGTTGAGCAGCAGGTATAATTCGGGTATTTCGTGCACATCGCTTTGGATGAAGAGCGTCGATTTCTCGGGGTCGAGTCCTGCGGCGATATATTCGGCGAGCACGTTTTTCACGTTTTCGTGCAGTGCCTTAGGGTCGGGGTTGGTAGTGAGTGCATGCAGGTCGGCGATAAAGAAGAAGTTTTCGTAAATGCCTTCCTGTTGCATCTTGACGAACTTTTGCAGCGCGCCAAGGTAGTTGCCCAGGTGCAGTTGCCCCGTGGGCCTGATGCCGCTAAGCACAATGGGTTTCATGTCGTGAGTGGTTTATTTTTTGATGGTGGGCTGTGCGATGGGGATTTGGCGCTTGAATATTTCCTTGAAGGTGATGAGCGTCTCGGTGCGTCCGAGTCCCAGTTGCAGGAATTTGTCGTGGATAATGCTCAGCAGGTGGTCGTTGTTGTGGGCATAGAGTTTGATGAACATATCGTACTTGCCGGTAGTGAAGTAACATTCGACGACTTCGGGCATTTCGCGCAGGTGCTCGACAACGGCCTCAAATTTCGAGGCGTCGTTGAGGAAAACGCCCACATAGGCACAGGTTTCGAAGCCTACCGAGGTCGGGTTGATGAGCGAGATGGAGCCGTTGATGACGCCCATGTTGTTGAGTTTTGTGATGCGCTGGTGGATAGCCGCGCCGCTCACGCCACATTCGCGTGCAATTTCGAGATAGGGTTTGCGGGCGTCTTGCGATAGCATGCCCAGGATTTTGTAATCCAGCGAGTCGAGTTTTTGCGTTGCCATATTGTAATAATTTGAAGTTATAAATTGGATTTAATTGATTACTGCATTTTTTAAATACACGGAGCGCTTTTGAGTTTGCAAATGTAAGAAAAAAAACTCAAATACTAATAAAGTATAACAAATTTTAACCACAATATGCGCAAAAATATGTTATAAATGTCGCAATTAGTGGTCAATTTGTAATATTTACGTTGGAATATGGCCGTGAAATGGTCAGGTGGTTGCGGTGAGTAGCGTGGCGTGACCGTGCGCCTGGAGTGATGTGACTGAGGCCGCCACGAGTGTAGTTTGTCCCTTGTTGAGCCTCGTGTCGCCTTGCGGAGTGACGAGGGTGGCGTTACCGTGGAGGCAGGTGACGATGAGGAAAGCGTCGTGGGGCATGTGGAGTGGGGTGGGTGTGTCGTTATCGAGGTGGTACACGTCGACGGTGAAGCAAGGCTCGCTGAGCAGGGTCTCGTGAGGGTCGCTCAAGGGTGTGTTGGAGCATCGCAGGTCGCCGGTGAGGTTGAAGTCGATGGCGTCGGCGGCGAGCGTGGTGTGGAGCTGTCGCGGCTCGCCGTTGGCGTCGCGCCGGTTGTAGTCGTGCACGCGGTAGGTGATGTCGCTCGATTGCTGCACTTCACACAGCAGGTTGCCGGCCCCTATCGAGTGCAGGCAACCGGCGGGCAGGAAAAAGGCGTCGCCCGGCGCGGTGTCGTGTCGCCGCATGGCCGTGGTGATGGTGCCGAGCTCCACGAGGCGGTTGTAGTCGTCGCGCCGCAGCGGTGTGTGTAGTCCGGCGAGCAGCGAGGCGCCCTTGTCGGCCTGAATGATGTACCAGAATTCGTTTTTCCCGTTGCAGCCGTGCCGTCTTCGCGCGAGGTCATCGCCCGGGTGCACTTGCACGCTGAGGTCCTGTTTCGCGTCGATAAATTTCACGAGCAGCGGGAATTCGTTGCCGTGGGTGTCGTAGACCCGTTTTCCCACGAGGCGGTCGCGGTACTTGTCGATGAGCTCTCGCAGGTTGAGGCCCTTGTCGGGTCCGCCGGCGACAATCGATTCCTTTCCCTGCAGTCCCGACACTTCCCAGCTTTCGCCCACGTGCCGCTTGCCGTTAGGTTGCACGCCTTTAAGCGCGGCGATTTTCTCGCCGCCCCACAGCACGGTTTTCAAGATGGGTTCAAACTTGAAGAGTGCCGGCATCGTGTGGTTGTCGTGACTATCCATTTTTGCGGGCGCAAAGTTAGCGTTTTTTCGCCATATTGGCAAATCGGTCACCGCTTGGCGTTGAAAAAATCGCGCATGAGTGTGGCGCATTCGTCCTTGAGGATGCCCCCCTCGACGGTGGTCGCCTTGTGGAAAGGTCGCTCACAAAAGGTGTGGTAGCCGCGCTTGGGGTCGTCGGTACCGTAGACGACCCGGTCGATTTGGCTCCAGGCGAGCGCTCCGGCACACATCAGGCAAGGCTCTACAGTGACATAGAGCGTGCACCCCTTGAGGTACTTGCCGCCGAGCGAGGCGGCGGCGCTGGTGATAGCCTGCATCTCGGCGTGCGCGGTGACATCGTTGAGCATTTGTGTGAGGTTGTGGCCCCGGGCTATGACGCGATTTTGGGCCACCACCACGGCGCCGATGGGCACCTCGTTTCTCGCGAGGGCCTTTCGGGCTTCTTTGAGGGCCTCTTTCATCCAGTAGCTGTCGTCGTAAAGTATGTTCATGATACAAAATTAGGAAAAAATTTGCGAGATTCCGTAATAATGGTTACTTTTATTGCGATTTTCCAACTAAATTTATCGCTTATGAAGGTGAAAAGACTATTGCCGGCTATTGTCCTGGTAGCATGTGGAGCCTTATTTGGTGTGACGAACGCTTTGGCTTCGGGTTCAATTTTTTTGCGTGGTTACGAATATAAGGTCGACACTGTTTTCCACAATGTGGTGGGGCCGGGCACGACGCAAACACAACTCTACATCAATCGTCAAGGCGCCATTAACATGTATGTGTTTTACTGCACGATGGACATGACCAATCCCTACCTGACCTTGGGCGGAGCATGTGCCACCGACAATCTTGCGGGGAAGGAAACCATCTCGGGGATGGCCCAACGCAAAAGTCGCGAGGGTGCCCAGTATTATGTGGGCATCAACGGTGACTTTTTCTTGATCTCAGGGAAGACGGCGCGCGGCCTCAACATGGCCGGTACACCTTATGGCCCCACGGTAGTCGGTGGCCAGGTGTTCCGCGCCAGGCGTGAGGTGAGCGAATATAAGAGTTTCACGCAGGCGGTCGATGGTAGTCTGCACGTGAATCCCATTTCTTACAGTGGCACGTTGACCGGCCCCGATGGTGCGAGCGCCGAGTTGGGCGGCATCAATATCGATGGCATGGATAATTTTGTAATCATCTATAATCATGAGCATTATGGCGCCACCAACCAGGCGGCCGGAGGATGGGAAGTGGAGACCCGCGTGGCCGATGGCGAAGCGTTTAAGGCGGCCGGTGAGTTCCGCCTCGTGGTGACCGGCGCGCCCAGCGACGCGGGCGACATGACAGTGCCCGCCGACCGCTATGTGCTTCGCGGACAAGGAGCGGCGGCATCATTCATCAAAGGGCTTAAAGAGGGTGATGTGATAACCGCTAACGCCACGTGGACGGTGGGCGGTGTTACCGTCGACCCCAAGGAGGTGGTGAGCGGCAACCCCAAGATTCTGGAAAACGGCGTTGTGCTCGAGAGTGAGGGCGACCGTGGTGACGCCTCGGCGCGACATCCCCGCACCGCGATTGGATACAGCGACGGCGGCAACAAGGTTTATTTCCTCGTGGTGGATGGCCGCTCGTCGATTTCGGGCGGTTGCCGCACCACGTTTTTGGGCGAATTCATGCGTTATGTGGGTGCCAGCGAGGCCGTGAACCTCGACGGTGGCGGCTCGAGCATCCTCTACACGCAGGCGCTGGGCGTGCGCAATGTGCCCAGCGACGGCTATGAGCGTGCCGACGGCAACGCGTTTTATGCCATCCACAGTGCTCCGGCCGACGACGCGATAGCGTCGTTGCGTTTTGCCGATTACAAGCTTGAGGCCCCGCTCTATGGCGTGTATGTTCCCCGCATTTACGGCTACAACCGGTATGGGGTCATGGTGGATAATGATGTGAAAGGATTCACGCTCACGTGCTCCGAGGGGATAGGGAAGACACCCGCGCCCGACACATTTATAGGAACGTCGGTGGGCGTAGGTACGCTCACGGCCACGCTGGGCGAAGCCAGCGTAACGCTGCCCATCGCGGTATCGGGTGATATGGGTGACATGAAATTGACGTGCGACTCGGTGCTTAACGACACTTATCGCGAGTGGCCTGTACTGGTCGAGAACGCGGTAGACGGAAATGTGGTGTATCTCGACCCGGCGGCCCTCACCTGGACCAGCAGCGACGAGAACGTGGTGACGATTGATGCCAATACCGGCGTGTTGCGCGGTGTCGACAACGGCGAGGCTACCGTGACCGGCACGGTGGGCGATTTCACCGACTCGATGAGGGTGATAGTGGAGAAACCCACGTCGCGCACGATGAGCGCCATCGCGCCACCTGTGCCCGACGACTGGAAGTTGACGATGAGCGGTGGCAAGAACACGTCGCTCACGGCCCTTGGCGACGGCTTCCATGTGGAATACACCGGCTCGAGCACGCGCTCGGCCTATATCAAACTTGCCCGCACGTTGCGCTTGTGGAGCCTCCCCGACGAGATTCGTTTGCGATTCAATCCCCACAATGTGGCGGTGACGAAGGTGACGCTGGCGTTGCGCACGCCCGGCAGTGCCATCGTGCAACGCCAGTATGCCCCGGAATCAATTCCTCAGGAGCGGGAATCGGTGTTTAGTGTCGTTACAGCCGACTGGATGGATGCCGCCGACCTCACGCGTTACCCCATCACGCTCGAATATGTGCAGTTCACTATCGAGAAGCCCACGGTGGGCGAGGCTTATAGTCTCGACATCACAGGCCTTGAGACTATCTATAACAATGTGATGGTCGAGGGCGATGTGAACAATGACGGCGTGCTGAACGGTGTCGATGTCACTTCGCTTTATGGCCACCTGCTGAGCGGCGGCGCTGTGGCGGGCCGTGCCGATGTGAATGGTGACGGCGTGGTGAATGGTGCCGACCTGACGGCCCTTTACAGCTTGTTGCTGAAGGGAGACTGAGAAGCAGGGAAAGGCCTCCCTCTCAATCGGTCATCAGCTCGGGAGTTACCGGCGATGCGCAATGAGGTATTGGCCTATCTGGACAGCGTTGAGGGCGGCCCCTTTCTTGATTTGGTCGCCCACGACCCACAGGGTGAGGCCGCAGGGATTGGCGAGGTCTTCGCGAATGCGTCCCACGTAAACGGGGTCCTTGCGTGTGCAGTCGATGGGCATGGGGTAGAGGTTGCTCTGCGGATCGTCGACAACGACCACGCCGGGCGCGTTGCGCAATGCGTTACGCGCCTGGGCCGCGGTGACGGGACTCTCGGTCTCGACCCAAATGGCCTCGCTGTGGGTGCGCATGACGGGCACGCGCACGCAAGTGGCGCTGGTGGCGATTTCGTCGCTGTGCATGATTTTGCGCGTCTCGTGGTACATTTTCATTTCCTCGCGCGTGTAGTCGTTACCCTGGAAGGTGTCGATGTGTGGTATCACATTGTAAGCCAGCTGGTGCTGGAGGTTTTTCACCGTGGGGCGCGTGCCGGTGGCGATTTCGAGATATTGCATGGCCAGCTCGCTCATCGCGGCGTGGCCGGCGCCGCTGGCCGCCTGATAGCTTGCCACGTGGATGCGCTTGATGGGCGAGATGTCGTGGATGGGCTTGAGTGCCACCACCATGATGATGGTGGTGCAGTTGGGGTTGGCGATGATGCGGCGGGGTGCGTTCAGGGCATCGGCGCCGTTGACCTCGGGCACGACGAGTGGTACATCGTCGTCCATGCGGAAGGCGCTTGAGTTGTCAATCATGATGGTGCCGTGCTTAGTGATTGTCGAGGCGAACTCGCGCGACGTGCTGGCGCCCACGCTCACAAAGGCGATGTCGGTGCCACGGAAGTCGTCGTTGTGTTCGAGCAGTTTCACCACATAGTCGCGACCCTTGAAGGTGAACACGCGACCCGCGCTGCGGTGTGAGCCGTAAAGCTCGAGTTCCGACAGGGGGAAGTTTTGTTCTTCGAGCACACGCATAAACTCTTGTCCCACGGCGCCGCTGGCGCCCACGATAGCAACTTTCATATCTCTTGATTATTTAAAAGAAGTTGATGATAAATTCTTATTATTCGATGGCGAAGGCCGGTCGTCACCCGGGTGCAGGCGGTCGACAAAGCCTTCGGGGTATTCCACGCGGCGTTTCCACCGCTTGTGGGTCCACAGCCAGTAAGCGGGTTGCTCGTGGATGTTGTCCTCGAGCAAGCGGGCATAGGTGTCGGTGAGCTGTCCGGGCTCGGTGGTGGCGGCATGGTCGGTGAGCGGCACCACGCGGCACACATATCGGCTCCGGCCCACCTTGCTCATGTGCATATACACCACGCGCATGTCGAGTTTGCGCGCGATGGTCTCGGTGACGGTGATGATTGCCGTGGGGTGGTTGAGGAACCTCACCACGTGGTCCTGGTCGTTGGGCAACGGGTGCTGGTCGCTGATGAAGCCGATGCCTATTTGCTTGCCGGCCTTGCGCGTCATGAGCATGGTGCGCAACACGTGGTGCCCCGAGATGAGTGTGAAGCCGAAGTGGGAGCGTATCTTCATCATGAAATCGTCTACCCACTTGTTGTGAAGCGGCAGGTAAGACGAGCCCAGCAGGTGTCCGGCGGCCATGGTCTCGGGGCTGAGCCACAGGCTTAGCGAGGTGATCCATTCCCAGTTGCCCAGATGGGAGATATAAAGCATCACCGACTGGTTGTTCTCAAACGCCCGGTCGAGGTACTCGGCATTGACAAACTCGATGCGCTTGCGCATGTCGTCGGGACTGATGTGGAGCAGTTTGATGGTCTCGAAAAACATGTCGGCGAAATGGCGGAAAAATTCCTTCTCGATATTGCGCCGTTCTTTCTCGCTCTTGCCGGGAAAACATTCGAGCAGGTTTTGCCTCACCACCTTGCGGCGGTAACCCACCACGTGGTAGATGAGGAAATAGAGCACCGAGGCATGGGCGTGAAGCACCCACCACGGCATGAGAGCGAGCAGGTGGAGCATCCATCCCAGCGGAGCCATGAGAATATTGTGGAGTCGCTGTTTCATGGGGCGATAATCGAGTCGATGCTCAAGTCGTCGTTGACGGTTTGCAGCGTGGCCGCCGTGAGCGTGTTCACCAGTTCGGCCCTCACGGGCGCGTTGACGCGCAAGTAGTTATCGGTGAAACCGTGCATCATCGTGGCGTCGGGCCGCGGTTGCTCCCACAGCACGGTGCGCGTAGTTCCCAGGAACCGGTCGATAAAACGGCGTTCCTTGTCGTGGCTCAGTGCCATCATGCGCTCGACGCGGCGCTCTTTCTCTTGCTTGTCGACGATGTAAGGGATGCGCAGGGCGGCCGTGCCGGGACGCTCGCTATAAGGGAACACATGCAGGTGCTGCACGTCGAGCGCCGCGATAAAGTCGAGCGACTGCTCGAAACACTCGGGCGTCTCGCCGCGCGTGCCCACCATCACATCGACGCCGATGAAGGCGTCGGGCATGAGGCGGCGTATCTGCCGCACCCTGTCGGCAAACAAGTTGCTGTCGTAGCGCCGTCCCATGAGCCGCAACACGGTGTCGCTACCGCTTTGCAGGGGTACGTGGAAGTGGGGCATGAAGGCGCGCGAAGTGGCTACGAAGTCGATGATTTCATCGCTCAACAAGTCGGGCTCAAGCGACGAGATGCGGTAGCGGGCAATGCCTTCCACGGCATCGAGGGCGCGCAGCAAATCGAGCAGCGTCTCGCCTGTGTGCTTGCCGTAGTCGCCTATGTTGACACCCGTGATGACAATCTCGCGACCGCCCTCGGCCGCCACCTGCCGCGCCTGCTCGACGAGCGAGGCCACCGTGCCGCTGCGGCTGCGTCCGCGCGCCATGGGTATCGTGCAATAGGTGCAAAAACAATCACATCCGTCCTGCACCTTGAGAAAGTAGCGGGTGCGGTCGCCGCGCTCACACGAGGGGCTGAACCGCTTGATGTCTTTGTGGCGGCTCACGGCAACCACGCGCTCGCGGTCGTCGAGCCAGTGCTTCACATAGTCGACGATATCGAGCTTGTATTCGCTCCCCAGCACGATGTCCACGCCGGGGATGGCGGCCACCTCGGCGCTCTTGAGCTGGGCGTAACAGCCGGTGACCACGACAAGGGCCTCGGGGTAGCGTCTCACGAGGGCGCGGATTTGCTGGCGGCACTTGCGGTCGGCGAGTGCCGTGACACTGCAGGTGTTCACCACACACACGTCGGGACGCTCGCCGTCGCCGGCACGCTCAATGCCCGCGCGGGCCATCATCGAGGAGATGGTGGCCGTCTCGGCAAAGTTGAGTTTGCACCCAAGCGTCACATATATCGCCTTGTGTGGCACGTGGCTGGTGATGATAACGATGGCTACTCGTTTCCGTTCTTGTGCTTCGTGTCCTTGGCGCGGCGGGCAAACAAGCGGTCGAGCCATCCCTTGGCTTTCGAGGCCTCATGACCTTCGCCTTCGTAGTCGTAGGAGTACTCGTAACCATAGCCGTAGCCATAGTTGCCGTAGCCGTAGTTCTTGACATTATACTTGATGTCGTTCACGAGGAACACGAGGTTCTTGAATCGTCCGGCCTCGCTCATGTGCTCGAGGTCTTCGAGGTAGCCGCGGTCCACCTTCCCGTCGCGAATGATGTAGAGCGTAACGTCCACATGACGATTGATGAGCGACGCGTCGGCAATCACGCCATAAGGCACCGTGTCGAGCAACACATAGTCATATTTTTTCTTGAGCTCGGCAATCAGCTGCTTGAGGCGGTCGCCCATGAGCAACGCCGTGGGGTTAGGCGGAATGGCTCCCATGGGGATGATGTCGAGGTTCTCGTTTATCTTTCCCTTCTCGATGATAGAATCGAGGTTATCGACTTTACCGGCAAGGTAAGCGCTGGCACCCACATTGGTGACGAGGTTGACATACTCCGTGAAACGACCCTTGCGCAAGTCGAGGTCCACGACCACCACGCGCTTGCCCACCGTGGCATAGGTCAAGCCCAGGTTCAAGGCGATAAAGCTCTTTCCCTCACCGCTCATCGTGGAGGTGAGCTGGAGCACTATGCCGGTGCCGTCGTCGGTCGAGGCCACAAAGTCGAGGTTGCTGCGCACGATGCGGAAGGCCTCGGTGACGCGGTCGCGTCCGTCGGCGGTGACAATCACCTCCTGGTCCTTTTGGCTCTCCTTCTTGGCGGGCAATTCGCCCACGATGGGTATGTTGCACACGTCCTCGATGTCGTGACGCGAATGAATCTTGGTGTCGAGCGACAGTATCCAGTAAATCACATAGAGTACCAGGGCCGGAATGAGCAAGCCCAGCAGGATGCCGATGAGGATGGTGCGCGTCTGGTTGGGGGCGAACGGCGCCGAGCTGCCGTTGGCGGGTTCGATGACCTTCGCGTTAGGCTCGGTGATAGCCAGCTGAAGGGCGTTCTCCTCACGCTTGTTAAGCAGGTACAGATAGAGCTGCTCCTTGACGTTTTGCTGGCGCGTGACCTCGATGATGGCCTTCTCCTGGCCGGGCGCCGCCACCATGCTGCCGGTGGCGCGGCTCGACTGCGCTTGCGCCTGCGACTGCTTGGCGGCCAGCTTGTTGATGTGATTGGAGAGCGAATTAATCAAGTTGCCGCGCAGTGTGTTCAGCTTTTTGCTCATCTCCTGCATGACGGGCAGTTCCTGGGTCGAGGTGGCCGAGAGCTTTTGGTAGTTGAGCATCACTTCGTTATAGGCGCTAATCTGGCTCTCGATGCCGCCGTCGGTGATGCCGGTGTTGCTGGGGATGAGCTGGTCGTTGCCGGCGCGGTTGATGTTGTCGAGCAACGAGCGAGCCAGGCTTATTTGCACGCTGGCGTCGGCCGCGTTGTCCTGGTATCTGATGCCCGACGAGGCGTCGGCATACATGTTGACGCTGGCGCTGGCGCTACGCAACGAGGCGATGCGCGTGTCCACGCCACTCAGGTCTTGCGAGAGCGCCTCGATGCGCTCGGCGATAAACTGCTCGGTGTTGCGCGCCACGCTGTTCTTGTCGTTGATGGCGTCCTGGTTGTAGGCCACGATGAGCGCGTTGAGCACGTCCATGCTCAGCTCGTAGTTGTCGCTCGTGTGGTGCAGCTTGAGCATGTCGCTGTATTTGTCGGCCGGCTCGACCACCAGTCCGGCCGAGAGGGCGCGTGCGCGGTCACTCACGGTAGCTACGCGCGCGATGACGGTGAATCCCACATATTGCGCCGTGAAGTGGTTGGTCTTAGTGATGGCGATGTCGCCGCACGACGTCTTCACGCGGTTGCCGAATTTGGCCGTTTTCCAGTCGTCCCCACCGTTGAGGGCAAACTTGAAGTCGGTGGTCGACGTGGGGATAATCGTGATTGAGAAATTCTTGTTACTGCCCTCGAGCGGCGTGATTTGAACCGGCGAGTTCTTGTAGATGTTCACGTCGCGCAGGTACACATGGCCATAATACTGGATGGTGAGGCCCAAGTGCTCCACCACGTCCTCCATCAGGCGCGACGAGCGGATTTTGTAAATCTCGTTTTGCGTGATACCGTTGCCCGAGGCGATGCCCAGGTCGGCGAACGTTTGCGACTGGCTGCCGGCCGTGCGGCTGTCGCGGTTGTTGATGGCGATGAGCGCGTGGGCCTGGTAAAGCTTTGTCTGCGACTTGGCGTAGAGCAGGGCGATGCTGCCACACACCACGGCCGAAATCACGAACCAGTACCAGTTGCGGGCGCAGGCCTTGAAAAACGAGCGGATGGGAATTCCCATACTGCGCGATTTCTTCGTTTTCTTTTCCTCACGGGGAGACTCCGAAATGATTTCTTGCATATCTCAATAATATTTAACTAATTGCAAAATAGACGGTTAGGTAACGTGCCGAAGTTTGGGCACACTACCACCCTGCAAATATAACACTTTTTTGCCACACCACAACGCCCCTCTCCCCAAAAAAAGCACCCGCCCTCCCCGTTAAATTAAATCGGAGTCACCCATTAAATCGGTCGTGTTGTTGCCTGTTTTAAATTAATTTAGTATCTTTGCGGCGATTCATGCGGCTTGCAGCGGCAATCGCATGATGACATATTTAAAGAAAGCGTTTTTTTGCTTATCCTTGTTAAGAAATTCGGCAAAAATTTTGACTCATTAGGATTGAGCAGTCACAATGCGCTTCATCCGTGCCTATATTCCCCACCGTCGTGGGAAAATTGATATGTCGGCATGGCGTGGGGTAGACTGTTTATTAATGAGTAAGGCGTTTGCCGATGCCTCTTAACAGATAATCAGACGAAGTTCCTCACGCTTTTTTATTTGTTAAAATCCAAGAAAATCGCCTGATACAGAGGACGTATACGGCACGTGTTTAAAAATGAAACAGTTACTATCTTCTAAGCGAATCTTAAAGACTTTATTACTCACCTTTTCATTGCTGTTCACTTCATGTAATGTGATGAAAACGTTAGTGCCTAATTCCTCTCCCAGTAGCAGTACAGGTAATCAAAACTATGAAGTGAACATCTCGCGTTGCTACGCTAAAGGCAATGATGTTTACGTTGAATTTGTGTTTCACAATCTCATGAACGTGGACAGTGAGGACATTAGGATAGATGATGTTACCAGCGACAAGTGGTACACGGCTTACGATAACAACGGCAATCGTTATTATTACAATTTTGTGAGCGACAATGTGAACGTCGTTAACGTGGTGGGGCACTCTCAAGGCAACCTCATCGGTGGTATTCCCGCCGGGGTTCCCGTCAAGGCTGTGGCTAAAATCGATAAAGTGTCGTCTGCTGCCACATCGCTCTCGCTCATCCGCTTCCATATTCAGGACTATAACCATGGTTTCCCGCGCATCGACCAGGACATCGTTTTCCGTAACGTGCCCATCGAACGATAGAAAAAAGAAGAACAATCAATAAAAAACTCAAATTTAACCGCGCAATGAAGACAAGACTTTATTGGGTCCTATTTTTCGCCCTTATTACCTTAGTCGCTAACGCCGATAGTTTTAACTATACCTACGATGAAAATAAAAGTGTGAATGCAGGAGCAACATTAAAAATAGCACCCTTGACCGACTCCCCCATAAAGCTTCATCGTGAAGGAAGTTTTTACAACCAAACCTACTCTCATTCGATCAGTGACCCCGACGGTCTTAAAATAGAAAAGGAGAATAATTATGAATTTACTATTAAGGGTTTGAAACCCGGAACATTCAAATTCATTTTCAAAGCTAATTTCAAGGTAAATTACAATTGGGGAATATCCTTTGCCAATGGCAGTAAGACTTGGACTTATACGATTGTTGTGAAGCAGATTAATGTAACTTCTGTTACACTTAACAAAAGCACAATGACGCTTGAAACGGGAAGTAATGAAAAGCTAACAGCTACGGTACTGCCCACTAATGCCACCAACAAAACCTTGTCATGGCGCAGTTCTAACGAAAACGTGGCCTTTGTCAACAGCGAAGGCGTAGTTTCGGCCATCAATCCAGGCAAGGCGAACATCATCGCCACTGCTACCGACGGCAGTGGCAAAAATGCCAACTGCGTGGTGACTGTAAAAGACAAGCAACTGGCGACCGGCATCTCCCTCAACAAGACTTCGGCCACAATGTGGATGGGAGACCAACAGACACTCACAGCCACCGTCACACCGTCCACCGCCAGCCAATCAGTGACATGGAAAAGCAGCAATACGAGCGTGGCAACCGTGAGTTCGGCCGGTGTGGTTACCGCTAAGGGCAAGGGGGCAGCCACCATCACGGCTACCACAAGCGATGGTACTAACTTAAGCGCCAGTTGCTCAGTTACGGTTAAAGTAAAGGCGACCGGCATCTCCCTCAACAAGACTTCAGCCACAATGTGGATTGGAGACCAACAGACACTCGCAGCCACCGTCACACCCTCCACCGCCAGCCAATCAGTGACATGGAAAAGCAGTAATACGAGCGTGGCAACCGTGAGTTCGGCCGGTGTGGTTACCGCAAAGAACCAGGGGGCAGCCACCATCACGGCCACCACAAGCGATGGTACCAACCTAAGCGCCAGTTGCGTGGTGACAGTTAAAGACAAGCAACTGGAAACCGGTGTCTGGCTCAACAAGACTTCGGCCTCAATGTTTGTTGGAGACCAGCTGACACTCACTGCCACCGTCACACCCTCTACCGCCAGCCAATCAGTGACATGGAAAAGCAGTAATACGAATGTTGCAACCGTGAGTTCGGCCGGTGTTGTTACCGCAAAGGGCAAGGGGACGGCCACCATTACAGTTACCACTACTGATGGTAGCAATTTGAGTGCAACTTGTGAGATAACAGTTATGGGCTTTAAGTTCGGTGATGTGAATGGCGACGGCCAGGTGAATGGTTCCGACGTGACCGCCCTTTACAACTGTTTGTTGAATGGCACTGAAATCAAAGGTGACGGCGACGTGAGTTGCGACGGCATTGTGAATGGTTCCGACATTACCTACCTCTATAACCTGTTATTGGACAGATAAAAATCAAATAATGATGTTGTTGACTGGGATTTTTCATGATTTGACCAAGACGCCGGCTCATGTGGCACAAGTGATGGCATTTGTGCTATGTGTGGTGGCTTTTGTGTTAAGGAAAAGAACTATAGAAACCAACAATCGGCAGGAGGCCGAAAAGTTTTCAATCGTGGGGAGTGTAGTGTTGATTATTGTGGCCGTGTTGGAAATTTTCAGTTATATGGTCAATCGAAGCGACCCCACCTGGATTTTGAATTCATTCGGGAATTTCTTCTTTGGTGTGGTAGTATGGATTATTTCGTGTGCCATCATGTATAGCCAATACCACATGACGACAGCTTCGCTCAGCGAGCTTATGGCGCAGGGACGTTTTAGTTCTGCTTATGGTTTGGGATTGCCTGTGATGGTGCTGTGCTGTGTGGTGGCCCTTGTGGGACTCTTTTTCGGTCCGCTCCAAGTGATAGCCCTTGTCGCTTTCATCGGCTTTCAGGTCTATGTAATAGTAACTACAATAATGAGCGTTATTAAGAACAAAGGCAATGTGGGAAAGGCAATTTTAGCGCTCGTGCTATATTTAGCCACGATGGCCGGGCTCTTTGCGCAATTCATGCACTTTTTTGTGGCGGGATTTTTTGCATTCTTGGCATTTTTCTTCTTGAAGGATGGAGTGCCTGCCGCACTCAGCTATAAACCAGGCCAAACAAATGATGAGGGTGTGGACTATAAAAAATCGATGTGCAGAGGGTGTTATTACTTTAACGAGAGCAATGGCGTATGTCAGAAAGATTACACCTATGTTGGGGTGAAAGGCTTTCGTGAAAGTTGCTATTGTTGTTAAGTGGCAAATAGGTATCCAATAAATGGAAGATATAATAATCAAGAACTTAACTCTAATATTTTTTTGCGACGATGAGAATAATTTTTAATTTTTTAGCCATGGCGATGGTCATGGTGGCCGTGGCGGCGTGTGGCGGACCCTCGGGGGACCCCAAGGAGGACGCCCCGGCGATGATTAAGGAAATGAGCGAGGTGCTGGTTCACGCTGATGACGTGGATGAGATTGCCGCCGATATTTGCGACATCCAAGTGAAGTATTGCAAGGCCTACGTCGAAGAGGAGACGCGCTTCCGTGAGTTTCAGGACGAAATGCTCGAGCATCGCAAGGAGGTGCGTGAGATGCTTCTCGATGCGTTTGACACCAACCCCAAACTCTCGAAACAAGAGATTCAAGAGGCGTACAGCCGAGGTTGTGGAGATGCCGAGGATATAATATCTGCTATGCTTGATGAGGCTCAAAAGTAATCATTCACTTTTTTTGAGAACTTACACATTCTTACAAACCTAAATTTTAAGGTACAATGAAACAATTATTCTGCTGCGCATGGCTGGTTGCTGCGTTCACAATGGCCATGAATGCCTCGGTCATGAGCGAGAACAAACTTACGTTTGCCGTTAACGATGACGGCGCTACGGCCACCGTCACCGGCCACGAGGGCAACTTGGCCGGTGAGCTGATAATTCCCGCCACCACCGTTATCGATGGCACCACCTATGCCGTTACCGTCATTGGCGATGAAGCGTTCGGTGGTTGCGGCGGCTTGACAAGCGTTACCTTTCCCAACTCAATAACCTCCATTGGCCGTGCTGCCTTTCTTGGTTGCAGCGGCTTGACATCGTTGTTTATCCCTAACTCCGTTACTGGTATCTATGTCGATTCATTCGCTTTTTGCAGTGGATTGGAAAGCATTACCGTGGAGGAAGGAAACAGCACTTATTATTCTAACGACTGTAATGCCATTATTTACAAGAATAAAAAGGGGGAACGCTATTTATTGTTTGGTTGCAAAAATACGGTATTTGACCCTCATATTGTAGCTATCCAACCCTATGCTTTTGTGCGATGCGTGGGGTTGAGAACCATTACAATCCCCTCGACTGTTACCAGCATTATTGGTAATCCTTTCAGCTATTGCGAGAACTTGGAAAGCATTACCGTGGAGGAGGGGAATACTACCTATGACTCGCGCGAGGGCTGCAACGCCATCATCAGGACTCGTGATAACTCCCTGATGGCGGGGTGCCGCAACACGGTGATTCCTGCTACCGTCACGGCTATCAACGAGGAGGCATTCAAGGGCTGCAAGGCGTTGAACGCCATCACTATCCCAGTCCATATCACCAGCATAGGTAATCGCGCGTTTGCCGATGCCTTGTCTTTGAAACATATCCACTCCTATGCACCCAGTGACTGCATTACGATGGGTGAGGACGTGTTTCAAAATGTGCCCAAAGGTGCCGACGGTTGCACCCTGCACGTGCGTCGCAGTTGTGTGGACGGTTATCGTGCTGCCGAGCAGTGGCGCGACCTTAACATCGCCGACGATATAAACGTGGAAAATAAGTTCACGTTTGCTGTTAACGATGATGGCGTTACGGCCACCGTTACGGGCCATGAAGCCGAACTATACGATGAATTGGAGATTCCAGCCACCACCGTTATCGGCACTGAGAGCTACCCCGTTACCGCTATTGGAAACGATGCGTTTCGCGAGTCTGACTTCCTGACCTCGGCTGTCATCCCATCTGGTGTTACCGTAATAGGAGCTGGCGCGTTCTACCGCTGCTTCCGCATGGAGAAAGTTTCTATTCGTGGTACCGTTACCAGCATAGGACTTGGTGCATTCATGGGAACGTCGTTAACGGGCGTTGTAATCCCGGCCAGCGTCACCGAGATTGGGACGTGGGCATTCGCTGAATGTTTTAAACTCAGTGAAATTGTTTCAAAGATTGAGGAACCCGCGCAGATTGCGATGGGGGTTGATGTGTTTTATAAGTTATTCTTCTACGCCAGTCATCAATGCAAGCTGCGTGTGCCCTATGGTTCACTTGAGAAGTATCGTGCCGCCGAGCAGTGGAAGGACTTTGTGGATATTGAAGAAGAACCCGCTCGTGGCGATGTGAGTGGCGACGGCCAGGTGAACGGCAGTGACGTGACGGCGCTCTACAACGTGCTGCTTGACGGAGCCGCTCCTGCCGGTAATGCCGACGTGAATGGCGATGGCAGCGTGAACGGTGCCGACGTTACCGTCCTCTATAACCAGCTGCTGAATAATTAATCCATAACTTATGGATTAAACAATTCGCCCCATCGGTATGATAGGGCGAGATGTTTTTGGTTGCCAAATCGTGGTGTGTCCTCGTTGGCTCTGTTGTGTGGCTGAGAAAAAAAACGACAAGCTGTCACGCCACGTGCCGGCGTTATCGCGCGGCGATGGGCTTGGCGGGCTGGCCGTAGTCCTGGTAGAACTTGGCGCTGAGGCCGTGGGCCTTGACGTGGGCGGCGATGCCGTCGGCGATTGCCTGCTGGCGGGCGTCATTATCTGAATAGGACTTGATGAAGGCGTCATACTTGTCGCCGAAGATTTCGCGGGCCGTGGGCGTGAAGTCCGAGCCGTCGGCCACGCGGTCGAAGGCCGTGACCGTGCAACGGCCGTCGTCGGCGCGGCGCAGGTGCATTAGGCCCGGATAGCTGCCGCCCGAGGTGTTCTTGAGGGTGTCGCCGGCAACCTTATAGTTGAGGACCCAAAAATCGCCCCACACGCGGATATCGGCCGGGTCGCTGTCGTCGGTGGCCGTGACGATGGGGCAGGGGATACAGGCGTCGGCCGGGTCGTAGTTTTTCGCCAGGCTGTCGACGATGTAAGCGTTGATGGCGGCCATACGTGCGTCGACAGTGTCGGCGGTGGCGACGGTGTCGGCGGCTGCGGGCCGGTTGTCGTTTTGCGAGGGTGAGCACGAGGTGGTGGCCATTGTCCCCGGGACAAGGGCCACGGCAAGGAGATGGAACAGTTTTTTCATTTTCGTTAAGATTAATGTGATTCGTGTTGCGGATGGCGTGAATGCCAAGCCGCCGCAAATATACATTATTTTTTATAAGTGTATACTCTAAACCATGAAAAAAAACAAAAACGCCCTCACTGCTGTAAGGGCGTTTTGTGGTACCTCCAGGATTCGAACCGGGGACACATGGATTTTCAGTCCATTGCTCTA
>CAMVPC010000043.1 GCA_947169265.1 uncultured Prevotellaceae bacterium
AGCAAAACTATTCACTGACGAATTTTGGGTGGCGCAATGACGAAGTCAGGAAAAAGCTCAGGCCATCCTGAAGAAAATGGGCGAAAGCTGGTAAATCGATAAACTCGATAAACTCGTTTCAAACTATTTTTTGGTTAACAATAATACCCTGTGCTTGGAGATGTCCAAACACAGGGTTTTTGGTGGTGCAAGGTTTTAAATTGTTTCTTCCGCTTCTGGTTATTGGACCATAGGGAAGAGGCCGTAGAGGAGGCCGTCGATGCGCTTGGTGACTTGCGCGAAGTCCTCGGGGCGGTCGCCAAACTTGCAGTTGTCGCCGTCGATAATCATGAGTTGGCCGGGGTAAGTTTTTATCCACTCCTCGTAACGGTGCTCGAGCCCCTGGAGGTAGTCGAGCCGCATCGACTGCTCGTAGTCGCGCCCGCGCTTCTGGATTTGCTCAACGAGCGTCGACACGCTCGAGCGGATATAAATCATCAGGTCGGGGAGCTTGACGAGCGACATCATCAGGTCGAAGAGGTCGCAGTAGTTGTTGAAGTCGCGGTCGCTCATCAGGCCCTGGTCGTGCAAGTTTGGCGCGAAAATGCGCGCGTCCTCAAAGATGGTGCGGTCCTGCACAATCACGTCGTCGGTCCTCGAAATCTCCACCACGTCTTTAAACCGGCGGTTGAGGAAATAAATCTGGAGGTTGAACGACCACCGCTCCATGTCGGCGTAAAAGTCCTCGAGATAGGGGTTGTCGCTCACCGACTCGAGCCGCGGCTGCCAGCCGTAGTGCTCGGCAAGGAGGTTGGTAAGCGTGGTTTTGCCGCAACCGATGTTTCCTGCTATTGCTATGTGCATAATTGTAAATGGGGGGGTTATGGGGTTGTTGATATTTCGTCAATGGGGAAAAGGCCGTAGAGCAGGCTGTCGATGCGGCGCGTCACCCGACTGAGGTCCTCGGGGCGGTTCTCGAAGTCGAGATTGTCTTTCTCGACAATCATCACGCGGCCCTTATACTGGCGCGTGATGAAGTCCTCGTAGCGCCGGTTCAGGTTCTCGAGATAGTCGAGCTGCATCGTTTGCTCATAGTCGCGCCCACGCTTCTGGATATTGCCCACCAGGTGGGCCACCGAGGCGCGCAGGTATATCATCAAATCGGGCAGCTTGATTATCGAAAGCATTTGCTCAAACAGTTCCATGTAAGTGTTAAAGTCGCGGTCGCTCAAGTGCCCCATCGCCTTGTTGTTGGCCATGAAAACATACACACCCTCGAAGATAGAGCGGTCCTGGATAATCGTGTCGGGAGATTGCGCGATGGCAATCATGTCGCGGAAGCGCTCTTTGAGAAAATACACCTCAAGGTTGAACGACCAGCGATGGATGTCGTGATAATAATCTTCGAGATAGGGATTATTTTCGACCGATTCAAACCGGGGCACCCACCCGTAGTGCTTGGCCAGCAACCGGGTAAGGGTTGATTTCCCTGAACCTATATTACCTGCGATAGCGATGTGCATGAGAAGAGATTTTTTTCGTTTACAAAAATAATCATTTTTCACCACATCACCCAAAGAAAACGAAATAACTTACCGAAAAAAAATCCTTAGGACAGAACAGATTATATTTTGTGGTACGCCGGTGGGGATCGGCACATAAAACACCACATTCGGCACTTTTTTGGGCGGTGCCGAATGTGGATATTTTACAGTGAGTGTGGCCGCGGTGGCCTTTTCTCAACTTGAGGTTAATCGACTCAGGCGAGGCGCTTCTCGAGGTTGGCGCGGATAGCCTTGATGAAGTCGGCGCTGTTGACAGCCTTGGCCTCAACGCCCTCCATGAGGTTGACGAGGTCTTTGGTGACAGTGCCGGCATTGAGGGTGTCGAAGCAAGCGCCCTCGAGCTGGTCGCCAAAGTTCATGAGCTCCTTGATGCCGTCCTTCTCGCCGCGCTTGCGCAACGCGCCGCTCCATGCGAAGATGGTGGCAATGGGGTTGGTCGAAGTCTCTTCGCCTTGCAGATACTTGTAGTAGTGGCGGGTAACGGTGCCGTGAGCAGCCTCGTACTCATAGTTGCCGTCGGGGCTCACGAGCACGCTGGTCATCATGGCGAGCGAGCCGAACGCGGTCGACACCATGTCGCTCATCACGTCGCCGTCGTAGTTCTTGCAAGCCCAGATGTAGCCGCCCTTGCTGCGAATCACGCGGGCCACGGCGTCGTCGATGAGGGTGTAGAAGTACTCGAGACCCAGGCGCTCGAAGTCGGCCTTGTAGTTCTGCTCATACACCTCCTCGAAGATGATGCGGAACTGGGCGTCGTACTTCTTGCTGATGGTATCCTTGGTCGAGAACCACAGGTCTTGCTTGGTGTCGATGGCGAACTTGAAGCAGCTGTGGGCAAACGAGCGGATGCTCTTGTCGAGGTTGTGCATGCCCTGGAGCACGCCGGCGCCCTTGAAGTTGTGGATCACCACTTCCTCGTGCTTGCCGCTCTCGCCGTCGAACACGAGCTTGGCCACGCCGGGCTCTTCGGCGCGCAGCTCCACGCTCTTATACACGTCGCCGTAGGCGTGACGGGCGATGGTGATGGGCTTTTCCCAGTTGCGCACTGCCGGCTTGATGCTGGGCAGGGTGATGGGAGCGCGGAACACGGTGCCGTCGAGAATCGAACGGATGGTGCCGTTGGGGCTCTTCCACATCTCGTGCAGCTTGTACTCATCCATGCGCTTGAGGTTGGGGGTGATGGTAGCGCACTTGACAGCGACACCATACTTCTTGGTGGCCTCGGCGGCGTCGATGGTGATTTGGTCGCGAGTTTCGTCGCGTTTCACCAGGCCCAGGTCGTAATATTCGGTCTTGAGGTCGATAAACGGCAGGATGAGTTCGTCCTTAATCATCTTCCACAGGATTCGGGTCATTTCGTCACCATCCATCTCCACGATGGGGGTGGTCATCTTAATTTTTTCCATTGATTTGATAATTGAGAATGTTTGTTTTATAGGTTTATTTCTTGTTTTGAGCGGCGTAGTAGTTCATCAGGCAGCCCTCGGCGAGGATGGTGCGCTCGTCTTGAGTGAGGTTCTGGAAGAACAGGTGGATATCCTTCACGCCGTCGGCCGTGATGACCTTAGCGTCGATTTCTTCCTTACCGCCAATGATGGCCTCGCGGATGCCGGGCACGAACACGAAGTCGCCGGGGTTGTACTCAAACTTGGTGTCGGGAGCGATGGTGAAGGGCACGATACCCCAGTTGATGCAGTTGCTGCGATAGCGCTTGGTGGCATACTCGTAGCAGATGTTGGCGTCACCGCCCAGCACCTTCTGGCACGAAGCGGCCTGCTCACGGGCCGAGCCGTCGCCGGGACGGTTGGCAAACACGCACGAACCGAACGAAGTGTTGGCGGCGTTGGCACCCACCTTGTCGAGGGCGGCCTTCACGTTCTCGGGCACGTTGCCGGCGCGACGCTCCAGGTCTTGAGCCTGGATGCGCTTGCTCAGGCCCACGTATTCGGGCACGCGGCGCGAGAGAGCGAACTCCGAGAGCTTGAGCGGGTTAGAGCGATAGCTCGAGGTCTCGCCCGAGGGGATGAGCTCGTCGGTAGTGGTGACGGGGTCGTGGATAACAGCAGCCAGCTCAAGCAGCATATTGTCTTCCATCGCATACATCTTGGGCCAGTCCTTGATGTTGGGACCATACCTGAGCTCCACGCTCAGGTCGGCCTTGCCGTAGCCGTTGTAAACGCGGCGGTCGTAAATCTTGGCGTCGTAGTCGTAGCGGGCGTGGGTGTCCTCAAAGTCGACGTCGGTAGCGGCGGTAATCACGCCACCGTTAGCTGCCGTAGCGGCAATCGAGCGGGCGTCCATGAGGGCCACGAGCGAGATTTGTCCTTGACCGGGCTTGGAGCCTTCGCGGTTGGGGAAGTTGCGCGTGGTGTGGCGAATCGACAGACCGTTGTTCGAGGGAACGTCGCCAGCACCAAAGCACGGGCCGCAGAAGGCGGGCTTGATGACGCAACCGGTCTCGAGCAACTCGGCCACGATGCCGTTGCGTGCCGTCGACATGAACACGGGCACCGACTGCGGATAAGCGCTCATTGTGAAGTAGTCGTTACCTATCGACTTGTCCTTCATGATAGCGGCGGCGGCGCTCAGGTTGTCATAGGTACCGCCCGAGCAGCCGGCGATGATACCCTGGTCGGCCATCACCTTGCCGTCCTTGGTAACCTTGTCGACGAGGTCGACTTGCACCTTGTCGCCAAAGCGCTTGCGAGTGTCTTCCTCCACCTGGCGCAGGATTTCAACGGGATTGGCTTGCAGTTCGTGGATTGTATAGGCATTGCTGGGGTGGAAGGGCAGCGCGATCATCGATTCCTGCGTTGACAGGTCGATGCGAATCATCGCGTCGTAGTAAGCCACATTGCCCGGCTGGAGCTGCTTGTAGTCCTGCGGACGATTGTGGATGTCGTAGTGGTGCTTCACCTCATCGTCGGTAATCCAAATCGAGCTCAAGCAAGTGGTCTCGGTAGTCATGATGTCGATACCGTTACGGAAGTCGATGGGCAGTTCCTTCACGCCGGGGCCGGCGAATTCAAGCACTTTGTTCTTGACGAAACCGCTCTCGAAGGTGGCCTTCACCAGCGAGATAGCCACATCGTGGGGACCTACGCCCTTCTTGGGAGTGCCTTCGAGCCACACGAGCACCACCTCGGGCGCGTTGATGTCCCACGTGTTCTTGAGCAGCTGCTTAACGAGCTCGCCGCCGCCTTCGCCCACGCCCATGTTACCGAGCGAGCCGTAACGCGTGTGGCTATCGGAACCCAAAATCATGTTGCCGCACTTGACCATAGCCTCGCGGGCATACTGGTGAATGACGGCCTGGTTGGCGGGCACATAGATGCCGCCATACTTCTTAGCGGCCGACAGGCCGAACACATGGTCGTCCTCGTTGATGGTACCGCCCACGGCGCACAGCGAGTTGTGGCAGTTGGTCATCGCGTAGGGCAGCGGGAATTTCTCCAAGCCGCTGGCGCGTGCCGTCTGGATAATGCCCACATAGGTAATATCGTGCGACATCATGGCGTCGAAGCGGATGCGCATCTTCTTGCCTTTGCTGCCGTCCACGTCGTGAGCACGCAGGATTTGATAGGTAATCGTGTTTTCTCGAGCCTCATCGGGAGTGGCGTTAGCCTCGTTCTTGATTTCGTTTCCGTTAACCAAGTAAACTCCGTGTTTGATAAGTTCTACCATAATTTGATTGTTGGGGTTAAAAAGATTATTATTAGTTGAATTGGTTATGTTAATTTCGGGTTGAAATTCATTAGTGGGTGAGGGCGTGCACCAGCGTGGTGAGCGCCAGCATGTCGGCGGCGCCACCCGGCGAGATGTTGCCCTCGACGAAGAGCCGGTTCAGCTCCCGCATGCCGGCAGTGGTGTAGTTGCCGAGCAGCCGACGGGCAGCCGCTTTCACCTCTTGGGCCACCTGCGGGCCGCAACGGTGCAGCACGTTGGTGTCGTCGAGTTCACTCATGATACGCAGCAGCGTCAGCTGGGCCGCGTTATCATCGTGACGGCAGGCCTCGAAGAAAGGCAGCCAGTCGTCGAAGAGCGCCGGGTAGCCGCGCTGCGCCATGGCGAGCGCGCCCAACGCGTTGTATTGCGCCACAGCACGGCTGCCGTGGGTGTCGATGGCACGCGGATGGTTACAGGCCAGCCGCGCTATTTCTTGTTGCAGTCGCGACGGGGTTACCTCGCCACGGCAATGCGCCGCGGCCACCACGGTAAGTCCCAGCGCGAAGAGCGCACCTTTGTGGGTGTTCACGCCACCGGTGGCGCTGAGCATGGCTTGCTCGGCGGCAAGTCCCAAGTCCTTGACGCGCGTCGCGTCGGGAGTGCCGTCGTCGGCTCCCAGGAGGGCAAGCCGCACAAAGAAGGGGTGCAGGGCGTCGATGCTTCGCCGCATGAGCGCGTAGTCCATATCGGTGTGCGCGCCGTTGTCGTCGCGGTCAACGAGGCCGGGCTTGGGCGTCGTGTCGAGCTCAATGAGCAACGAGCGCGTGGCCAGCCGTGCCACGATGTGGGGCAAAGTGGTAGCGGGGACACGCCTCACAATCTCGCGCAAGTGGCCCTCATCGAGCAGGCCACGCACCTGCGAGGCTGTTACCACGAGGCCGTCGACGGTAACGCGCGGCACTTCCACCACATCGAGCCCGCACACCGGCAGCTGCCGGTGCATCAGCTCGTTGTAGCGTGCCGTGAGCGCGTCGGCCGGCTCACTGCCCACAAAACGCAGGTCAGCACGCAGGGCCGGCGCGATGTGCCGCGTGTAGATGTCGAGGTCGAGCGTGATGTGGGTGTCGGTAGCGTCGGTAATCTCTTTCAGAAAATAAGTGGGGAAGGTGGCGGCCGAAATCGTGTAGCTGCTACCCTCAATCACCGTGACGCGTTCCAGGCCGGCGAGACCCGCCTTGACCATGGCCAGACGCTCGGCATAGCCAAAGCGCGAGCGGTCTTCCTTAACTACGATGACAAAGAGGTGCTCCACCTTGCGCAGGGCCTCTTCCACAAGATACCGGTGGCCTATGGTGAAGGGATTGGCGTTCATCACCACCACGCCGCGGCGCGAGGGCTTGCCTTGCGCCAAGCTGGCGAGCGACGCGCAGTAGTCGCGCAGGCCGTTTCCGTTCTCGAGCAAGATGGCTTTTGGAGCCCGGGCAATCATCGCGAAGCCCAAGCTCTCGAAGATGGCACGATTCTCGGGCTTGGTGAACACCTTGAGCGAAGTCACGCCACGCGAAGCCGCCTCGCTCACAAGGTGGGAGATGAGCCGTGTGCTCATTCCCGTGGAACGCAGCGCGGCACTCACAGCCACGCCCTTCATCACGTCGCCGGCAATACCGGCACCGGCGAGCATCTCGTCGCCGCTCACTGCGAACACGCCGGCATAGTACTCGATGTCGTCGTCGAGCCGCAATCCGTTGAGTGCCAAGAATTCGCACACGCGCGTCTTGACTCTCTTCATCGTCAACGGCAACGGTCTTATTTCGTATTCATCGAACATACCGGTCAATCATCTGTTCTATCTTGGCATGGATTTCGTCCTGCGAATGGCTGTGCAGACGCATGCAATGACGCGCCTCGCGCTCACACACCAGGCAGCGGCGGGCCGCATAGCCCAGCGCGGTGCGCGACAGTGGCGTGCCATCGGTGTTGAGCACGTCAAGGTCGAAGAGACGCCCCAGCGGATGGGTGTCCTCAATGTGGCAAGCGACGCGTTTGGCCTCGACGCGGTCCACAGTCGTGAGCAGGTAAGCCTCAAATCCCGTGGGAAGGTCGCGCGCGCGTAGAAGCGCCGTAGTACCATCAAAAGCGTTAATCAGCTCGGTGAGAGCCGCTTGCGCTACAATTAACGAATGGAAATTACGTTTCACCTTGCCCGGCATAACCACGGTAAGACACACGAGCGTGAGGCCCGGGTGGGCTTCCATGAGCTCGCGCTGCATGGCACTGCGGCCGTCGCGGCTCGCCAGGAGCTGGTCAAGCGTAATTTCCATTCTTAATATATAAAAAGGTTAATAGGGTCAGTCAACAATATTCTTGATGACATCCATGACCGAACCGTCGCGGTTCATCACCACGCCCACCACCTTGTCGCCGAAAGGCAGCTCGGCAGCCTCGCCGATGATGCTCTTGGCGCGGTCCTTAAGGGCGTGGATGTCCACGATGTTCAAGCCGGCGGCTTTCAGGCGCTCGGCGAGCTCGGGACGGCGGGGATTCACAGCGATGCCATATTCGGTCACCACCACGTCGACAGTCGATCCCGGAGTGATGAGCGTGGTCACGTTGTCGACCACGCAGGGGATGCGGCCGCGCAGCAACGGGCACACGATAATAGACAGGGCGCTGTCGGCAGCCGTGTCGGGGTGTCCGCCAATGGCGCCGCGGATGATACCGTCGCTACCCACGAGCACATTCACGTTGAAGTTAGTATCGACTTCGAGTGCCGACAGGATGACGATGTCGAGGAAGTGGGTGGCCGAACCGGGTTCGTCGGCGCTGGCATATTCGTTGGCCGTCACCTCTTTGTGCATCGGGTCGGTCTTGATGCTCTCGGCCGCCACCTTGTCGAACGACTGGACGTCGATCAGGCGCTCAATGAGGCCTTCCTCATGCAGTTTCACCATGTGGGCCGTAATGCCGCCCAGCGCGAAGCTGGCCTTGATGCCCTGCTGAATCATGCTCTCGCGAATGTATTTCACGGCAGCCAGCGAGGCGCCGCCCGAACCGGTCTGGATTGAGAAGCCGTCCTTGAAGTAACCGCTGTTGATAATCACCTTGGCGGCCTGCTTGGCCAGCAAGATGTCGCGTGGGTTCTTGGTGTCGCGGATGGCACCCGAGGCAATCTTCGACGAATCGCCCACCGAGTCGACGACCACAACGTAGTCGACGTTGCGCTCCGAGATTGAGTTGGGCGTGTTGGGATAGGCCACCAGGTCGTCGGTGAGGATGACAACCTTGTCGGCATACTGCGCATCGGGAAGGGCGTAGCCCAGCGAACCGCAAATCGACTTGGCGTTCTCAGAGCGCGAGTAACCGCAGCTGTTGCCGGCAGGGTCGCACGACGAGGCGCCCAGGAAGGCCACATCGATGTGCAAGTCGCCGGTGGCGATGGCGCTGCCGCGACCGCCGTGCGAGCGGAACACAACAGGCTTGTCCATCAAGCCGTGCGACACTTCGGTGGCCAGCTCGCCACGCATTCCCGAGGTGGAAATCTCGGTAATCACACCATTCTTGATGTGCTCAATGAGCGGCGCGTGAACGTCTTGCAAGCTCGATGCCGCCAGGTGCAGGTTTTTGAAACCCATTTCGGCGAGCTTCGCGACCACCATGTTCACCACCTTGTCACCACCGCGAAAGTGGTGGTGGAACGAGATGGTCATGCCGTCCTTCAAGCCGGTACCGCGAATGGCCTCCTCCAGGGTGACCACCTTCGACACTTCCTTAGGAAGCTCCGATTTGTGACTTATCGTTTTAATCGTGCGAGCGTCGTCATACACGTTCTTGTTCATCCGTTTTGCGACCTCGCTAATCAGTTGTGCTCTGTCTTTTATGTTGCTCATGACAATTCCTCCTTCGTTAAAATTCCCGATGCGATAGCTAACTCGATGGTCCTTTGCGCCCTCAACACGACGGGGCGGTCCACCATCTTACCCTTATAGGAAATCACGCCGCTGCCGCGTTTCTCGGCCTCCTTGATGGCGGCGATGATGCCCATGGCTTTCTCAATGGCCTTCTCGGTGGGTGCGAACACCTCGTTGACGACCTCGATTTGACGCGGGTTGATAATCGACTTGCCGTCGAAGCCCAGCGTCTTGATCAGCTCCACCTCTTTGCGGAAGGTTTCCATGTCGTTGAGGTTGCTGTAAACCGTGTCGAGCGCGTCGATGCCGGCTGCGCGAGCGGCCACCACGATGGTCTGGCGAGCCATCAGCAGCTCCATGCCGTCGGGCGTGCGCTGTGCCTTAAGGTTGGCGCAGTAGTCCTCGGCGCCCAGGGCGATACCCATCATGCGCTTTGAGGCGGTGGCGATGGCGTAGGCGTTAATCACACCCAGCGTGCTCTCGATGGCGGCCATGATTTGGGTGCGTCCCACGCAACCCAGCTCGGTCTCCACCTTCTCGATTTCGGCCTCAAGTTCACGAATCTCATCGGCGGTCTCGGTCTTGGGCATGCGAATCACGTGCACGCCGGCCTTGACCACGGCCTCCACGTCCTTCTTGCCGTAGGGCGTGTTGAGCGGGTTCACACGCACCACCATCTCGGTGTTGCCATAGTCGATGGTCTTCAAGGCGTTGTACACCAGCAGGCGGGCGGCGTCTTTCTCGGCCATTGTCACCGAATCCTCCAGGTCGAGCATGATGGAGTCGGGACCATAGATAAATGCGTCTTGCATCATTGCCGGATTGTTGCCCGGCACAAACATCATCGTTCTTCTTAATCGTTGCATAACTTGGTTTCCTTTTGAAATGTCCTTGAGGTTAATGTTATTTCCACACGTCAACTCCCGTGGCGCGCACGGCGGCCGCCGTCACGCGGGCACGAATAGTGCAGTCGAGCGCACCCTTGTCGGTGGCTTTTACTTCCACGCCCGTCACGTTGAGCTCTTGCAACGTGTCGGCGATGACGCGCTTGATTTGTTCGCCAAATTGAAATGCGACTGTACTGTCCAAATCAATCGTGACTCCACTCGTCGTGGAGGGGGCGATTTGAATGAAGATGTCGCCAGACTCGAAGGTCCCGGCCGAAGCATTTTTGATTTCCATAATTACAAAATAATTACAGGTTGAAAGGTTTTTGTTTAGGTTATTTAAAAAAGTTCTCTTTTCGAGGGGCGAAAGTAAGGAGTTTAAACTTCCACTTTTCAACCCCCAATTGACTGAATGTCAAATAAAAACCAAAATTAGGCATTATTTCTTGATTACCAAAATTTTTTACCAAAAATCGTAAAATATTTTTGGACCCCGGCAAAAAAAGCTGTGCCGTTAAAATTTTACAAGAATTAGCCACGGCAGTGACGACAGATGGGAGGCAGGCGGCAAGTAATCACAATCGCCGGAACATACGCAAAAACCTGTGCTCGTTAAACAAGTATTAGCCCCAAGGGGCTACTTATCGGCGATAATTAATTGGGACACCCGCAAAGAATCTGCGTTTTGGCAAAATATAGGCTATAATCTGCCAAAAGTGTGGTCAATGAATCCAAAATCGGTCTATTGTTTTTGCCTTTGGCGAAAGCAGGCGACGCCCACAAAAAACTGTGTTTGGAAGCGGCCGGTTGAGGGGGACGCGTCCAAACACAGGGTCGTTTTATGGGCAACGGACGGGATTGCGGGCCGTCGGCCTTTAGGCTTAAGGCCTAATAGATGCGGTCGAACGAATAGCCGAAACGCTCGCGGGCGGCACGGGCCAGGTCCTCGCGGTCGTCGGGATGGGCGATGGAGATAAGTGCCTTGGCGCGCTCGGCCAGGTTGAGGTTGCGCAGGTACACAATACCATGCTCAGTGACCACAAATTGCGTCTGGAAACGCGTCGTCACCACGCCGGCGCCGGGAGTGAGCGTAGGCACGATTTTGGCGCGTCCCTTCGAGGTGCGCGACGGCAGGGCGATGAAGGTCTTGCCACCCTCGGAGAGGGCGCCACCGTACATAAAGTCATGCTGGCCGCCCACGCTCGAGAATATCGTGGTGCCGATGCTGTCGGCACACACCTGTCCGGTGAGGTCGACTTCGAGAGCCGAGTTGATGGCTATCACGCGCGGATTCTGGCGAATCACCTGCGGGTCGTTGGTCCACGCCACATCGTAGAATTCCACGTCCTGATTATGGTTGAGGAATTCGTACATGTGCTCCGAGCCCAGCGCGAGGCTCGCCACGCTCTTGCCGGGACGCACTTTCTTGAGCGAGTTGTCAATCACACCCTCCTCGATGAGGCGCACCACACCGTCGGTCATCGCCTCGGTGTGCAGGCCCAGGTGCTGATGGTGCTTGATGCCGTTGAGCACAGCGTTGGGGATGCCACCCACACCTATTTGCAGCGTGGCGCCGTCGGGGATTTCGTTAGCGATATACCGGCCTATGGCGCTCTCAATGGGCGTGGGTTCCCCGAAGTGGAGGGCGACCGGCGCGTCGTCACACTCGACGGCTGCCGTTATCTTCGACTCATGGATAACGGCCGCGCCACACAAGTAGGGCATGCTCTTGTTAATCTGCGCGATGATGATGCGCGAGCACTCCACGGCCGAGAAAGCGAGGTCGGCGCTCATGCCGTAGCTGCAGTAGCCGTTTTCGTCGGGCGGCGAGCAGTTGATAAACGCGATGTCGAGCGGTATTTGCCGCGAGCGGAACAAGAAGGGAATCTCACCCAGGAATGCCGGAATCATCGAGCCGTAGCCCTCGGCCACCCAGCGACGCTGGTCGGCACACAGGAAGAGACTATTGGTAAGGAAGGCTTCCTTATACTCGGGTTTGCAGAAGGGGGCTTCTTCACGCGTGATGTTGAACGCCGAATACACCTTCACGCCCTTGAGTTCATTGCCCCGTCGCGCCAAGGCCTGTTCGAGCACATTGGGCACCGAGGTGCTTCCCTGGATAAAAATAGAGTCTCCGTTGTTGACGAGGCGCATCGCCTCATCGGCTGTCATGTAGTTCATATTGTTTATTTTTCAGTAAACGAGTTGACAAGTAAACGAGTAAACGAGCAGTTTGCTTTTTTGGGGTAAATTTATCGGCGTTGACGCGGCCGGGTTAAAACTCGCTGGCAAACATGGCCAAGCGCTCGTCGAGACGTTGGAAATCGGCATCGGTGCGCAAAGCCGACACACACACGCGCACGCCATACTGCCCGCTACCCGTAGTGTTCAAGCCGATGGACGAGATGCCGCAGCGCATGAGGCAACGCATGAGCGTCTCATCGTCCATGTCGCCGTAACCGGCTGTGAAGAAAAATCCGTCGGCAATGGGGCGGTCCATGTCGTGGTCATACACGATGTGGAAGCCGTGCTTGACAAAGAGTTCCTTCACAATCTTGGCGCGGCGGCCATATTCGCTCACGTTGTGCACAAAAGGCAAGGTGCCGTCGGCAGCGCCTTGCAGCATGGCCGCCATGGCATACTGTGCCGAGTGGGACGTGCCCGACGAGGCGGCATAGAGGAACGTGTGGATGAAGTTCTGCCCCATGCGCGCGATGCCGTAACGCTCGCGCAGACCCTCAAACTGGCGGCGGAACAACTTGTTGTTGAAAGCCACCAGGGCGATGCGCTCGCCGGCGTAGCTGAAGATTTTCGAGGCCGACAGCATGATGATGTAATTGTCGGTGTATCGGGCCACCGTGGGCTGGAATGGAGCCTCGAAGGGATGAGAGAGGTCGGTGCGGAAGTCCATGCACATGTAAGCCATGTCTTCGAGCACTATCACGTCATATTTGTTGGCCAGCTCACCGATGATTTGCAGTTCTTCCTCGGTGAGGCACACCCACGTGGGGTTGTTGGGGTTGGAGAACAGGATGGCGGCGATGCGGCCCGTGGCAAAGTAGCTCTCGAGCTTGTCGCGCAACTTTTCGCCGCGATACTCGTAGATGTCGAACGCCTCGTGGCGCACGCCAAGCACCCGCGCCTGCGTGAGGTTGGCGGGGAAGCCCGGATGGATGTAGAGCATCGTGTCGCGACCGGGGCGCAGCTGCGAGCACTCCAGGGTGAGGTTGTAGCTACCCTGCATCGAGCCCACCGTGGGCACGATGCACTTGGGGTCCACGTCGATGTTGACAAAGGCCTTGATGAAGCGTGATGCCGCCTCTTTGAGCGCCGGAAGCCCCTCGATGCTGGGATACACCGAGGCGATGCCACTGTCGAGCGCGCGCTTTTGCGCCTCGACGCCTTCGCGGCAGGGGTCGAGTCCCGGCACGCCTATCTCGAGTCGCGAGAAAGGCTCGCCTAATATTTTCTCGAGGCCTGCCGAGAGGGCCACCGCCTGACGGATAGTGGCCTTAGAAATCTGTTCAATGTCCATGTCCCGCATGTTTTGCAGCAGGACGTCTTCGGTTAAAGGTTTGTTCATAGTTGTTTTTAAGTTCAATTGAGGGCCCGCGGGTCACGTGCCTGGTAATAAGAAGGTTCTTAAGTGGCTCAACACAGCCCCCGCCGGGACTGCTGCCTAAAAGTGTTTCCAAAGTTAGCCCTATTTTGCGAGATGTGCAAGAAATGGCCCGAAAAATCGTCTTAACGAGGTCAAAAAGGGGGCGAAACCGCCTATTACAGCGCCTGCAGTGAGCTTATTTGGTCGAGCAGGGCGAGGGCCTCGCTCACCGTCGTGACGTCGTCGACGACCATCGAGCGACGCCCGTTCTTGTCGCGCAGCCGACAACGCCGGGCGTTTTGCTGCAGGAAAGCGAGAATACGCCCGAAGGCGCGCGACTGGTAGTAAGCCACGTTCTCCTCGCCCACGAAGTAGAGGTACATCGCGTGCTTCATCAAGGCGATTTTCTCGATACCCAAGGTGCGTGCCAGCAGTCGCAACGGCACGATGCGAATGAGTTCGCGTCCCATTTCGGGGATTTCGCCGAAGCGGTCGCGCAAGCGTTCCTCGAAAGCCTCGACTTGCTGTCGCGAGGCCATATTGTCAAGTTCGCGATAGAGGATAATACGTTCGCTCTCTTGCGGCACATAGTCGGCGGGCAACATCAGGGTGAGGTCGGTATCGATAACACAGTCGCTCACATATTCGGCGTCCTCGCCCGTGAGCTGCGACTGCTCGGCGGCCTGCTGCTCGAAGGTGTCGGCAAATTCCTCGGTCTTAAGTTCGAGCACGGCCTCGCGCAGCACTTTCTGGTAAGTCTCGAAGCCCAGGTCGGCGATAAAACCGCTTTGCTCGGCGCCCAGCAGGTTGCCGGCGCCGCGGATATCGAGGTCCTGCATGGCGATGTGGATGCCGCTGCCCAGGTCGCTGAAGCTCTCGATAGCGTGCAAGCGGCGACTGGCCACCGGGGTGAGCGGTCGTCCGGGTGGCACGAGCAGGTAGCAAAAGGCCTTGCGGTTACTGCGCCCCACGCGTCCGCGCAACTGGTGCAGGTCGCTCAGTCCGTAGCTGTGGGCGTTGTTGATGATGATGGTGTTCACATTGGGCATGTCGATGCCGCTCTCGATGATAGTGGTACACAACAGCACGTCGTAGTCTTGGGCCGTGAAGGCCAGGATGCGGCTCTCAAGCTCTTCGGGCGGCATCTGTCCGTGCCCCATCACGACGCGGGCGTCGGGCACGAGCCGCGCTATCATGTTGCGCAGGGTCTCGAGCTGCTCGATGCGGTTGTTCACAAAGAAAACCTGTCCGTTGCGCGACAGCTCAAAGTTGATGGCCTCGGCCACCACATCGTCGTCGAGCGAGGCGATGGTGGTGACGATGGGATAGCGGTTGGGTGGCGGCGTGTTGATGGTGCTCAAGTCGCGCGCGCCCATGAGCGAGAACTGCAGCGTGCGCGGGATGGGCGTGGCGCTCATCGTGAGCGTGTCCACATTCACCTTGAGTTGCTTGAGTTTATCCTTGACGGCGACCCCGAATTTTTGCTCCTCATCGACGACAAGCAGCCCCAAGTCGTGGAACTTGACGGTCTTACCGATGAGTTTGTGCGTACCGATGACGATGTCGATTTTTCCCTCGGACAGGTCGGCCAACAGCTGTTTCACCTCTTTGGGCTTGCGGGCGCGGCTCAGGTAGTCGACGCGCACCGGGAAGTTCTTGAGACGCTCGCTGAACGTGTGGTAATGCTGGAATGCCAGCACCGTGGTGGGCACCAGCACCGCCGTCTGCTTGCCGTCGACAGCGGCCTTGAAAGCGGCGCGTATGGCCACCTCGGTCTTGCCGAAGCCCACGTCGCCACACACCAGGCGGTCCATGGGCTTGTCGCGCTCCATGTCGGCCTTGACAGCCTGCGTGGCTGTGAGTTGGTCGGGGGTATCTTCGTAGATAAACGAGGCCTCCAGCTCACGCTGCAAGTACCCGTCGGGGCTAAAGGCGAATCCTTTTTCCTCGCGTCGCTTGGCGTAGAGGGCTATCAGGTCGCGCGCGATGTCCTTGAGGCGGCTCTTGGTGCGGCTCTTGATGCGATTCCACGCGCCGCTGCCCAGTTTGATCAAGCGCGGTTCCACGCCCTCTTTCCCGCGATACTTCGAGAGTTTGTGCAGGGCGTGAATCGAGACGAAGACGATGTCGCCGCCCTGGTAGCTCACCTTGATCATCTCTTGCGTGGTGCCGTTGATATTGGTGCGCACAAGTCCCTCAAACCGCCCTATACCATGGTCCTCATGCACAATGTAGTCGCCGCTCTCGATGGCGTTGAGCTCCTTGAGCGAGAGGGCGAGTTTGCCGCTGCGGGCGCGGTCACTCTTGAGGTTGTACTTGTGGAAGCGGTCGAAAATCTGGTGGTCGGTAAAGACGCAAATTTTCAGGTCATTATCAACGAAACCCTCGTGCAGTGTGCGGTCAACGGGCGTGAAGGCGATGTCCTCTGCACGGTCGTCGAAGATGAGGCGCAGACGCTCTATTTGCTTAGCGCTGTCGCTCAGGATAAAAATGCGGTAACCCTCGCCCAGCAACTCGCCGAACGACGAGGCTATCAAGTCGAAATTCTTGTGACACACGCCCTGCGGCGCGCAGTGGAACGACAGGCCGGGCGATAAGCGGCCGGCCGCCTCGCCGTTGCCCATCTCAAGGCAACGCATCGTGCGCAGGGCGTGCTCGAATCGCGTCGCGTCGACCACCTTGTCCATAGCCTCGGTGTCGAGCTCCTCGGCCAGCAACGCGCTGTGACTCAATTCGCCCTCCCCTATCGCACGCACCCGCTCGAGCAGCCAGGCCACATCGCGGCACACCACGGTAGCCTCGGGGCCGGCAAAATCGAGCAACGACGTGCCGTGCTTGCGCTCCTCATCGCCCAGACGGTTGATGATGCTCACGCTATTGAGGCGTTGGTCGCTCAGCTGGGTCTCGACGTTGAAGGAGCGCACACTGTCGATTTCGTCACCAAAGAAATCGACACGCACCGGCAACTCGCCGTTGAACGAGAACACATCGAGGATGGAGCCGCGCAGCGAAAACTGTCCCGGCTCGTACACATAGTCAACTTCCTCAAAACCAAGTTCACGCAACTTTACGGTCACTTCAATCAAGTCGACGCTGTCGCCCACGGTGAGCGTGAGTGTTGATGACGCGATGGCGGCACGCGTCGCCACCTTCTCGGCCAGCGCCTCGGGGTAGGTGACGAGCCAGCGCAGCCCGGTGTCGTCGTTCCAGCGGCTCAAAGCCTCGGTGCGGAGTATCTCCTGCGGGGCGTCGACTTGCCCGTAACGGATGTCGCGCTTGTAGCCGCTCGGAAAGAAGGCCACAGCCTTGTCGCCGACTATCTGGCACAAGTCGTGATACAGGTAGCCGGCCTCGTCGAGGTCGCGCCCCACCACAATATAGGGCTTATCCCGGCGCGGCAAGGCCTGCAACAACACCGCCGTGGCGCTGCCGGCAAGACCATCGACGACGACCGTGCCGTGTTCCACACTCTTGAGCAAGCGTGCCATCGCACGCCGGCGCGTAGCCGTGCAAAGCAGGCCGCAAAGTTCCTCTATCGTCATGTCACTTGCCCAGGTTGAGCGTCTTTTTCCATAAGCCCGGCGTGGTGAAAACCTCGTGTGCCTTGTCGAGCGCCTCGTCCTCCTTGAGGTCGTAGAGCACCTGTCCGCGCTGGTAGTAGTAGTTCTTGATGATTTCTTGCGCCAGCAGGTCGCTTATCGACTTGCGATTTTGGTCCAAGTCGTGGTCGAGGTCGTGTTTGAGGAGCGTCTCGAGACGGTCGAAAGCCTCACGCGTGGTGTCGTTCATGTAGCCTTCCATCTCGGCGGTTTTGCGCAGCTTTTCGAGGCCTGTCTCGCACACCTTGTCATACTGGAACCGCTTCGGGTCGATCGACTGCTTGAAAGCGTTGAATATCTCGTCGGTAATCTCAAATTGATCCACGGGTGGTATGCTCGGGTGCTCGGCGGTGTATTTTGTGGCGAAGTCAAATGCCCAATGGTCGCGCACAATGTTATACACCAACCGGTTAAGCTCGGGATATTCTATCTTTATATCGGGCGTGATGCCGCCACCGTCGCGCACCTCGCGGCCGTGGGCCGTGCGGTAAACATTCGTCAAGCTGTCGGGGATGCGCTGCGCCGTGCCGTCGATGGCGCGACGGCTATAGTCTATCTCCTGAATGAGGCGCCCGCTGGGAATGTAATACTTGGCGATAGTCACCTTGAGCATGCCGTCGTAAGGTAACGGACGCGTGGTCTGCACCAGTCCCTTGCCAAAGGAGCGCGACCCTATCACCACGCCGCGGTCCAGGTCTTGGAAGGCACCCGCGGTAATCTCGGCGGCACTTGCCGTGCCGCCGTCGATGAGTGCCACCAGAGGCACGTCGGCGGCAATGGGAGCCTCAGTGGTCTTGTAAGTTTTTTCTTCGTTCTTGGTGCGGCCGCGCGTTTGTAGCACCTGCGTACCCTTGGGCACAAACATGCCCACGATTTGCACGGCGCTCTCGAGCAAACCGCCGCCATTGCCGCGCAGGTCTATCACCAGTCCCTTGAGACCAGGCGTCTTGGTGAGGCTCTCAACGGCTTCGCGCACTTGCGCCGCGCTGTGTTCGTTGAACGTGGTGAGCTTGATGTAGCCCATGTCGCCATGAGTCACGCCATAGTAGGGCACCGGGTCCAACTTGATTTTCTCGCGCGTGAGCGTGAACGTCTTGAGGCTGTCGGGGCCGCAATAAGGGCGCGCCACCTCGATAACGATGCGGGTGCTCGGGTCGCCCTTGAGGCGTGCGCTCACCTTGTCGCTCGAGAGGCCCGCCACGCTCTCGCCGTCGATACTCACGATGCGGTCGCCGCTCTTGATACCGGCGCGCACCGCGGGACTGTTCTCGTAAGGCTCGCTGAAATAAACATGGCCATCACGCTCCATGATATAGGAACCGATGCCGCCATATTCGCCACTCGACACCACCATGAAGTCTTCCTGCTCGCTCGCCGGGATATACTCGGTGTAGGGGTCCACCTCTTCGAGCATCGCGTCGATGGCCGTCTTGATTGACTTGGTAGCGTCGAGCGTGTCGACATAGAACGTGTTCAGTTCCTTGTATAAGCGGTTAAACACGTCGAGGTTGCGTGCCACCGTGGCGTCGCCGTCGCTCTTGGCCGACGCCATCACCACACACAGGCAAGCCACGGCCAGTACCGCGACCTTATGCGAAAAGCTTTTTGTTGTCATTGTGCCCATTATCGTTATTTTCAGCCTGCGAAAATACAACTTCTTGCCGATATAACAGGTAAAAACGTGGTGAAAAAGCATTAAAATCACGAAAAACGCAAGATTTTTACTTTTTTTTTTGCACAATTCAAAAAAGCGACGTAAATTTGCACCGCTTTTCGCAACCGCCCGTGCGGGAAACGAAACATTCTGCTTCAATAGCTCAGTTGGTTAGAGCACCTGACTGTTAATCAGGGGGTCGTTGGTTCAAGTCCATCTTGAAGCGCTTAAAACAAAACATTTTGCTTCAATAGCTCAGTTGGTTAGAGCACCTGACTGTTAATCAGGGGGTCGTTGG
>CAMVPC010000044.1 GCA_947169265.1 uncultured Prevotellaceae bacterium
GGTCAGAAAAAACGTCATCCGAAGCCAGCGGCTCGTCGTTGCCGCACGAGGCGAGGGGCAAAGCCAGCAGCATGAGCATCAAGGTTATAAATAAGTTCTCTTTCATTGCTTTATATTATATTTAAATTTTAGTGTTTTATTGTTTGTTTCTTGTTGGCTTGATTTGGGTGTGTGGCGGGGTGGCGGACGTGCGGGCGCCTCACCCCTCGTGAGGGCAAAGGTAGCCAATGACCGAGTATTTTGCAAATAATAGCGCATATTTATGAACGAAATGACGGAATTTCTGCTTTGTCTTTGTTTTGAAAATCAATTAATAATTATAGTTCTGGAGTTTCCAGGGCCAGTGAAAACTTGATGTGACTTGATGTCAATAAAGTTGTTTTTTATTGTTATTGTTGTCGTTTTTAATAATTTAAGTTCCTAAAGCAGATAAAGCCACAATGTTCCTCTTCGAGGCACTTGCTTGCCTGCGTGACGTGACCAAGCTTCGCCCCTTTTCGAGGGACTCGTATGGTCTTTAACACAA
Organism: uncultured Prevotellaceae bacterium; assembly: GCA_947169265.1. Lineage (GTDB taxonomy): Bacteria > Bacteroidota > Bacteroidia > Bacteroidales > Muribaculaceae > Sodaliphilus. The sequence continues at coordinate 527 of CAMVPC010000044.1, forward strand.
AGTCGGGAACGCCTTCGTTGTGGCCCTGATTACCATGTTGTTCGTTCATTGTGACTTGGTTTCCGTCGGCAAATGCCGTTGTGGCCATCGCAGAGGCAGCCATTGCTGTGAGTAAAAATAAAAAATTCTTCATAGTTGATTGACAATTAAACTGTTAGTTGAAATTGGCATATTGTGACATATAGCTAAAAAACACGCCATTGGTTACACCACAAAAATAAGGCTAAGATTATAATCCTCCAAAAAATCTGTCGTAGCATGGCATTTTTAATGCGCTGATTATAAATGTGTTGAAAAAATCTCTTCGTAGCACGCAATTTGTGGGGTAAAGTGTTTGGCGATTTATATCCCCGTCAACTCATGCTTACAAGCGCTTTGAGGCGCCTGTTTTTCGCGTTCGGTAATTGTCGAAAAATGGCGATTTTTCCGCAGAATTTGGCATTTCTATACACCCGAAATATGTCGGCATTCCGTCATTTAAAAACTCACATATAATGAAGTGCAATGAACCCGAATCGGTCGTTTGGACGGTGGGGCGCGTTTCTTATCCTAAAAACAATATTTTGACACGGTTGCCGCGGGTTGTTAATAACTCGTTTTGCTTTGTCTTGCATTTTTGCTTAACTTTGCAGGCAAAATAAGTGAACCGCAATGGACAAACGAGGAAAACTCTACTTTCGCTACGGCACGATGGGTTCGGCCAAGACCGCGCTGTTGCTTACTCAGGCCTATAACTTCGAGGAGCGCGGGCTCAACTACTTGTGCATGAAGCCGATTATCGACAACCGCGAGAACAACAACGTGATTCGCAGCCGCATTGGTATCGAGCGCGAGTGCACCTGGATTTATCAGGACATGAACATCTACGAGTATGTCAAGGACCTCTACGAGGAGTCGCTGGTGGTCAAAGACTGGATACTCGTCGATGAGGCCCAGTTCCTGAGTGCCGAGCAAATCGACGAGCTCGCGCGTATCGTTGATGACTTCGGCACCAACGTGGTGTGTTACGGCTTGCGCACCGACTTCCAGAGTCACCTTTTCGAGGGTTCGCGCCGCCTCTTCGAGCTGGCCGACACGATAGAGGAAATCAAAAGCACCTGCGCTTGCGGCCGCAAAACGAGCATCAACGCGCGCATCGACGGTCACGGTAACATCGTCACCGACGGCAACCAGGTGGAGATAGGCGGCGACGACCGCTACATCGCCATGTGCCGCAGCTGCTGGCGCAACAAGCGCCTGGAGAGTGCCGAGCGCAACTCCCTCAAGTTCCAAAGCGAATAATCACCCCCCCCACTTGATGACAATGAAAACGAAAAAATATCTCATTTTGATGGCCGTGCTCGCCGCGACGCTCACGGCATGTGACAACAACGTGTTTAAGGTGGAAGGTAACGTCGAGGGCGGTGCCGACACCACGACGCTCATTGTGGAGTATGCGATGAACGACCTGTGGGTGGCGGCCGACACCGCCGTCACTACCGGCAACGGCGACTTTGAGTTTGCCATTCCCGCTCCCGTGAACCCCAATGTGTATCGCCTGCGCCACGGCCAGGACGTGATTTATTTCCCCATCGACAGCGTGGAGAGCCTCAAGATACGCACCAAGCTCAAAGCCTTTGGCAGCGACTATACCGTCACGGGAACGCCTCAGGCCGAGACCATGGCGCGCATCGACAAGGAGGCCATCGACTTCGCCACCGGCAAGCGCGACGCGGCCGGCTTCGATGCCTGGAAAGCCGATATCGCCAAGAATGTGATAGCCAAGGACCAGGAAAGCCTCAAGAGCATTCTCGCCTTCTACTTGATTATCAAGCGCGTGGGCGACAAGCCGTTGTTCGACCCCACCAACCAGCAGGACCTCAAAGTGATTGGCGCTGTGGCCAATAACTACAAGACGTTCCTGCCTAACGACCCGCGCACCATGTTGCTCGAGCAGACTTTCCTCGAGGCGCAGCGCGAGGCGCGGCGCGCCAGCAACCGCGGCCGCACCATCGAGGCCGCCGAGGTGGCCCTCATCGAAATCAATCTGCAAGACAAGAGCGGCACCTACCGCTCGTTGCGTGAGGTGGCCTCGCGCGGCAACGTGGTGGTTCTCACCTTCAGCCTGCTCAACGCCGACTTCTCGCCCATGTTCAACAAACTGCTCAACGACACCTATTCCAAGCACCACGCGCAGGGTCTTGACATCTATCAGGTGTGTTTCGACGACAACGAGGCCGACTGGCTGCGTGCTGCCGCCAACTTGCCGTGGATTGTTGTGCGTGACCCTAACACCACGGCATCTACTGCCTTGCGCGACTACAATGTGGGCGGCGTGCCCACTGTCTTTATCGTGGGACGCAATGGCGAACTGGTGGAGCGCGTCGACGATGTCGCCCAGCTCGAAAGCGCTGTCGCCCGCCAGCTGTGAGCCGCGAGCCTTAGATTTTAGATAACACTTAAACAACGCTCGCCATCATGTTCTCGATTATCGTGCCCGTGTGGAACAGGGCGGGAATCGCGGGACGCACCCTGGCTTCAATAGCCGCGCAAACCTATCGCCCGCTGCAGTTGGTGCTCGTCGACAACGACAGCACCGACGGCACGCTTGACGTGCTGCGCGCTTTCAAGCGCGTGCACGAGCGCGACGACTTCGAGATTCTCGTCACCGGCGAGTCGCGCCACAGTGCCGGCGCTGCCCGCAACCGCGGCCTTTCGCTGGCCACCGGCGGCCATGTGCTGTTTTTCGACAGCGACGACACCATGGCGCCCACTCTCGTCGAGCGTTATCACGAGACATTCGCCTCGCCCGGGCGCCCCGACATCGTGGTGGTGGCGCGACGCTTTGTCGACGCCGACGGCCACATCGAGCCTCATCCCCTGCACAAGGGCGGTGACCAGCTCGCCCGCCACCTGTTGCACAGCACGCTGGCCACGCAGGCCTTTGCCGTGAGCCGCCCGTGGCTGGACCGTTGCGGCACGTGGGACGAGGAACTGCCCGCGTGGAACGACCTCGAGATGGGTTGCCGCCTGTTGCTGCCGTCGCCGCGCCTCGCGTGGATTGACGAGCCCCTCGTCGACGTGCGTAGCAGCGGAGAGGCCTCTATCACAGGCACCGGCTTCAGCACGCGCCACGGGCAGTGGGAACTGTCGCTCGATAAGATAGCGCGCGATATTGCCGCCGCCCCGTTGCACGATGTGCGACGTTACATGCGCCTCGTCGACTACCGCCGCCTCGCCCTCGCCGCCGCCTACGAGCGCGAGCAACGCCCCGACCTCTCGGCGCCACTCAAAGCCGAGGCCCTGGCTCACCTGGGCACCTCGCTTCGGTTGCGTCTGGCCATGCCGTGGCTTTACCGCCGCATGGTGGCCGGCCGTCGCGGTTCGGCCCGCGTGGCCCGCCTGCTCATTTAACCCGAATCAACCTGTTCTCGACCTTATGGCCGATTCGGCTTAATGCTTGATAATAAGGGTGTTTTTACGCGGGTAAGTGAATACGAAAGGAGGCGAATACCGCTGATTGGTGTTCACCTCCTAACTCGATTGGCGTGGAGCATAGCAGACTCGAACTGCCCACCTCAACAATGCGAATGTTGCGCTCTACCAGATGAGCTAATGCCCCGTTTCGTGTTTTGACGCCGCAAAATTAATACCTTTTTTCGCGGTTGGCAACTTTTTTGACAAAGAATTCGCCACGCGCGGCACAAAACGGCAAAATCGCGAAATCGCAACACGGCCATCCCGGTGCGGATTGTTACAGAAATCGGGAAAATTTGTGGATATTCAAAAAAAAGTATTAAATTTGTGAATTGAATTTAAAATTAATGAGCGCGTTATGGGAACTGACCGTAGAACAAAGCCCGGCCCGGTGAGGCGCGTGTGGCGTTTTTACCGCGACGGTTTCGCCTCGATGACTGTGGGGCGCACGTTGTGGTTGATTATCGGCATCAAGCTGGTGGTGTTCTTCGTGATTATCAAGTGGGTGTTTTTCCCCGACTTCCTGAGCGGGCAGAGCGACAGCGACGAGGGCAAGGCCGAGTATGTGCGAGGCCGGATGACGCCCCGCGAGGGCATGCCCCAAGAGTATATTATTAACATTAAAATACGAACCGCTTATGAGTAATTTATTAATGGATGTGGTCGACTGGTCGCGGGCGCAATTCGCGCTCACGGCGATGTATCACTGGCTCTTCGTGCCCCTCACGCTGGGACTGGGCGTGATAGTGGCCATCATGGAAACGGCTTATTACCGCACCCGTGACGAGAAGTGGCTGGCGACTACCAAGTTCTGGATGACGCTCTTTGGGGTGAACTTCGCCATAGGCGTGGCCACCGGCATCATTCTCGAGTTTGAGTTCGGCACTAATTGGTCGAACTATAGTTGGTTTGTGGGCGACATCTTCGGCGCTCCGCTTGCCGTGGAGGGCATTTTGGCGTTCTTCATGGAGTCGACGTTTATCGCTGTCATGTTCTTCGGGTGGAAAAAAGTGTCACCCAAGTTCCACCTGGCCGCCACGTGGCTCACTGCCATCGGCGCGAGTCTGTCGGCGCTGTGGATTCTTGTGGCCAACGCCTGGATGCAGTACCCCACGGGCGTGACCTTCAACCCCGACACGATGCGCAACGAGATGACGTCGTTTCTCGATGTGGCCTGCTCGCCCATGGCTGTGAGCAAGTTTTTCCACACCGTGCTCAGCGCTTGGGTGCTGGGTGGAGCCTTTGTCGTGGGAGTGAGCGCGTGGATGCTGCTGCGCGGCCGCAACAAGGCGCACTGCCTGCGCAGCATCAAGGTGGGAGCCTGGGTAGGCTTTGTGGGCATTGTAGTGACCAGCATCACCGGCGACAGCAGCGCCGTGACGGTGGCCAAATACCAGCCCATGAAGCTGGCCGCCATGGAGGGCCTCTACGACGGTCAGCGCGAGCAACCCATTGTGGCTTTTGGTATCCTCAACCCCGACAAGCAGCCCGGCGACGACCGTGACGCTTATCTCTTCGATGTGTCGATACCTTATGGTCTGTCGTTGCTGGCTACCCACGACCCGCAGGCCTTCGTGCCGGGTATCAACGACTTGATTGCCGGCCGCTTTATCGACGAGAACGGCGACACGGTGGCCACCATGAGCTATGCCGAGCGCATGGAGCGCGGACGCCACGCGCAGGAGGCTTTGGCACGCTATGGCGAACTCAGCGCGGCGGGCGACCGCACGGCCCTCGAGCAGGTGCGCGCCGAGATTGACTCGAACTTCGCCCATCTGGGCTATGGCTATCTCGACAAGCCCGAAGAGGCTGTTCCCAACGTGCCGCTCACCTTCTATTCGTTCCACTTCATGGTGACTGTGGGCGGCTACCTGGCCGTATTCATGCTTGTCACGCTCGTGCTCGTGTATAAGCCCAAGTGGCGCGCCAAGCTCAAGAAGACGCGCCGGCTGGGCTACCACCTGGCGGTGTGGACCATTCCGCTCACTTACCTGTGCTCGATGAGCGGCTGGATAGTGGCCGAGGTGGGCCGCCAGCCGTGGACCATCCAGGACCTGATGCCCAACAAGGTGGCCATCAGCGACCTGAGTGCCGGCTATGTGCAGGTGACGTTCTGGATATTTGCCGTCGTGTTCACGGCCTTGCTCATCGCCGATGTGAGCATCTTGTGCCGTCAAATCGCCAAGGGCTCGCGTAGTGACCTCGACAAGGCCGAGCATTGAAGCCTGTAGTTTCCGCATTATTATTATCTGTTTCACCTTTATACTCTTGATAATCTCATGACTTATTACATATTGCAAAACTATTGGTGGCTCATCATCAGTGTGCTCGGTGCTCTGCTCGTGTTCCTGCTCATGGTGCAGGGCGGGCAGTCGATGCTGTTCTCGAGTAAGCCGTCTCACCGGCCGTTGCTGGTCAATTCGATGGGCCGCAAGTGGGAATTGACGTTCACGACGCTCGTGACTTTTGGCGGCGCGTTCTTCGCCTCGTTCCCCTTGTTTTACAGCACCAGCTTCGGTGGCGCTTACTGGCTGTGGATGTGCATCTTGTTTAGCTTTGTGGTGCAGGCTGTGGCCTATGAGTACCGCGCCAAGCAGGGCAATATCTACGGCACGCGGTTTTACGACGTGCTGCTGCTCGTCAACGGCTTTGTGGGGCCCGTGTTGCTGGGCGTGGCCGTGGCTGGCATGTTCTTTGGCGCCGAGTTCACCGTCGAGAAGTCAAACATCCTCACGGTGGGCGACAATGTCATCAGCCGTTGGGGGCCGTTACATGGTTTTGAGGCCATGGTGAGCTGGAAGAACCTGCTCTTCGGGGTGATGGTGTTTTTCCTGGCGCGCACGCTGGCCGGCCTCTATTTCATCAACAACATCAACGAGGACGAAGTGCGCGAGGCGCAGCGCCGTGCCTTGCGGCTCAACGCGCCCGTGTTTGTGCTGCTGTTTGTCGCTGTGGTTGTCGTGATTCTCGTTTCGCCGGGCGTGCAGGTCGACGACGGCGGCGCCAATCCGCAGTGGGTCGACTACAAGTACCTGCACAATTTCGTCGAAATGTGGTGGGTGCTCGTCTTCTTCTTGCTGGGCGTGGCCGGCGTGCTGTGGGGGGTGGGCAAGACGTTGCTCAGCAGCTCGTTCCACGGTGGCATCTGGCCCGCCGGCTTGGGCACGGTGCTTGTGGTGCTGAGCCTTTTCATGGTAGTGGGTTATAATGACACGGCTTACTATCCGTCGCTGCTCGATACCGCTTCGTCGCTCTCGATCCACAACAGTTCGTCGAGCCTGTTCACCCTGCGCACCATGAGCTACATTTCCATCCTCGTCCCCTTTGTGTTGGCTTATATCGCATGGGTGTGGCACAAGATGGACCACGGCAAGCTCACGAGCGAAGAGCTCGACAATACCCCCGAGCACGAGAAATATTGACGCGGTAACATCCCGTCTTTACTGTCAACAATACCGGCGGCGGCCCCTACAAAAGGCCACCGCCGGTTTGGGTTCATGTGATTGCGATAAATGCCGTTGCTTGTGTTGCCGTTAAGTTATCATTACCAAAAATGGGTAAAATGATAAAATATTGTTAATTATCATTCAACTAAAAAGAAAAATTTGCTAAATTTGCGAGTTGATAAGAGAAATGCGGCCGCGAGGTGTCCGCATGGAGGGAAATTCAATGGCAAAGAGAGTTTTAACCGACTGGAAATTAAGATTTTATTAACTATATTTATTAACTCATTAACACAATCAGTTTTATGAAAAAATCATTACTGAGATTATCGATGGTTGTGGCCATGCTCGTGAGCGCGTTCGCTTGGTCGGCCCAATCTTTTGCCGCTGTGGGCGATGTGAACGGTGACAACGTGGTGAGCGGTTCCGACGTGACAGCCCTTTATGGTCACCTGCTTGAGAACAAGGAAGTGGCCGGTAATGCCGACGTGAACGGCGACGGTATCGTGAGCGGTGCCGATGTGACTTATCTTTACGGCATCCTGCTGGGCGAGATTACTCCCGCCAAGGGCAAGCTTTACATCCTGGGTACCGTGGTCGAAGGCGGCTGGGCTCCCAACAAGGGTATTGAGATGACCGGCAACGGCAATGTGTATACCGCTACGCTTCCCATCACCGGTGTGCAATACTTCAGCTTCACCACCAAGCTCGCCGAGAACGATGGCGACAATGGCGGTTGGGATGAAATCGCCGAGAGCCGCATCGGCGCTGTGAGCGACGGTGACTTCTGGGTGGTAAGCGATTACATTGGCCAAACGCTGTCGCTGCAAGCCGGCGAGAACCCGTTCCGCGTGCGTGCCGAGGGCGACATCACTCTTACCGTTGACCTCGACGCGATGACCATCGTCATCAATGGTGAGGTGCTTCCCGAGCCCAATCCCGATGAGAGCGACAAGGTCTACATCATGGGCGACCCCGCAGGTGGCTGGAAGACCAACCTGGGTCTGGAAATGCAGTACGACGAGAACGCTAAGGTCTACACCGCCACCATCAGCAGCGACGGTGACATGTACTTTGGCTTCACCACCAAGCTGGCCGACACCGAGGACGCTTGGGACGACATCGTGGCTTACCGCTTTGGTGCCGTGAGCGAAGGCGGTGACTTCAATGTCACTAACAGCAACAAGGGCGAAATCGCGCTCGCAAGCAATGCCGACGGCGGCCAGACCCTTTTGATTCAGGGTGGCGGCGAGTTCAAGCTCACCCTCGACAAGGCTAACATGAAGCTCAAAATTGAGGGCGAAATCAAGGAAGTCGTGGCCGAGGCCGAGTACTACTACATTGGCACCGCTAACGGCTGGAGCACCAGCAACATCGACTACCCGTTTGAGCCCCAGGGCAACGGTGTGCACAAGATTGTTATCACCAACCCCGCAGCTGCCGAGTGGTTTGCTATCGCTCCCAAGGCTGCTTATGGCTCGTCCAACTTCTGGGGCCAAGTGTTGCGTCCAAGCACTGGCAACGGCACAGGCGCAGGTACGGTGAGCTATGCGACTGGCGATAGCTATGGCTCGTGGTGTGTAAATAATGCTACAAGCATTACGATTACGCTCGATACCACCAAGGGCACTGTCACCGTTGAGTAAGCGACAGTTTCCCTTTAAGGTAACGTAACCCCAACAATGGCGGCAGCCCTTCAACAAAGGTTGCCGCCTTTGTAGTGTATAGTGTGGCATATAGGGCTTTTGCGGGGGTCACCCGCAAAACCTTGTGCATTACAAGTGCCTATTGTAATGAGGAAAGCATAGGAATTAGGAGCGTCGAAGTCCCCGGTGACCATGAAAGTAATGGCCACCCGGAGGGTGCTCCCTTGAGTGCCCCCAGTGAAACAGGTCTCTCTCGCTTCGCTCGAGCGTCCTTTCCCCCTGGGGGCACTCAGAGGACGCCCTCCGGGCGTTTTTCCCTTTGACGCGATTTCAAACGCGTCCATTCGATTACATAGCTGATTTTTCAAAATTAATCATCGCCGCTAAGCAGCCCCGCCAGGGGCGGCATAATCAACCTGATGAGCACTGTCCAAATTGTGCCGCCCCGAATGGGGCTAATATTAATTGGAATGTGTCGGTCACAGGGGTTTCGCGCTGTCGTGCTGCACCCCTGCCCGAAAAGTGTCGCCCCTGACGGGGCTAATACTTGTTTAACGAACACAAGGTTTTACGGGTGACTCTTTTATGGGCCCAATGTCTATTGTTAGGTTATTCACGTGACTATTGGGATAACGCGATGGCGAGGACAAGGAAAACGGGCACTCCGGCCGGTGGCGGCGGGGTGCCCGTTGTGATGGAGTGGGGGGAAGTTAGAAGATGAGCTTGATGCCGATTTGGGCGTGCCAGCGGCTGCCGATGTCGCTCTTTGAAGGCTCGGTATATCCGTTCCACGTGTAGCGTGCCACATAGTTGCCGTTGCCCTTGTTGATGAGCGCGGTGTTGTTGAGCGGGGTGACGCTGTTGCTGTTGCCCCAGCTGGCGCCCCACTTCTTGTTGAGCATGTTGGCGAAATTGAGCACGTCGAAGGTGAGCAAAATCTTGCTGCCGCGCTCCTTGAGGCAATAGATGCTCTCGCTGAAGTGGAGGTCGATTTGGTGCTCAAACGGAGCCAGGTTGCTGTTGCGGGGAGCATATTGTCCGCGGTGGTTCTTGGCGTAGGCATCGTTGACGATGAAGTCCTCAAACTTGGCGCGTTGCTCGTCGGCGCTCATGGTGACGACGGTCTCGCCGTTGACGCGGGCGGTGATGTCGGCGAAGTCCATGCGTGCCAGCTCGTCTTGTGTGGGGATGTACAGGAGCGAGTTGCCGCGGGTGCCGTCGCCGTTGTAGCCGCTGCTCGGGCTCTCGTTCATGCACAGGCTGTAGCGTTGTCCGCTGTAACCGTTATAAGACACGGCGATGTTGGTCTGCAACCAGCCGTTGAGGTAGCGCGGTGTGGTGTAGCCCACGGTGAGCAGGATGCGGTGGGGCTGGTCGAAGTTGCTGTAAGTGAGTTGCGGGTGACGTGTGTCGACAGCCTGCGAGGCTTTCCAGCTCGACAGTGCGATGGAAGCCGTGCCGTCGAAGACGCTCTTAGAGTGCCCGAAGGTGTAGCTTGCCAGCAGGTTGAGGCCGAAGTCGAAGTTCTTCTCGATGGTACCGCTCACGCTGTAGCTGTATCCCTTGTTGGTATTCTCGAGGTTGATGAGGTTGGCGCACTTGTTGTCGGTAATATAGAACGGCGCTTGGCTGGCGGCCACGCCTTCGACGGCAAAGGTCGCACCGGCCTGATTGATGGCCAGGTTGTTGAAGAACACTTGGTTGAAGGTCTTGGTGTAGAGTCCCTCAAGGGTGAACTTCCAGCCGGCGAACTTTTGCTCGAGGGCGAGGTTGGCGCGCATCACCTGCGGGAAACGGAATTTCTTGTCGACGGTGGCGATGTCCATGCGGAATTTGCTGCCCTTGTTGAGCGATTCGACGAGCTGGTGGGTGTCGGCGGTCACCTCGGGGATGTCGGCGGCGCTGGAGATTGAGGTGCCTATCTGCTCCACGCCGTTGTTGCCAAAGGCATTGCTGAGCCACACGAAGGGCACGCGGCCGGTGAACACGCCGATGCCGCCGCGGATGAGCGTGTTATGGGCGTCGTCGGTAAACCAGCGGAAGCCCAGTCGGGGCGACACCATGAGTTTGGTCGAGGGCATTTGACCTATCTTGACGTTGATGTGCTTGCTCTCGTAGTAAGCGTTCATCTCGGGATTCTCGGTGGGCTTGTTGAACATCACGGGAATGTCGAGGCGAATGCCGTAGGTGAGCTCGAAGTTGCGCGTCATCTCCCACTTGTCCTGGGCATAGACACCAAACTGGCCGGCCTTGATGGTGGGGGCCCACAGCAGGTCGCCGCCGGTGCGCGCGGGGTCGATGCAGCGGAAGTAGAAGTTGCTGGGCTGGTTGTTGATGAAAGCGTCGAGCGAGTTGTAAACCCATTCGCCCGTGCTGTATTGCACAAAGAGGTTCTTCATGAAGAACAGCTCGTTGTGGGTGCCGAAGGTGAACGTGTGGTTGTCTTTGTACCACGACAGGTTGTCTTCAAGCAGGAAGATGTCCTGGTCGAGCTTGTTGGCGCCGCTCACATAGTGGGTGCCCAGGTTCACGCTGATGTTGCTGCGATAATTCTCGGTATCGGTGGGGTCATAAGCGTTGGGCAGGTTCTTAATCCAGAACAGCGGGCCCTGGTAAGGCACGTCGCGGTGGTCGCGCACGCGGTTGAAGCTGGCGCGCAGCTCGTTGTGGAAGCTGGTGCCGATGTTGCTGTTCAACTCGGCCACAAACGAGTTCGTAAGGTTGCTGAAGCGGTAGCTCGAGTTGTTGAAGTAATAGCTGGTGTAGCCGGCGCTGTAGCCGTCGTCCCAGCTGTCGCCGTGCTGGTAGCGCAGTGCGAGTTTATTGTTGTGGTTGATGTTCCAGTCGAGGCGGGCGAGAATCTCGAACGACTTGGTGTCGATGTTGCGTGGTCCCCAGTTTTCCTGGATGCCGGTGAGCTGGAAGTAGCGGTCGGTGAGGATGCGCGCGGTTTCCTCGCTCAGGTAGTTCATCGAGCTGCCGGGGTAGTAACTCGAGGGATAGCTTTTGCTCTGGTGCTCAAGGTTGACAAAGAAGAAGAGCTTGTCCTTGACGATGGGGCCGCTGATGTTACCGCCGATGGTGGTCTTGTGCTGTTTGCTTAAGGGCGACTTGACATAGTTGTCGGCGGCGTTATACTTGCCGTAGAAACTCTGGTTGTTGTAGTAAGTGAAATAGGTGGCGTGGAACGTGTTGGTACCCTGCTTGGTCACCGCGTTGATGCCGCCGCCGGTGAAACCGCTCTGGCGCACGTCGAAGGGAGCCACCACCACCTGGATTTCCTGGATGGCGTCCATCGAGATGGGGTTGGCGGCTGCCTGGCCGCCGTTAGTGCCGTTGAAGGCGAGGCCAAACACGTCGTTGTTCGTCGTGCCGTCGATTTGGAAACTGTTGTAGCGGAAACTGCTGCCCGCAAACGACATGCCGCCGCTCTTGGTGTAGTTGGCGAGGGGCATGTTCTTGACCACGTCGAAGATGTTGCGGTCAACCGTGGCGCTCGATTCAATCTTTTGCGCCGTGAAGTTGTGGGCGGCTCCCGCGTGCTGGGGAACAGCTGTGCCCGTCACCACCACCTCGTCGAGCATTTGCGAGCTGGCGCCCATGGTCACGTTGAGCTCGAAGGGCGAGCCCAGCTGGATGGTGATGTTCTCAAACTTGGCGTCGTTGTAGCCCACATAGCTCACCGTGACGGTGTAAGGGCCGCCGGGACGCATACCCTGGATGGTGTAGCGGCCATAGTTGTTACTCACGGCCACATACTTGGTGCCCGAGGGCACGTGAACGGCATTGATGGTGGCTCCAATGAGCGTTTCATTGTTGTCGACCACCACGCCGGTCATTCCCGAGGAAGTGACCTGCGCGTTCATCCCCAGCACCGCGACAAGCAGCGCCAGGACAAAAAAGCTGATTCTCTTAACCATAACAGAAAAATTGTAATAAGACTAAGTTGAGTTATAGGGTCTTTTTTTGTATTTTTCGCAAAGGTAAACTTTTTTTTACAAACCGCCAATGAAAACCGGCCTTATTTTAGGGCATTATTTCCGGTCATGAGAAAAGGTCATGAGAAAATGTGCCCTCGGGTTCTACTTTGTTGTGCGTAGATAAAGAAAGAGTCCGGGACTCGTGCCCCGGACCATATTCTCATGTTATTGATAAGCGATGATGGCGCTTACACCTAATTTCACATTACATATTAAGCAAAAGATTGTAGAGGGCGGTGACATCGGCGCCGTTGACCTCGCCGTCGCCGTTGACGTCGGCACCGGCGGTGACGGGGTTGCCGTCGAGCAGGATGTCGTAGAGGGCGGTGACATCGGCACCGCTTGAGAGGCCGTCGTCGTTGACGTCGCCGTCGAGGAAGGTCACGAGGCTTGTGAAGTCCTTCCATTGGTCGGCGGTGCGGTAAGCGTTGGCAAATCGTCTGGGCACACGCAACTGGCAGGTGGTGACAGGCACGCTCTTAAAGACCTCGGTGCCCAGGGTGACGGCTGCAGGGTCGGGCTTGCTGTCGATGGTGGCCAGGCCCGTGCATCCGGCGAAGGCCTGTGTGCCTATGGCTGTCAGCGTAGAGGGGAAGGCGACACGGGTGAGCGGCGTGCAGTTGTTGAAAGCGTATGCCTTCACGTCAGTTACCGCAGCGGTGATTTCGAGCACAGTCACCTTTTCGCCGTTGAGATAGAGATTCTTGGCGCACGACAGCGGGTTGGCCGAGGCATTGCCGAAAGCGATGGCGCACCAAGTCTCCAGGTCGCTTGCATTGACGCGCGTGAGGCCCGTGCATCCGGCAAAAGCCCCAGCTCCAGCGTTTTTCACCGCAGCGGGAACAGTCACTGTGGTGAGACCCGTGAGTCCGTTGCACAAGTAAGCGGGAATCTTTGTCACGGTGTTGCCGAAGTTGAAGGTTTTGATGCCGGTCAATCCCTTGAACGGCTGGGCGCTCGAGGTGAAGTCGCCACACGATGCCGCATTCCAGTTTACCGTTGCCAGTGCAGAGCATCCGGTGAAGGCCGTGGTTGCCACCGAGGTCACCGACTTGTGGATGGTCAATTGAGTTACCGAGGTGCAGTTGTTGAACGTATAGTCCTTAACGGCGGTTATCGTGGAGGGAATCGACAAGTTTGTGACCTTGCTGTTGCTCAAATACAGGTTCTTGCCGCAGTACAGCGGGTTGGCGGTGTTGTTGCCGAAGGTGATTTTACACCATGCGGCAAGGTCGGTGGTGGTGACCTTGGTCAGGCCCGTACATCCGGCGAAGGCCGAGGCGCCAATCGCCGTCACCGAAGTGGGAATGGTGACTGCCGTGAGCCCCGTGAGGCCGTTGCACAGGAAAGCCGGAATCTTCGTCACCGTGCTCCCGAAAGTGAACGTGTTGATATTCGTCAAACTCTTGAACGGCAAGGTGGTCGAGGTGAAATCGGCACACGATGCGGCATTCCAGTTCACGGTCGCCAGTTTCGAGCATCCGGCGAATGCCGAGGTGCCGATTGAGGTCACCGAGTTGGGGATGGTGAGCGTGGTGAGGCCGCTGAGGTTATAGCAAATGTAGGCTGGGACCTTCTTCACACTGCCCAAGAAAACGAATGTGTTAATATTGGTCAATCCCTTGAACGGTTGGGCAGTTGACGTGAAGTCGGGACATGAGGGCGAATTCCACGACACCCATGTGATGGCTGTGCATCCGGTGAAGGCCGAGGTCGAGACCGAGGTCACCACCTTGGGTATGATTACCTGCGTGAGCGATGTGCAGTTGTTGAACGAATAGTCTTTGACGGCGGTTATTGTGGAGGGTATTGTAAGGCTGGTTACCTTGCTGTCGCTCAGATACAGGTTTTTACCGCAATACAGCGGGTTGGCGGTGTTGTTGCCGAAGGTGATTTTACACCATGCGGCAAGGTCGGTGGTGTTGACCTTGGTCAGGCCCGTGCATCCGGCGAAGGCCGAGGTGCCAATCGCCGTTACCGAAGTGGGGATAGTCACTGCCGTGAGCCCCGTGAGGCCGTTGCACAGGAAAGCCGGAATCTTTGTCACCGTGCTTCCCAAGGTGAAAGTTTTGATATTGGTCAAACCTTTAAATGGCTGTACGCTTGAGGTAAAATCGGCACAAGATGCCGCATTCCAGTTCACCGTGGCGAGCGCCGAGCAACTTGCGAAGGCATTGGTGCCTATCGAAGTCACCGAACTTGGGATAGTCGTTGTGGTGAGGCCCGTGAGAGAATAGCACACATAGGCAGGTACTTTCGTCACGCCGCTCCCAAAGGTGAAAGTCTTGATGGAAGATAAGCCACTGAACGGTGCACCGGCAGAGGTGAAATCGCCGCATGAGGTCGCATTCCATGTTACTGTGGCCAGGGCGGTACAACCCGAGAATGCAGATGCCCCCACCGAGGTCACGGCGGCAGGAATAGTCACCGCGGTGAGGCCCTTGAGATTATAACACAAATAAGCGGGAATCTTCGTCACCGTGGAGCCGAAAGTGAAGGTTTTAATAGCCGACAAGCCCCTGAACGGCGAAGTGCTCGACGTGAAGTTGCCGCAGCTGGCCGCATTCCACACCACGGTGGCGAGGCCGGTGCAGCCCGTGAATGACGAGGCGTCGACCGAGGTCACCGAACTGGGGACGGTCACTTTGGTCATCGGCGTACAATTATAGAAGGTGTATGCTTTGATGGCCGTCACCGTGCTGGGAATCGTGAGGTTTGTGACCTTAGTCCCGCTCAGATAGAGGTTTTTGGCATAGTTCAGCGGGTTACTGAAGTTGGTGTTGAAAGCGATGCCGCACCAGGCAGCCATATCGGCAGTATTGACCCTGTTCAAGGCGGAGCACTCTTTGAAGGCGTCTTTTCCAATCGTTTTGACGCCCGTGCCCATAGTGACAGTGGTCAGCCCCTCGCAGTAGTAAAAAGCGAGTTCTCCTATCTCAGTCACTGTATTGGGGATGGTAATCGAAGTCAAACTGGGAAGTCTGTAGCATAGGCGGGAAGGAATTCTTTTCACACCGCTTCCGAAGACGAACGATTTGAGGCTGGTGCAATCATGGAATCGGGTGTAACCTGTATTATCGGTGTTGTCTTTGCAGCTGGTGGCATTCCAGTTTACTGTAGTCAAAGCCGAGCAGTCGCTAAAGGCATTATCGGCCACCATTGTAATCGCGGCGGGAATAGTCACGCTCGTCAAGCCGGTATTGTCAAAAGCGTATCGTCCTATTTCGGTCACAGTGCTGGGGATAGTGACCGATGCCAATGTCGTCAAGTCGCGGCACACCCCCGAAGGAATCCTTTTCACGCTACTGCCGAAGACGAACGACTTAAGGCTGGTGCAGCCGGCAAATCGATTCGCTTGACTACTGTCGGTACAGCTGGTAGCATTCCAGTTCACTGTTGTCAGGGCCGAGCAACCTTCGAATGCAAAACTGCCAACACTGGTGACAGCGGCAGGGATGGTAATTTTCGTTAATCCCGTGCAGTAGTAAAATGCCTGACTGCCTATTTCGGTCACCGTGCTGGGAATGGAAACTGAGGTCAAACTTTTGATACTCATGCATAATCCCGAAGGGATTCTTTTCACATTACTGCCAAAGTTGAACGTCTTGAGGCTAGTGCAGCCTTCGAATCGTTCGGAAGGATATGTGCCAACATCCCCACAGTTTGTGGCGTTCCAGTTGACCGTCGTCAGACCCGTGCAACCGCAGAATACATAATTGCCAAAAGAAGTGACCGAGGCAGGAATCGTTACCGTCGTCAATCCCGTGCAATTGTAGAACGCTTGGTTGCCTATTTCAGTCACGGTGCCGGGTATGGTGACTGAAGTTAAATTTGGGGTGTCCAGATTATAGCACACTCCAGATGGGATTTTCTTAACGCCGCTGCCGAAGATGAACGACTTAAGGCTGGAGCAACTGGTGAAACGACCGCTCATAATTCCATCACTACTTTCCTGGCAGCTTGTGGCGTTCCAGTACACTGTGGTCAGGCCATAACACTCCATAAAGGCATATTCTCCCATTGACGTGATTGAGGCGGGAATGGTCACTGATGTGATGCCGGTGCAACGCTGAAAAGCCTTAGCATCGATGCCAGTTACGGTATAAGTCTTGCCTCCACTGGTGACGCTGGCAGGAATGGTGACAGCGCCGCTGAGGTTGGAGTAGCGCGGGGTGGTCGCGTTTTGGTAGGTCACCGTCACGCTTTTGCCGTCGCTGTTCTTATTATAACACAATCCTCCCACCATAAAGTCGTAGGCGGTAGCGGGTATCACGGCGATTGCGATTGCTGCGAGTAAGCAAAGTAATCGGGTTTTCATGTGCAAAATATTATTTGTTTGATTTTTACTCAATTATTGGCAATTTGCAAATATAACCCATTTTGCATAATTCCCCAAGAAATACTTTACTTTTTTTCTTTTTCCCACCAAAATGATGAAAAACCGAAAACACCGATGCAGACTGCAAGCCGCCCGGAGGGCGGCTTGCAACCGTCGTGACGTCTCCTCATTTAGCATCACTCCTGTTTTCCGCGCGTTGTGAATTTTAAAAAAACAGAGCCTGATAATCAGTT
>CAMVPC010000045.1 GCA_947169265.1 uncultured Prevotellaceae bacterium
TAAGGAGAGGAAACGGCTGGTGCCGTTCTTCTCCTTGCTTTGTTTTTCTCCGCTCGCTGCTTCGCTGGAGTGCCACGATGTGTGAGCTGCCATAATCAATTCCCAAGAGGTTGTCATTGTCATTACTCCTGCCGCTGATGTATAACTTTTTCCAGTGCAAAGTTAAGGGCAGCCGTTCCACTGCAAGGCCCATGTCGAGTTGCCTTTTGAAAATTTTCTAAAAAATTCAGTTCTGCGCCCATAATTTTTCGAGCCGCGAGCGATAGAAATTTTTCAGGCAAGCCTTGCGGTCGCTCACTTCCCTGCCTCACTTTATTACGCACCGTAAAAAGGTTATACGCGACATACGTAGACAATGATTATTCACCTCTTAAAAATTTCAAAGATTATGACAGCATCATTTAACACATCGTTCTTCAGCACTCCTGACACAGCTGCAAGCGGAGTTAGTAAAAAAGGTTTCCGCTCTACCGCATACAATAATTATGTGGTCGATGTGATTGACTTCGAGAATGAAATTCACACTTTCGAGGTCGAGGCCGTGAGCGCAAGCGAGGCAAGCGAGCAAGCCGCAGACATGGCGATGAGCGCAGGAGTACAAGTTTGTTGACTACGCCCTAAAATCGGCTGCACTCGGCATTGTCAAAACAAGTTTTGCCACTGCGCTCATTTGCACGATTTGTTCCTGCAATGTCTATTGCGAGCAATAAGCCGAGAGTTAACAACACTATCTATAAATTTCTAAATTCTACCATTATGGCAAATTTGCGATTAAGTGAGAGCAATTCAAGCTCGCTTGAAAATTGTCGAGCGAGAGCAAATTATCAAAATTTGATTTTAGCAAACAAGCGAGAAGTTAAGAGCGGTAGCCAAATGTGGCACGTTTACCGCCTCAGTGAGAACACCAAGAGCGATGAATTTTTCTTCGCCCAGCCTATCAAGGCGTTACGCTATGCGTTTTTGCTCCGCAAGCGCAGCGGTGCAATCCTGCCCAAAGCCATTTCCATAAAATGGGCTGCGCCTCATCAATATTCAAGCAAGCTTGATATTGAGTTCGGCTTGCACCATTTTTCCCACAAAATTGATGGCGGACGTGAGCGCAAGCAAGGCACAAGCCGAGCAAGCCGCACCGCAGGAGAGCGCACCCGAAGCCGAGCAAGCACCAAGCTTGCTTGAGTATTGCCTCGGCGCAGCCTGATTTATCCAAAATCGCGCGAGCGAACCCGCACAGGTTCGCTCGCTTCTCTCTTTGGACGCAGGGAAACCCGCGCGGCTCGCTTCGCTCGCAGTTCTTCTTTATGTTGCATGGGAAATTGTTGTTTTTTGTAAAAGAATTAAAATATA
This sequence comes from uncultured Prevotellaceae bacterium, assembly GCA_947169265.1. GTDB lineage: Bacteria > Bacteroidota > Bacteroidia > Bacteroidales > Muribaculaceae > Sodaliphilus. Next base: position 1,345 of record CAMVPC010000045.1, read on the forward strand.
TTAAATATAAATAAATGTTTATCGTAATTCAATAAATCATTATACCTTTGTAACGAAAATCAATTTCTTAAACAACAAATTATGGAAAAAACATCTATCAAAATCTTGAAGTCAGAATGCTTCTATGAAGAAAAGAACAGAACTACATATATGAGATTTTTCACTATATCATTTATCTTGTTGGCTTTGCAGTTTGCGGTAAGTGCGCAAACAGCCAATGACTCTATCAATACTGCTCAACAAGATTCAATACCGCTCAGTATTTCGCTTGACAGCGTGGAAGTTACTGCTCAACGCCAACTCATCAGGCAAAGCATTGACCGTGTGAGTTATGATGTGCAAGCAGACAACGATGCAAAAACGCAGACTGTAATGGATATGCTGCGCAAAGTGCCAATGGTGACGATTGGCCGTGATGAGAATATTCTTGTAAAAGGCAACAGCAACTACAAAATCTATAAAAATGGTCATCTTGACCCGAATTTGACGAAGAATGCCAAAGAAATCTTTAAGGCAATGCCAGCTTCTTCCATCAAGCGCATAGAGGTCATCACCGACCCAGGTGCTCGTGAGGATGCCGAAGGGGTGAACGCCATTCTCAACATCGTTATGATGGACACTCGGCACATGGACGGCATTACTGGCAATGTCAACGCAGGTTACACGTCGTTAAACCACACAAATATAGGTGGGAATTTTGCCACTCAATTCGGCAAGCTCAATCTGTCGGTGAACTACGGTTATAGCCATATGTCCAAACGAGAGACAAAACTAGATAGCTATATCCATCGTCGGTATGTGGAATCGGGCAAAACCGAAGACATTGCCAACAAGGGGACAAATCCCGGAAACGTGCATTTTGCCGACATCAATGCCAGTTATGATATTGACTCGCTAAATCTGCTATCGGCTTCTATTGGTGGATATTTCTGCAAACAGGACATTCAAGGTCTTGCCGATTCAGAGATTTTTGACAGCGAAGGCAATCTCATCTATAGTTACTGTGAGAATTATTGGTTGCCCGATTACGGACATCAATCATGGAACGGTAGATTTGACTACGAACACCGGACAAAACGCGATGGAGAAAAACTGACTTTGTCGTACATGCTCGCACTCACGCGCCAGCACTCTGACCAAGAAACCAACTACAGCAATATGGTCAATTTCCCTTTTCCCTACATGGGATTCTTGACCAAAGCACGTGAGCATTTTACCGAGCACACATTTCAAGTTGACTATGTGAGGCCGTTCATGCAATGGAACAAAATAGAATTCGGTGCCAAATACATTGACCGCCGCAATATGAGCAAACATCGCCAAGACTTCTATCAAGAGCCGAATTTTCCGTCATATTCAACCGATTTCAAACATACCACACATATAGCAGCCGTCTATGCCGACTATATATACGACCACGACCGCTGGTCGGCACGAGCAGGGCTACGCTACGAGTACAGTTACATGCTTGGCAACTATCCCGATGGCAGCGGTCAGTCGTTTCATAAGCATTTGAACGACTTCGTCCCGCAGGCCAGCATACAATATCAGATTGATGAGCGTCAGTCGTTGAAACTTGGTTATATTACAAGTATTACACGACCCGGAATTACCTATCTAAATCCTGCCATAGTCACCACACCAATGCGAGTTGATTTCGGCAATCCGCAATTGGCCAGTGCTCGTGACCAACGTCTTCAATTAACTTATCTTTATGTGGGTCAAAACCTCACGCTACAAGTTGTGCCCCAATTTAATTTCAGCAATGACCAAATAGGCTCAGTCGTTTATGCCAAAGATGACATGCGCTACGGCACTTACGGCAATGTCATCAAAAACCGCCGATTCCAGATTGAGACATATCTTCAATGGAAACCATTCAGCAAAACAACATTGGTTGCAAACCTCGATTATAGCCATGCCATTCAAAAGAATACCAATCTAAATATGGAATTGACTTGCAACCCATTGTATTACTATGTCAATGTCAACCAAAAACTGCCATGGAAACTTAATATCAGCGCCTACATATTCGGACAAATAGGACACGCACATGAAAACATCTATTCGTATAGTCGCTCTCTTCATCGTTGCGGCTTCAACCTGCAACGCTCATTCCTTAGCGATGACAGACTTACTGTGCGTCTCACAGTCAATGCACCATTCAATAAGAATTTACACTATTATACACGTACTGTGCAAGGTGACATCTTGGGATATGAAGACACCATTAACTCCCAAAATAATCGTCAATTCCAAATCTCGGTATCATTCCGTTTCGGCAAACTGAAATCAAGGGTGAAGAAAACCGAAACCACCATTGAAAACGATGACGTAGTGGGTGGTATCACAAGAAGGAACTAAACTCTAACTGATTGATTCAAAATTAGTGCATCTCATTCTTGGGGTGCGTTTTTTCTGTCTTTTGTTGAATAGTAGATGTACCATAATTTTGCCGCATAGAAACCTCGCTACGCTCGGTTCTATGCTTTTATGGTAAAATGAAATGATATGGCAATCAATCTCTCAACTCAAATACCGCAGCTCTTGTTCTCCTCGGCAATCCCCGACCTCGCCATCAACACTGACGGCGATGGCGAGGTGGAGATTGCTCTCACATCGGCTGGCAACACGGTGTTCACCGCAAGCCATTTCCCATATAACCGGCAGGTCAAGGTCTATGACCTGCGCTCGGTGGTGGAATACTATATGCGCTCGCAAGGCTCATCGCTGATGGACTTCGCCATCACGGCCGATGACGGAAGCGGTGCCCATCTGCTTTGCTCGTTCAAGGTGATATACCTTGAGCATCGCTTTGATGGGGACATCGCAGTGTTCCTGCGCAATAATTTCCTCACCACGATGGCAGGGAAACTCACGTCGCCCGACGCTACGGAGTTCTTGCACTTCTTCATCGCGGCCGGCTCACAAGAGACCGTCCGCTACCAGGTAGTGGCCAGCGTGGACGGCATCGCCGGCGGCGAGCCGCGCGTCTATCAACTCACCGAGAACTGCGGCACGTCGAACTACGACCGCGTTCATCGGCTCGAAGTCACCTACGAGGTGATGATGGGGCTTGTCGAGAGTCCGGCGCAGGGCCGACCGCGAGACGCTATCACCATTCACGCCTACAGCGTGCATGCCGGGGCGCGTGCCTTCACATTCTATGTGCAGCGGCACGAGCCGCCGCTCTCGCTATACTTCCGCAATGCCTTCAACGTCTTTGAGCGGTGTGACCTGCAAGCGGTCACCACGCACAAGCCGAAAGTTGACCGCTCAATCGCGGTCACGAACCGCATATCCACGTTCTACAACCAGCAGAACGAGAAGGAGTATGAGGTCGAGACTTCCGGCTTGACAGTCGAGCAAGCCCGATGGATCGAGCAGTTGTGCTACTCCCACGACGTGCGCTTGGCTATTTTTTATTCAAAAATCATATCTGAAAATATTATTTAGTTTCATTCGCGACCAATTTAATAACACTTCTTCACTTTCTCTATTATCTTATCCAACCCATCATCAGAAACATAGTAATCATCATACATATACTGTCCTGTTTCAAGATAAGCTAACCACAAGTGCATGCATAGCACATAGCTATCATGAAGGTCAGACAAACTTGAATTCCTTCCAACATACATATTGCCAGCACACCATGTCTCTTGTGATACAGGGTATAGAACTCCTAGTAGGGGATTCTGTATTATATGCGCATACCCATCTTCATCTATCACAAGTTTGTTATTATATTCATCATTCGCGTTGCGCATGAGTCCCTCGATCTCCTTCTCTGTAAACAAATGACTTGGTGTACCTTCTTTCTTCAATTTAGCTTCAAACGAAATTCCTAATGAATACGCTTCGGTATCATACCCTTTGGCATCGCATATCGCAGTCACTTTCTGATGCATCTTGTCTAATAGCGCAATCACTTCACTCCTGTCCCATACTTTTAGAATGTCAATGCCTGCTTCTTTTGTGTTTCTGATATAACCATCACAACAGAGTACTTCTTCACCGTTGTTACCAAATAAATTTACAAATGTTCCAATCTGTGTTTTAATTTTAAAACTGATTTTACCATTCGTTTTGTGAACATTTTCATTTATTTCGTCTATAAAACAAAATCTTCTATAATTAGCCTTAACAAAATCATGAGGTGAAGGTTTATCGCTATGTTTAACTATGACTTCATGCCCTTTACGCATTATTCTTGATTCAAAATCTTCGATAAAATAAGTAATATCATCGAACAATGTTGTCAGATCTTCAAAGCGAACCGGATTTCCAGAATCATGTGATAGGTCATTTGCTATAGTAGTTATCTCATTAATTCTACTTCGTTCAATATCTTGTATGAAGATCGTATTTTTCAATGGTACTGCCAAATCTCCTAACATCGATAGATTGTAGTCACGTACCTTATAATTATATCCTTTTTGAGGTAGTTCCTTTTGATAGAAGCACACAATCAGTTTGAAGAGGCTTTCAGCTACAGTGCGCATATCATGAGCCGAAGCTTTAATCTTCTTCCGTTGTTCTTCCGTACTTGCTTTATTCAATTTTTTTGCGTTATTATAAGCGATTTTCAAATTATTCTCACACTTCTCGACACCATACATATAAAGCAACTTCTCCGAATCCTGTGGATGTATGTTCAGACGCTTTGGTATAATCCAAAATGAAGAAATAGGTGTATTCATAAAGCGCCAATGCTGGAATACGCCATTTTTCTCTCTCACTAAACTCGTAGAGAAGAAGCTAGATTTAGCATCCGTTGCTTTTACCTTCCAATTTCCATGTTTCGCGAATTTTTCAACATCTTTATTTTGAATGGTATATCCATTTACGATAATGCCAAAACATCTATTCCGCTTCCCTTTTAAAAACCTAATATTATCAAACTTTAAGCACATTCCATAATACCCAAAAGGAAAGACCATCTTTCTCATCTTTTCTTCGAGTGGGTCACCACTTGGTATTTGCCAATAGAACCATATTAGCCCGTTCTGTTTATCCACATCAACTTTTCGGATACAGTCCCAATTATCGCTATCAAGGAAATCCACAATTACCCATCCACCAGTTTGACCCATAAAATCCTTGAAGAATAGGTCTGCCGTCTCAATGTCGTTTATTGAGTCGTTATATATGTCAGCAAATTCCTGAAAGAAATAAAGACCATGTTCAACTACTTCCCACTCTTTATGGAAATTCTTTCGATACCAACGACGTATTAATCCTTTATAATGTCTAAACAATTTTAAACTCATAATTTCAATTTATCTATTATAAATCTTTAGCCCTTTCTTACCAACAGCAATTCCCCTTCATCCCTTTTCGGAGTAAAGCCCAACTTTTCATCTAATATAGCATCCATCAACCCAAACTGTGAAGAAAGATAAATGTCGCTACTACCCGAGTTCATCAGCCGTTCTGGGTTCAATATCGTTTCGTGCAATAGCGATACTGTTTCGGTTTGATTAAAAACCTTTCTCAAATCATCACTGTAGCCTTCGCTTTTTGATGATGCAGCCGGAAAAACATAGTTTACGTATCGTGCTAAGAAATCATGATTGGCAAAATCCGTGTTGTAATAGTCTGCATCACCATTCAGTAGATGTGACGAATAGAATCGTAAGCAAAATTGAGAGTGGTTGTAAAACGAACGGTTGATAAGAGTGTGTAGTATGCTTTGGGATAGAATATATTCTGGTTTAAACAGACTTTCTCTGTTTGCTGCCATACTACATGCAAGAATAAGCACGATTCTCCGTATCTGGTGGGGTTTATTAATTTCCACGGGCAGCAAAAAGTCAAACATATTGATGTCTTCCTTCAGTGAATAACCACAGTAATTCGTTGAACTTAAATCCTTTCTGCCCAATTCCTCCCAACATATATATGAAGAACCGCCTAAATATAGGCAAGGTAACCCAGAAAGGCTAAAACGTTGGTTCCCTACAAGGTTTCGCTTATCATAAGGAATATGGAACATCTCATCTTTCGAGAAATGAAATAGTTTAGTGTTTTCTCTGCACTTATACATTGGTGTCCCAGGACTCATTTTGTCGAACTTCATTGATTGCATCATTATACGAGTCTTAAGGAGAGCATCTTGTTGATTCCCTCGTAAAAAGGCTGATAGAATCTGCCGAATAGTTTTGGCTGTGGCATCTATCTTATCCGTAATTGAAGACAGCGAAAGGCCTGTGTTTTCACAGACCTCCTTCTTTTCTTCCAATATGTATGATCGGAATGCAGACACAACAGTATTAGTTCGTTCGACAATATTTCCCGATCGACATGCTACTGACTGAAGCCAATTACTTGCCTGTTCTATTAGGTTCTTCATTTTTTATGTTTCATAAGGAATTACTTCCTTTAATTATATACTCCACTATTCGAGTATAGCTTTGTTTGATTACTCTTTTACATGGCTTTCAATATCGATCAAATATGATGTATAGTAAATAACTCTGTCCCTATCTTAATTTTCTTTGGGACTACTTTTTAGATCGAATTTGCCGTTGTAGTAGACATATACCAACCAATAGTTGAAGGTGTACATCTCTCATTTTGTCGTTATAACAACCATATCTATCATTTATCTACAAATAAGTCGCAAATCTCCGCTTTTGACCACATTTCTATTTATTTTTTATCTAAAAAGAATTCTGTCTGGGTGTTCCAGCTCATCCACTAGCTTGTCTACCATCGTGCAAGGCTTATGCATCGCATAGTTTGTGCCAGTATGTAATGCTCGAAGCTGTTTTGCAAAGCGCTTTGCTAAGTCCTCGCGGCCATACTGCTGAAGTAAGCTGTATATATCGGGATTTCCTTTCCGATACTTAAATCCATCATCGCCCATCTTCTTGCGAAAGGCATCTTGCAATTTGTCAATGTAGTCCTCGCGACCAATGCCTGTGTCAAGATACTCAAAATGCAGATAGTACCAGAGTTCAAAGGCTTCATTCGTCCAAGCACTTTGGAAACCCAACTTATGGGCTTTCTTGATGGCATCGTTGAAATCGTCGAAGTCATCCTTGTCGAATACCACCCACACACGGTCAAAGGACATGGCATTTTTGCGCTCCAGTTCTGTCTTGATTTCCTGTGTTCTGTCAACCAAAGCTACCGTTGCCCTACCTTCGCCCTCAATCGTCGCTTCGCGAACGGCTGAAATGTAGTTATTGATAAGAGCCTCAAAGTAATGCGGCTCTGTTTTCGTACCTTCACAGACTATGAGGAAACGCACTAGTTTTTCGCGGATGTTCTCCTTGCGTTTCTTGGCAGCCTTGGCTTCTTTACGTTCCCGCCTCAGCTTTGCGATTTCTTCTTTTCTCGAATATCCCATAGCACCACTTTATTTTCCAATGAAAGGTATGGCACCATAGCGGCCACGAATATAGTCGCGCTTGATGTCACGGTCGTTGCGCACTTTTTTCCCGTCCTCGTCCTTGAACTCCACAAGCGAGTAGATGTCAGTAGACTCAACCTTGTCTTTCTCTGCAAACCAAATCTGATCACGACGAATAATCTCCAAATCAAGCAGATTGGTGTCGTGGGTGGCGAAAATCAGCTGTGCTCCGTGTCTATTCTTCTCTGGATCCATAAACAGAAGTACAATGTTCCGCGTAAGTAGCGGGTGAAGCTTTGCGTCCAATTCATCCACAATCAGTGTCTTGCCCTCGTTTAATGTGTCAAAAATTGGGCCGGAAATCTCTATGACTTTCTTCGTTCCCTCTGACTCCATCTGATTTTTGTGGAAATTGCGCTCACCAATCACGAGGCCTTTTTTATCATAGACATTGTGAGTGGTCATTGGTTCGACCACATTACCTGTCGCCAAATCCTTTTCTAACTGTGACCTTATCAACTTAGGAGCACCGTCAAATGCATCTTTGGGTATATCGACCTTCTTTACAGAGAAACGGGTAAAGCCAAGTTGCAAGGTCTTAAAGAACTCCTGAGCCTGATCTGCTCCATTCAGATGTTCCAAAAACATTCTGAGCGTAAATGCTTCGTAACCTTCGCTGTCAATTCCCGAAAGCACATTGCATCTTCCAAACCAGCTCAAAATAGAATTGGACTTCTCGCCCTTCAGCTGAGCAACAAGTGACAGGAAGAGGCGATTTGAGTTGGTCAAATCCTCTTTTCCCTGACCTTCTGGGAATCGTTTTGCCGACACCTCTATGATGTCTCGTGAGCGCACAAAGAGTTCATACTCTTTCTCGCCAAAGCGCTTCTCGTAAAGCCACTCTGAGATAATATCAGTTTTGTTGTATTCAAAGCCATAGCGATAAAGTACCGAGCCATTTATAAATTGTATCTCAAACAAGGTAGGTTGCGAATCAGAGTTTTCATCCAAAGCAAAAGGATCATAGGGTAGTGTATCACCTTCATTCAGCCTGACAGAACGCCTGACCATACTACGCATGGTAGATATGGCCTGAATCAAATTACTCTTACCACTTGAGTTGGCACCATAGAAGACAGCCAACGGTAACAAGCTGTACTTACCCTTGTTAATGACAGAGTCTTTATGTTCCTTAATGGAACTTGCCTCCATGCTGAACGTACGTTCCTGTTTAAAAGAACGATAGTTCTTGACTGTAAAATTTGTAAGCATATCTCAATATTTTCGGCAAAGATAGGTATTATTATTGAGATGACAAAGAAATTTTGAGAAAATTTCTCATTTTTTGTATTTTTGCAGTGCAATTCTGTAATGCAAACCACACAATGAGGCTAATGATTTCATACGAATTATGACAATAAATTAAGAATTGGGGGCTAAAAGTAACCTTGAAAAGCACACAAGTCCATTAATCAGATGAAAGAAAATACATTATGGCAGCATCAGGCAGTGGCGGTTTACCATCACACTGCTAACCCTTGGCTCACGCTTTACTGTCAAAAAGAGTCGTGGCGCATGATGAGACCGCATACCAAGCCGAACTGTCTAGTGTTGTTGGTATCTTGTTTTTCCTTTTCGAAAGATACATTCCGAACTTCATTTGCTACCTCAGTCAAACTTTCTTCGGGAACTGAAATGCAAATTGAAAAAACACTTAGTCTGGAGTTATGGGATTTATGGGGCATAGGTTAATCTTACACAATGGAAACATCGGTAACTAATACTATTTGCCCCGTTTGTATTGAGGAGATTGGTGTTCGTGCCTCACTCGTTGGTTTTACTGCTCTTGCGCCAGGGCTCTCTGATGTCTGCACCGCTTGCAGATAAAAGATTTGCTCATTTGAAAATTGATTAAAGCAACATTGACTTGTTTCTTCCTCGCTTTCTCGCCTCGTTTTTCCGCTGCAAAGTTAAGGGCAGCCACTACACTGCAAGGCTATACAAGTGGCTTTGAAAAATTTCTACAATTTTTTGCTGCTCAAAAAATGGCTCGCCCTACGGGTAGAAATTTTTCAAGCCAGCCTTGCTGTCGCTCGTTTTCCTGCCTCACTTTATAAAGCACCGTAAAAAGCGAAGCGAAAGCGAGAACAAGATCAATAATGTTTAATCTCTAAATTTTCAAAATTATGAGCAAAAAATCTCTTTCTATCCATGCTGCAAGCGGTGCTGACAGCACCCAAGCACAAGATCAGGCTGTAAAAAGCTTCAGCTCCAGCTCCTCCAATCTCAATAATGCGAGTGAGCGAGAGCAATCAAGTTCACTTGAATTGCCGAGCGTGAGCATTAAAGGCGTAGCCAATAATGTTGAGGTTGATGAGGTCGAAGAATTTTACCTTTCACTCTACGCACTTAAGGGCTTCAATGGCAATCCTGCCGTGTATGTGGGCACTTATGGCAAGTATGCCAGCGGTTCACTTCGAGGCGTTTGGCTTGACCTTACCACCTTTGCCGATTACGATGAGTTTTTGGCAGTGTGCCGCTACATTCACCGTGATGAGTCGGACCCCGAATTTATGGCGCAGGACTTTGAAGGCTTCCCCCGTGAATGGTACGCCGAGGGATTTATGAGCGAGCGCGAATTTGACTTAATCCGTGAGTATGCCGAACTCGATGACGATGAGCGCGAAGCCTTTGAGGTCTATGTCGCAGCCTTCGGCAGCAGCCGTGATGATGTTTCGATTTTCGACAATTTCCGTGAAGCCTATTGCGGCAAGTGGTCGAACGAAGAAGAATATGCCGAGCAGCTTGCCGAAGATTGCTGCATGCTGGAGGGCGCACCCGAGTTTTTGAAGTCTTATTTCGATTACAAGGCTTTTGCCCGTGATTTGTTCATCGATGATTACTACTTCGATAGCGGTTTCGTTTTCTGCCGCATGTAAGCGGTAGCACCGCCCACCGCACCGAGAGAGCCGCGCCCGAAAGGCGGCTTTTCTCTTTGTGGCGGAACGGGAGCGACCGACACCCAGGACACAGGAGCAGATATATCAGACTAATGTCTCGTGCCAACCGCCGTTGGCGGTGGCAAACGCCCTCGCACGGCACACAGGGCATGGACTACGTTCCCTGTGCAAAGAGTTCGGACACATTCGCAGTGAAATAAGAGCAGAGCCAAGCTTGCTTGAGCTATGCCTTATGAGCGAGAATCGGGCGTAGCCACTTGCCCGTCGGCAGTATATGGTGCTTGTCGCTCGGCGGTCTCGGCTCGCGCTGAGACCACCTCGCTGTGTCCCGATTTCCCTCTTGACCTTACCACTACGAACTGCATTCGCTGGTAGGGCGCAAGGCTGCGAACACGCGGCTGCCATCCTCCGTTGCGCTGCGGATTGCCGGCGGTCAGTTCTACGCTTCGAGCCTTACCGCTCATCTATCGTGGCGGCCGGTTGGACTGTTCGGCACTCCGTTGCGCTGCTGAAAGTGTCTGGCATGGCAGTCTGTTCGCGCCGACACCCCACGGCTTCGGCTCGCTCTTGATGTTCGAGTACATTGGGGTATGCGCTGCGCTCCAACCCCAATTCGACATCATAAGCAAGCCCACGCCTTTTGCGTGCCGCAAAGGGGTATCGCCGCTGACTGCCATTGACACACTCATTCGCTGCACTACATTTGCCCAGTCCAAGTGGCTCGCAGTTCCTGCCATATCGGCGGCAAACCGCCCTGCGGTCGGTTGCCGCCCATGAGCCACACGCTGCTGCGATAGGTTCTACGTTACGCGCAAACGAGTTGCGCTGGTCAATAGGAAAGGACAGTCGCACCACACTGCCGCCAGTCTGCGGCACGTTTCACTCTCACTCTTTGCTTCGGTCGCTGCCCATGCGCACTACTTGCCGTGCGAGGACAGAGAGGTGTTCGTCGCTACGCTCCTCACGCATTGTCTATCGCCCCACCCACTGTCCCCGATGTGGGTGGCGTTCAGGACTGGTTCGGCTTGTCGGCGATGAGCTGGTCGTTGCGGACATCGGCTCACGGCTCACTTACAGTCGGGTATCGAGGCGGCAAGCCGCTTTGACACCCGACATTTGCCACCGACAAACCCGCGCATCCGGCTCTTTCGGCATTGACTTCGTCTTCTTCCTCCTTGCAAGGCATAGTGCAAGCAAGCTTGCCCTCTGCTCTTGCTTCGTTCGTCAGTTCCCATTGCGCCCTGCACCTCAATCTGGCGGAGAAAGTGCTTGCGCCTGCGGCTTGTGGCTCGACACGGACGGCGATAGCGGAAGCGCATACGGCAGTCTCCGTTGCAATCGGGTATCGGCTTGCTGCGCCGCACCGACACCCGATTGGCTTTTCACTGCGTCTGCCCAATGCTCAGTCAAGCCTGTTCCGCAACGCCTGTGCCGGGCCAGAGGCACACTCTCCGCCGTCAATCGGCTTGTTCTTCATTCCCATTCCCTGCAAGCCCAATGCTTTGCCGCTGGCGCGTCAAGGGTTGTCGGCGGCGTGAGCCTACCCGAAGTCCTCCACTATGCTCGTCGCACGCCAAGCGCTTCACCGCCCTTTGAACACTCGCCCACATCGCCTCAATCACGGCACAAGTGCCGTCTGTGTAGGGAGTAGTGTGTATGGTGTAGTGAGGCTTGCGCCATCAATCTCTACAGCCTCCACAATCGCGTAGCGATTTTATGAAAAGCGGAAGCCAAAGTGCGTCGAGAAAACCTCCGCTGCGCTCTCGGTTTCTCGTCACACATTGGCGATTTTACCGAACATCGCCCTGCATATTCCGCTCGGCTCAAGGGCGAGTTGAGGACACGCTCCGCAGGCCGTCGGGGGCAGTGTATACTGAAAAAAGGGCCAGCCCTTGAACCAGCAAATCGCTGAATATCAACAACATTCTTCTTTCAATCCTTTACAAATGATGATTTTAACAAAAAAATGACTGCATTTTTTCTATAAGCCCCCCGATGCACACTGGCCTTACCGCTTGCTTTTGCGGCAAAGTGAATTGTTAAAATTTCTCGCAAAACCACTCTCTATACAACTAAAAGTATCAGCAGATAAACCGCAGACCACTGTCGCCCGAGAACGGCAGCGGTCTGCTGAAACGTTGCTGATAACATTCTTCGGTGAAACCATCTCACAGCACATCAAAAAGCTTGCAATAATGGAAGAACGTGCCGATACCGATGCGGTCGTTGCCTCGCAGGAAACCGTCAAACTTTCGGTCGGTTTCCCGCTGGCTGTACTTCGGGTTTTGTTGGCTGACAATGTGAAAGTATTCGCGACCTTCCTCGCCCAACGATGCCAGCGAGAAACCGAGGTTTATCCAGTCATCATAGTTCTCAGTCATGTCGATGTGGCGGTGCTTTATCTCCATACAAGCCATATAGACGCGCTCATCAGTGTCATCGGCAAAGCTATAGCGCGGACGGAACGGCTGCACTATGCGCTTTGGCTCTTCCTCTATACCTTTATATAAAGAGGCATTCTCATTGATGAATGGTGCCTCGTCATAGCTCAGGCAGCGCAACCGGCTCACATCGCTGCAAGCACCATCGATGGCGATGCCGAACTTGGCAAAGTCTTTCTTCAACTCACGGAACTGAGCAGCATGTCTGCCGGGATAAGCTAGCTTCAGAATGACGAAGTAACCTTTGCCGCCTACCGAGTGGGCAGCGTAGGCCACCTCGTCAATCCGGCTCAAGACATTTTCCTTGAGATGTGCAAAGTCATTCACATCGGGATTGTCTTTCGCGTCGATGTCGACGCATATCAGTCCACTGTGCGCAGTGAGATTGTCTGCTTTTCGTGACCCTTGAAAAATACCGCTGATAGTCGCTTGAGGCAGCTGGATCTTGAGATACTTCTGCTCGTCAGCATTCCGGCACACGCGAAGCCGCTCTATCTGTTCTCTGTACTCGACACCCATGGCAAGGAACTCGCCAAGTGTGGTGTCCTTGGGTTCCACGTCACGCATCGACGTGAACCAGCTGATTTTTCTGTCGAAAATCGAGTCTTCTTTATTTGTCTTCATTTTAGTCGTTTTTTTAATTCGAGGTAAACGGTAAACGCCCAAATCGCTTATATCGCATTGTCTTACTGCACTTTATAGTCAACTTAGACGTTTACCTTGAATTTAGTGTGATTTTGAAAACAAGTAAACATTACCGAGGCAACCTTACAAACTAACTTATTGAGAATCAACATTTCTATTTGGCAAGGTAAACGCCGAATCGTGGTCAAAAACGCTATGTGATAGCAGATTAGTGCGCGTTTCCGTGTTTACGTTTACCTGTTTTCTCAATTTCACTTGCCCGGCAGCTTGCGCTTGCAGCCTTTGAGAAGTGGCGAAATATACCCCTTTGTCTTGCTTATGCCTTCGGCAAACTTGGTAAGGTTGGTAATTCCCACTTTCTCATGGAAGTCACGGATAATCTCTGCTTGTGTAGTGCCTTTTAAGGGACCACCTAAATCGCCGCCGCAGATACGCTCATAGACTGTTATGGCCGACTTTTCGAAGTAGTTCATACAACGGATTGTGTACTCCATGTCCTCGGCTGAGACTTGGCGATAGTTGTAACTTTGAGGCGAGTTTATCAGCCACATCAGGTGCACGATGCCAGCCAGACGTTGGGCTTGTATCTGCAATTTGCTGTAAACAGACAGCAGATAACCGTCACCGGTCGTCTTGCTTACCTCGGTTTTCTTGCGCTGCAACTGATTGAAGTACTCCGTATAAAGAGCGTCGCTTTCGGGTGAGAAGCCGATGAGTTCCCAGCCTGTCAAATCCATCTTGTAGATTTGCTTGACAACGCTGCACCAGTCGGCGACAATTCCGGCATCCATGGCTTCTACTTCGCGGTCGGGGAAATCCTCAATCTGCGGCAATGTGAACAGGAAACGCTGGTTCAAGCCGTTCTCCATGAATTGCGGACTGCCGAAAGTGGCTCCAAGCACCCCGGGTTGGATATCACCCAAGATGTTCATGAACACATCGCTGATGACGATTGGCTTAAATTCGCCCTAGCGGTTAACAAAAACATCGTCGCCGTCGAACATGCGGAGCAACTTGTCCACAAAGCCGCCTTTGTTGTAGCGGTCCATGTCATCAAAGAAACTTTGACTTCAGGATAGTGACCAAGCACGCCGTGCGAAGAGTTTTGAAGGATCTTAATCCGCGCCTCCTCCGTGCAGTCTCCGACGAGCAGCTGATTGAACGATGGCGGATTGTTCTCGTCGCGATCCTTGTCGGCTTTCCACAGTTCATATTCGCGCTCATAAGCTTCGTAATTCTCTCGGTTGATTTCGCGCAATGGTCGAAGCACCTCCTTGACAGGTTGGGTCTTGTTCGATCCGCTGATGGCAACGTTCACAAACCAGAGCATGAGTGGATTGGTGTACTTGTGGTCGGTAACCTTGACACGTTTGCCTATGGCAGACGCAATCACGCTGAACACGGCTACGGTGGGGAACTCTCTCGGGCAGTGGTACACGCGTACGATTTCGTTGATGTACTCCTGCACGAACAGGGGCAGGCCATCGATGGGCAGCTCGACGTCTTCATGAAGACGGAGCTTGCCAGTCTTGGGTTGTAAAATCTTGTTCTCCATAGGGCAATCACATTTTACAACCGGCCAGACGTTCGATGTCACTCTTGCGGTAGCGGCGTTTGCCGCCAATCTCCACCTTCTTGAGGATTCCGTTCTGGTCCCAGCGGTAGAGCGTCATCTTTGACACCGACAGCAACTTTGCCGCCTCGTCAATGGTCAGAAGTTTGTCACTTGTGGCAACCATCTCCGCCTAAATCATGGCGATGGACTTTGCCCCGATAAGAATCTCTTGCGCGAACGCTTTCAAGTCTTCCGAAGAAACTTGCAGGATGACATTTTTTTCTGTGCATAATATGTCTTTTATATTACTCATTTTATTATATCACTCCACTCGGTAGGCCATCTACTGTGAGTGTGCGTTCACACCTGCAACGTCTTTGGTAGGTTGGCGCCTCCAGTGCGTTACCAAATGTGACGCTGCAAAAGTAGTCTGAGGGCTTGAATTACTAAAAGACATTATGTTTGCAATCGGAAAACGCTCATTGGGGGCTTCGCGCCCCCAGCCGCTTGGCGTTCCCCTCGGTGTTTTTCATAATATTATTATATGAAAACAACTT
>CAMVPC010000046.1 GCA_947169265.1 uncultured Prevotellaceae bacterium
ATAGCAAAACTATTCACTGACGAATTTTGGGTGGCGCAATGACGAAGTCAGGAAAGCTACCTCTCGGCGCTGCCCTACGACCTGGGCGTAAAGACCGAACTCAACTTCGAGGCCATCCTCAAGGTGCTCTTCGACTGCCTGGGTATCAGGACCGATGTCGAGGTGCGCAACGCGCGCGGCCGCTGCGACGTGGTGATGCGCAACCGCACCACCATCTACGTGCTCGAACTCAAAATCGACGGCGCGGCCACCGTCGACGACGCCCTGGCCCAAATCGACGAAAAGAACTACCTCATCCCCTACTGGAGCGACCCGCGCCGCAAAGTCAAGGTGGGCGTCGTCGTCGACCCCGAGGCCCGCACCATCAAAGAATGGAAAGCGGTGCCGCAACCATAGGCGTCAGCCATTGACCCGGGATTGGCAAGCGGTTATAAAAGAATTATTGCGTGCGGAAGTCGCGGGGCGACATACCGGTCATCTTCTTGAAGAATTTCCCAAAACTCGACATATCGGCAAAGTTATATTTATCGGCAATCTGCTTCATGTTGAGCGTGGTGATTGTTATGTCCATTTTGAGCCTCGACAGCAAAACAATAGAGATGATTTCCTTGGCCTTGCGCCCGGTCTTTTGTTTGCAAATCATGTTGAGATATTTGGGCGACACGCCCACCATGTCGGCATAGAACTGCACCTCGCGCTGTACCTCTACATGCTTGTCAAGTTGCAGTAAGAATTTGCGGTACCAAATGTCGCGCATCGAGTAGTTGCTTGTCTTGATGGCACCGTCGCCGTGGCCCAATTCCATTTCGGCGATAAGCAGTAACAAAGACCGATAGATGCACGGAACCACACCGCCTCCAGTGCGGTCGTCAGTACCAATTGTCATGTAGTTATCAACACTGTCAATCAAATCATTAAGCATTTTCCACTCATGAGGATTGTCGATATGGCGCACAGGAGTGGCAAAGACACAATCGAAGTGCTCGGTGGATATACCGCCTATCACATTAAGTGAAAGTTTGGGATCTACAGCCAGCACGGTGGCACGGAAGTCTTCGCTGATTTTGTCTACCGTGAGGTTGAACACGTTAGGCAGGCACACGCGTGTACCCGCATGCAACTCGATGGTCTGCAGGTTCACGCTTCCCACAAATTCGCCCTGATGACACAGCGCGATAAGATTGAGTCTCACCGGCCCCGCGATCTCTCGGATATCGTTTGTCGTAAGGTGTTTTAATCCGTAACCTCGTTTTTCAATACTGCTTCGCATGGACAATGATGCCATTTTCCCCCTTGCGAGGGGCACATTATAAATAATAAGTTACAAAGGTAAAACATTTTCTCGCAATAAGGTCTACCACGGGGCATAAAAAATGCGAAAAGAAGCGAAAAATAATCTTTAACAATAAAAAATGCTGAATATTAGCGATTAATTCAAAAAAAAGTGCGATATTTGCAGTTGCAATTTGGAAGAAATAGCCCCATTAAACACAAAAACACCTGTAAATGTGAGGGTTATGTCTTTTATGGCACCTATTTTTAAGAATATATTAAATTCAACAATTTAAAAAAATATCAATTCTAAAATGACTAAAGCAGACATCGTTAGCGAAATCGCTAAATCGACAGGTATTGACAAGGCTTCAGTGCTTGAGACATTGGAGAAGTTTATGGAAACAGTGAAGGATTCGCTTGCAAATGGCGAGAATGTGTATCTGCGCGGCTTCGGTAGCTTCATCGTCAAGACGCGTTCGCAAAAGACTGCCCGCAACATCTCGCAGAACACGACGCTTATCGTCCCCGAGCACGACATCCCCGCTTTCAAGCCGGCTAAGGTCTTCATGGAACAAGTGAGAGGCTAACATTTGGCCGTCGCCGCCGCGCCATCGTGCCGAGCGGTTGTGTGTCAAGTAATTATTAACCAAAACTAAATTAAGTTAGTACTATGCCAAGCGGAAAAAAACGGAAAGGCCACAAGATGGCTACCCACAAGCGTAAGAAAAGGCTTAGGAAGAATCGTCACAAGAACAAGAAGTAAATCTTCTTGCAGCTTGCCCACAATAGTGGGGAGGGAGCTTGATTTTTGACGACCACTTTCAATAGTCAGATACTAAGAACAAACCAAATGAAGAGACGCGCCTCATCGCCGCCTAACGATTCATTAGTTTGTTCTTTGTGTTAATGAAGGCTGCCAAGGGAGAAATCACACTTGAAACGGGAGACAACCGCTGCGGTTGCACCTCGCCTCAAGACCCACTGCGGCACAGGCATCGCCAGCCGGTGATGCCGCCGCATTTCCCGGCAGGAGCTATTATTATCCTCAACCTAAATTCAATTTATTCACTAACAAGAAGAGATGAAAAGCGAACTCATCGTCAACGTTACCCCGCGCGACATTTCCACCGCCCTGCTCGAAGATGGGCGCTTGATGTCGCTGCAGCGCGAATCACGCGACGCGACCTACGCCGTGGGTAACCTCTATCTTGCAAGGGTGAAGAAAATCATGCCCGGGCTCAACGCGGCGTTTGTCAACGTGGGCCACCCCAAAGAGGCATTTCTTCACTATCTTGATTTAGGTTCACAATTCAGCAGTTTCAACAAGTTCACCAAACAAGTACTCGAGAGCAAGGGGAAAAAGGTGCCCTCGTTGCAGGACTTTAAGTTCGAACCGGAATTTGACAAGCATGGCGCTATTGCCGACGTGCTCACCCAGGGCGAGCAAATCATGGTACAAATCGCCAAGGAACCCATCAACACCAAGGGTCCGCGGTTGACTACCGAAATCACCTTCACAGGGCGTTTCATGGTACTCATCCCGTTCAACAACAAGGTGAGCGTGTCGCAAAAAATCAAGGACAGCGCCGAGAAGCTGAGGTTGCGGCGGCTCATCGAGAGCATCAAGCCGGCCAACTTTGGCGTGATTATCCGCACCAGTGCCGAGAACAAACGCGCCGCCGAGCTTCACGCCGAGCTCAACGTGCTTGTCAAGAGCTGGGAAGAGAGCATCGCCAAGTTGCGCTATGCCCAGGCGCCGGCACTCCTCTACGAGGAGGACAGCCGCGCCGTGGGACTCATCCGCGACATCTTCAGCCCCGACTTTGAGAACATCTATGTGAACAACGCTGAAATTTTTGAGCAAATTCAAAACTATGTGAGCCTAATTGCTCCCGACCGCGCCGACACCGTGAAGATTTACAGCGACGAGCTACCCATCTTCGACAAATTTGGTGTCACGCGGCAAATCAAATCGTCTTTCGGCAAGACAGTGTCGTTCCGCTCGGGCGCCTACCTGATTGTCGAAAGCACCGAGGCGCTGCACGTCATCGACGTCAACTCGGGAAACCGGACGCGCACCAGCACCGACCAGGAGAGCAACGCACTCGAAGTCAACATGCTCGCCGCCGACGAAGTGGCGCGACAGTTGCGGCTGCGCGACATGGGCGGCATCATTGTCATTGACTTCATCGACATGGCCAAGAGCGAGCATCGACAGCAGCTTTACGACCACATGCGCGAGGTGATGCAAAAAGACCGTGCGCGACACAACATCCTGCCGCTGAGCAAGTTCGGGCTGATGCAAATCACCCGTCAGCGCGTGAGGCCGGCACTTGATATCGTCACGAGCGAGACGTGCCCGTCGTGTGGTGGCAAGGGCGAAATCATGCCCTCGCTACTGTTTACCGATATGTTGAAAGACAAAATTGACTACGTTGTCAACAACCTGAACGTCAAGGGCTTCGTGCTTTATGTACACCCCTTTGTCGATGCCTACCTTAAGAAAGGATTCTTCAGCGAATATGGTCGCTGGCGCCGCGAGTTCGGCCGAAAATTCAAAATGCTTCCCGACCAGAATCTTGCCTACCTGGCTTATCGCGTTATAGACGCGGCAGGGAATGAAATCGACTTGAGCGAGGAAAAAGACACCAGCTCGTCGAGCAAGAAAGAAGGACGCTCTCACAGTCGCCGCCACATGCCCGACGACGAAAACTAACCCCATCCCACACACAACAAGTTTCAACTTACAGCACTACCCGGCTACAGCTTTCAGTAAGCTGTGGCCGGTGATTTTTCGCGACGCGGCGCTTGCGCCGGCCACCGATACCGCATAGACCTCTTCCAACATCAAAATCGCAAAAAAAGCACGGAATTTCGGGTGATTTCGGCCACACTTCTGCTGCTGACACACGGGGCAAAAAAGCACTGAGAATTGCTACAATTTGCGGGTTTCGAAATTATTCTCTACATTTGTAGCATGGAAGAATACGGAAAATACGAGAAATACAAAAAGCGCAAAGTCACCATCGACATTGTCAAGGCCAATGTCTTTGCGGTGATTCTGCTGGTGGTGGCGGCCGTGGCGCTGATGGTACCGTTTTTCATAATTTGGGGTGGCCGCGTGAGCTTCGGGCAATCCTTGAGCGGTATCACCGGACTACTTGTGGCAATTCCGGCCATTTTAATAGGCATCGCGGTTCACGAACTCGTGCACGGCATCACCTGGGCGTGCTTCGCGCCCGGCGGCTGGCGCAGCATCCGCTTCGGGGTGATTTGGAAACTGCTCACGCCTTATTGCCATTGCAACGAGCCACTGCGTGTGCCCGGCTACACCTTGGGGGGCATCATGCCGTGCGTCGTGCTGGGCATCGCGCCGGCCATCGCGGCCCTGTGCACGGGTAACTTGTGGCTGCTGGTGTGGGGCATCTTTTTCATCTCGGCGGCGGCAGGCGACATCTGGATCGTGTGGCTGCTCAGGAAGGAACGCCGCGACAGCCTGGTGCTCGACCATCCCAGTGAGGCCGGTTTCTACGTCCTCGAAGGCGACGCGAAGGAGTAAAACAGCCGTATTGTTGCGCAAATTGAAGAAAATTGCTACCTTTGCGGCGCGATGGCGATAGCGTTGTCGCTCAACAATGAAAATGATTTGGAAAGCGTTGAAATGGCTGTGGCGCAAATTGAGGAATGGCCACAAGCGGTTCTGGCGGTGGTATCGAGGCCTGTATAAAGGCCGCCCCTGGTGGGTGAAGATACTGTCGGCGCTGGGCACGCTCGTGGTACTGTTCATTGTTTACCTGATTATGGTGAGCTGTAATTTCCTGTGGCTCTTCGGGTCGTCGCCAAGCCTGAGCGAGATCATGAATCCCAAGACGAGCAACGCGTCCTACGTCTACAGCGCCGACGGCCAGCTCATCGGCAAGTTCTACAGCGAGAACCGCACTCCGGTGAGATACGACTCTATCAACCCGGTATTCTTCGACGCCCTCATCGACACCGAGGACGAACGTTTCTACGACCACTGGGGCATCGACATCCAGGGCCTGGGCGGAGCCATCAAGGACATGGTGGTGCACGGCAACGCGCGCGGTGGAAGCACCATCACGCAGCAACTGGTGAAAAATATGTTCCGCATCCGCAAGACGTCGACGGGTCTGCTGGGCCATGTGCCGGGCGTGAGTCTGGTGATCATGAAAACCAAGGAATGGATACTTGCCACCGAAGTCGAACTCATCTACCGCGATAAGAAACGCATCCTCGAGATGTATGCCAATACGGTGGACTACGGCAACAACGCCTTCGGTATCAAAACGGCGGCACGCACTTATTTCAACACCTCACCCGACAGGCTCACCGTGGAGCAATGCGCCACCCTCGTGGGCGTGCTCAAGGGCACTACGCTCTACAACCCGCGGCGCAACCCCGAGCGGTGCCTCGAGCGACGCAACGTGGTGTTGCACAACATGCTGGACCACGGGCACCTCACGCAACAGGAGTATGACAGCATCAGCACGCTTCCGCTCGGCCTCAACTACACGCCCGACGAGGACATCACCGGTGTGGGCGGATATTTCAAGCACGCCGTGATTGAGGAGCTCAAGGAATGGTGCGAGCAAAATCAAATTGACATCTACACTGACGGACTCGAGATACACACCACCATCGACACCCGCATGCAACGCCATGCCGAGGCCGCCGTTACCGAGCAGATGAAAGTTATCCAAGCCTCTTTCAATCAGCATTGGGGCGACGCCGACTGCTGGACCGACGAGGAGGGCAATGTGGTCGACGGCTTTGTCGAGGACGTGGCCCAACGCAGCGACACTTACAAGGAACTCGTGGCGCGCTATGGCGAAACCGCCTACGACTCGGTAAACTACTACATGAACCAGCCGCGCGAAATGACGCTCTTCGACTATAACGGCGGGCACACCGCCGTGATGAGCCCTATGGACTCGGTGAGATATATGCTGCACTTCATGCACTGCGGCCTCGTCGCCATGGACCCCACCACGGGCGAGGTCAAGGCATGGGTGGGCGATGTGGACTACAATACATGGAAGTATGACCAGGTGCGGGCCATGCACCAACCCGGAAGCACCTTTAAACTCATGGTCTACAGCGCGGCCATGGAACGTGGCATGCGCCCCTGCGACCTGCGCATGGACACGCCCATCGACACCCTCGTCGAGAACCGCGAAACCCATGAGCTGGAGCGGTGGCAACCGCACAACGCCAGCGGGCGTTGCACCAACGCGCCGATGACCCTGCGACAAGCCTTCGCCCAAAGCACCAACGTCGTGGCCGTGCGCGTGGGCAACGAAGTAGGGCCCAAAATCGTGGCGCAAACGGCATTTGAGATGGGGTGCCGCTCACCGCTCGACGCCACGCCGGCGCTGAGCCTGGGCGCCAGCGACGTGAACCTGCTCGAGCTGGTGAACTGCTACTGCACGGTGGCCGCCGACGGCTTGGCGCGCTCGCCCGTGCTCGTGACGAAAATTTACCAGACCGACCAGGACGGCAAAAAAACACTCATCTACGAGGCCGGCAACGACAAGGGCGCGCCACACCGCGCACTCACCCACCGCGCCGCCTACTTTATGTGGAAACTCCTCGAGGCCGGCCGGACCGACGCCGGCGGCACCTCGATGGCCTTGAACCAATACATCCCGTGGGACACTGACTTTGGCGGCAAAACCGGCACGAGCAACAACCACGCCGACGCCTGGTTCATCGCCGTGTCGCCGAGGCTTGTGTGCGGCGCCTGGGTAGGCGGCGAATACCGCCAAATCCACTTCCGCACCGGCGCCCTGGGGCAAGGCAGCCGCACCGCGCTTCCCGTGGTGGGCAACTTCCTGCGCCGCGTCATGGCCGACCCCACTTTCTCCTACCTGCACAAGCGTTTCCCGGCCGACGAGACGCTCAACCATGTGGCCGAGATGTGCAATGAATTGCCCGTCGACACCCTCGAGAACGACTCGACGCTCATCGACTCAATTCCACCCGACGAGCTCGAACGTCCGCTCGAGCTCGACGAGGATGGCAATCCCGTCGTACCCCCACCTGCCGGCACCACCCCCGAGCAACAGTCGCAGGAACGCGTGCGCCAGGCCTACTCCTAAGCCGCGGCTCAGCCTTCTTCTCCGTTGATTAGCGCGGCGACCACGGCACGCACGCCGGGCTCGTTGCCATAGTGTGAACCCGGTATCATGGCCACCGGGCCGAATTGGGCCGCGAATTCATCGACATACCTCGTGCCGAGCAGTTCATCGGCAACGGCGAAGAAGCCGCGGATAGATTCATCAAAGTGGCTCGCGGCATACAGGCGTTGCTCGAAAGGCGCGTAAGTGGCCACCAATTCGGGCGACGGCCGCACGTCGTCGGGATGGTCGGGGCGCGGCGTGAGTTTGGGCAGTTCCACGGTGGGCCTCATGCACGGGTTGACCACCACCTTGGCCACGCGGCTCTCCAGCGCCAGGGTGACAAAGCCTCCCAGCGAGGTACCGACAACCATGTCCACTCCCTCCCGGACCACGACCCGGTCGAGAAACGCGACGGCTTGCGCGCAGTCGTGCTGGGGATACACAAAACTCACCACCTCAAAGCGGTCACCGGGCAGTAATTCCTTGAATAACCGGCACATGGTCGACTGCGGCGAGCCGCCATAGCCATACACAAACAATATTTTTTTCATCATCAGCGTCAATTTGTTCAGAAAACCACCAGCAACGCTACGGGCACATGCCCCCCGATGGTATAGAGAATGTCGCTGCGGTAAGTGCTGCGGCCCTGATAGATGTATTTGCCCGTCACCGTAGCCACAATGTCGCTCGAATAAGTGCTACGGCCCTGGTACAGATACTGGCCGTCCCATGTGGCCACGATGTCGCTCGCATAAGTGCTCGCGCCGCGATACAGGTAACGGCCATCCCACGTGTAGAGGATGTCGCTGCGGTAAGTGCTCGCGCCGCGGTACAAGTAACGGCCGTCCCATGTGTAGAGGATGTCGCTGCGGTAAGTGCTCGCGCCGCGATACAGGTGGCGGCCGTCCCATGTGTAGAGGATGTCGCTGCGGTAAGTGCTCGCGCCGCGATAGATGTGGGTGGCGGCTTGCGCGACCATCGCGGCGCACACCATAAGCGCCACCACGATAAACCTCAAGTTATTCGTTATAATCTTCATGACAATAAGGCTTTTCTTGTCGCAAATATAGCTATTATTTGCCGAATAACCGAATAATTAAGTTTTTTTTCGCTAACTTTGCCCCTCAAACAACGACATAACCGACAAAACAAATTAACTCTACTCAAGAATAAATGACTCACAAGTTTGATTATCTGATTATTGGCTCGGGAGTCGCCGGCATGAGCTTCGCGCTCAAGGTGGCGGGAACGGGCACCGTGGCGATTATTTGCAAATCGTCGATGGACGAGGCCAACACCGACCTGGCTCAGGGCGGCGTGGCCAGCGTGACTAACCTGCTTGTCGACAATTTCGACAAGCACATCCACGACACGATGGTGGCAGGTGACTGGCTCAGCGACCCCGAGGCCGTCAAGAAAGTGGTGACCGAGGCTCCCGACCAAATCAAGGAACTCATCAAGTGGGGCGTGAACTTCGACAAGAACGAGAACGGCGACTTCGACCTCCACCGCGAGGGCGGCCACAGCGAGTTTCGCATCCTGCACCACGCCGACAACACGGGCCACGAGATTCAGCAGTCGCTCGTCGAGGCCGTGAAGAACAACCCCAATATCACTATCTTCGAGAACCACTTTGCCGTGGAAATCCTCACGCAGCACCACCTGGGAAAAATCGTGACGCGACGCACGCCCGACATCGCGTGCTACGGCGCCTACGTGCTGAACCAGAACACGGGCAAAGTCGACACCTTCCTGTCGCGCCTCACGCTCATGGCCACAGGCGGCATAGGGTCGGTGTACCACACCACCACCAACCCGCTCATCGCCACCGGCGACGGCATCGCCATGGTCTATCGCGCCAAGGGCACCGTCAAGGACATGGAGTTCGTGCAGTTCCACCCCACCGCCCTTTATCATCCCGGCGACCGTCCGGCGTTCCTCATCACCGAGGCGATGCGCGGCTACGGTGCCGTGTTGCGCAACCTGGCCGGCGAGGAGTTCATGCAAAAGTACGACCCGCGCTTGTCGCTGGCGCCGCGCGACGTGGTAGCGCGCGCCATCGACAGCGAGATGAAGCAACGCGGCGAGGACCACGTGTTCCTCGACGTGACCCACAAAGACCCTGAAGAGACCAAACATCATTTCCCCAACATCTACAAGCACTGCCTCGACTTGGGCATCGACATCACCAAGGACTACATTCCCGTGGTGCCGGCCGCCCACTACCTGTGCGGCGGCATCAAGGTGGACCTCAACGCCTGCTCATCGATTGAGCGACTCTATGCCGTGGGCGAATGTTCCTGCACCGGCCTGCACGGCGGCAACCGCTTGGCCAGCAACTCGCTCATCGAGGCCGTGGTCTATGCCGACGCCGCGGCCCGGCACGCCGTCAAGTGCCGCAACCACTACGACTTCCGCACCGACATTCCCGAGTGGAACGATGAGGGCACGCAACACCCCGAAGAGATGGTGCTCATCAGCCAAAGCGAGAAGGAAGTGGGCGAAATCATGAGCGCCTACGTGGGTATCGTGCGCTCCAACCTGCGCCTCAACCGCGCCTGGAACCGGCTCGACATCCTCTACCAGGAAACCGAGAAACTGTTCAAGGAAAGCACTGTGAGCCGCCGCATCTGCGAGCTGCGTAACATCATCAACGTGGGCTACCTCATCATGCGGCAGGCCATGGAGCGCAAAGAGAGCCGCGGACTTCACTACACCGCCGATTATCCGCCCGCTCCCAAGAGCGAAGACGACCTGAAACTTTAGGTCAATGTAAATTAACCCGACAAGCGAGGCGACTATGCGCGGTTTTTTAATTCCTCTTTTTATTTTAGCGGGAGTGCTGGCGGCACTGGCCGGCGCGCGCGACGACATCAAGCGCGACGTGCACCGCAGCGCCAACAACTACATGGCCTACCCCGACGATGACCTGCCCGCGCCCGGCCGCCCGCCCGAGGGCTACACGCCGTTTTTCATCGACCACTATGCGCGCCACGGCAGCCGCTGGCTCATCGCGCCCGACGAGTATGACTACCCGGTGGACGTGCTCACGCGCGCCGAGCAGGCCGGGTGCCTCACCCCGCTCGGGAAAGAGACGCTCGAGGCCGCGCGGCAAATGCAGGCCGCGGCTCAAGGGCGACTGGGCGAACTCACCGAGCGCGGTGCCGAGCAGCACCGCGGCATCGCGCGACGCATGGCCGAGCGCTACCCGATGGTGTTCGCCGGCGATGACGCCCGTGTCGACGCCCGCTCGACGGTCGTGATTCGCTGTATCCTGTCGATGCAAAACGAGGTCAACGAGCTGCAAGCGCACTTCCCTCATTTGCGGGTAACAATGGACGCCAGCGAGCACGACATGCGATACATGAACTTTCGCGACAGCGTGGGATATGCCGCCAAAGACCTCGGCGCGCCGGCCGTAAACGCGCTGCGCGACCGCCTGCTCAAGCCCGATGCCCTGCTCAAGCGCCTTTTCACCGACAAGACGTTTATCTCGCGGCTCGACGGCAAGCAGCTCATGAGTCGGCTGTTCACCCTCGCCGCCAACATGCAGAGCACCCGACGTTTCGCTCCGGGCGAGAGAGGGTTGTTCAACATTTTCACCGACGACGAAATTTACGACATCTGGCGCTTCAACAACGCCTGGTGGTATATACACGGCGCAGACTCGCCGCTCACAGGCGGACGCGTGCCATTTGTGCAGGCCAACCTCCTGCGCGACTTCATCCAGCAGGCCGACAACGCCTTGATGACGGGGCGCCGCGGCGCCGCCATGCGCTTTGGTCACGAAACCATGGTGCTCTCGCTGGCCGCACTCATGGGACTCGACGGCGCCGACTACCGCACTACCGACCTCACCACGCTCGACCGCCACTGGCAGGCCTACCGCATCTTCCCCATGGCGTGCAACATCCAGCTCATTTTCTACCGCAACCGCGACGGCCACGTCCTGGTCAAGCCCCTGCTCAACGAGCGCGAGGTGACCATGCCCATCACGGCTGTCACCGGCAACTACTATGACTGGAACGACGTGCGCGAGTTTTTCATGCGCCGCCTGGGCGAGCATCAACCGTAAGCCGAGTGTTAAGTATCTAACATCTCAAATCTAAAAACTAACATCTCAAACATGAGACTTCCCAAGATATTCACCTTATTATTGTTGCTGGCGGCAACGGTAGCCGGCGCGCAGCCACACGACGCGCGCCACGAAATCCTCTCGAACTTTAACCGCAGCGGCAGCAACCATTACGCTTACCCCTACCCCGCCAACCCGTTGCCGGCGCTCACCGCTGCTCCCGACGGCTACGAGCCTTTCTATATTGACCACTACGGGCGGCACGGCAGCCGCTGGCTCACCCGCGAAAGCTACTACGCCGAGCCTGTGCAACAGCTCGAAATCGCCGAGCGCAACCGTCAGCTCACGGCACGCGGCGAGCAGCTGCTCAAGGAGTTGCGATTGGTGCAAAACGCTGCCACCGGGCGCGCCGGCGAGCTGAGCGACGTGGGGGCCGAACAGCACCGCGGCATCGCGCGGCGCATGGTGCAGAATTTCCCCGAGATTTTTAGCGACGGAGCTGTCATTGACGCCCGCTCGACCATCTTCATCCGTTGCATCCTCTCGATGGCCGCCGCCACCGGACAAATCCGCGCCATGGCACCGGGCATCACCGTCACCACCGACGCCAGCGAACACGACATGCACTACATGGGCTGGGGCAAGGGTGAAGACACCCTCGCCAACCACCTGCGCGACGAGGTGAGACCCTTGAGCGACAGCATCTTCGCCGCACGCGTCAACCCGCGGCGCTTCGTGGCTCAGCTCGTGCGCGACAGCGCCTTTGCCGCCGACAGCCTCAAGTGCCTCCGCCTCATGGAGCGCACCTTCGACATCGCCGGCTCGCTGCAAAACCACCACGTGTTCGACGGCATGAACATCTTCGACGTTTTCACCGGCGACGAAATCTACACCCTGTGGCAGTGCAAAAACATCTACTGGTACCTCCAGTGGGCCAACTGCCCGCAGAGCGGCAACCGCATGCCATTCATCGAGCGCGCCCTGCTGCGCGACTTCGTGGAGAAAGCCGACGATGCCATCGCCAGCGACCGCCACGGAGCCACGCTGCGCTACGGACACGAGACGTGCCTGCTGCCGCTGGCCTGCCTCATGGAGCTCGACAACGTCAACTACTCGTGTGACAACCTCGACGAGCTGCACAAGCACTGGCAGAACTACAACATCTTCCCCATGGGATGCAACATTCAGGTCGTGTTCTACCGCCCGCAAGACAAGCGGCTGCGCGCCGACGACGTGCTCGTGAAAATCCTCCTCAACGAGCACGAAGCCACGCTGCCCATCGCCCACGACACCATGGCCGGCGCCCCCTACTACCGCTGGAGCGACGTGCGCCGCCACTTCCTCACTAAAATCAACACACCCACCGACTGGGCCACCCCCGCCCGCTGGTGAGTAAGAACAAAAAACAAACCAGGGTATTGCCTTGATGCCCTTGAATGGTAGCAACCGCCCCAATACCGTTTAAACCATAATCAATAATCGCTTTATGATACTATCTCCAAACATTATCCAGCTGCTGGAAAAACGTTGTGGACATCCCATCAGTTTGCCCGTTCATTGCAGCACCCTTGCGCTCGATATCGAATCGTGTACCGGGGAGCATATCGGGGTTAATACAATCAAGCGTCTGCTCGGTTTCATCAACGATGAGCGCCAACCGCGGGAATCAACACTCCACATCATAGCCAATTATTTGGGTTATGACAGCTGGGAAACATTGAAAATGATTGATGAGGCACAGGGAAACTCCGATTTCAATATCGATGTAGAGCAAGTCTGGCTGGAAAGTCTGCAAATTGGAGATCTGATAGAAATCACTTATTCTCCTAACCGAAGAGTCGTTATTCTCTATAATGGCGAAAACGTCTTCACCGTCAAGGAGAGTGGCAACAGCAAACTATGCGTTGGAGATGCCATTACGCTCTCACATATCATAAATGGATATCCTTTACTTGTTGAAAAGGTGGTTCGTGAAGGGAAAGATTTAGGGCAGTTTGTGGCAGGAAAGGCCCAAGGCGTGAAGTTTAAAATCCTATAATGGATGGACAACTCTTCTTTTAGCGACAGCCAAAGAGTGTTTCCCGATGCCGAGCGTCTTCCTGTGGAAGGTGCCACTTGTGAGGGCTACAGGGTGAAGTTGTATGGGAAACTCCATTTCCTCAAGCGACTAAAGCCTAAATTCAGCACTAATCCGCGCTATGTGGCGGCAATACAGAAAGAGTTTGAAACGGGATACAACCTCGAGCACCCTCATCTCGTGCGATACATTGCATGCGGCGATGACTACTTGCTCATGGAGTGGGTCGATGGCTTGACGCTCGATGAGTTCGCCAAACAAAACCCTGATTTTTTCAAGAATGAGGCAGACGTTCGACGTTTGCTTGGCGAACTGCTCGACGTGCTCCAGTATTTGCACTCGCATCAGATTGTGCATCTTGACCTAAAGCCAGAAAACATCATCATCACCCGGATTGGCAACGAGCTCAAGCTCACCGACTTGGGATTCTGCTATACCGACACCTATACCGACACCATGGGACGCACCGACAGCTTTGCCGCACCCGAGCAACTCAATGGCGACGGCAGTGTGGACCAACGCACCGACATCTTCGCCGTGGGGCGCATCATCTCGTCCCTGCCGTGCGCCAAGCGCTACCGCAGTGTGATTGAGCGATGCACAAAACACGACAAGGAAGAACGTTACCCGAGTGCTGCGGCACTAAAAAAAGCACTGAACAAGCGCCATGGCAAGTGGCTAATCTTCACTGTCATCGTCGCCATCGCCTGCCTAATTGCCTTATCTATCGTTTGGGGACTTAGTTCCAAGCAGTCCACCGAAGCCCCCAATACGAACTTACCAGGCGACACCCTTGAACAGGCAACCGCCACAACACCCCCAGCGACTACTGACTCAGCTAGTGCGATGATAGACGACAGTAATGACACATCCTCGCCAACTATCATCAGCGACAAAGAGCCCAACGTCACCGCCAATGAGCCAAACCGTACTGTCACCAAACAAGTGACCATCGACCCCGAGACCCTACGCAATGAGCTCCTGGAAGCCACGCTCCCTATCTATGACAAGTACCTCAAACGATATGAGAACGTATCAACCATCGACCCCTTCGAGAAGACATTCAGTGAGGCGTACGACAAATGTCTCAGGGAGACAGCAAACACGTTATTCCGACTCTACGAGACAAAATACAAGCCGATGGGAATCCTCGAAAGCGACTACAACCCTATCGCCTCAAAAGTCATTCTTTACTACAAAGGCAAAGTCGAGAAAAAATTCACCTACTGACCCCGGGAACAAACACTGACCATCCCACGCAAGCATTTGGACACAATGGACGCTTGCCGATGAGCATTTATTGCTTACTTTTGCCAAATAAAACCGAATTTTCGGCAAAAACTTACATTTTTTAATAATTTTGGGCGTTTTCCCAAAATAATTCACTATCTTTGCAACGTTGTGAGCACTATGCTCACAACATGACATATTAGAGACAGCGAATTTCGCTTTATTCTTCCTGCGTAAACTTGGACACTTTACGAAACTGGAAATGCAAGAATAAAGAGGGGAAACGCTCTTTCTTTGGCGTATATATGACCCACCGCATGGTGGCAAATTATATACCCCCAAAGCGGAGTTGATGTTCCACTTAACGGCATTTCCGGGAAGTCCAAGCCCAACGCAGACGTTAAGCGAGAAACATCAGCTCCGCCTCGTGTTTTGTGTCCACTGCCGCCCGCACAGCAAAGAAAACCGAAATGGACAAAATGGACGCTTGCCACTAAAATGTTTTGACTTAACTTTGCGAACAACACTATTATTAACCAATTAAATTCAATTATATATGGTAATTAAAATCCTTCAATCCGCTCTTCTCGTTGTTGCCGTGGTTACTATTATTTGCAATCAACACAACGAGAGTAAAAGGCACAAATTACAGTTTTTTGCTGAATACACCCGGCGTTATCAGGATATAATCTTGAGAATGCCGAAAGATCACAACGATCCGCTATGGTTAAATTATATGCAATTATACTTTGACTTGTGTAGTGAGGAATATTATTTGCGGGGCAAAGGTATAATTGATAATGATGTTTGGGATTTATGGGTTGATGGTATGGAATTTGCCATGAGAAAACTATCATTTAAGAGAGCTTGGCAAGGTCACTTGGCTCAACACTATACAGATAACAATTTTATTCATTTTATGAACAATTTGATAAGAAAAGGTGAAAACAAGACAACTGAACAATCATGAAACATTTTAAAATCATATATTTATTGTTGCTGGGAATGATAGGCACGCAAACAATGTATGCCTACGACTTCATGGTCAATGGCCTGTGCTACGTCAAAAACAGTGACGGCAACTCGGTCACCGTTACGTATCAAAATACTTTCACCCCAAGTTACTCAAATCTGAGCGGCGATATTGTCATTCCCAAAACTGTTACCTATAGTGGCAAGACTTACTCCGTTATCATAATCGATGACGATGCGTTTAGGGGTTGCAGAGGCTTGACAAGCGTGACCATCCCCAACTCCGTCACCACCATCGGCAACTATGCGTTCTATAACTGCAGCGGCTTGACGAGCGTGGCCATCCCCGATTCCGTCACCTCCATCGGCGACTATGTGTTCTCTGGTTGCAGCGGCTTGACGAACGTGACCATCGGCAACTCCGTCACCTCCATCGGCAACTATGCGTTCTCGGGTTGCACCAGCTTGACAAGCATGACCATCGGCAACTCGGTAACCTCCATCGGCAACTCTGCGTTCAAGTGGTGCAGCGGCTTGACGAGTGTCGCCATCCCGAACTCCGTGACCTCCATCGGTAGCGATGCGTTCTATAATTGCAGCGGATTGAAGAATTTAAGAATTGAAGATGGCACAACTGGCTTGACAATGACAACATCTAATTTATCTACGCCATTTGTATATTGTCCTTTGGACACCCTTTATATTGGTAGGAACATCACCCGCACTATTTCTTCATACGCTCCTTTTAAAGGAAAAAAGAATATAAAATATTTGACCATCGGCAACTCCGTGACCTCCATCGGCAACTCTGCGTTCTCTGGTTGCACCGGCTTGACGAGCGTGGCCATCCCCAACTCCGTTACC
>CAMVPC010000047.1 GCA_947169265.1 uncultured Prevotellaceae bacterium
TAAATGCGGCCTCCAATGCTGTTTTTCGTCCATTATTGATTTTTATCGGACACTAGTGAATACTAATAAACGACAAATGATTAGAAACCAGTATTTGTAAAAAGTTAATTTGAAGGAAGCCCTAATTTATCAAAGAATGCTTTATTACGTTGCATAGCATTGTTTAATAATCTCGACGTAATAAAATGTGCCGACCACATTATCGATCTCGGCCCCTACGGAGGCGAAGGAGGAGGAAACATAGTCGCCACAGGCACGCCGGAACAAATCGCCGCCTGCCCCACCAGCCTAACAGGCCAATACCTCGCCCCAAAACTCTCCCACTAACCCCCAATATATAGCTATCCCGACCTTTATTCTGAGAAATTCTCAGCGTTGAGGTCGGGATTAGTACATTATATCGTTTCCGAGGTTACT
Organism: uncultured Prevotellaceae bacterium; assembly: GCA_947169265.1. Lineage (GTDB taxonomy): Bacteria > Bacteroidota > Bacteroidia > Bacteroidales > Muribaculaceae > Sodaliphilus. Next base: position 418 of record CAMVPC010000047.1, read on the forward strand.
ATACGAAGTGGCCCGGGTGGAGGGTTTTGGTGGGGACGAGGGCGATGAGGCGGGTGAGAGAACTGGCGGCGGCGTGTTTGTCGCTTCCGGGGAGGTTGGTGACGACTTTGGAGCCGGGGATATAGGCGTCGCCGGTGAAGAGGTCGCTGCCCACCATGTATGTTAGGCAACTGGGGTTGTGTCCAGGAGTGGCGAGCACTTCAGCTGTCATACTTTCACTGAGGGTGATGCGTTCGCCTTCATCGGAGAGGCGAATATTCTGCGGGTGGTTGAAGACGAAGGGCGTCTCGTGGTATTTCGAGAGATTCAGTTTCGCGTCAAGGAGCGCATCACGCCCGGCGGCGTTGGTATAGACAAGTGCATTTGGAAACAGCTTACAGAGTTCATTCAGTCCATAGATGTGGTCAAAATGGCCATGCGTGAGCAACACCCCTCGCACAACCCGACACCGCAACAACTCAACAACGGGCTCCACATCCCCACAGTCCACCATCCAAACTCCTCCATCTCCGTCGTCGATCAGATAACTGCAGGACGTGAAAACCGTGTTGACAACCCGTTCTATCAAAGCTTAGTCGACAATATATCTTTTACCTTTTCAAAAGATGTCATCTCGGCGATTTCCTCAGGCTCAATGTCAACATCGAACTCATCTTCAAGCTCTGAGATGAGACTAAGCTGGTGAAGAGAATCCCAATTCTCACAATTCTGTTGGTTGCTTGATGTGTCTATTGAATTGTCATCAAGGACTTCTCGCATTATTTGAAGTATACGTTCTTTCATTAATTAAATCATTTGATGGTTATAGTATAAATATCTTTTTTGTCTCGTTGTTTATCAATAATAAGTTCATAGTCCTTAGAGTCATCGTCACGATGTGTGATTCTAAATCCCGCTTTATCGTAGAAATCAGCAACTTGCGAATTCTTTGCGGTTTTATGGTAAGAGGCCTTTAATCTTTTTATACCTTTGTTTGCTACAAGATTAATAATTGTATCCAAGAATGCGAACTCTATCCTTTTACCTAGAATTCGGCAACTAAGCAATAAGGTATCGATAAGCATCGTGTCCTTTTCTAACGGACGCAGAATTATCTCTCCTGTAATACCATTATCTCCAAATCTGTCACTCACGCTTATGGCATATATCAAGGCTCCCTCGTTTGACATCTGTTGAATATCGTTCTCTGTATAGCGATGTGTGGTCAAATTGAATTGATTGGTTTTTTGTGTCATCTGAGCTACTCGTTGCAGATTAAACTCATCTAATGCCTGTATCTCAAGATTGATGTCAAGCGATTTCAGATATTCGTTGAAATCAGTGAAGCGAGCTTGAGCCGCAACCCGCTGGGCATTGGCTTTGTATTGTTCCGTCTTTTTTAGATCTTCACTCGTAACTGAATAGACACGAAAATATGAGTTTACTAATTCCTCTAAGAACGACATTAACTGATGAGGCTTGTCAGGGAAATCCGGTGTCTCTACAACTGGCAGGAGTTGACGTATGAGTTCGCGTTCGGTAGGATTATTGTCAATAAAAACCATACTATCCAGGCCGATATTCAATTCGGCCGCTAATTCTTGAATATTCGATGCTTTGTCATGCCAATTAATCCGCCATGCGACAAAATCGTCTTTGCGCAGAATCATAAACGGGTTATTTTCCCATGCCTCAATCACATCAGCCTCGTTGTTTTTACTGCATATCGCAAGCATTACTCCGGTTCTCTTAAGCTCCAGAAGCGACCGCTGCCAATAGGAGAATGCTTTGCCGGGATAGTCGCCACCAATCTTGATACCGGCAACGCCATCCTCGCCCAAAATCCCGCCCCATAAAGTGTTGTCGAGATCAAGCACTAAACATTTTTTTCTCTTCAGAGCCAGTTCTTTCTCTTTTTGTTTCCACCAATATTGAAAATCTTTTGCTAACTTCGGATTGAGTAGTGTCTGTGATATAAAATAGAATTTCCAATTAACCAATTCACGATGAGGATATTGATTGACGAATTTGCTAAAGTCAATGAATCGAACGTTGCCGCGGTTATTAGCTAAGTCTAATACCGCTTGATTAAATTCGTTAATCGCTATCATTAAGGTATTGCGCGAGCCTACTATATTGACGTTGGATAGAGAACATAAAGAAAAGATAATAAACTGTTTACTCGCTAGTATCTTATCCAGCACCAACCGCAATTTATCAAGAAACGTCTTCACCTCTTCAGCTACGACATCATCCTCTCCGGGTGGCACTTGGTAGAACCAGATATAACTCTCAACATCGTCAGGAATTAGACTTATGTCGTCATATCCAGAGAATGACACTTGGTTATTGTCCCAAAAAGGCTCAATAGTTTGATTGCGAAAGATAAAATACTTCATGCCTCGACCAATTCAATGAGCCCAACATCTTTATTGTATAAGAAACACACACGCCTACTGTTGATAGCGCATGCTGGAGCAGGTTTGCTCACCCGAACGAACCGTTGGCCTTTCAACTCCTTGATGGTGGCATCCAAGTCTTCCACCTCGTAACACACATGATAGGGTGTGACACCACTGACAGCCAACGTGCGGTTAACGGGGCTTTGCTCATCAACAGGGGCCAGCAATTCTAGCTTGGGCATACCCGGTTTGTCAAGGAAACAAACGAAGATATTCTGAATTGGATCCTCGACCGTTTCACTCGCCACATATCCCAGCGCCACATAGAATGGTTTTGTCACCTCAATGTTGTGGCATGCAATCCCTATGTGATGAAACCGCAACTCGTTTACCATCATTGTTTTGTCACTTCACGTTCATATTCAATGACTGGAGAGATTTGGCAATCTTTGAAGTCAACCAAGGCAGTTCCCCAACTCAGCCCAGCACCAAACCCACACATCACAACCTTCTTATGTCCGTACAATTTGTTGTACAATTCACTCACTATAGTCAACGGGACACTGGTCGAACTGGTGTTGCCATACTTTTGTATGCAATAAGGTACGCGCTCTGGTGTGAATTTGAGTTTCTTTATAAAGAAATCGGTCATAAACTTATTGCTCTGGTGGAATACGAGGTAATCTATATCATTAATCTCATGTCCAGTCTCTTGCAATACCTTTTTCACGCCACGAGGAACCTTGCTAATCGCAAAATTAAACACATCCATACCATCCATATATACTTCTAAATCGGTACGTATATTTCCGCCCTCTCGTTCCCGCTCTACAAGAGATTCAGAAACAATCTCATGTCGCATTCCCGCGTGAATTTTGACAGCATCTTCACCACTGCCATCAGTGTTAAGGATAAATGTTGATGCTCCAAAATCGCCCTTTTCGACAAGTGTCGCAGTTGCCGCATCGCCATACAACGGCCAGTCAACCTTATCTTTCCGATTTACAATCTTAGAGAATGTTTCACCATCTAAAAGGAGCACACGATGTACTCCTTCCATCGACGCGTAAGCCATTGCCGTGCTTAGAGCAAACACGAAACCGGAGCAACCCAGTGTCAAATCAATACAGGCTGTGGTTTTAGCTAGGCCTAAGCGATGCTGAAGTATGCATGAGGTCGCCGGGATTCGATAATCACTTGTTTGGCTAATAAAGAGTAGCACATCTATCGAGTCGGGGGCTATATCATTGTCATCGAGCAGACGTCGCGCCGCTTGATAAGCTAAATCACTCGCTGTCACATCGTCGTCAGCAATACGGCGCTCAACAATTCCAATACTTTCGATGGTTTTCTCGATTTCATCCGGAGGTATCAGATAGCCCAAGTCCTTATTATACACTACTCCTTTGGGCACACATGCACTCATAGCCGTGATACCCACACCTTTAAAGGATATTTTTGCCATTTCTAATGTTGAATAGCCTTTTTAGAACTATTATATTATTGAATAGTACTATTACTTGAAACAATCAATGAATCACACTACAGCCGCCATCTACCATAATTGAAGCTCCAGTTATAAACGAACTGGCATCACTGAGAAGAAACACAACAGTCCTCGCTACTTCCTCCGGTAGGCCATATCGTCCTGTCAGGTAGTGCTTAGCGATATCCTCTTTGTAGTCTTCTTCGCTTAATGTGCCTGTAGGTTCCGTCATTGGAGTTCGTATCATTCCGGGGCATACACTATTGCAACGGATTTGCTTGGACGCGAAATCGACGGCACACGATTTTGCGAACGTGTTAATTGCCGCTTTCGACATATCATAGATGGAGTTGCCAATAACATTTGTTTTTACCCCCCCGGTAGATGACATAAGAACTATGGACCCACCTTTGGAAAGTTTCTTCTTCTTAATTAATCCGCGTATAAGTCTTACATGAGAAAATGTGTTCACATTGATTATCTCTCGGAAATCATCGTCCGCTAAAAACTTTATCGGCTTATGGGAACTTAGCACTCCGGCATTACTGCTCAAGCCATTGACAATAGGCATCGAGGCGATAAGATTATCAACGCCCTCAAGGGTAGATAAATCACTGATGATGGAAACGTGTTGCTGCCCTACCGAAATATCCAACAAGCTGAACACATCATTTAATCGCTCGGCATTTCTCCCGTTTATCACTACATTAGCGCCAAGTTTAGAGCATTCAATTGCTGTAGCCCGGCCGATGCCAGATGATGCGCCGGTAACGAGAATTGTCTTACCGACGAGTGAAAATGGATTGTACATTGTATCTGAAAATTATTTTATTGTTACAACTTCAGGTATAACTAAATTAGAAGTTTCGAAATAGACAGCGCCCCAAGAGAGACCTGTTCCGAAGCCGCATGCCAGAGTCTTCAAGTGCGAAGCACGATAATCGACAGCTGTTTGACCTGTTGATAACGTAACGGGGATGCTAGCACTTGTGGTATTGCCATAATGGCGTAAACTAAGAGGCACTTTTTCCTCAGTCACTTTCATTCGTTTTGCTATTGCATCTACTATCATCTTGTTGGCTTGGTGAAGCACAAGTTTGTCGATGTCTGCAAGTGGCAAATCAAAGTTTGCGCATAAACGCTTCATCGCTTTGGGTGCTTTGGTGATAGCGAATGAAAACACATCCATCGAATCCATAGAGTCAATGCTGTCGCTACCAGTAAGTAGTCCGGCCTTACGGTCGAGCTCTATTTTAAGGGTTTCCATTGTAAAAGGACTCCTGTAACCACCCTGAGTACGAGCTAAGGCCATACCATCTTCACTCTTTGAGCCAATATTGAAATAAATTGGTGCGACACCTTCTAGATACTCTAAAGCGGTGGCGGTGCCGGCATCGCCAAAGAGTGGACGCTCTTCCCTATTTGAGGCATCTTGATCTTTTGAGATTACATCCCCATCGAGCAGTAACGCTCGCTTAATACAACCGGTAGTCATCATAGTGGTTACGCTTGATAGTCCCACCACCCAGCCTGGACATCCATGATACATGTCAAGGCACATAGTGTTTTCATCAAGGCCAAGACTTTGATGAACGACAAATGAGGTGGGATGATTAACATAATCGGGCGTTTGGGTTACAACAGCTAACAAATCCAATGAGTCCTTTTCCCAACCAAGTGAATCCAAAAGTGAGTTAGCGGCACCAATAAGCAAATCGGATACGGCAATATGCTTGGGCGAAATATGACGATGTTCAATCCCAATTGCCTCAACAACTTGTCTTGCCTCCTCTACACTCTTATAGAACGGAAGTTTCTCATTAATTTCAATATTAGCGGGGACACATGTCGATACCCCGCTAATTTTTACATTCTCTACCTTAAGGAACGCCATTACGCTTTCGATTGTACAACGTTAAACAAATCCTCGATGGTGGTGGCGTTGCGGATGTCGTCGCCCTTGAGCGCTACGTCGTACTCCTCGTCGACCATCGCAATTATCGAAAGAGCGATGAGCGAGCTCCACTCGTCAAGGTCCTTAAACACTGTTGATGCGGTGAATTCCACATCGTCCGACTCGTCAAATTGGTCGGAAAAATTCTGAATAAAACTATTTTTATTCATTACTGATATATTATAATATTGATTAATGTATTTCTAAAACGAAGATTTTGGGCAGAGTATGCCTATAATTTGGTGATGTCTTCAATCGTCAATGTGCTATGAACATTCTTGAAAAGTTGTTCGATACGTTGCTCGGTCTCTTTCGACAGAATTAAACGGCGAGGCCCAACCGTTATTAGTTTTGCCGGCATGCCGGCATAGATACCCCCTTCTGGATTTTGAGAAAAGTTTTTGTTTACAATACTATTAGATGCCACTATGGAGAATGGAGGCAAAACTGTTCCTTTAGATATAGTAACGCGGTTTCCCACCCAGCAGTTGTTGCCAAGAGTGACAGATTCAGACTTGGGCTTTACAATTCCATCATTAACCATAAAATGGAAATTGGAATCAAATACCTGACTATCCCAGCTGACCTGTACCTGGTCCCCAATTTTGATGGATTTCTCACAAAAAAGCTTGCAATTTGCATTCATAATAAAATCGTCACCAATTTCAAGTGTGGCACTTGGTCCCACAAAAAGGCATGTGCCGTTGTTTAAACACACGGATTTCCCACATATCATTTTGCCATATAATGTGATATATGTAACGAAAGTGTGACAATATTGGACGAAATTAGTAGGTATACCTCCCCCAATTCTGATAGTGGCAGGACGCGGAGCGCAGGTTAACTGGATGCAACCTTTTTCGATATGATAGAGATCTACTTTGCCAAAAAGGAATATGGGAAATTTTATCGCAGTCCGCAAAGGAAAAACTCGAAAATTAAAATATATTGTCTTGATATAATTCAGATGCGAGCGAAAGAAAAAACGGTATAGCTTATTGAGTGTCATAGATTCACATTTTGACAGTAGCACAATATTAAAATTTTAGGAGTTTGGCGGGATTGCCCAGGTAAGTGTTGTTATCCTTGGGCTTGGTTAATAACATGCTTCCAGGACTGAGCCTTATAAGATTGCCAATTTTCAGCCCTTGGATTACAAATGAGCCAACTCCGAATAGGTTTTCATTTCCGATTGTGACGCCGCCCGAGATGTGGACGTTAGGCATAAAGACATTATAGTCTTGAACAATAGCGTCGTGGCCAAAAACCACATCTCCATTAAGCACATTGAAATTACCAAGTTTGACATCGCAAGAAATAAAACAATTTCTCTGAATGATATTCCCATGACCTATTTCGCTCGTTAACTCATCTGCCATTACAAATATAGGGTCTATCACATTAGGGAAACCAATAAGCGGATTATTAATGGCTTCAACAGTCTTTTTGATTGAAGTGGGGGTTCCTATGGCAATGGTTATGTCTAGCGGCTTGGGCCATGCGTTAAGTTCCGTAATTCCTCCTAGCACGGACCCATAGCGTGAAATGGTTGTGCCGATTGGCTTGCCGTCATCAAAAAAGCCAATCAGTCGCCATTGTGGTTTGGATTGCGATTTGTTGATACGGTCAATTAAGCAAACCACCTCTTTGCCAAACCCTCCGGCGCCATATATAGCGATATCTTTCATGAGAAAAGGGCTTTGAGTTTACCAATCAAAGTTTTATGTTGAGGAAAGTGCTTCACCCAGCAAAAGATCGCTTTCTCGCGCAGAGGTGCATCACACCTGATGTAGTCATTCCAGGTGAGTTTGTAAAACTCGCGCAACTTCTCGCGCCATTCCTTTTTGTCCACGTCGCTGAGATCGCTGAAACCTGTGATTGCCATGATGTAGGTCCTGTAAAGGAAATCGGCATAGTATTCGGGATGCTTGCTGTGTATATATCTATTCCAATCCATTATGAGGGTGTCGAACTTCTGTATTGACAATCCTGCATGATTGGTATGGTTTGTTGACAACTCACGTTGTATCCAATAATAGGTGGTGTCATTAAGATGCACGAATTTATTACAGTTAAGCCATATTTGCAACGTGAGGTGGAAGTCGTTGATTTTCGTCACATCCCAATCAATGGACTCCAACAATTCACGACGATAAAGTTTGTTCCAAACAGTGTGGTTTCCACTCCTAAACAGCCTTCGAACAGAGTCGAATTGACTCAAGATCTCATAGCTTGGATTAGTTATGGGAATAAAATTTACAGTTTCTTCCCAGTGTGGGTATATAGTACCAACTACCATCTGACAGTCGGGATGGTCGGTGAGCAGTGAGTGTTGAATCTCAATAGCCTGCGGATGGAGCAAATCATCGGGATCGGCAATGAAAACAAATTTGCCTGTACAGTTGCGGAAGCCTGTCTCGCGAGCCTTGTTGATTGTGCGGTTCGTGCCATGGCGAACCACATGGAAACGATTGTCCAATTGAGCCCATTGGTCACAAACGGCAGCAGAATCATCAGTACTTCCATCATCCACAAGAATTACTTCGATGTTAGTATAGGTTTGATTCTTGATACTATCAAGAAACCGTTCCAACGCCCCAGGATAACGCGATGAGATATTGTAGACAGGACAGAATATAGATACCAATTCGTTCATTTGTGTATTTAAAAGTTCTTTTTAGTACTAAAATATTTAGAATACCATTGTGTAAAAAATCTAAGTCCCTGCCTTAAAGTTGTTGATGGCCGAAAACCGAAATCTTGTTCAAGTACAGAAACATCAGCATTCGTTACGGTAACATCCCCTGGTTGCATTGGAACCAGTTCTTTATGTGCTTCAAAATCGTAATTATCTGTAAGCACACCTGCTTTTAATAGTTCCTCTTGAAGTATGTTAACGAAATCTAAAAGATTCTCAGGTTGATTGTTACCAATATTATAGATTAAATAAGGAGGGATTGGCAGACCATCATCACCTAAAACTTTTTCAGGAGCACATTGCATCACTCTAATCACAACCTCTATGATGTCGTCAATGTAAGTGAAATCTCTTTTGCACTTTCCATAATTGAATATCTGAATCTTTTCACCTTTTACCAACTTGTTGGTGAATCCAAAATAAGCCATATCTGGGCGACCAGCAGGGCCATATACTGTGAAGAAGCGGAGTCCTGTTGATGGTATGTTATAGAGTTTTGAATAAGCATGAGCCAGCAACTCATCACTTTTCTTCGTTGCTGCATACAAACTTATTGGATTATCAACTTTGTCATCAGTTGAATACGGATTTTTTTCATTATTACCATAAACACTGCTAGAACTTGCATACACAAGATGTTGAATGCCTTGCTTACCATCATCATAACTATGTCGACACGCCTCTAAGATATTATAAAAACCAATGATATTGCTTTCAATATAAACATCAGGATTTGTTATGCTATATCTGACTCCAGCTTGAGCAGCCAAATTTACTACAATATCAAAATTGTATTCTGAAAACAATTCACCAATAAATACTTTGTCTGCTATTGACTCTTTATAGAAAACAAACTGATTATTACTCGACAATTCACGCAACTCATTTAACCTTGATTCTTTTAGTGAGACATCATAATAGTCATTCATATTGTCCACTCCAATAATCTTTGCTGCTGGATAATTTTTTAAAAGTCGTTTGACAAGATATGAACCAATAAATCCTGCAGATCCAGTTACAAGAATTGTGCTATTATTAAGCTCAATATTGGGAGTTTTCATTATCAATCTCTTTCAAATTAGTCTCTAGTATAGACTTTTGTCTCACGTCAAAAAAGGATTTGGTCAAAATGATTGGCCAAGATAACTTGTCTTAAAGCTTAGAACTGCTCTAAATCGTTGATGACCATGCTGCCGAAGAAGGCTGAGTCGTTTTCGAGGATAGGCCCATATATGATGACTTTTGCGCCTTTGACTTTTATTCGTTTCATCACGCCTTGTATTGAAGACTAGTGAATTAGTCTATTTTTTTGCTTTTTTGATTGTTTCTACAATATAAGCCAAGTCTTCATCGGTGACCATTGGACCACTGGGTAGGCACAAACCTATCTTGAACAGCGATTCACTCACGCCGTTAACGCAAACAAGCCCCGCCTCACTCATGTGAGCCAAAAACAGCCAAATCTTGTCGAGTGCTGAAAGCGTACTCGTGTTTATGTCTTTTTGAGAAATCAAATTTTGATTAAAATATCGAGGGTGAGCCTGAGTGGCTTGCCCTTTTTCGTTGTGCCTACCGGGCATACCTTTAGGGCTTGTAAGGTGTTATAAACTCTTGCATTACAGTGATTTGCGAAATATCGCCTGCTTTGCCGGTTTTTTCTAAACTTATGTAGTAGTTTTTTAAAGCAGTCATTCACAAAAATCCCTAAGGTATGCGATTTGCGACTTTAAATGCGCAAAGGTACACATTTTTTTCGAACCGCCACCCATTTCCTCCAAAAAATTTAGCAATTTTCACAATAACCCCCAACTATTGCTCCAAACATTCACCACAACATTCACCACAAGCAAAACACGATACGCCCCTCAAGAGCCGTTCCACATTATAATATTATGCCACGAGCCACGCTTTCACTATCCGAGCACCAGCAAAATCACTAACGCCGGAATGCTCCACGGGCTGCTGGTTTTGAGTCTCATTGAGATTTTGTGAGTGCGTAATCGCACTGATATAAAGTGTATTACACACTATTATTTTTATCATAGACCTTTAATCAATATCATCAAATCTCAATTTCAGTTGACAGAATTTGCCATTTTTCTGTCAACAATATTTTGTGCTAATTTTGCGAATGGCTGGTTTGCCTCGGGAAGGGGAAAACTGGTGTTGGGATGGAGAAAAAATCCCCCAATAACCCTTAGAAAATGACATTACCTTTGCACCGCAACAAAATTAGCGATAGGTGGTATTATGCGAACTCTCGCATAACAATACAAATCCGCTACAAAGTTAGTTTATTTTATCAAAACATCAAAAAAATGGCAACTACAAGATTCACATTATCAAAACGAAACAAAACTGGCACAAAAGCCGAGTTGAAGGTGCGTTTCAGCTATAAACGAAGTCGCACATTTAGGTTAAACACAAATATTTATGTTCCAGTGGATGCTTGGAGTGAAACAAAGGGCAAACTGGTCATACCCAGGTCACACACCAAGACACAAATTATGCTCCAAGAGCTCCAGGCAAAGGTCGATGCTCTGAGCAATCATTTGAAGGCTGAGGCTATTAAAGCGCCATCCGATGCTGATGGAACTTATTGGGCAGGTGTCGTTCTCGCTTTCCACGGCATCAAACCAAAGGATTCTACTATTGCCGAGGTTGCGGCACCTTCTGCTGCAGTGGACGAATTATTTGGTCAATTCATTGAACTTTTATATAAAAATGAGAAGTCAAAGCGACAGATGGAAACGTCCTGGAACGTACTCAAGAGATTTGCCCGATATAAAAAGATGGATATCGCTCTTGAAGATTGGGACGACGTCCTGTTAGAGGAGCTTGAAGAGTTTCTGCGCATTGAATACACGTTCTTCAACGAAAAGGGCGAATGCATGCGCAAGTGGAAGTATCTTTACGAGTGCAAGTCTGAACTGCGCGCTAAGCGTCGACGAGGTGAGAATAAAATATTCTCAGTGATGAAAAAGATCCGAACATTTTTCAATTGGTGCGTCCTCACTGAAAGACTAGAGAAGAGTCCCTTTGCGAAACATAAACTCAAGCATCCGGTCTATGGCACACCATATTATATGACAAAGGACAAACTCACAAAAATGTACGAATTTGATTTTGCTAGTCGACCAAAGCTTGCAATTCAACGCGACATCTTCGTGCTTCAAAGCACATTAGGGATGCGTGTAGGCGACTTCTACTCACTCACCAGAGCCAACATCGTTGGCAACGCCATTGAGTACATCGCATCTAAAACACTTAATGACGCGGGTGGAGTGGTTAGAGTCCCCCCTTACGGCCAGAGCCAAAGAAATCATTGAGCGTTATCATAAATCTGAAGGGCAAATCGGGCTGATGCCGTTCATTTCCGAGCAAAAATACAACAAGGCAATTAAAGAGATGCTGAGAATTGCTGGAATAAACCGAGTGGTCACCGTACTCAATCCTACAACTCGCCTTGAAGAACAACGTCCCATAAATGAAGTTGCCAGTAGCCACATGGCTAGACGATATTTTATCGGCAACCTGTATGCTAAGGTACAGGACCCAGCACTTATTTCATCAATGACGGGTCATAGCCCCGGAAGCCGTGCGTTCGAGAGATACCGAGCCATACACGACGAGATTAAAATACCAATCCTGAAGATTTTTGACTAATCCGCTTGCTCATCAATAGATTAATATTGTGGGGAGGAACACGTTACTAAAAACCGCGTGTACTCCCCTAATTTTGTTTTTCGCAAATCTCTCACCTTGCAGCCGATTTTGGGATGGCCTTCAATCTCGATAGGCAAGATTCCAAGTGGGGGAGAATGGTTTTAAATATGCTTTAAAATTCCCCCAATCGAAGTCAAATATCCACTTTATCTTTGCAGCGAAAATGAGCGATTTTATGAACATAATGGAAGAACTCGCATCGATGGTTGCCGACAAGGTGGTTGATGTACTCGAGGAAAGAGGCTTGGTCATGGCTGCTGATGCGTCTTGCGCAAAGGACGTAATGCAGCAAGCCGCTAGTCTCTACTCGATAGATGATGTGTGCCAGCAGCTGAAAATTTCGAAGGCCACGCTCAAGCGCCATCGCAATCTCGGTTATATAACGCCAACCCGCTACGTTGGTCGATCACCGAGATTTACCGAAGAGGACATAGCGAGTTATTTGGCCCGATTCAAGTCGGATTGCAGGTCTGGTCTGTAAGGTCAGCTATACTCCGTTGCACCTTCTTCTTTGCCTGAGTTCGCTTCTTCATGCTGTGATAGATGGCAGTGAGTTCTTCCTGATAGTCTTTGAACCTGATACCCTCTGGATGTCGAAGAAACAGTAAATATACTGCTTTGGGGAGAGGTGGCATATCAATCATCTTTTTGCCTTACTCTTTTTTCTCTTTCTTGACATTGTAACACTACTATTAAAATTCATTAGTGTCCGATAAAAAATTTTGAGCGGCAAAAAAAAATAGGGCTGAACCAGATTTTGTGGTTTCAGCCCTTTTGATTTACTTTGTTGCGACCAAACAAACATTTCAATCAATGGGCAAAAGTAGTAATTTTATCGGACAGCCGCTGTTTAATCAGCTTATAAAATTAATTTCGAGACAAAAAATCCAGGAAATAGCTCAAAAGGGAGGCTACAATCGCTATGTCAAGCGTTTTGACGGTTATTCTCATCTGGTCACACTGCTCTTTGCCGTGTTCAGCCGCTATGACTCGCTTCGCGAGATTGTGTTAGGCCTGATGAGTGAGGCCAACAAGCTGTCCCATCTTGGCCTGCTTCAACTCGTGTCCCGCTCAACGCTCTCAGACGCCAACAATCGTCGCAGCCATGTGTTTTTCGAGAAGATTTACACAAGCCTGTACGAGCGCTACCGCGGTGTTTTATCGGACAGCCAGGTTGTGCGCAAGTGGGAGAAAGCGCTATATATCATTGATTCGACGACCATTACACTGTTCTCAAACATTCTCAAGGGCGCTGGCCGCCATCCCAAGCACGGGAAGAAGAAAGGCGGGATAAAGTGCCATACTGTCCTGAAGGCAATAGAACAGGTTCCATGCCTTGTACGGTTCACGGCGGCAGCTGTGCACGACCACTTCATGCTAAAGATACTGAACCTGCCCATGGGCTCGTTTGTTGCCATGGACAGGGCTTATATAGACTACAAGTACATGCAGTTGATGACCGAGAAATGCATCACCTACGTGACAAAGATGAAGTCAAACTTGAAATACAGGCTCATAAGCAGCGTTTGTAGGGTTCAGCCCCGCGGGCTTGTCGAGGTGATTATATCCACTGTAGAGTTCGAGAAAGGCGACATGAGGCACAAGGCAAGGATGATAGAGTATTGGAGAGAGGGATGCAAGCGCTCACAGACACTACTGACAAATAATTTTGAACTTGACTACGAGGAGATTATTGAGATTTATGAGCGCCGTTGGCAGATCGAGCTCCTATTCAAGCAGCTAAAGCAGAACTTCCAGCTACGCTATTTTTACGGTGAGAGCGTAAACGCCATCAAGACACAGATCTGGACCACTCTCATCGCCAATCTGCTACTCACGCTTGTAAAGAGACGGGTGAAAAGAAAGTGGAGTTTCAGCGGACTGGCTACCGTTATAAGACAAACACTCATGCACTACATCAACATGTGGGCGTTCCTCGAAGAGCCTGAAAAGACATGGGTTGAGATCAACCAGTTATACAAGCACAAACCGCCCGAATTGCAACTGTCAATTTTCTAAGGGGGGGCTTGCTTTTTCAAAATAGAGAAGAAGACCGCATTAAATGCGGCCTCCAATGCTGTTTTTCGTCCATTATTGATTTTTATCGGACACTAATGAATTATAATCAACTAATAAACAATTTGTTGTAATTTTGCGCCACCCAAATTTGGG
>CAMVPC010000048.1 GCA_947169265.1 uncultured Prevotellaceae bacterium
ATTACTCGTCAAAATAGTCCAAAACTAATTGGCGTGTCCCATTGCGGAAAACAGGGGCGGTGCCGGCGGTTATTCGGCGGCTTGGCGGGCCGGGGTGCGGCGGGTGTATTTTTTCTTGTTGAAGATGCTGCTCCAGCGCAGTTTTATCACGCCCAGCAGCGCCTCGCTGAAGATGCCGCCGCTCATCTTGCTGGTGCCCAGCACGCGGTTGACGAAGACAATGGGCACCTCCTTGATTTTGAATCCCATGCGGTGGGCGGTGAACTTCATCTCAATCTGGAAGGCGTAGCCCTTGAACTTGACCAGGTCGAAGTCGATGCTCTCGAGCACCTGGCGGCGGTAGCACACAAATCCGGCGGTGCTGTCCTTCACTTTCATGCCTGTGACGAGTCGCACATAGATGGAGGCGCCGTAGCTCATGAGCACGCGCCCCAGTGGCCAGTTGACCACATTGATGCCGGTGATGTATCGCGAGCCCACGGCCACGTCGGCGCCTTCGCTGGCGCACGCCCGGTGTAGTGCCACCAGGTCCTTGGGGTTGTGGGAGAAGTCGGCGTCCATTTCGGTGACATACTGGTAGTGGCGCTCGAGCGCCCAGCGGAATCCGGCGATATAGGCGGTGCCGAGTCCCAGTTTCCCTTCACGCTCGACGAGGTGGATTCTGTCGGGCCGTTGTTCCATCATGCGCTTGACGATGGCCGCGGTGCCGTCGGGGCTGTTGTCGTCGATGATGAGCACGTCAAAGTCGTGCGCGTCGAGGTCGAGAACGGCATTGATGATGGCTTCCACGTTTTCCTTCTCGTTGTAGGTGGGGATGATGACCAGTGAGTCGTTAGGCATAAGCGTGCGGTTGTGATTAAAATAGTGAATACAAAACTAAAAACGCAAAATAACGGAAATAATTGTTGATGGCCCCGAAAAAAGTGACTCGCGCTTTAGCGGTACATGAAGCGCTTGATGCTGCGCTTGGGCGTTTTCTCGAATTCGTTGACCTGAATCTCTATCTTGCTCAGCTTCTCGTAGGGTGCCACGAGTTTGTTGAGCTCGGTCTTGACCGTTTCCATGTGGGCCGGCAGCTGGTCGCGCGTGATGCCGTCGCGGTCCATGGCGTCGTAGTCGGGGTAGACGAGTGCCACAAATCGTCCGTCGCGCTCCACCACGAGGCTCTCGGCCACGTAGAGCATATTGTTGAGCTTGGCCTCGATTTCCTCGGGATACACGTTCTGGCCGTTGCTGCTCAGCAGCATGGTCTTGAGGCGTCCGCGAATGAAGATGGTGCCGTCGGCGCTCAGTGTGCCCATGTCGCCGGTGTGCAGCCAACCATCGTCGTGCAGCACCTTGTCGGTGGCGTCGGTGTTGTGGAAGTAGCCTTTCATGACGTTCTCACCGCGCACGCAAATCTCGCCGGGGATGTTCTCGGGGTCGTCACTGAGGATTTTCGCCTCCATGATGCCCGGCAGCAGGCGGCCGGCGCTGTGCAGTACAAACTCTCGCCAGGGGGTGTGGCTCACGAGGGGTCCGCACTCGGTCATGCCGTAGCCCACGGTGAAGGGGAACTTGATTTTATAGAGGAACTCTTCGACTTCGGCGTTGAAGGCGGCGCCACCCACGATGACTTCCTCAAAGTTGCCGCCAAAGGCTTCGATGAGTTTCTTGCGGATTTGGTCGTAGATTTTCCTGTCGAGGTAGGGCACGCTCAAGGCCCAGCGCAAGGCGCCCTTGCTGATCATGGGCACAATCATCTTGCTGTAAATCTTCTCGAGCACCAGGGGTACGCAAATCACCAGATTGGGCTTGATTTCCTGCATGGCCTTGACCAGAATTTTGGGCGAGGGGATGCGGCCCAGCAGCATGATGTGGCTACCCACAGCCAACGGCGTGAGCATGTCGAAGGCGCAACCGTAGGCGTGCGCCATGGGCAGGAAGGCCACGTTGCGCGTGCCGCGGCGGTGCAGCTTGGAGTGAATGCCGTACACGATGTTGCCGGCCAGCGCGTTGCCGGTGAGCATCACGCCCTTGCTGAAGCCGGTAGTTCCGCTCGTGTAGTTGATTTCCATCAGGGCATCGTTGGGGATGTCGGGATAGTCGATGTTGGCTGCGGTGAAGCCGTCGGGGTAGGCGGCAGCCATGAGGCAGTCAAGGTTGTCCATGATTTCTCCCACGGTCTCGCCCTCTTTTTGGGCGAGCAGCTCGTTGGAGTCGATGGCGATCGCGGCCCTCACGAGGCGCATGTTGTCGAAGTCGAGGTTCTCCCAAACCGAGTTGCCGGCAAAGAGCAGCTTGGCCTCGCTGTGATTGATGATGTGTTGCGCGTCCACCGGGTTGAACTCCTGGAGGATGGGCACGATGACGGCGCCATAAGTGATGGTGGCGATGAACACCGTTACCCAGCGCGGCGTGTTCTTGCCGATGAGGGCGACGTGGTCGCCGTGGTTGATGCCTGCGTGCTTGAACAGCAGGTGCAGCCGGGCAATGTCGGCGGCAAACTCGCCGTAGGTAACGGTCTTTTTCGTGCCATAGTCGCTTAAAGCCGGCAGGTCCCAGTTTTCGCGGAAACTTTTCTCAAAAATCTTTATCGTATTTTCTTTCATCATAATCTTGTTGTCGTGGTATCGGGCTTAGTCCCTCCATCGAGAGTGCAAAGGTAGTTGATTTATTTGTGTTTGTTAATATTCTTAAAGTATTTTTTGTGCCTTATTTGCACAAAATAACACTTTGTGTGCATTTTACCCGTTTTTTGCCCGTGTTAGCTCTAAAACCCAATGACCGATTTGGATTAAACGGGAGAGATTCTCGGACCACCCGCAAAATCCTGTGTTTGTCAAACAAGTATTAGCCCCGCCAGGGGCGACATTTTTTAGGCAGGGGTGTAGCGCGACAGCGCGAAACCCCTGTATCCATCGCATTACGTTTCGTGTAGCCCCGATAGGGGCGACACAAGCGACATCGGTCCCAAATTGTGTCGCCCCGAATGGGGCTAATATTTGGTGGGGTGCCTATCACAGGGGTTCCGCGCTGTCGCGCTACACCCCTGCCTACAATCTGTCGCCCCTATCGGGGCTTATCAGCCACGACAACACGACGGTTCGCCGCGCTGTCGCGCTGCACCCCTGCCTACTATCTGCCGCCCCTGGCGGGGCTACTTAGAGGCGATGATTACAAAATTCCGGTCACCCGCAAAACGAACATAGGGTTTTGCAGGTGATCGCGTTTTTTGCCCGCATCGGCTCTAAAACCCCATGACCGATTTGGGTTAAACGGGAGAGATTCTCGGACCACCCGCAAAATTCTTTTCAGGTCTACGGAGTTTGAGGAGTTTTTGGGGACACCCTCAAAAGATATTGTCTTCATTGTTTGACGTCTTCGCGACGTAATGTTTTTATCGGACAATAAAAGTGAATATTTGTGCCTTGAGTTGGGGCGATTGTCGACAAAAATGGGTAACTTTGCCGCCGCTATGCAGGAATTTTTGGCACATTACTGGCTCGACATGGTCACCACCGCGCTGGGGCTGGCCTATATATTGCTCGAGCTGCGCGCCAGCCGCTGGATGTGGGCCGTGGGTGCCGTCATGCAGGCGCTGGGCATCGTGCTCTATTACCAAAAAGGGCTCTACGCCGACTGCGGCATGGAGTTCTACTACCTGGCCATGACGGCATACGGATTTGCCGTGTGGACTTGGGGCGGACGCAAAAAACGCGAGCCACGCGCCATCACCCACTTCCCGCTGCGCCCGGCTGTGGCGTGGACGGCGCTCACCGCGATCCTGTGGGCCGCGATATACTATGTGCTCACGCGGTTCACCGACTCCACAGTGCCGCTGGCCGACAGTTTCACCACTGCCCTGAGTGTGATGGGAATATGGGCGCTTGCCCACAAATATCTTGAACAGTGGTTCATCTGGATAGCTGTCGACGTGGTCACCTGCGTGCTCTACTTCTACAAGGACATTCCCTTCAAAGGTTCGCTCTACGGCCTGTATGTCATCATCGCCGTCGCCGGCTATTTCGCCTGGCGCAAGCGCCTGGCTCCCGCCCGATAGGCTGAAAAACTCAAGTGACTTTACTCACCGCAGTTCATCGGTTGATTTGCGGTGAATTAGATGATTGCGCATCAGCCATAAAAATTTAATTTGTATATTAACTTATTTTTAGTACTTTTGTGGCTGATTTGATTGATCAAAAAAGTTCTTTTATAATAACAATGAAAGCGAAACCATTTATCAAGTGGGTTGGTGGTAAAACGCAACTCATTGAACAACTTGAAGCCCTGCTTCCTGCTGACTTTGATACTTGGGAGAATGTTACTTACATTGAGCCTTTTGTGGGCGGAGGAGCCATGCTCTTCTATATGTTGCAGACACACTCCAACATCACCTCAGCAATTATTAATGACATCAATTCAGACCTCACAACTTGTTACAAAGTAGTGAGGGATTGCCCATCGAAACTCATTGAGTCGCTTGAAAAAATCCAACAAAAGTATTATGCCTTAGCTTCGGATGAAGAACGTAAGCAATTCTTTTTGCTCAGGCGTGATGAATTTAATACTAAATCGTCAGATCCCATTCGTAATACCACACTTTTTTTCTTCCTTAATAGGACTTGTTTCAATGGCCTTTATCGCGTTAACAAAGCGGGCTTGTTTAATGTCCCATTTGGTAGGTACGAAACACCTATGATTTGCGACCCGAACACAATATACGCCGACAGCGAACTGCTGCAAAATGTTGAAATCTTAACGGGTGATTATCAGCAAACATTGGCTCATGCTAAGGGTAACACTCTTTTTTATTTCGACCCTCCATACCGCCCGTTAAGCAATACCAGCAGTTTCAATGACTACTCAAAAGAGGCATTCAACGACATTGCGCAACAGCGATTAAAAGAGTTTTGCGACCGGGTAGAACAGGCCGGGTATAAATTTATGTTAAGTAATTCGGATTGTTTTAACACTCCGTTGAAAGATAGATTTTTTGAGGACTTATATCTTGAATATATCATTGACCGCGTGTGGGCATCTCGCAACGTGAATGCCAATCCTAACAAACGCGGCAAATTACGAGAAATTCTTGTGCATAATTACAAGAGAACACAGCGAAACTTAACTGAAAAAGTATAATGTCAACACACACCACCGAACAATTCGATTTATCGGTTAATTTACGACAAAGGACGTATACTCATGTTGCGAAGATACGCCCTTTGTCTGATTTCATTAGTATCAAATAGCGCGCCTTTTTGCGATAAGCGGGGTTAGAGCTCGCGGGCGGTGAGGGCGGCGAGGCGGGCGTTGTTGAGCACGAGCTTGATGTTGGCTTCGAGGCTGTCGCCGCCGGTGAGCTCCTTGACCTTTGCCAGCAGGAATGGCGTGGTTTCCTTGCCGCGTATTCCCTGCTCGTTGGCTTGGTTGATGGCCTCGTCGATGGCGCGGTTGATGATTTCGGCTGGCATCGAGTACTCCTCGGGGATGGGGTTAGTGACGAGCATGCCGCCCTGCAGTCCCATGTCGAGCTTGGCTCGGAACGCTTCGGCGAGTTCGCGCGGGCTATCGATGCGGTAGTCCACGCCAAATCCGCTGTGCCGCGTGTAGAAAGCCGGGAGTTCGTCGGTGCCATACCCAATGACGGGTACGCCCTTGGTTTCGAGGTATTCGAGGGTGAGCCCCAAGTCGAGAATCGACTTGGCGCCGGCGCAAATCACCATCACGGGTGTCATGGCCAGTTCCTCGAGGTCGGCGCTGATGTCCATCGTGGTCTCGGCGCCGCGATGCACCCCGCCGATGCCTCCGGTGGCAAAGACGCGGATTCCGGCCATAGCCGCGATAATCATGGTGGTGGTGACGGTGGTGGCACCGTCGGCCTTGCGAGCCACGAGCACGGGAAGGTCGCGGCGTGATGCCTTGGTGACGTCTTTGCCTTTTTTGCCCAAGTATTCGATTTCGTCGGGCGTACAACCGGCTTTGAGGCGGCCGCCGATGATGGCGATGGTTGCGGGCACAGCGCCGTTGTCGCGAATGGTCTGCTCCACTTTGAGGGCGGTTTCGACGTTTTGCGGATAAGGCATGCCGTGGGAGATGATGGTCGACTCGAGGGCAACAACGGGACGTCCCTCGTCAAGTGCTTGTCGCACTTCGGGTGAGATGGAAAGATATTTGTTCATAACCGGGGGTAAAAGTATTAATTGTCAAGTGTTATATATCTAAAAACTGAAACCGCTCAAGGCTTGCGCGATCTCTTCGTTCACGGCACGCGGCGACTGGAGCGTGGCGCGGGCCGCGGCGAGGCCCGTGCGTGCGGCTTGCAGGAACGACGCCCCGCCAGCAAAGGCGTGGACGACACCGGCCAGGAAAGCGTCGCCGGCTCCCGTGGTGTTCACCACGGTCACGGGTGGCGCGGGCAGTTCCTCGCGCACGTCGCGGCTGCTGGCCAGCACGCCGCCGGCGCCCAGCGTGATAAAGACGTGTTCCACGCCCAGCTTGTGGAGCCAGGCCGCGGCCTCGCTCACGGTGCCGCAGGGTGTGATGGCGAAGGCCTCCATGCTGTTGAGCTTGAGGGTGTGTAGCCGCGGCGCGGTGGCTTGCCGCATGGCTTCGACCACCTTGGCGGCCTTAGCGGTGCTCACGGTGTCGACAAAGATCGGCGCGCGGCAATGCTCGAGCAGGAACTGCAACGAGGCCGTGGGCAGGTTGGTGTCGGCCACTACGGCATCGCCTGCATTGATGTGCTCAAGTCGTGCCTCAAGGAAAAAGGGGTCGAGGTTGTCGATAATCCCGGTGTCGGCCACGGCCACCACCATGTCGCCGGTGAGGTCGTTGACACACAGATACAGGCCGTTGCGCGCCCCTTGGCGGCACTCGCTCAGGGCGAGGTCCATGCCTATTTGCTCGCATTGCCGGTGGCACATTGTGCCAAAGGCGTCGTCGCCAAAGAGGCTCGTGAACATAACCTTGTGCCCGAGCAGACACAGGTTGTGGGCAATGTTGCGCGCCACGCCGCCGCATCCCATGTCGACGTGCCCGGGAATGGAGTCGGCGTGTACAAAAGGTGCGGTGAGGTTGGCCGAGATGTCCATATTCACCCCGCCGATGACCGTGATGTGTCGCTTGCGCATGGAGGGATGGGTTTATTTCGTGAATACGTTGAGCAACATGCTGTCAATCTTGTCTTTGAGCACGCCGCGCGAGCCGCGCCAGTTGTTGATGAGCGTCACATAAGCCCACTTGGGATCGCTCACCGGATAGTAGCCCACGAAGCATTGCACGTCGCTCATCGAGCCGCTCTTGGAGGCCACTTGGCCCGAAATCGCGCTTTGGGCGATGGAGCTGCCTATTCTCGCGTTGACTCCCACGCGCGGCATGAGCTCGACGAGCTGCACCTCGCGTGTGCCCATCTTGCGTCCGTTCATGGCGGTGAGCATCTGGGCAAAGAAGCGAGGCGTGGCCTTGTTGGCACGCGCCAGGCCGCTGCCGTCGCGCTGGAACTTGCCGCTCACGTCCACGCCCAGACGGCGCAACGTGCTGTCGACAACGGCGACACCATTGGCGCGTGTGGCCACGCGGCCGCTGTGGTCGGCGAGCTTGCGCAACAGGGCCTCGGTGAACATGTTGTCGCTGCGCTCGAGCAGTGAGGTGATGATGTCGGTGAGCACGGGCGAGCGGTGCTCGACGAGTGGCCAGCGCTCGCCGCGCGCGTTGATGTCGCGCCACTTCACGGCGATGCCGGCACGCGTGAGGCTGCCGGCGATGCTGTCGCGCAAGAGCACGTCGGGGCAGGGGTTCGATACGTCCATATAATAAGTGGTATCGATGGCCGTGCCGCTCACGATGACGGCCGGGTGGACATACTCCAGATGGAGATTCACGTTGTCCTTACCGGCACCGCTAAGCATGTCGATGATTTCGACGTTGCTCACGTCGGGCATGAGGTGGGCATCCTTCATCGTGCCGCGGTTGCCGTCAAAGATGAGGCGTGTTTTGTTGTCGCAATAGTTCACGGCATGGGCGCCCATGCCGTAGTTCCAGGCCAGGTCGCCCACGTCCCAGTCGTCGCAATAGGGCGGGAACGGGTAGCGCGAATTGTCGACAATCACTTTTCCCTCGATGCGGTTGATGCCGTGGTTGCGCAGGGCGTTCACGATTTCGCCCGTGATATCGAGGTCGTCCTTAAAGTATTGCGAGCCCAGCGTGGGGTCGCCGCTGCCCACTACCACCACGTTGCCCTCGAGGCGATTGCCCTTGATGGCGCCGTCGAGGTATACCGGGGTGATAAACTGGTAGTCGGGACCCAGGGTGAGCAGGGCCGCCGTACTGGTGACCGTTTTCATCGTCGAGGCGGTGATACACGCCACGTCCTGGTGATGGCCGGCCACGATGGCGCCGTCCTTGAGGTCGACGATGGCGATTCCCGCGCTGGCGTGGCGAAGCATGGTGTCGGCCACAAAGGCGTCAATAGCCTTTTGTGCGCCGGCGGGCGTGACTGCCGTGACCACCGCTGGAGTCAGCGCCATGGCGAGAAGAATGAGACTTATTTTTTTCATTGTCTTGAGTTTGGTTTTTGTTTGTTTTCTTTTGTAATGTCGCAGCCAGGCATAGTGGCGGCGGCTCTCGAGATAGTGCAGGTCGCCCATATGGGCATAGGCTTCGCGCTCAAACGAGATGTTGCGGTAAGCGTTGCCACGCATCATCAGCCTCACGAGCCATTCTCCCAGATAAAGGAGGTAGAAAAAGACGAAAAGGAGCTCGCGCATCTGTGCCGTGTGGATGCGCTCATGGTTGAGTGTGTAACGCCCCGCGCGGCGCCCCTTCCTCACCACCACCACGCCAAAAAGGTTGATGGCGTTAAAACCCTTGAACGGGATGAAACGACTGTGAATGACTTTCATGACCGTCCGTGGTTAAGGGATTCGCAAATCAGGGCCGCGGCTGTGAGGGCGCAGTCGTTGTCGCCGAGCGATTGCCGCAAACGGGCATAGGCATCGAGCATCGTGGCGCGCTCGGCACTATCGCTGTCGAGTAGCGGCGTGAGCCGGCGGTCCACATTGGGGGGTGTGCAGTCGTCGAGCAACATCTCGCCCACGGCTTCCTCGCCCAGGATGAGGTTGGGTAAGGTCACGTATGGCACCTTGATTAAAAGGCTCTTGAGGCGATGGTACAGCTTGCTGCCGTTCATGCGGTAAAGGGCTACCTGTGGCGTGCCCAGCAGTGCCGTCTCGAGGACGGCGGTACCGCTCGTGACCAGGGCGGCACGCGCGTGACGCACCAGCTCGAAGGTGGCGTCGCGCAACACCGGCACGGCACTGTCGCCCATCACCTCGCGGTAGAGACCCTCGTCGAGCGCCGGCGCCCCGGCCACCACGGCTTGCAACTCGGGGTGGCGCGCGGCCACGGCGAGCATCGTGGGCAGGTTGTCGCGCACTTCTTTCACGCGGCTGCCGGGCACAAGGGCCAGCAACGGACGGCCGTCAAGGCCGTGGCGTGTGGCGAAGTCGCTGCGCGTGCCCATGGCGTCGATGGCCTCGTCGACCTCGGCCACCGTGGGGTTGCCCACATAGTCTACATCGTAGTCGTGGCGACGGTAAAACTCCACCTCAAAGGGCAGGATGGAGTACATGCGGTCGACCCACCGCCTAATACTCTTGACGCGCCATTGCTTCCAGGCCCACACCTTGGGCGAGATGAAGTAGTGAACGGGCAGGCCCAAGCGCTCGTGGGCATAACGTGCTATCTTGAGGTTGAACGACGGGTAGTCGATGAGTATCACCACGGCCGGCCTTTCCGCCTCCAGCGAGCGCTTGGCGGTGCGCATGAAGCCCAAGATGGGACGCAGGTGCCTCACCACGTCGACAAAGCCCATATAGGCCATGTCACGGTAGTGGACGAGCGGCGCGCGGCCCGCCTGGCGCGACATCAAGTCGCCCCCCAGGAAGCGGAACGTCGCTGCCGGGTCGCGTCGCTTGAGCGCCGCCATGAGCCGGCTACCGTGCAGGTCGCCACTGGCCTCTCCTGCTATGATGAAATATTCCATAGTGCACGTAATTTAGTGCAAAGTTAGTGATAATCGTGAGATTTTGATTAATTTTGTGGCATAAAACGATAACATCTCTAAAATGATTGAAGGACTGATTACCGACCTGGCGCTGATTCTGGTGCTGGGTGCCATCGCCACCGTGGTGTTCAAGAAACTCAAGCAACCCGTGGTGCTGGGCTATATCGTGGCAGGCTTCATCGCCAGCCCCCATTTTTCATTTTTCCCCTCGGTGATCAACGAGGCCAATATCGAGTTCTGGGCACAGATAGGCATTATCGTGCTTTTGTTCTCGCTGGGACTGGAGTTCAGTTTCAAGAAACTCATCAACGCGGGCGGCAGCGCCATTGTCACGGCGCTCATCGTGGTGGCCGGCATGATGGGCACCGGGTTTGTGGTGGGGCAAAGCATGGGGTTCACCGCCGTGAACAGTTTGTTTATGGGCGCCATGGTGTCGATGTCGTCGACTACCATTATCATTAAGGCACTCAGCGACTTGGGAATGCGGCAGCGCCGTTTCGTGCCCAAGGTGCTTGCGGTGCTCATTGTCGAAGACCTCTTTGCCGTGGTGCTCATGGTGGTGCTCTCGTCTATCGCGCTGAACAATACGGTGGCGGGCGGCGAGCTGGTGATGAGCATCGTCAAGCTCTCGTTTTTCCTTATAGCGTGGTTCACGGTGGGCGTGTTTGTGTTACCTTCAGTCTTCAATAAATTCAGGCGTATCATCAGCGACGAGATGATGCTCATCATTGCGATGGGCTTGTGCTTCCTCATGGCCATCCTGGCTGTCAAGAGCGGCTTCTCGATGGCGCTGGGCGCCTTTGTGATGGGGTCTATCCTGGCAGGCACGAGCCATGCCGAGCGCATCGAGCGGGTGACGCGTCCCGTGAAAGACCTCTTTGGCGCCGTGTTCTTCATTTCGGTGGGCATGATGGTCAACCCCGACGTTATCATGCAGTATGCCGGCACGATAGCCCTACTGGTGGTCGTGGTGGTCGTGGGCATGATTGTGTTTGGCACCTTTGGCATGCTGGCCACGGGCCAGTCGTTGCGCGTGGCCATGGAGAGCGGTTTTAGCCTCACGCAAATAGGTGAGTTCTCGTTCATCATCGCCACGCTGGGCATGTCGCTGGGTGTGCTCGACGATAGCATCTATCCCATCATTGTCACGGTGAGTGTGGTGACCACTTTCTTCACGCCGTTTTTTATCAAGAGCGCCGTGCCGTGCTACGAGCGTGTGGCGCGATGGTTGCCCGCCAAGTGGAATGTGGTGCTTGAGGGCTACAGCGAGAGCGCCAACGAGAGCGACAAGAGCGAGTCGAAGGGAATGTGGGAGAAAATCATCAAGCGCTATTTGTTGCGCGTGATATTGTACTCGGTGGTCACCATTTCCATTACCACCATCAGCAGGGCCTATGTATTGCCCTTGTTGACGCGCTGGCTGGGCGACGTCGCGTGGGTGCGCGCCTCGTGGGCCGTCGGCTCGTTGCTGGTCATGTCGCCGTTCCTCTTTGCCATCATCACCTCAGTCACTCGCAAGAGCGAGCGCGAGGCTCTCATGCGGCAGGGCGGGCGCGTCACCCTCGTGCCCCAAATCGTGTTGTTCATCGTGGGCTCGCTGCTGGCCATATCTTACATGCTCATGCTACTCGTGGGCGTGTACAATAATCTCACGGCACTGATGATTGCCGTGGGCACTTTTCTGCTCATGGTGCTGGTGCTCTCGCCTGTGTTGCGCAAGCGGTTGCGCCTCGTGGAGCAACGTTTCATGAGCAACATGAACGAGCGCGAGAACCGGCGCACCGGCCGCGGAAATACCCTGGTGAGCGACCTCCATCTCGCTTACATGACGGTGGGGTACAGCTGCCCTTTCGTGGGCGAGCGCCTCAAGAATGCCGACATTCGCCGCAAGTATGGCGTCAACGTCGTGTATATCCAGCGCAACTCGGTACTCTACCCGGTGCCCACGGGCGACGTGCGCATCTTTCCGGGCGACGTGCTGGGTGTGATTGGCACCGACGAGCAAATCCAGCGGATGCTTCCACTTGTCGAGGCTACCGAGACACAAACCGCCGCGGCCCACTTCGAGACCGAGTTCACCCACTTTGTGCTCACCGAGCACTCGCCGCTCGTGGGGAAAACATTGGCGGTGGCGCGACTGCGCGAAGACTATTCGTCGCTCCTGGTGGCTGTAAAGCGCGACGACGAGTACCTCACGCCGGCCCCCGAACTCATGTTCCTCGCGGGCGACACCGTGTGGATAGTGGGCGACAAGAAGCAGTTGCAGGCACTGCGTTGATAAGGCACTGCGGGTGGTGGGTTACCGCCGCTTGATACGGTCGACAGCGGCACGTAGCTGTTCCATGGCCGAGACCAGGCGCGCGCGTGGCGTACCCACGTTGAGGCGCATGTGACAATAGCCCGGCACACCGTAGATTTCGCCGTTGTTCAGTGCCAAGTGGGCCTCGCGCGCGAAAAATTCCACCAGTTGGGCGTGGTCCAGGCCCAATCGACGGCAGTCGAGCCACATCAAGAACGACGCTTGCGGCTTGATGGCGTAGATGTCGGGGATGTGCTCGCGGCAGTATTCGGCCACGAAGAGTACGTTTTGCTCTATATATTTTTTGCATTGCTCGAGCCACGGCTCGCCATAGCGATAGCCCACCTCGGTGGCCAGCAACGCCGTGATATTGGCGTTGCACAGCTCGTTCACCTCGACCCAGCGGTAAAACTCGCGACGCAGCTCGGGATTCTTGATTACCAGCCACGTGCTTTTCACGCCGGGAATGTTGAACGTCTTGCCCGGCGAGCCGCACGTGATGGTCACCGCGGCGGCGTCCTCGCTCACCATGGCCAGCGGCGTGTGCTTGTGACCGAAAAGCGTGATGTCGCCAAACACCTCGTCGCTGAATAGTATCACACCATAGCGGCGGGCGAGAGCGGCCACTTGCCGCAACTCTTCTTCCTTCCACACGATGCCTATGGGGTTCTGCGGGTTGCACACCACCATGATGCGCGGCTTTTGCTCAATAAACACGCGCTCCAGGTCGTCGAGGTCCATGCGATAGAAGTGGTCGCCGGTGGGCACCAGATTGTTGCGCACCGCGAGACGGCGGTTACCCTCAATCACATCCTTGAAGTCGTAATAGACCGGTTCCTGCAACACCACGCGGTCGCCGGGCTGCGTGTAAAAGTTGAGCACCATGCCCAGGGCAGGCATGCCGCCGGGCATGAAGGTCATTTCCTCGCGGCTTATCTCGAAGCCGTTACGGCGCCGTTGCCAGTCGATGATCGACTGCCAATATTCGTCGTAGGGGAGGGTATATCCGTAGATGGGGTGCTCGCCAAAGCGCTTCACCAGTGCCGAACTGATATCGGGGCTCACGGCAAAGTCCATGTCGGCAATCCAAAGTGGCAGCAAGTCGTCGCTGCCGAACATGGAGTTGAGCATATCGGTTTTCTTGCAATGGGTACCGCGGCGGTCGATGACGGTATCAAAATCGTATTGTTTCATATAGCTTAATCTATTAGATAAAGGTTATAGCAATATTGCCCTTTCGAGCCACAAAGATACAACTTTTCGACCAAACGCACAAAAAAGCGTTTGGCCATGTGGAGCAAAATGGGTAACTTTGCCGTGAATGAAACAGAATAATTATCAAGAAACCTTATCTAACATACTGCAAATCAATGAAAATACGATTTACTAAAATGCATGGGGCCGGCAACGACTACATCTATGTCGACGCCACCCGCTACACAATCACTGACCCCGCCGCGGCCGCTGTCGCGTGGAGCAGGCAACACTATGGCGTGGGCAGCGACGGACTCGTGCTCATCGGACGCCCAGAAACGTCGATAGCCGACTTCTCAATGCGTCTTTTCAACGCCGACGGCAGCGAGGCGCTAATGTGCGGCAACGCAAGTCGTTGTGTGGGCAAGCTGGTCTATGAGACGGGAATGACGCGGCAGCGGCACCTCCGGCTGGCTACACGCTCGGGCGTGAAACTGCTTGAACTTGAGGTTGACGACCGCGACACGGTGACGGCCGTCGCCGTCGACATGCTCACACCCGTCCTTGACGACGACAACCTATTCCTGCCCGAGGGCGAGCCACTCCCCGAAGGCTGTTTCGTGTCGATGGGAAACCCGCTATATGTCATCTTCGTCGATAATCTCGACGCCATCGATGTCGCCACCGAAGGAGCGCGACTGGAGCATCACTCGCGATTTCCGCAACGCTGCAACATCGTCTTCGCGCAACGCTGCCACAGCCACCTGAGGGCGCGCGTGTGGGAACGGGGCAGCGGCATTACCCTGGCCTGCGGCACCGGTGCCTGCGCCGCCGTGGTGGCCGCCGCGCGACGAGGCCTCGCACCACGCCGTTGCGATGTGGTCATGGACGGCGGCACGCTCCATGTCGACTGGCGCGAGAGCGACAACCACGCGCTGCTCGCCGGCCCCGCCACCATCGTCTTCACCGGCGAAATCGAACTGCCCTGACACCGACAAGTCTCACAAATCTCTCAGTCTGATAACCGACAAATAACCGAGCCACAAGCACAAAAAAGGAACAAAAACCACAACAAACTCACGGCACTTTCATTTAACTTGAAAACAAGCGCATAAGCCCCTTACCCAATTCTT
>CAMVPC010000049.1 GCA_947169265.1 uncultured Prevotellaceae bacterium
TCAGGCGGTTGATTTGCAAAGAGGGTGAGCCATAACTGAATTATGACACACCCACCCGGGGCTCGTATGGATTAGGCCAGGCGGCGCAGCAGTTCAATGGTCACTCACCCACTTTTGATAATAGATATTATAGGGCTGTGTATCAATAATATAATACCGATTGTATGATTGTGTATCTGACACTAATAATTGGTATTAGTAAATGTCAAAAAATGGTATTGTTGACCTGTATTAGGATCATAAAAATAGATACAGATTGTGGAACCTAAGTTTCTTAATGTGTTCAAGAAACGATTATCTAAATTAAAATAAGAATAGTTCCATTGTCCGAAAGTAAATTGTTGGTATTGTGCATTCTGCATAGAGTAATGTATCTCAAGTTGGTTGTTATATTGGTCGTAATTTAGTTGTAAGCCAATTGCTTGAGAATTATAATTATAATTTGCAATATAATTATTGAATTCTTGTGGTTGCATTATGTCTTCATTGGATGAAGTTAAACTGCTTTCTTGTGTGGTATTATGTGAATTGTCCTCCTCAGAAATCACTCCAATCACTGCAATTATCACTATAGATATCACAAAACCTATGACAGTCCATAATAACCACGTATATTTTTTCTTTTTGGTTTTAGGTTGCTGGGGCACAGGTAATCCCACAGGAAGAGGTGTGGCCTGATTTCCCATATATGTATCCTTTTTCTTTTTGGTTTGAGGTTGCTGGGGCACAGGTGATCCCACAGGAAGAGGTGTGGCCTGATTTCCCATATATGTATCCTTTTTCTTTTTGGTTTGAGGTTGCACTTTTGTCTCTTCTGCATATTGGTCAGCGATTCTTGTGTTTTCGTTGTTATGGCTAAAATCAGACGGTTCTTTTGGTTTTAGCGGAACTGTGTGCCCCTTTGGTGTTGGCGGAATTGAGTTGCTCTCTGCAAGGCGTCTGCTGAACTCGCTGACTGTGGGGATTCGCTTTTTTGCGACTGGCTCCATGGCTTCCATAACCAAATCTGTAACAGATTGCGATATGCCTTTTTTATTGAGTTTGTTGGAAAGTTGCTCTTTGTCGGCAAGTACGTCAGAAGCCGCAGGAGGAGTTTCGCCTGTAAGCAGTTTGTAGAGTGTAGCTCCCAAAGCATACACATCGATGGTTGGCCGGAACTCGCCACCTCTAGCCTGGTTGCCTTGTTCAATGGGGGCGTAGCCTGATGTGCCTAAACCAATGGTGGTGGATGTCTCGGGCTGACCGTCATTGTTGTAGTGCTTGCTCAAGCCGAAGTCAATAAGGAATATGTGCCCGTCGCTTGCACGCCGCATGATGTTCCCTGGCTTGAGGTCAAGGTGCAGCATGTGGTGCTGGTCGTGCATATAGGTAAGAGCACTTGCCACGTCCTTGATGATGGCTGTCGCTTCATTCTCACTCACAGTGTGCGATTTGAGATAGTCGTTAAGATTCTCTCCCTCAATGAAGTCCATCACATAGTAGAAAGTGCTATTCTCATCAAAACAGTCTGTTACCCGCACAATGTTTGGATGCTCAAGTTTGGCAAGGTTTAGAGCCTCACGCTTGAACTTCTGGCCATAGTTATAGGAGAAACTACCATCGGTAATGCCAGTTATGCTGCCATCATCTGTT
The DNA here is from genome assembly GCA_947169265.1 of uncultured Prevotellaceae bacterium. Taxonomy (GTDB): domain Bacteria; phylum Bacteroidota; class Bacteroidia; order Bacteroidales; family Muribaculaceae; genus Sodaliphilus. The sequence continues at coordinate 1,633 of CAMVPC010000049.1, forward strand.
CGTGAGTTAACATCTTTCATAAAGAACTCCTTGATGGCAACTTTCTTGCCCAACTTATTATGCTCAGCAAGATAGGTGATTCCAAAACTTCCCTGTCCGAGTTTTTTTAATATTCGGTAGGTACCGTCTCTCAAAATAGTGTTAATTTTTAAGTCCATAATGTTGTCTTATTTGTTTTTAAAATAATGTATTAATTTGTCGATACCGCCATTTTCATCGTCGTCGGTGTCGTTCTTTTTATCATCTTTGGCATTATCACTTTCTAATAGCTCTTTGGATTCTTTCTCCTTAGAAGTCTTGCTACCGCAGTTTTTTGCAACCAAAGCAACCACAAGTATCAATAACGCTGCACAAATTGCCAGTAATATTTTTATTATCTTTGATGATTGTGGCAAATTTATACTTTGGTTCTTATTTTCCTCGATAGATTCAATTAGTCGCCCTTTAGAATAGCTTGGCTCATTTGATTGAGGCTTATCACTTGATGTGCTTGGTTTGCGATAGACAGGAGGTTGTGCGGCGGGTGTCCCCTCTACTTTTTCCACTTTGATGAGATGTGCTGTGTGGTTATCACTGTTCTCCTCGGTCACCTCGCGCAACATTTCCACTTTTTCCCTATCTTGGGCATTGGGATTCGTTACAATGAACAGTAGGTTGTCGTCAGAGGTCTGCTCAAGCATGCCATCCGTACACATATAAAAATAATCCCCTGCTTGCACATCGGTGAGATGCTTGATGTCGGCATTCACACGTGGTTGCTGACCTGGCTGCATGGCACGGGTAATTACATTCTTTTGTGGATGGCTATTGGCTTCTTCCTCGGTAATCTCTCCTACAGCAATCAGGTCATTAACAAGAGAATGGTCTCTTGTGCGGAACACTATTTGGGCTGGTATCCCGTTGCGTGCCGGGCGCAATTGATAAACGCGGCTGTCGCCAATGTGTGCCACTGTAACTCCAGCGGCATGAAAACAAACTAATGTCATGGTAGTGCCCATCTTTTTCTCGCCGCCGGCGTCTTTGGTGTCAAGAGCATCGAAGGCGTAATTCAATGCGTCTTTGAGCAACATGTCACTCAACGGCATTGAAGGTGCCCATCGCTTTAGGATATAATCGCTCATGGCATCACACACAGTGTTGGAAGCTACTTCTCCTTTCTCATGCCCGCCCATTCCGTCACACAAAATGAACAAACGGTCGTTGGGAGTACATCTGCCTATTTGAGGGAAAAGTGCGTCCTCCTGGTTTGAGCGCTGGCCGAGTTCCTGGAGGTTGTAGGGTTGAATTGAAAATTTCATGTTTATTTAGTGTTAAATGTTAATTCGTTGAAACCTAATTTTAATCGGTCACCGTGATTGAGAATAAGTTGGTCACCTTCACTCACAAGATTGCCGTTTACATAGGACGGGTTCTTGTTTATAGTGTTTTTCATGATGTAGAGCAATTGGTTGCCTCTTTCACGAACCTCAATCGAGGCATGGTTGCGACTCATGTATCCGTTGGGGTCATCAATTTGAACGGTAGCATTAGAGGTCATGGCCTTTCGCCCTATTGTGTTGACTCCTTTGTTAAGTTGATAACGGCGGCCGGCTGAATCTACCAGATAACCTACATTAACTGGTGCATCTGTTACGCGTGTTTCTTCATTTGCACCAGAACCATTGGGCTCATACTGAGTCTCCTCGGCACCCACCGAAGGGGTTGATTGGCTTGTGCCATACTGAGTGGCTTCAATGTCTTTTTGCTGATTCTTTTGAATACGTTGGCAGTTGCCCACTATATGTTTCTCTTTGCATACAGGACAAATGAACTTGGCTGAATTGATTGTGGGTGTTTCCTCTATGCGCAATACTTTGCCGCATGTGGGACACTTGATTGATATTTCACTCATAGTTTAATTACCATTTCATCACCGGCATCGAGTTGGGGAACTTGCCCCACATTACTGGATGCTGGCGATTTCTAGACATTTGTTTTACTTTCTCGCTTGTATATTTGAATAGTTCTCTTGCGGTTATTATCTTGTTGCGGTCATAGTCGGCTTCACCTCGCAAGCCATGTTGCAAGGCATAGGTGAACAAGGCATTGGTCAGCCCTGGTACTTCCCATGAATACTCATTTTCACGGCAAGACATAAACAGCATGACATTTGTTCCTTTCAGACCGCCGTAATTGTTAGCACCAGAGCGATTACTGCGCATTGAGCCCGAGAAACAAGTGTCGGCAAAAATCATCTTGTTCTTTGAGCGGCATCGCGACATTATCTGCTTAATATACGAGTAGTAAAGGTACCCGTCAAAGCACATGAATCCCCCTGGCACACCATGACCACTAATAAACAAGGTTACTATGTCGTTTTCGGTGGCTTTGGAAAAAAGTATCGACATGGCGTTCTTCACATTTGACACCGTTGCCTGGCTATTCATCAGCAGTACTGTTTCGGCATTTTTGTTCTCGCCGTAAAGCCACTCCATTGTTGCCGCATTGTTGTGGGGCAACTGCAGGTCATTGCTCTGGCCAGGATAATCCGATACCCCAACCGACACAAGATATACTTTTGCACTTGCTGTTGCTGCCGACGTGATCAGCAGCAACAGCATAATAACCTTGATATATAATGACTTAGAATTCACAACCATTGGCATCATCAAATCCTATATCTCCGTCATCATACATGTCTTCACTTCCATCGGCAAGAAGATTGTCATTTTCATAATCCAACGATGGGTCATAACTGTCGTCAACAATTTCATCATCGCCTGCATAGATTTGGTCATCGGCCATGGCATCATCCTCATAGCTCGAGTCCATCATGCCGTCACCTTGGGTATATACTTCATTTTCATCGATAACACCGTCTTGGTTTTCGTCAAGAGCAACGACATCAATTTCACCGTCACCATCGGTGTCGGCCATCATTCCATAGTTCTGACCGTCAGTAAATTCTATAGTATCAGGGTTGCCGTCACCATCAGTGTCCGAGACAATTGAAATCCCGTTCTCATCCTCAATTGCAAGTACGTCAACTTCTCCGTCGCCGTCAATGTCGGCAATCACTACATCACTCTCTCCGTCAATAGTCTGAATGGCGTCAGTCTCGCCATCACCATTAAGGTCATAGACAGCCTCTACCACCTCGCCGTCGGTAGTTGCTACGCCATCGGTAACACCGTCTCCATCAAGATCTATTTCAACGATGTTGGCAATCTCTTCACCGTTGTCGCTTGTAATGTCTTGCATTTCGACATCATCATTGACTCCAAGAATTTCAACATCATTCTCTCCGGGTACATCTTGTGGGTTAATAACTGGGTCAACACCATTATTATTGGTATAATCCGCGTTGTGGGCAGTGGTGTTAGCCGGATTGGTGCCATTTGTATCATTCTCGTTAATATCGGCATCGTTCACATAGTCGGGGTCATGTGCGGCGTCGGGTTCCTGCACATCGTCTTCAAGATTGTTGGCTGCCCAGGCAGCAGCTCCAATTGTTGATGCAGCGCCGGCAACAGTTCCTGCAATTGCCGCACCTGCTACAGCTGCTGCGGTTTTCCCAGTGTTTTTACCTTTGTTATTGCTGTTTACTGACGATTGAAATGTGTTGGTCACAGGTGGAACAGGGCATGGGGTGCCACTAGGTTGAGATGAATTACTCTGAGTTGAAGTTGTGGCAGATTTTGTTTGCCTTGGATTGTTGGAATTCTCGTCGAGAGAATACACTTTTGTTTCTTCGTTGTTCATATCGATAAATTTTTAAAAATTAGTAATCACTGCAAATTTACAGGTCTTGAACCAGTTGTCAATACTTTTTATGGCATCCTGTACCAAATGCCCCTTTTTATCCACAAAGTGTCAGTCGGCGGTGTATTTGCAACCGCAATTCGGGCATTTACGTTTAAATTTCAATCGGTTATAGGGGATGGGCCCAAATGGACAGCCACATTCGGGGTTAGGGCATTTATAAACTTTATCTAATTCTTCATCGAGTTTTCGTAATTGCACAGCTTTTGATTCGTTATTTGAGGACGCCATCATACTAGCTCCCATAACGCCACCAGCTAATGCCCCAAGAACTGGCTCGCCACACAATGACATTAAGCCACTTACTGCTATTCTCATTCCAATTTTTCTTTTCTGTTTTTTGGCTTCTTTTTCATTTTCCAGTTGCAATTCCAGTTTCTTACGGTTGTATTCATTCCACACTTCCTCAAGTGGCGCGAGAGAGAATACGGGGACTTCTTTCTCCTGTTTTGATGGCTTTGTTGTTTTTTTGGGCGCTACCAGTCCTATAATTTCTTTTAATGGGAGATTATATTTCTCTTTACCAAGTTGAACTTGGCTATTGGCAGTTATGACCTTGCTGAAAACTTGGTTGCCATCCACAAAGGTGACATTAAGGTCACTTAGATTTTCGATAGACAACCTTTCTCCATTGATTATTAACTTGCAGTGCTTACGGCTTACCGATATGGGTACACTGCCAGCAACACCTAAATTAAATTCACGGCCACCGGCAATACAATGTAGTCGGCGAGCACCTTCTTCTCTTCCAATAATTATTTCCATTTTATTTGTTCTATTTATTATTTGTTTTTCCTTTAACGTTATCCACAATCATCATTTTTAATTGTTTTAAAGCCTCTTTAGAAATTTTGAGTTGAAAAGAGAACTTCTTTCCGTCGGTTAAAACGAGTGATTGCTGCATTGGTATTATGCGATAGATGTATTGAATGTTGATTATATGACGCTTGCCAATTCGAGCAAAAATGGCGGCACGTTCTTTTAGGGAATCCGAAATCAGCTTTTGCATGTCGCCTAAGTTCATGCATATAGTGGATTTCAAATTATTTGTTAATACAATGTGGGTGTAGTTGCCATCACCTTCCATGAAAGCGACTTTGGAACAATCCAATATAATCAGATCATCACGGGAATTAATGTACAAGTATTTTTGTGCCATAATTCTTACAATGTGTCGGCCACCTTGCACATTTCTTGTGTTTAAATAAAAAAGACGTGGAGCCGAACTCTCGCCCGTTCCACTCACTGAGGCCCTGGAATTGCCATCTTCGTCAAAACGGACAACGTAGGGCCCCACTTATGCATCATTATGATAGCGTGCTGCAATCTTTTTAATGCAATTCAAGGGCGTTACGTTGCTTAGTTTTTGACGAATGTTGAAATTTTCCAGGTTTCAGTGAGTCAAAACTAACGCGTAGAAACGCCTTATTCCTATGTTATAATACCGCAAAAATAGTTCTTTTTTTTGTAAAACAAAATTATTGTCGATATTTTTTTTAGTACAGTTTCAGGTTAAACAAAAAAGGGTAGGGGGAGAAGTCCCTTTTGACTTCTCCCCCCCACGCTTGATAGCGAATGATTTATGCCAGGCGGCGCAGCAGTTCAATGGTCACTCGCCAAATGTCGTGGCAAGTGCTCAATTCCACACGCTCGCTGGTGCTGTGAGGTTCCACAATGCGCGGCCCGATGCTTGCCATCTCTATGCCGGGATACTTTTGCACAAAGAAACCGGCTTCGAGCACGAAATGCATCGCCACCATGCGCGGGCGCCAGCCGAGCACATCGTTAAATGTGTCGCTGGTGAGTTGCAGGAAATCGCTGTGCGGGTTTTCTTGCCAGGCGGGTGCTTCCATCAGCACTTCGCTGGTGGCGCCGCAGCTGGCGAAGGTGTCCCTGATTTCTTTACCCAAAGCAACCATGTCGGCTTCCACAAAGCTGCGCGTGTGGGTCGAGACCGTGAACTCGTTCTCCTCAGTAGTGATGCGGCCCACATTGTTGCTGGTCTCAACCGTGCCGGGCATGGTCTCGCTCATTTTCACCACGCCTTGTGGAATGTTAGCTACTGCGGTGAGAAGCGCCTTGATGTCGGCAGCATCGATGAAACGTTCCTGTGCCTCGGCCGCGGTGACGACGCAATGCACGCCGGGATCGGTCGTGCCATACTCCTCTCCTAATTTTTGGTTGAACCGTTCCACCATGCTTTCGATTTGTTCGCGACAATCGCTGCCGACGCCGATGATGGCTGTCGCACGCGACGCTATCGATGCGCTGGCTTGGCCGGCATCGATATCGGCCACGTCGAGCTTGATTTCGTTGCCGAGTAGCGACAATAGCCTTAAAATCAGTATTGTGGCACTCGCGCGGCCCTTGTTGATGTCCACGCCCGAGTGGCCGCCGCGACCGCCCTCCACGGTCACGCGAAGCCAGCTGAGCAGGTTACTCTCTACTGCTATTCGCTTGAGCGGAAGGTGGTGCATTTGCAGGTAAGCGCCGGCGGCACCGGTGGTGATGGTGTCGTAATCTTCCGAGTCGAGGTTGATGACTTTGCGACCGCGCAGAAATTGGGGTGACAGTGCCGCAGCGCCGCTCATCCCGTCTTCCTCATTAGTTGTCGTGATTACCTCCAGCGGACCGTGAACGATATTGTCGTCCTCGAGAATGGCGAGCGCCATCGATAAGCCTATGCCGTTGTCGGCGCCCAGCGATGTGCCGTCAGCTTTGAGCCAACCATTGTCTTCGCGGGCGACGATGGCGTCGTTCAGTGGGTCGAACGTCCGGCCGGGCTCGGCCACGCACACCATGTCCATGTGGTTGAGAATCACAACCGGGGTCGCGTTTTCATGCCCGGGAGTGGCGGCTTTGCGGATGACGACGCAGTTTTGGGCGTCGCGTTCATATTCCAGCCCCAGTTGTTCGGCAAACCGGCACAAGAAGTTGGCCACGCGCTCCTCATGATGCGACGGACGGGGGATTTGGTTGAGTTGTTTGAAAATTTCTAAGAAACGCATTGTGATGTGTACTTGTTTTTAAAAAGAGGGCGTACCGAATAATTAGTACACCCTCATTTTAAGCTAATGAAACAATTAGTCGCTATTGATTAGCCCAGGAAACCGAGGAGCACACCGGCTGCCACGGCACTGCCAATCACGCCGGCCACGTTCGGGCCCATGGCGTGCATGAGCAGATAGTTGCTCGGGTCGGCCTTCAAGCCTTGGTCATTACTGATGCGGGCCGCCATTGGAACGGCGCTCACTCCGGCATTACCGATAAGCGGGTTGAGTTTCTTGTGCTTGGGCAAGATGAGGTTGAAGATCTTCACGAAGAGCACACCGCTCGTGGTGGCGATCACAAAGGCCATGAAGCCAAGCAAGAAAATCTTAATGGTATCGGGGGTGAGGAACTCCGAGGCTTGGGTCGACGCTCCCACACTCATACCCAGGATGATGGTCACCATGTCGGTCATGGCGTTGCTGGCCGTCTTGGCAAGGCGGGTGGTGACACCGCTCTCGCGCAACAGGTTGCCAAAGAACAGCATGCCGAGCAGCGGCAGGCCGCTGGGGACGAAGAAGCACGTGAGAATCAAGCCCACAATCGGGAAGAGAATCTTCTCGGTCTGCGACACTTTGCGTGCGGGCTTCATGCGGATAGCGCGCTCTTTCTTGGTGGTGAGCAGGCGCATGATGGGCGGCTGAATCACCGGCACAAGAGCCATATAGCTATAGGCGCTCACAGCAATGGCGCCCATCAAGTTCGGCGCGAGCTTCGACGACAGGAAGATGGCAGTGGGACCATCGGCACCACCAATGATGGCGATTGCACCTGCCTGATCGGGCATGAAACCCATGGCGAGTGCCACCATGTAGGCACCGAAGATACCAAACTGGGCGGCCGCACCCACCAACATCAGCTTGGGGTTAGCGAGCAATGCCGAGAAGTCGGTCATCGCGCCGATGCCCAAGAAGATGAGCGGTGGATACCATCCCTGTTTCACTCCTTGATAGAGGATGTTCAGCACCGAGCCTTCCTCATAGATACCAATCTCATTGCCCGGTTGGAATGGAATATTACCAATCAGGATACCGAAGCCGATAGGCACAAGCAACATCGGCTCGAAGTCATGCTTGATGGCGAGATAGATAAACACCAATCCCACGCACAACATAATCAAGCTCGACGGCGCAAGCGTCACGTTGTAGAACCCCGTGAAGTGCCAAAATTGCTCCAGGTTTTCAGCAATATTTAATAGTACCATAGCCTTAACCGATAATCATGATGGTTGTGCCCTCGAGCACCGACTCGTCTTTTGCCACGTTGATTGATTTAACCACGCCATCCTTGCCGGCATGTATCTCGTTGCCCATCTTCATGGCTTCGAGGATGCACACCACGTCGCTGGCCTTCACTTGCTGGCCCTCCTTGACAAAGAACTCCTTGATTACACCGGGCAGCGGCGAGGCGATTACAAAGTCACCGGCAGCGGCTGCTGCGGCGGGCTTGGCGGCGGGCTTGGCTGCTGCGGCGGGAGCATCGTTGCTCACGGCTACTCTCTTAATGACAGGCTTGGCTGCCTTCTCCTCCTCGAGCTCAACAGTGTAAGGAACCCCGTTAACCTCGATGTTTGCGATGTTGTTTTCAATGTCACCAACATTTACTTTGTATTCGTGACCATTGATTTTATACTTATATTCTTTCATTGATAAAACAAATTAAATGTTAGTGATAATTAATGATTGTCGTGTCGCTCAGGCATGTGAAGCAGCAAGTTGCCTTTCGACCCCCAAGCACTATGTGCCTCGTGGCTATGGTCGAAAGTGAGGACACCGCTCTCTTCGTCGTGGGCGTTGAGATGCTGATACAGGGCCATGCACAGCGCGGCGATGGCCTCGTCGTTGTCGCCGGCATCGGTAGCGTGAGTCTCGACCTGGGCGGCATGCTCAACCTCCTCTTCCTCTTTCTTGTTGCCCTGGGCGGTAAACGCCTTGCCGAAGAGCTTGAACAAAATGTAGAGCAGCAACAAAGCGCTGAACACTACACCCATCGACATGATGGTGAGAAGAATACCCGAGGGATCCTCGTTCTTGAACTTCTCAATGTTCTCGTTCACGGGACGCACATTGTACTTGCCGGGGGTAATGGCCTTTTGTACCGATGAGCCGTCGCGCGCTTCCCACTGGCTGGCGTCAAAACTGTGATTACCATCCTTGTGCATATCGCTCGGCAAACCTTCGGTGACGCGGGCAAACGACTGGCCGGCAGGTAACGATGCGGGAACGGTTACCTCGTCAACAAGGTCACCATTCACGTCGTAGAGCGCAACGTAGTTCTCGCTGCCTGGAGTGAGCGTGAACGACAGGTGGAAGGTGCCGGCTGTCGTGTCGCCGTCGGCATAGAACACTACATGAGTGCGCGGTTTTACCTTCGTGTCGACATCACCACGAGGAATCTCATACACCTTGTCGGGATTCTGGTCGCGAAGCTCTTCAAGAAGCACGTTGCGCTTTTTGTTGCTCTTCGACTCCTGCTCCTTGAAATATTGCTGGATGTAATCAGGCTTGAAGGTGGTAATGAACATCTTCTCGATGGCATTGGTGCCGTAAGATGCGTTGAATAGCTCAACCCATGCTTGGCACTTGCCATTCTGGTCAGCACAATCGCCGGAGTTTTGTACCATCACCTCGTTGATGCACATGTCCATACGGCCCTGTGCCATCGCCGTGAAGGTGGCCACTACAGCAATTAGTGTCAATATTATTTTCTTATTCATTTTGAATAGACGTTGAATAGAGAAATTACAATGGAATATTGCCGTGCTTCTTGGCGGGATTGTTGTACTTCTTGGTGCGTAGTTGCTCAAGGGCGCGAATCACACGGAAGCGCGTGTTGCGAGGTTCAATCACGTCATCAATGTAGCCATACTTGGCGGCATTGAACGGAGTGCAGAACAGGTCGTTATACTCTTGTTCCTTCTCTTCGATGAACTTCTTGTTCTCTTCCATAATGGCTTGGGCCTTTGCCTCATCGCCGGCCTCTTTGGCCTCGGCGGCCGCTGTCTTGGCGGCCTTCATCTCCTTGGCATACAGGATGCCTGCCGCACCGGCGGCTCCCATCACGGCAATCTCGGCGCTGGGCCATGCGTAGTTCATGTCGCCACGCAACTGCTTGCAGCTCATCACAATGTGGCTGCCGCCGTAGCTCTTGCGCAGTGTCACGGTCACCTTGGGCACTGTGGCCTCGCCGTAAGCGTAGAGCAACTTGGCGCCGTTGAGAATGACGGCGTTATATTCTTGACCTGTGCCGGGAAGGAAACCGGGAACGTCGACAAGCGTCACCAGGGGAATGTTGAACGCGTCGCAGAAACGAACGAAACGGCCACCCTTCTTCGAGGCGTTCACGTCGAGCACACCGGCCATGTACTGCGGCTGGTTGGCGACAACGCCCACGGCTTGACCGTTGAAACGCGCAAAGCCCACGATAATGTTCTTGGCAAACTCTTTGTGAACCTCCAGGAACTCGCCGTTGTCGACGATGGCGCCAATCACATCGTACATGTTGTACGGGTCGTTGGCACTCTCGGGGATAATCTGGTTCAGAGCGTCCTCCACGCGGTCGATGGGGTCGTTGCACTCAATGCGGGGTGCTTCTTCCATGTTGTTGCTGGGCATGTAGCTCAACAAGCGCTTGATGGTCTCAATCACCTCTTCCTCGGTGTCGCATGCGAAATGCGTCACACCGCTCTTTTGAGCGTGTACTTGAGCTCCACCCAGTTGCTCTTGAGTCACATTCTCGCCGGTCACGGTTTTTACAACGGCCGGGCCGGTGAGGAACATGAACGACGTGCCCTTGGCCATCAGCGTGAAGTCAGTGAGTGCGGGAGAATAAACGGCACCTCCGGCACACGGGCCCAGGATAGCCGAGATCTGAGGCACTACGCCACTGGCGTCAATGTTGCGCTGGAATATCTCGGCATAACCCGCAAGCGCGTTGATGCCTTCGGGGATGCGCGCGCCGCCCGAGTCGTTAAGACCCACAATGGGAGCTCCCTGCTTCATCGCCAGGTCCATCACTTTGCACATCTTCCACGCCATGGCCTCGCCCAGCGAACCGCCTATCACCGTGAAGTCCTGCGCAAAAACATAAACTAAACGGCCGTCAACGGTGCCGTAACCAGTCACCACGCCATCGCCCAAGAATGATTTCTTCTCTTGGCCAAAGTTTGTACAACGATGCTGAACAAACATGTCGAGCTCCTCAAAGCTACCGGGATCGAGGAGCATATTGATTCTCTCACGAGCAGTGTATTTGCCTTTCTCATGCTGCTTGGCAATGGCTTTCTCGCCACCACCCACGCGCGCCTTGGCACGCATGTCGATGAGTTGCTGAATTTTTTCGAGTTGCTTACTCATTGTCTTTTCCTTGTTTGAAGGGTTATTTGTTGGGATTCTCACAAAGCTCTACAAGAGCACCGGCCGACGTCTTCGGATGCACGAAGGCGATGTTCAGCCCTTCAGCTCCCTTGCGGGGAGCCTTGTCAAGCACGCGACCACCCTTCTCTTGAATCTCGGCCAGTGCGTTGGCCACGCCATCCTCCACGGCAAACGCCACGTGCTGGATGCCTCCACGGCCACCATTCTTCTCAATGAATTTTGCAATCGCGCTCTCCTCACTGGTGGCCTCAAGCAATTCAATCTTCGTTTGCCCCACTTGGAAGAATGCCGTGCGCACGTGTTGGTCCTCGACCTCTTCAATTGCAAAGCACTTAAAACCCAGTAAATTCTCGTAGAAGGGTATTGCCTCGTCAAGACTTGTGACTGCGATACCCACATGTTCGATGTGTGAAATGTTCATAACTTTTTGAAAATAAATTGTTTATAGTAAATTGGTTGAAAAATTCTCTTAAAAACTATGCAAAAGTACAAAAAATCTCCCAATTATTAATATATATAAGGTGTAAATAATCAACAAATATTTTTTCAGTTCTTTTCAGTTCTTTGGCGCTTGCGAGTAACATGAATAGTAATGACGATATAAGAATTTGTGCGGCCGACCGAAAATGAGTCAAAAACTGATCAAGAAAACACTTCGTGACGATAGCATGCTTTTTCACGAAAGAAGGAGTCCTGTGGACTGAACCACGAGCTGCGGGTCATGCGCCGGCGTGCCCTTTCCTGACGTTCCTCAAGCTCGCCGCACGAAGCCCAAAGCTCGCCGCTCTCGGCTCGTTGCAACCGATTACGGGCGGAAAAATCGGATTTTTTTAAAAATTTTGTCGAAAAATTTTGGTAGTCCGGGAAATTGTCGTACCTTTGCACCGCTTTTGCGCCAAAAATTTGGTTGCGGGCGAAAACGACCTTTGAAATGATTGCGATAGGAACAGGGAAAGTATTG
>CAMVPC010000050.1 GCA_947169265.1 uncultured Prevotellaceae bacterium
TTCGGCGCGTCCCCCACGCGATTCCGGCGACATTCACACCCATTTCGATGGTCAATCGCACCATCGCACCGCACCTCGCGCTCGAGCCGGAACGCGACCGGCTCGACTATATATATAATGTGTACGGCGGCATGTCACCGGCGGTACCTCCCCGGCAGCCGACGGCTGGAATTGTCGTGAGCTTACGTCTCGGGGGGTAGAGGCCGATTCGCGCCGCCGACGAACGAAGCGACCTTTGTAGTCATTTTTTCAAGTAGGTGCAGAAAAAGCGGACGGCTCCGGGTGGTGGGGATGGGAGCCGTCCGCGGGTGGGTGAGTGGTGGTGTGTCACCACTCAGGGGGGGTTATTGTTCCATTTGTTCGGCAAACTCTTCGTTTTCCTGGAGGAGTGCGGCAGCCGCCATTTCCTCCTTGTTGCCGACGATGAGCGTTTGGTACTCGCGCAGGCCGGTACCGGCGGGGATGAGGTGACCGCAGATGACGTTCTCCTTCATGCCCTCAAGGTAGTCGCTCTTGCCGTTGATGGCTGCCTCGTTGAGCACCTTGGTGGTCTCCTGGAAGGAGGCGGCGCTCATGAAGCTCTTGGTTTGGAGAGCGGCGCGGGTGATACCTTGCAGAATCTGCTCGCTGGTCGCGGGCATGGCGTCGCGCACTTGCACTTGCTTGAGGTCGTGTCGCTTGAGTTGCGAATTGATGTCGCGCAACTTGCGGGCGGTGATAATTTGTCCGCGTTGCACGTCGAGCGAGTCGCCGGCGTCGGTAACCACCTTCTTACCCCAGATGCGATCGTTCTCGTCCATGAAGTCGCGCTTGTCGACGACTTGCTGTTCGAGGAATCGGGTGTCGCCCGGGTCGAGGATGTTGACCTTGCGCATCATTTGACGCACGATGACCTCGAAGTGCTTGTCGTTGATTTTCACGCCCTGGAGGCGATACACGTCCTGCACCTCGTTGACGATATAGTCCTGCACGGCCGTTGGGCCCTTGATGCGCAGGATATCGGCGGGTGTGATGGCACCGTCGGAGAGTGGTGTACCGGCGCGCACGAAGTCATTTTCCTGCACGAGGATTTGCTTCGAGAGGGGCACGAGGTAGCTCTTCTTCTCGCCAATCTTACTGGTGACGGTAATTTCGCGGTTACCGCGCTTGATTTTGCCAAAGGTAACCTCGCCGTCGATTTCGCTCACGATGGCGGGGTTCGACGGGTTGCGAGCCTCGAAGAGCTCGGTGACGCGAGGCAGACCACCGGTGATATCACCGGCACCACCACTCGACACGCGCGGAATCTTCACGAACACTTCGCCCGGGGTGATTTCCTCGCCTTCGGCCTTCATCAAGTGTGCGCCCACGGGGAGCGAATAGGTCTTGATGGGTTCGGCGTCGGGGTTGTCGAAGTCTTCGATGGTGAAGAGCTGCGCCTCGGGGATGCGGTTGTGGTCCTTCGACTCGATGACAATCATCTCGCTGTTGTTACTGGTCTCATCGACCTCGTTGCGATAAGTAACACCCTCGATGAGGTTCTTGAATCGCAGCTTACCGCCCACTTCGCTCACGATAACGGCGTTGAAGGGGTCCCATTCGCAAATGACGTCGCCCTTCTTGACCTCGTCGCCGTTAGCGACAAAGAGTTTCGAGCCATAGACGATGCTCGATGTGGTGAGCGGCATGCGCGTGTGTGCGTCGATGATACGCATCTCGGCCATACGTCCGATGACGATGTCGATGCCGTCGCGGTCCTTGACAGTGCGCAATTCCTCGATTTCGATGATGCCATCATACTTCGAGGTAATCTTGCTCACGGCAGCCAGGTTGCTGGCCACACCACCGGCGTGGAACGTACGCAGGGTAAGCTGAGTACCCGGCTCGCCGATCGACTGAGCCGCGATGACTCCCACAGCCTCGCCCTTTTGCACCATGCGGTGGTTGGCGAGGTTGCGTCCGTAGCACTTGGCGCACACGCCGTGCTTGGCCTCGCAGGTGAGGACCGAACGGATTTCGACTGCCTCGATGGCCGAGTTGTTGATGCGTTCGGCGGCGGCGTCGGAGATTTCCTCTCCGGCCTCGACGATGACCTCGCTGGTAGTGGGGTCGATGACGTCGTGGACCGAGACGCGTCCCACGATGCGCTCGCCCAGAGTGGCGACCACGTCGTCATTGTTCTTAACTTCGCGGCAAACGAGTCCGCGCAGCGTTCCGCAGTCTTCTTCGGTAATAATGACGTCGTGTGCCACATCGACGAGACGACGGGTCAGGTATCCGGCGTCGGCCGTCTTCAAGGCGGTATCGGCAAGACCCTTGCGCGCGCCGTGGGTCGAGATGAAGTACTCGAGCACCGAGAGGCCCTCCTTGAAGTTGGCGAGAATCGGGTTCTCGATAATTTGGTGACCACCCTCAACGCCACTCTTTTGGGGCTTGGCCATAAGACCACGCATACCCGAGAGCTGACGAATTTGGTCACGCGAACCACGCGCACCCGAGTCAAGCATCATGAACACCGAGTTGAAGCCGCCTTGATCTTCGGCGATTTGCTTCATGAGGGTGTCGGTGAGTCGGCTGTTGACGTGAGTCCAGATATCGATGATTTGGTTATATCGCTCGTTATTGGTGATGAAGCCCATGTTGTAGTTGTTGAGCACTTCCTCGACCTGAGCGTCGCCCTCTTCGATGAGCGCCTGCTTCTCGGCGGGCACGAGCACGTCGTCGAGGTTGAACGACAGTCCACCCTTGAAGGCCATGTAGTAACCCAAGTTCTTGATATCATCGAGGAACTTGGCCGAGCGTGGCACACCGCAGTTGCGAATTACCTTGGTGATAATCTTCTTGAGCGACTTCTTAGAGATGAGCTCGTTCACGTAGCCCAGCTCGTGAGGCACGCTGTGGTTGAAGATGATGCGTCCCACCGAAGTTTCCTTGACCAGGTGCTTGTAGGGCTTACCCTCGTCGTCGACGTCGTCGACCATAACGCTGATGATGGCGTTCATGGCCAGCTTGCCTTCGTTGAGTGCGATTTCGGCCTCTTCGGGTCCGTAGAACACGAGACCTTCGCCTTTGGCGCCTTTGCGGAGCTTGGTGATGTAGTAGAGGCCGAGTACCATGTCCTGCGAGGGCACGGTGATGGGTTCGCCGTTAGCCGGGTTGAGGATGTTGTGGGGCATGAGCATGAGCATCTGCGCCTCAACGATAGCCTCGTTGCCCAGCGGGAGGTGCACAGCCATCTGGTCGCCATCGAAGTCGGCGTTGAACGGCGTACAGGCCAGCGGGTGCAGCTGAATTGCCTTGCCCTCGATGAGCTTAGGCTGGAAGGCCTGGATACCGAGTCGGTGCAGGGTCGGTGCGCGGTTGAGCAGCACGGGATGTCCCTTCATGACGTTCTCGAGGATGTCCCACACAACGGGCTCCTTGCGGTCGACAATTTTCTTGGCGCTCTTGACCGTCTTGACGATGCCGCGCTCGATGAGCTTGCGGATGACGAACGGCTTGTAGAGCTCGGCGGCCATGTCCTTGGGAATACCGCACTCGCCCATATTGAGCTCGGGGCCGACGACGATAACCGAACGTGCCGAGTAGTCGACGCGCTTACCGAGCAGGTTTTGACGGAAACGTCCCTGCTTACCCTTGAGACTGTCGCTGAGCGACTTGAGGGGCCTGTTGGCATCGCTCTTGACGGCGCTCGACTTGCGCGAGTTGTCGAGGAGCGAGTCGACGGCTTCTTGAAGCATGCGTTTCTCGTTGCGAAGGATCACGTCGGGAGCCTTGATTTCGATGAGTCGCTTGAGGCGGTTGTTGCGGATAATCACGCGGCGATACAGGTCGTTGAGGTCGCTTGTGGCGAAACGGCCGCCATCGAGGGGCACCAGGGGACGGAGCTCGGGTGGGATTACCGGCACCACCTTGAGGATCATCCACTCGGGGCGGTTCACGTTCTTGCTCATGCGGAACGATTCCACCACTTGGAGTCGCTTGAGGGCGTCGGTTTTGCGCTGTTGCGAGCTCTCGTTGCTGGCGCGGTCGCGCAGCTCGTAGGAGAGGCTGTCCAGGTCAAGGTCGGCGAGGAGGTCGTAGATAGCCTCGGCGCCCATCTTGGCGATGAACTTGTTGGGGTCGGTGTCTTCGAGCATACCATTCTCGCGGGGGAGCTTGTCGACGATGTCGAGATACTCTTCCTCGCTGAGCAGGTCGTAACGCTTGAGGCGGTCGGCGGCGCGGTCGTCCTTGGCCGAAGCGGTCGAGATGCCGGGCACGACATCGAAAGTGTCGTTTTCGCCCCTCACCACGTTACCCGGGTTGATGACGATGTAGCGCTCGTAGTAGATGACAGCGTCGAGCTTCTTGGTGGGCAGTCCCAGCAAGTAGCCAATTTTGTTAGGCAGCGAGCGGAAATACCAAATGTGAGCCACGGGGACCACGAGCTGGATGTGTCCGCTGCGCTCGCGACGCACTTTCTTCTCGGTGACCTCGACACCGCAACGGTCACACACGATGCCCTTGTAGCGGATGCGCTTATACTTGCCGCAGTGGCACTCGTAGTCCTTGACGGGACCGAAGATGCGCTCGCAGAAGAGGCCGTCGCGCTCGGGCTTGTAAGTGCGGTAGTTGATGGTTTCGGGCTTGAGCACCTCGCCATAGGAATTCTCGAGAATCTCGTCGGGCGAAGCGAGCCCGATGGTGATGCGCGAGAAGTTCGTCTTTATCTTGTTATCTTTTCTAAAAGCCATTTGTTGAAATGATTTTAAGAGCGGTTGGTAAGAAACGTGGTGATTAATCGAGCTTCACGCTCAGGCACAAGCCGCGCAGCTCGTGCAGCAGCACGTTGAGCGACTCGGGAATGCCCGGTGTGGGCATGGGGTCTCCTTTGACGATGGCCTCATAGGTGCGGCTGCGTCCGGTCACGTCATCACTCTTGACGGTGAGGATTTCCTGGAGCACGTGGCTGGCGCCGAAGGCTTCGAGCGCCCACACCTCCATCTCACCGAAGCGCTGGCCACCGAATTGGGCCTTACCGCCGAGCGGCTGCTGTGTGATGAGCGAGTACGGGCCGATGCTGCGCGCGTGCATCTTGTCTTCGACCATGTGTCCGAGCTTGAGCATGTAAGTAACGCCCACCGTGGCTTGCTGGTCGAATCTCTCGCCGGTTTCGCCGTCGTAGAGCCAAGTTTTACCCACGCGGGGCAGTCCGGCCTTGTCGGTCCACTCGTTGAGGTCGTCGAGCGACGCGCCGTCGAAGATGGGTGTCGCGAACTTCACGTCGAGTTCACGTCCGGCCCATCCGAGGACAGCCTCGAAGATTTGTCCCAGGTTCATGCGCGAGGGCACGCCCAGGGGGTTGAGGACGATGTCGACGGGAGTACCGTCGGCCAGGAACGGCATGTCTTCCTGACGGACGACACGCGAGACGATACCCTTGTTACCATGGCGGCCGGCCATCTTGTCGCCCACGCCGATTTTACGTTTCTTGGCCACATACACCTTGGCCAGCTGCATGATTCCCGAAGGGAGCTCGTCGCCGATGCTGATGTCGAACTTTTTGCGACGGAGCTCGGCATCGATGGCCTTGCTCTTGTGCAGGTAGTTCATCACGCAGGCGCGAATCATGTCGTTGCGGTGCTGGTCGTTGGTCCAGCGGCTCAGGTTCACCGACTCATAGTCGATACCCTCGAGCACCGAGGCGGTGAACTTAGCGCCCTTGGCGACGATCTCGGTGTCGAGATAGTCCTTGACGCCTTGCGACTGCTTGCCCTCGGTGAGCACGAGCAACTTGTCGATGAGTTGTTTCTTCACCTCGTCGAGACGGGCGCCGTACTCGGCGTCGAGCTTGGGCAGCTCGGGGTCTCCCCCCTTGGTGCGACGTTTCTTGACGGCGCGCGCGAAGAGGCGGGTGTTGATAATCACGCCCTTGAGCGAGGGGTTAGCCTTGAGCGAGGCGTCCTTCACGTCGCCGGCCTTGTCGCCAAAGATGGCGCGCAGCAGTTTTTCCTCGGGTGTGGGGTCGCTTTCTCCCTTAGGCGTAATTTTACCGATGAGGATATCGCCGGGTTGCACGTGAGCACCGATGCGGATGATGCCGCGCTCGTCGAGGTCCTTGGTGGCGTCCTCGCTCACGTTGGGGATATCGTTAGTGAGTTCCTCCATGCCGCGCTTGGTCTCGCGCACTTCGAGGGTGTACTCATCGACGTGGACCGACGTGAGAATGTCCTCTCGCACCATGCGCTCGTTGAGCACGATGGCGTCCTCATAGTTATATCCCTTCCAGGGCATGTAAGCCACCTTGAGGTTGCGGCCCAGGGCGAGCTCGCCGTTGGCGGTCGAATATCCTTCGGTGAGGATATCGCCCTTTTCGACGCGTTGTCCCTTGACACACACGGGCCTCAAGTCGATGGTGGTGCTTTGGTTCGTCTTGCGGAACTTGGGCAGCTTATAGACCTTGACGGGCTCCTCAAAGCTCACGAAGGCCTCGTCCTCGGTTTGGTCGTAGCGGATGCGGATGATGTCGGCGTCGACATATTCCACCACGCCGGACCCTTCGGCCTGAATTTGCGTGCGGCTGTCGTAGGCCAGACGTTTCTCGATGCCGGTACCCACGATGGGAGCCTCGCTGCGCATCAAGGGCACAGCCTGGCGCATCATGTTGGCACCCATCAGGGCGCGGTTAGCGTCGTCGTGCTCGAGGAACGGAATCATGGCGGCCGCGATTGAGGCGATTTGCTGCGGCGAGACGTCCATGAGCGACACCTTGTCGGGCGACACCACGGGGAAGTCGGCCTCGAGGCGTGCCTTGACACGGTTGTTCTTGAAGGTGCCGTCGTCGTTGAGCGGCGCGTTGCCTTGCGCGATAATCTTGTCTTCCTCGCTCTCGGCGGTGAGATAGACGATATCGTCGTTGTTGAGGTTCACCGTGGCGTTCTCCACCTTGCGGTAAGGCGTCTCGATGAAGCCCAGTTTGTTAATCTTGGCGTAGATACACAGCGACGAGATGAGGCCGATGTTAGGACCTTCGGGCGTCTCGATGGGGCACAAACGGCCGTAGTGGGTATAGTGCACGTCGCGCACCTCAAAGCCGGCACGCTCGCGCGACAGGCCGCCGGGGCCCAGGGCGCTCATGCGTCGCTTGTGGGTGATTTCGGCCAGCGGGTTGGTCTGGTCCATGAATTGCGACAGGGCGTTAGTGCCGAAGAAGGTGTTGATCACGCTCGAAATGGTCTTGGCGTTAATCAGGTCGATGGGGGTGAACACCTCGTTGTCGCGCACGTTCATGCGCTCGCGAATGGTGCGCGCCATGCGGGCCAAGCCCACTCCAAACTGGTTGTAGAGTTGCTCGCCCACGGTGCGCACGCGTCGGTTGCTCAAGTGGTCGATATCGTCCACATCGGTCTTGCTGTTGATGAGGCCGATGAGGTACTTGATGATTTCGATGATGTCCTCCTTGGTGAGCACACGCACATCGTCGGGAGCTGTAGCGCCCAACTTGCGGTTGATGCGGAAACGTCCCACGTCGCCCAGGTCGTAGCGCTTCTCGCTGAAGAACAGGTTAGTGATAACCTCGCGGGCGGTAGCGTCATCGGGCGGCTCGGCGTTGCGCAGCTGCCGATAGATGAAGTTGATGGCTTCCTTTTCGCTGTTGCACGTGTCCTTATTGAGGGTGTTGAAAATGATTTGGTATTCGCCCGTGTTGATGTCCTCCTTGTGCAAGAGGATGGTGTCGACACCCGCGTCGAGGATTTCCTGGATGCTCTCCTCGGTAATCTCGCCGTCGCGGTCGATGACCACGTCGTTGCGCTCGATGCTGTAAACCTCACCGGTCTCCTCTTCGCTGAAGTCCTCGGTCCACGAGTGCAGCACACGGGCGGCCAGCTTGCGGCCCACCACGGCCTCAAGGTTGGCACGGTTCACTTTAATCTCCTCGGCCAGGCCGAAGATTTTGATGATGTCGTTGTCGGTCTCGAGCCCTATCGAGCGCAGCAGCGTGGTCACGGGGAGCTTCTTCTTGCGGTCGATGTAGGCATACATGACGTTGTTGATGTCGGTGGCAAACTCGATCCAGCTGCCACGGAACGGGATGATGCGCGCCGAGTAGAGCTTGGTGCCGTTAGCGTGCACGCTCTGCCCGAAGAACACACCCGGCGAGCGGTGCAGCTGCGAGACGATCACGCGCTCGGCACCGTTGATGACAAAGGTGCCCTTGTCGGTCATGTAGGGGATGGCGCCCAGATACACGTCTTGCACCACCGTGGCGAAGTCCTCGTGGTCGGGGTCGGTGCAATAGAGCTTAAGTTTAGCCTTGAGCGGCACGTTGTAAGTGAGGCCGCGGTCAAGGCACTCCTCTATTGTGTAGCGGGGCGGGTCGATGTAATAGTCAAGGAATTCAAGCACAAAGTTGTTGCGAGTGTCCGCGATGGGGAAATTCTCGCTGAAAACCTTATAGAGTCCCTCGTTTTTTCTTTTCTCAGTAGGAGTATCTAATTGCAGAAAATCTCTGAAAGATTGTAATTGCACCTCAAGAAAGTCGGGATAGGGATAATGTTTCTTGACGCGTGCAAAATTAATGCGTGATTGATTTGAAACTGACATTGAAAAATTGATTAAGTGAACTCAAATAAAAAATGGGAGGCCCGACGAGGCGCGAACACCTCAGTGTCAAGAGGTTGCGACCGCCACTGCGGGTCGCGGCCGCCTTAGGCCGGCCAGGCCCTCCCTAAAAAAATGACACAAAAAGGTTAAGAATCGACTTTTGAGTGGGGATTCTTAACCTAAACACCTGAAAATCAGGCGTTATTATTTAAGTTCAACTTCAGCTCCGAGTTCTTCGAGTTGCTTCTTCATGCCCTCAGCGTCGGCCTTGGGAAGAGCTTCCTTGACCACACCGGGAGCCTTGTCAACGAGGTCCTTGGCGTCCTTGAGGCCAAGACCGGTGAGTTCCTTCACCAGCTTGATGACTTTGAGCTTCTCGGCACCAGCGGCCTTGAGGACGACGTCGAACGACGACTTCTCTTCCTCGGCTGCGGCGGCACCAGCGGCGGGACCGGCGGCCACGGCGACAGCGGCGGCGGCGGGCTCGATGCCATACTCGTCCTTCAGGATTTGGGCGAGCTCATTCACTTCCTTTACGGTAAGGTTAACCAATTGTTCTGCAAAAGCTTTTAAATCTGCCATTTTTGTATTGAATTTGATTTGTTTTGTGATTATTCGTTTTCTTTTTTCTCTTTGATTCCGTCAAGCAATGCGTGGAGCTTGCCGCCGCCACCGCCACTTTGCAGCGCGCTGATGACGTTCTTTGCGGGCGACTGCAGGAGAGCCACCACGTCGGCGATGAGCTCGTTCTTGCTCTTGATGTTGGCAAGGGTTTCGAGCTGGTCGGCGCCCACGTAGGCCGTCTCCTCGACATAAGCCGCCTTGAGAGCGGGAAGTACTTCCTTTTTCTTGCGGAACGATTTAAGCAGTTTAGCCGGAGCGTTACCGGTGTTGCTAAGCAACAGCGTGGTCGAGCCGGCCAGCGCGTCGTACAGACCAGAGTAATCCACGTCGCTCTGTTCCATAGCTTTCTTCAGGAGCGTGTTCTTGACCACGAGCATCTTGATGTCGGCCTTGAAGGCGGCACGGCGAAGCTCCACAGTCTTGGCAGCGTCGAGGCCTGCCGTTTCGGCGAGGTACACGCAGCTATACTGGGCCAGCACGTCCTTTATTGATTGGATCAATGTAGCTTTATCTTCTTTTCTCATTGTAGTGTCAACAGTTATTTAAAGATTAAGCGTCGATCGACTTGACGTCAATCTTGATACCGGGGCTCATCGTGCTCGAAAGATAAACACTCTTGATATAGGTACCCTTGGCGGTGTTAGGCTTGAGCTTGACGAGGGTGGCGATGAACGCCTGGGCGTTCTCGCAAATCTTCTCGGGGTCAAACGACACCTTGCCTATCGAGGTGTGCACTATACCTTTCTTGTCAACTTTGAAGTCGATCTTGCCTTGTTTCACTTCCTTGACGGCCTTGGCCACGTCGGGGGTCACGGTACCGCTCTTGGGGTTAGGCATCAAGCCACGGGGACCGAGGATACGGCCCAAGGGACCCAGCTTACCCATGATTTGCGGTTGCGTGATGATGACGTCGACGTCGGTCCAACCACCCTTGATCTTGGCGATATACTCGTCAAGACCCACGTAGTCGGCACCGGCCTCCTTGGCTGCCGCTTCGGCATCGGCCGTGCAAAGCACGAGCACGCGCACCACCTTACCAGTGCCGTGGGGCAGCGAAACGACGCCGCGCACGTTCTGGTCGGCCTTGCGGGGATCGACACCAAGACGTACATCGATATCGGCCGAAGCGTCAAACTTGGTGAAGGTGATCTCCTTCAGCAAAGCGGCTGCCTCGGCAAGGGTGTAACTCTTCCCGGCTTCAATCTTCTCGTTGGCTAACTTTTGGTTTTTTGTAAGTTTACTCATGTTTCAATTGAAGTTTTAAACGTTTTCAGGGAATGTACCCTTTACGGTGATACCCATACTTCTTGCTGTTCCAGCTACCATACGCATGGCCGAGGCCAGCGTAAAGCAGTTGAGGTCGGGCATCTTGTCCTGGGCGATTGCCTGCACCTGTTCCCAGGTCACGCTGGCCACCTTCTTGCGGTTAGGCTCGCCCGAGCCGCCTTTGATCTTGGCGGCGTCGAGAAGCTGCACGGCTGCCGGCGACGTCTTGACCTCGAAGTCAAAGCTCTTGTCGGCATAGTAAGTGATGACCACGGGCAGCACCTTGCCGGCGCTGGCCTGCGTGCGGGCGTTGAACTGCTTGCAAAAGTCCATAATGTTGATACCCTTAGAACCCAGGGCGGGTCCCACTGGCGGTGAAGGATTGGCCGCTCCACCTTTAATCTGCAGTTTTAACTGTCCAGCAATTTCTTTTGCCATTGTTCTCTGTTAATTTTTGATTTTTAAAGGTTATTTAAAAAATCAAGTGTGACTTGACGACCAGCGTAACATTTTCAAGCCGTCATTCACGCTCCACTTGCGCGTTATCGAGTTCAAGCGGGGTCTTGCGACCGAACACCTTCACCATCACCTTGAGCTTACGCTTTTCGCGGTTCACCTCCTCAATCTCGCCCGTGAACCCGTTGAACGGGCCGTCGGTCACCTTGACCTTCTCGCCCACGATAAAGTCGTTGGGGCCAAGCTCGTCGTCGGCGCTCTCGGCCTGCGCGGCACCCAGCATGCGCATTATCTCGCTCTCGCGGATAGGCTCGGGGCGGCGCTCGTTGTCACGTCCACGCACGAAGTCGATGACATTGGTAGTGTTGCGAAGGTAGTCCTCCACCTCACCAGTGAGAATCGCTTGCACAAAAATGTAGCCCGAGAAGAGGTTCCTCTCCTTGAGCACCTTCTTGCCGGCACGATTGACATACACCTTCTCGGTGGGAACGAGGATGTTCTCCACATACTTTCCCAAGAACGTGTTCTTGCATGCCTTGTCAAGCATCTCCTTCACGCTTGTCTCTTTGCCCGAGATAGCGCGCAGGACGTACCATTGGACTGTTTTTGTTTCAGCCATAACGCGGTTGTAATTCTTCTTACTGGCGGCAGCGATGAAGCTACCAGGGTTTGGTTAATAAACGGTGAATCTTGAAATCACTCTTGTGGCCTGCGCGGGCCACGACCATGAGGCATTTTTTCAGGAAGCGGTTATGCCATCAAGCCGTAGACCAGTTGCATGATTTTGTTGAAAACCGAGTCGATGGCAAACACCACGAGCGAAGCGATGATGAACACCACCATCACCAGCAGCGTGTTGTTTACCAAGTCCTTCTGCGAAGGCCATGAGACTTTGTGAACGAGTTCGTTATAAGCCTCTTGAATGTACGCAAGTATTTTTTTCATCTCTTTTTTTGATAATTAGCACGGGAAGTAAGACTCGAACTCACGACCTACGGTTTTGGAGACCGTCGTTCTACCAACTGAACTATTCCCGTGTAAAAAGCCCGGGCCACACGCGGGGCGCTCTCGCCCGGGCTTTGATTTGGTTTAGGTCTCGGCTCCCGTCAAAGCGGCGGAAACCGCCACGGCATTATCACTCAATAATCTTCGTGATTTGGCCCGAACCCACCGTGCGGCCACCCTCGCGGATAGCGAAACGCAGACCTTCGCTGCAAGCCACCGGAGTGATGAGCTTCACGTTGATTTCCACGTGGTCGCCAGGCATCACCATCTCCACGCCTTCGGGGAGCATGATCTCGCCCGTCACGTCGAGCGTGCGGATGTAGAACTGGGGACGATAGTGGTTGTGGAACGGGGTGTGACGGCCGCCCTCTTCCTTCTTCAGCACATAGACCGAAGCGGTGAACTCATCGTGGGGCTTCACAAGACCCGGGTGGCAAATCACCATACCGCGCTTGATTTCCTTGTAGTCGATACCACGGAGCAGCAGACCCACGTTGTCGCCGGCCTCGCCCTGGTCGAGCAGCTTGCGGAACATCTCAACACCGGTGACCACCGACTTGAGGTCGGCACCCAGACCCATGATTTGCACGGGGTCGCTCACCTTCACAATACCGGTCTCGATACGACCAGTAGCCACGGTACCACGACCGGTAATCGAGAACACGTCCTCGATAGGCATCAGGAAGGGCTTGTCGATGTCGCGCGGAGGCAGAGGAATCCATTCGTCAACGGCACGCATCAGCTCGAGAACGGTCTCTTCCCACTTGGGCTCGCCATTGAGGGCACCAAGAGCCGAACCCTTGATCACGGGAGTGTTGTCGCCATCGTACTCATACTCCGACAGGAGCTCACGCACGTCCATCTCAACGAGCTCGATCATCTCGTCGTCAACATCGGGAGAGTCGCACTTGTTCAGGAAGATAACCAGACGGGGGACGTTCACTTGGCGCGCCAGCAGGATGTGCTCGCGGGTCTGCGGCATCACACCGTCGGTAGCGGCGATAACCACGATAGCACCGTCCATCTGGGCAGCACCGGTAACCATGTTCTTCACATAGTCGGCGTGTCCCGGGCAGTCAACGTGTGCATAGTGGCGGTTCTCGGTCTCATACTCCACGTGGGCAGTATTGATCGTGATACCACGCTCCTTCTCCTCGGGGGCGTTGTCGATAGAATCGAACGAACGCACCTCTTGGTTCGACCAACCTTGCTTCGAGAGCACCAGCGTAATGGCGGCGGTCAAAGTGGTTTTACCGTGGTCAACGTGACCAATAGTACCGATGTTCACATGCGGTTTGGTTCTTACGAATTTCTCTTTTGCCATAGTTTTTTATATATAAATTAAATGGTTAAAAAATTATTCCAGTTTATTACACATTTCACTTCGCCCCCATCAACCACTTTCATTAAGCAATCAAAGAGAAGCGAAGGCCGTGAAATATGTTCTCTTGAGCCGATGGCGGGAATTGAACCCGCGACCTCATCCTTACCAAGGATGCGCTCTACCCCTGAGCTACATTGGCGTTCCATTTACCCTTAGAGCGGAAGACGGGGCTCAAACCCGCGGCCCTCAGCTTGGAAGGCTGATGCTCTATCAACTGAGCTACTTCCGCAAAACATGTGGGTAGAGATGGATTCGAACCACCGAAGCGATGACGCAGCAGATTTACAGTCTGCCCCATTTGGCCACTCTGGAATCTACCCTAATTTTTCAGGCCTCTCAGCTCTCGAGCCTCTTGTCGGATTCGAACCAACGACCCCGAGATTACAAATCACGTG
>CAMVPC010000051.1 GCA_947169265.1 uncultured Prevotellaceae bacterium
GCTACACTATATTCGTGAAACGACAGACTCACCAACCGGAAATATCCGCTGACCCGCTAAAACAGCATTCCCAAATGACTGAAGGATTAGCAGTGCCAGCAAGAGGATCCACCGCAGCATGTTTTTACGAAATTCTATATTCATGTCGTTCTTTCTGTCAACGACAAGCCCTCCTGTATCGTTGCTTAAAGGCGCAATAAAAGCGTGAGGACCCCCCTGTTCATCTGCCTAGTGGCTCGGCAAAGCCCTTATCCCAAACAAACAGTGCTCTCACGCCATGCCTTATATGATTCCCGCCATGAGTGGTGGGCACATATATGCACGCATGAACGTTGTTGTCGCTTCTCCCTGGGATTGAAATTTTGCCGATTTCTAGGCAAGGATAAAGCAGAAACGCTTTTGTATGTCTTCGGGCAGGGACGGCCTCTGCCATAATGCCCGAATTAGCGCAAATTTACGACAATATTTTCATAAGCCAAAAAAAATCAGTCAAAAAACACTACAACCGCACCAAAATCGTCATGAATGGTTGTGGAGTAGTATGGTCCATTTTGTCTAAGTGGCGATGGGAAACAAGTCGAAGACTTGACGATGTGCGAACCTTTAGCTTCATCGACCGAATGGGAAATAAACACATCGCCATCGCTCCGCGATGTATGCTCCTGTCACTCTGCTTCTTAAACTAATTTGGTGCGGTTGTAGTGGTCAAAAAACTCGCGCACACCCCTCCATAATACGACTGAGGGGAGACACCGTGGTGGCGCTCCCCTCAATTGATATCATTATTGCGATGATAGTAATTATTTCACTTCCTCGAAGGGCACGTCGGTGGCACCGTCGTTGCCCTGCTGGGGACCCTGTTGCGGGCCGGGCTGCGGGCCGGGCTGCGGGCCGGCACCGGGCTGTCCGGCGGCTCCCGCTTGGGCATACATTTCCTGGCTTGCCGCCTGGAACACGGTGTTGAGCTCGTTCATGGCAGCGTCGATAGCCGCGATGTCTTGACTCTTGTGAGCTTCTTTGAGCTTGCCCAGCGCGGCCTCGATAGGCGCCTTCTTGTCGGCGGGCAACTTGTCGCCCAGGTCCTTGAGGCTCTTCTCGGTTTGGAAAATCATCGCGTCGGCCTGGTTGATTTTGTCGATGCGTTCCTTCTCCTTGGCGTCGGCGGCGGCATTGGCGGCAGCCTCGTCCTTCATGCGTTGGATTTCCTGCTCGCTCAGTCCGCTCGAAGCCTCAATGCGGATGCTCTGCTCCTTGCCGGTGGCCTTGTCCTTAGCGCTCACGTTCATGATGCCGTTGGCGTCAATTTCGAAGGTAACCTCGATTTGCGGAATACCGCGCATAGCCGGTGCTATACCGTCGAGGTGGAAACGACCCAGAGTCTTGTCGTCTTTGGCCATGGGGCGCTCACCCTGCAGCACATGGATTTCCACGCTGGGCTGGTTATCGACAGCCGTCGAGAACACCTCGCTCTTGCGCGTGGGGATAGTGGTGTTGGCCTCGATAAGTTTCGTCATCACGCCGCCCAGCGTCTCAACGCCCACCGAAAGGGGCACCACGTCGAAGAGGCGGATATCGGTCACATCACCGCTGAGCACGCCGCCCTGAATAGCGGCACCCACGCTCACCACCTCGTCGGGGTTCACGCCCTTGCTCGGGGCCTTACCGAAGAACTTTTGCACAATTTCCTGGATAGCGGGGATACGCGTCGAGCCGCCCACAAGGATAACCTCGTTGATGTCGCTCGTCGACTTACCGGCATCGTGCAGGGCCTGCTCGCAGGGCTTGATGGTGCTCTGGATAAGGTCGTCGCACAATTGCTCAAACTTGGCGCGGCTCAACGTTTTCACCAAGTGCTTGGGAACACCGTCAACCGGCATGATATACGGCAGGTTGATTTCGGCGCTCGTACTGCTCGACAGCTCTATCTTGGCCTTTTCGGCAGCTTCCTTGAGGCGTTGCAGCGCCATGGGGTCCTTGCGCAGGTCCACACCTTCCTCTTTCTGGAACTCCTCGGCAAGCCAGTTAATGATGCGCTGGTCAAAGTCGTCGCCACCCAGGTGGGTATCGCCATTGGTCGAGAGCACCTCAAAGATACCGTCGCCCAACTCGAGAATAGAGATATCAAACGTACCGCCACCCAGGTCAAACACGGCGATAGTCTTGTCGCTCTGGTCCTTGTCGAGACCATAGGCAAGAGCGGCCGCAGTGGGCTCATTGACGATGCGCTGCACATTGAGTCCGGCAATCTCACCGGCCTCTTTCGTAGCCTTACGTTGCGAGTCGTTGAAGTAAGCCGGCACAGTGATGACAGCGTCGGTCACAGGTTGTCCCAGATAGTCCTCGGCGGTTTTCTTCATCTTTTGCAGAATCATAGCCGAGATTTCCTGCGGCGTGTACTGGCGGCCGTCGATTTCGACGCGCGGCTGGTTGTTGCCGTTGTTGACAACCTTATAAGGAACGCGCGCGATTTCCATCTGCGTCTTGTCGAAAGTCTCGCCCATGAAACGTTTGATGGAGTAAATGGTGCGCGTAGGGTTAGTGATAGCCTGGCGCTTGGCGGGGTCACCCACCTTGCGTTCGCCGCCATCAACAAATGCCACTACCGAGGGCGTCGTGTTGCGACCCTCGCTGTTAGGGATTACCACAGGGTTCTTACCTTCGAGTACCGAAACGCAAGAGTTGGTGGTTCCCAAGTCAATACCAATAATTTTTCCCATAATAGTGTATCGTTTAATGTTTGTTTTTTATTCGTTATTGTTTTCTCAATGGCTCGTGGGGCGGATAGCCACACGGGCCACCACACGCATTGCAAAAAGCGTGCCACGCGTTTTCCTGCCATAATAACGCACGTTTTGTCAGTCTACCCCACCCCGCCGAGTGACACCCTGTCACCCCACAACAGCCCAAATGTGCAAAAACCTGGAGATGCGGGACAAAAAACTGTGCGTTCCCGGCCGGGTGCCCGGAACGCACAGTGATGTGTGAAACGAGTGACGGTTCACTCGGCTCGGACGAGCAGCTCATATTGGTCGCCACCGTCGTAGGTGAAGAAGTAGCTTCCACGAGCGGTGATAGCGATATCCTCGGTTTGGTTACCGGTTCCGTAGCCGCTGTTGTTGAAGATGATGTTGACGCTATCGAGGTCAAATTCGGTCAAGAACCAGGTGGTGCCGTCATCGAGCGTGACAGTTTGGTCCATCAAGTCGCCGGGCCACTCGCCGTGCAGCTGCGTCGTGCGACCGTTGGTGGTCACCCACGCATAGAGGTGCGGAACCTCATCGGCCTGCACATAGATATAAATCTTGTCGGCGGGAGTGGGTTCGTCACCGCCGCCATTGTCAATCACTTCGTAGCCGCTGCCACCATCGTAGCTATAGTAATACACGTTGCCACGCTTAAGGCCATCGATATTCTCGGTTTGGAAATCACCACCCGAGCCCTGGCCGTTGTTGAAGATGATACTCACCTCATCGGCATCGATGCGGGCTTTGTACCATGTGGCACCGTCTTGCTCCACAGTTTCGCTGAGTTGGGTGCCGGGCCAGTCGCCGAAGAACTGCTGATATGACGGGGCGTAGGTCCAGGCATAGAGGTAAGGAGCCTCATCGGCCTTGACATAGATGGTGACATAATTGCTGTCGTCGTCGCCGGGGTTGGGACCGGGGCCGGGATCGGTTTCGCCCAACAGTTTCTGGTAAAGGGCGGTCACGTCACTGCCGTTGACCACGCCATCGCGGTTCACGTCGGCATTGCCGGCAGCGATGATGTTGTCAAGCAGTTGGTTGTAGAGCGTGGTCACGTCACTGCCGTTGACGGCACCGTCGCGGTTCACATCATACTGCAGGTCGCTCATGTCGGGCTCGCCCCACTGTTGCTTGAGCCAAGCGACGCGGTCGGCCACCGAGTTTTTCATGTTTTGCTTGGCACCGGCCACATTGGCATGGTTATATTGCGGCCAGCGGGCGGCGTCGCTTTGTGCGGCACTTGCGATATAAGTTGCGAAGGCGTCCATTTCCTCGTCGAGCCCGTTTTGGTCGTAAGCCAGGAACTCTTTCCATCGTTGTTGCACCAGCTCTTGGAAGTGAGGATACTTGGCGATTTCGCCTATCCACGTCTGTCCGTAAGGCGGATTTTGATAGATAAACTGTCCGTTGCGGCGACGGAAGGTGTTACCGAAGTCCCACACAGGCCCGAATGTCATCTTGGTGTCGTCGCCACGGTCTTTATACCAATAGCAACTGCCGTGGAACGACTCGGCATTGTCGAGAATCTCCTGCACGAGATAGAACTTGACGAGTTCGTCTACATCAACGAGGTTCTCCCAGCTGTTGTCGTTCTTGTTATCATTATATATAGCGGCGTCGACGGCAGTCACAAAGTTAGTGAGGTATTCGCGTTGCGCATCGCTCAACAGCTCGGGTTTCTTGTAAGTGAACCAAATATCCTTGCCGTTGCCTTCCTTGATGCGCACTTGCTCGTCTTCCTGATAGTTATCGATTTCGACAAGCCAGCCGCCGGTCACATTGGCAGGATCGGCCTCGTAGTCTTCCTGCTCGGTAATATTGACACGGTCGGGCTCGATGCGAATCAGCTCGGTTAGCATATACAGGCCCCAATACTTGCCATTGAGCACCACCTCGACAGGTTGCTGGCCGGGCGTCCACTTCATGCCCAGGCGACGGCTCAGGCTGAAGCCCACAGTGTTGCGCAGCCACGCCATCTCGTCGTCGGCATGGGCCAGCAGTGCCCAGTGCTTATTCTTGGGCATGCCCAGCAGGGCGGCTTTCTTGTCGAGCTTGAGGCGGTAAGGCTTCTTGTCGAAGCCCGTCCACGTGTAGTTGCCACGGCCCTTGATTTGGAGGACGAGAGGCTCTTCGGCCGTGCCCACACTCTCAAAGCCCTCTACACCCATCGCGTCGAGATAATAGGTGGCATTGAGGTATTCCTCCTTCGACGTGATTTCGGCACCGTTCTCGGTGTTGATAAAAATCACCGGCACAGTGCCCGAATAGCCCTGCGCGGCCGTGGGCGACACCCACGAGCCCGATGCCCAATTGTCGCCGCTTGTAGGGGTGAACGTCCACCCTACGCGAATCTGCTCCTCGGAAGTGGTCGTGCGGTGCTCACCCAGCGTGTTGCTGATGTAGTCCTTAGTAGTCACGAACGACTGGTTGAGAACGCCATCGTCGAGCGACGTGTCGGCAAACGTGTAGCGATACATGTCGGTTTCGGCCGCGTCGATAGTGACGCTCCATCGTCCATTCCCCTCGTCGGTCATGCTCACCACGCGCGTATAGTCACTGGCGTTGCCATAGACGAATTTCACGCGTGAGTACTTTGTGAGTGAATTGTCAAAATAGAATTTCCCCTGCGGGATGTCGAGCGCGCTTGCGGCAAATACCACCGCGAGAGCAGCGAAAAAGCTGAAAATACGTTTCATCATTAAAGGTAGGTAGGTTAAATGTTTGAGCGCAAATATAATATTTATATTCTAATCAGCAACTTTTTTTGCCTTTTTTCCGCCAATCTCCCCAATGCAACCCTTTGCAGTCGTGAGCTGAGAGCTTTGAGCCTTGAGCTTCGAGTCCTTGCACGATAACACGCCCTCCTCCCAAAAGCTCACAACTCACAGCTCATAGCTCGATTTATTAATTATTGTGAAATGTAGTGCCATTTAAGGATTATTATCTAATTTTGCAGGTTAAACGAGAAAACTGCGCGCCCGTGCGTCACGCTTTGATGAAAATATTCCTGCTGATAGCCGTCCTAATGGCGGCCACTCCCGCCGTAGCCCAGAACGCCGGCGGCGACAGCATCGCGGCCCCGTCCGACACGTCACGTTTCAAGACGCACATGGTTGACCTCGACCAGGTGGTGCACTTCACGGCCAAGGACTCGGTCATCTTCAGCGGTCGCAAGAACGTGCGCTTTTTCGGCGACAGCGACGTCAAGTACGGCGCCATCTCGCTCAACGCCATGTCGATAAACATGAACATGGACAGCAGTCTCGTCTATGCCGTGGGGGTCCCCGACACTACCGGCACCTTCCAGGGGCAACCTGTGTTCAAGGACACCAGCGGCGAGTACAAGTCAAAGTCAATCAAGTTCAATTTCAAGACCAAGAAAGGCCTCATCACCAACATCGAGACCGAGCAGGGCGAAGGATACCTCACCGGCGGCATCACCAAGAAGATGGAGAACGAGGACTACTACATCAAAGACGGTAAATACACCACCTGCGACAACCACGAACACCCACACTTCTACTTCCAGCTCACCAAAGCCAAGGTGAGGCCTAAGAAAGACGTCGTCACCGGACCGGCTTACATGGTACTCGAAGACCTGCCGCTTCCCATCGCAGTGCCTTTCGGGTTCTTCCCTTTTACCGACAAATACTCGAGCGGCATTCTCGTGCCGACCTTCGGCGAAGACTATAACCGCGGCTTTTACCTGCGCAACGGCGGTTACTACCTGGCGCTGAACGACTACATGGACCTCGCTCTCACCGGCGAAATTTACACCAAAGGGTCGTGGGGAATCTCGGCACAAAGCACCTACGCCAAGCGATACCGCTTCCGCGGCACATTCCACGCCAGTTTCCTCAACACCGTCACCGGCGACAAGGGCGACAGCGACTATGCCAAGATGCACAACTTCTCCATCCAGTGGAGCCACACGCAAGACCCCAAGGCTAATCCCA
Organism: uncultured Prevotellaceae bacterium; assembly: GCA_947169265.1. GTDB lineage: Bacteria > Bacteroidota > Bacteroidia > Bacteroidales > Muribaculaceae > Sodaliphilus. The sequence goes on from CAMVPC010000051.1 coordinate 6,701, forward strand.
GCATGACACTGAGCGCCAGCGTCAACTTCGCCACCAGCGGATACTCACGAAATAACCTCGACGACTACTACAGCCGCTCGTTCACCGAGAACACCAAGAGCTCCACCATCAACTGGACCTACCGCCGGCCCGGCAGCAAATGGAGCTTAAGCGCCACCGCCAGTGTGTCGCAACGCACCGCCGACTCGACACTGAGCGTGTCGTTCCCCAACTTCACCCTCACCTTGGCGCAAATCGCTCCCTTCAAGCGCAAGAAAGCCGTGGGCGACGAGCGATGGTACGAAAAAATCAAAATCTCTTACACCGGACGATTCCAAAACTCACTCACCGCCAAGCAAAACGAATTCTTCAAGAAAAACCTCGTCAAGGATTGGCGCAACGGCTTTAGCCACACCATCCCCATCCAGGCCACCTTCAATGTGTTCAAGTATGTGAACATCACGCCCTCGATAACCCTCAACGACCGCATGTACACCTCCAAAATCAAACGCATGTGGGACCCGAACGCTAACGCTGAGGTACTCGACACCACTTACAGTTTCTACAACATCTTCGACTTTAACGCCAGCATCTCGCTCAACACCAAAATCTACGGCTTTTGGCGACCCATGAAGTTCCTGGGTAACAAGCTGCAAATGGTGAGGCATGTCATCACACCCACCATCTCCTTCTCGGCCTCGCCCGACTTCAGCACGCCCTGGTGGGGGTACTACGGCAACTACGAATACACCGACGTGCAAGGCAGGCAACAAAACCGACGCTACTCCTATTTCCAGCACGGCGTCTTCGGCAACGCCCCGGCCGGCAAAACCGGCATCGTCTCGTTTTCTATCGCCAACAACATCGAGGCAAAAGTGCGTAGCGACCAAGACAGCACCGGATACAAGAAAATCTCCATCATCGAGAACCTCACCTTGAGCCAGAGCTACAACTTCGCCGCCGACTCACTGCGATGGAGCAACCTCAACACCAGTCTGCTGCTGCGACTCACCAAGAGCTTCAACCTCAACCTGAGCGCCACCTGGGACGTCTATAAATATGAGCTTAACGAATATGGCAACCCGGTGCGCGTCAACAAGCTCAGGATTCTCCACGGTGGCGGTTGGGGACGACTGGCCAGCACCGGCACCTCGTTCTCTTACACGTTCAACAACGACACGTTCAAGAAACTCTTCGGGCGCGGCGACAAGGACAAAGACAAGAAAAAGAAAAATCCGGGCAACGACCGGCAAGCAAACGACAATGCCGCCACCGACCCTACCGAAGCCACCGACTCACGAGCTAACAACAACGACGTGCAGCTACAACCCAACGGATACATGAAATGGGACTTCCCTTGGAGCCTCACCGTCAACTATTCGCTCAACTACGGCTACGGAGCCTTCGACAAGAAAAAGCTCGAATATAAGGGAAAGTGGACGCAAAACTTGAGCTTCAACGGCAATATCAAGCCCACCAAGAACTGGAACATCTCCCTCTCGGCAAGCTACAACTTCGACACACACAAAATCGCCTACATGAACTGCACCGTGAGCCGCGAAATGCACTGCTTCACCATGAGCGCAAGCTTCGTCCCCGTGGGGCCTTACAAGAGCTACAACTTCCACATAGCCGTCAAGTCGAGCGTCTTGAGCGACGTCAAGTACGACAAGCGCTCCAGCTTCAGCAACGGCGTCACCTGGTACTAATCCCGACGCACCCACCGCACACAAGGTTTTCCGGTAACCCACATTTTCCATAAGCTGTTTTTTGATATACTCTCTAAGAGTTATCAAACATTGATTTAGAATACATCCGTATTTTTCAACAAACAACAAAAGTAGTAAAAAGGATTTTTTCTCCGGAAATTTCCATAATTAGCTATTATTCACTAATTTTGCAGTTGCTGTTTGAGGCGTAGGATTGCGGTCGCTGTGATTTTTTTGCGCAAAAAATTTAAAAATTAGAAAAGTTTTTTCTATATTTGCACGCTTAAACTCTTTATTTCTAGGGATGAGACAACTAAAGATTTCTAAATCAATCACTAACCGCGAAACCGCTTCGCTCGACAAGTACCTCCAGGAGATTGGCCGCAAGGACCTTATCTCGGTTGACGAGGAAGTTGAGCTGGCGCAACGCATCAAGCAAGGTGACCAAAAGGCGCTCGACAAACTCGTGAGCGCCAACTTGCGTTTTGTCGTATCGGTGGCCAAACAGTACCAGAACCAGGGATTAAGTCTTAGCGACTTGATCGACGAAGGTAATTTAGGCCTGATTAAGGCGGCCCAGAAATTCGACGAAACGCGAGGCTTCAAATTCATCTCCTACGCCGTGTGGTGGATACGCCAATCCATCCTGCAGGCTCTCGCCGAGCAATCGCGCATCGTGCGCCTCCCCCTCAACCAGGTGGGGTCGCTCAACAAGATTGGCAAGGCTCTCTCGCGTTTCGAGCAGGAAAACGAGCGCAGGCCCAGCGCCGCCGAGCTCGCCGAACAGCTCGATGTCCCCGTGGACAAAATCGCCGACACGATGAAAGTGAGCGGACGCCACGTCTCGGTCGATGCCCCCTTTGTCGACGGCGAGGACAATAGCCTGCTCGACGTGCTGCCTAACGACGACAGCCCCATGGCCGACTCATCGCTCACTCAGGAATCGCTGTCGAAGGAAATCAACCGCGCCCTCGACCAGTTGAACCCGCGCGAGCGCGACATCCTCAAGATGTTCTTCGGCATCGAGTGCCAAGAGATGACATTGGAAGAAATCGGCGCCAAGTTTGACCTCACCCGCGAGCGAGTGAGACAAATCAAAGAAAAAGCCATCCGCCGCCTCAAGGGCCAAAAGAGCAAACTGCTCAAGTCCTATTTGGGATAAACCATACGACGGAGACAGGCACAACACGCGTGGGGGAGACGAGAGCCAACGGCTCAAGCCTCCCCCACTCCTTTTCCCCCACACGTCCCACCACAACGCCACTCGTGCCACGAAAGCGCCCGCATCGGTAACGAGTCCACCAGGTGACCCGCCAATCACTTTCAGTAGAATATCACAAGAGAAGTTCCTGATTTGGAACTCCTCTTGTAATATTGCTGAGAGAGAGGGATTCGCTGGACTGATTATCAGAGTATTAGCACACTTGATTATCAACAAGTTGCATTTTTTGATTTTGCCAATTTAGGCCATTTTTTACATATTACCGTCCCTATATCGTCCCGGTACGAAGGCCTTTTAACTCGCTGATAGACTGTTAATAAACCTTGAATTTTTATTTTAAAAGTTACATTTAATTATTTGTTCTCTTTCAAGAAAGCACAGTATTCCTCCAATGATTTTTTCATAACCTCTTTAGGAATTAGCTTGCGCTGATACTCGGCTATCATTGTTGGACTTAATGATCGGCTCAATGTATATTCCACCATGCTTCTGTCGGCCGATGGACAAAGAATAATGCCAATGCTCGGATTCTCATTATCTCGTTTCACATCACGATCCAGTGCTTCAAGATACATATCCATTTTGCCCACAAACTCAGGCTGAAAATCAACTGCCTTCAGTTCTATCGCCACCAAACATTGCAAGGCTCGATGGAAAAACAACAAGTCGATTCTTTTTGTGGAACCACCAACTTGTACTCCAAATTCACTCTCAATGAACAAAAAATCTTTGCCTAACTCTAAAATGAACGCTTTCATGTGCTCAAGCAAACCTTTGTGTAAATGGTGCTCATTATGCTTCTGGGGCAAATTAAGAAAGTCGACAACAGCTTTGTCTTTGAGCATAAACTCCGATTGAGGATAATCTGCCAGCAATTTTGGCGACATCATTTTTCCCTTGTCCATTAATGACGAGAAGGTCTGATTAACAATGCAACGACGCAATTCCTCAGTCTTCAGACCTTGATGCCGAGCGTATAGCATATAAAAGATACGCTCCTCATCACTGCGACAACGGTTCATGATTTCTACATGATTGGTAAACGTTGTAATTGTTAATAATGCTGGAATTTGTTTGTTATTCGTTGTTTCTAATTGTGCAGTTGGCAACTGCACAATTGTGGTGTCTTGAATTTGTGCAGTTTGCAATTGCACAAATTCATTAATATTTAATTGTGAAATACGGTCAATGAATATAGGTCGGCTATAAACATCATAAAATTTTACCATGTTATAAAGATTCCTTTTGCTCAAACCTCGTCTTCTAGGACTTTGCCTTTTTAGATAGTCAGCTAAGTCACCGACAACTTTCATCCCCCATCGGGCTGACTTAAGTTGCAATGAAATATATTGACCTATTTCCCAATACATCTGCAATGCCGTTGTATTAACCATAGCTATTGCTGATGAGCGATACCTCTCAATCAACGAGTTAACAAACGCGAATTGAGTTTCCAGTTCAGATTAGTTAGGAACAATAGTGATGTTTTCTGCCATAATCTTTGTGATTTTATCGCTACAAAGGTACAAACAACAAACAAAATAAATTAGTTTTTCTGAAAAATAAAGCATCAGTTTATTTTTTGCTTTTTTTTCGTAACTTTGCACGAAAATAAACAATAAGAAAAATGAGCAACAAAGAACCTGGTTACGTTTACATATTGACCAACCCAAGTTTTCGTGAGGATTGGGTGAAAATAGGCAAAAGTGCGCGCCCTGTAGATGTTAGAAGTAAAGAACTTGACAACACTGCCGTACCTTTACCTTTTGAGATTTTCGCCACGATGAAGACAAATAAATATAATGAGGTAGAGAAGTTAGTTCACAAAACTATTGACCGTCTCACCGATTTGCGCATTCGTCAGAATCGTGAATTTTTCAATGTCGCGCCACAAGTGGCACTAGATATTTTCCGCGACATTGCATCAACCATTGATGATGCCGAGTTAACAATCTATGAAGACAACAAGCCTATCCAGGAAAATGAGCACAAAAATGAAGTAGAAAAACACGGTGCAAAACGTCCACGCTTCAAATTCTCTATGTGCGGCATTAAAATTGGTGAATTCATCACATTCGCCCCTACTGGCATCGAAGTAAAAGTAGCCTCCGACGACAGCATCGAATACGAAGGACGCATCTACAAACTCTCACCATTTGCAGGCACATTCATGCCAGAAGAGCTGCGAACTGCATCTGGTGCCTATCAAGGCGCAAAATTTTTCTTATATAAAGGAATAGCGCTTGATAAATTAAGAAAAGAAAAAGAATGCTCAAAATAAAAACAAAAAAACTAATAATATTCGCTTATGAAACGTCACATTCTCCTATCAATGCTGCTGGCTGTGCTGATGCCGGCAATGGCTCAACGCACTACCGCGCTCCCCTCACAAGAGGAAATCTATTATGCCTCTTTTGCCGATATCCTCGAAAGCGCAGACGACTTGGTCGATGGCGCTGAGAAATCATACTATTATGCCATCGAAGACTTAGACAAGGATGGCATTAAGGAATTTGTGATTGCCGACGTCAACAAATTGAAAACTGTATATAAGGTGGTTAATGGAAAAGTCCAAATTATCAGCCCTGATTACACGATTGACAACGAATCGGTGAATTGGCATTGGATACAGAATTACTTCACCGACGCTGAGGTGGACAAAAGTAATGACTTCACACTGCGTCACCACCCGATGTTTGCCTACGATATCGACATCGTCAAGAACCGATTTACGGTTCCCGGTGACGTCACGAGCGAAGAGGCCGTCATGAAATCCACTAAATATGACCGAATGGTGTTTAAACCGCATGTCGGCAACATCCACTTCGTGAAAGCCGAGAATGGTAGCTACGACAGTGACGGCACAAAGATTGAGCTTGGCAAATGCTATACTTATGCGCTCGACGATGCCACGATGACAAAAAAAATGTTCCGCGGCTACAACAAAGACCAGGCCGTTCCCATCATCGTACCCTCGGCTTGGCTCAAGGACCACACACCGTTACAGTTCTCACGATATCTGTATGGCGAGACAAGGCCCAGAGTAGACACTAAAGTACGCAAAATGATTGAACAGTATTACGGTAACGACTACAAAATTAGCAAGATTGAATGGGTAGCCACTTGCCAAGACAAAGGACGTACGTTCTACAATGTGTTATTCAAACCACACAAGGGCCAAGTGTTGATGGCGTTTGTATGCGTCGCCAATGGCATGGTTAGATCAACCCAAAACAGCTGGTTTGAGCAAGACAAGTCTTACCCCAATGCCACCACTTTGGGGCCGGATATAAATGAGTTGTTTTTCTTCTTGCCCGAAATCATGGTGATGACCGACTCCAAAGCCGGTTTCGAACTTTACGTTCGTTATCACTCGCTCGAGGGTGTTCACTACGACATTTGGAGAGAGGTAGCCGACCAGTGGATGATAATTCAAGGTGCATACCACTACATCATGGCCTATTAAGTCGTGCTGATAACGGGTCAGCGGATATTTCCGGTTGGTGAGTCTTGTCAAGTTCACGAATATAGT
>CAMVPC010000052.1 GCA_947169265.1 uncultured Prevotellaceae bacterium
TGGTGAGAGAACACTGTCGCAAATGACTGGGTGTCCCATTGACGAAAACAGGAGAGGCAAGGCGGTAAAAGTGTTGCAAGCCGATGACTGTATCGGTATCCACATTGAAAAAGCCTCGCGGGTTCATGTGTCGGCGGCAAGGCCGGGCACCGCGATACTGGAATAAAAGGGCGCTCGCAATGTCCTGTTTATTCACCGACGAAGGCGGCTCCCCATCACTCGGGGGAGCCGCCTTCGTCGGTTCTGTTTTGTTGGGAGTGTGGCGCGTGTTCAGTCTTTCTTCTTGATGCCCATGCGCGCCTCGGCGACGTTGATGGCGAAGTCGCCGAGTTTCTCACACTCGTCGATGATGTCGGTGTACATGGTGCCGATGGAGTAGCTGTATTTTTGCTCGTTCACGTCGTTGATGTTCTCGGCCTTGAGCGTGTCGCGGTAGTTGTCGATTTCGTTCTCGACGTTGAAAGCGCGGTGGATGTCGTTGTCCTCGCGGTATCCCACGAGGAGGTTGTTCATCTCGGTGAGGCTTTGGTCCACGAGTTCCATCATGGTCTTGATGTTCTTCATGTGGAAGCCCGAGAAACGCTCCTTGCCGGCGTTGTACCGCTTGAGGATTCGCGCGATGTTGAAGCAGCTGTCGCCGATGCTTTCAATTTCGCTGATTTCGCGCAACATGGCGCGCATCTTAGCCTTGGTCTCGTCGCTCAAGTGGGCGTCGCTCACGTCGTGCAGATAATTGGCGATGTCATATTCCATCTTGTCGCTGATGTCCTCATATTTCTCGATGCGAGAATAGAGCTTGACAAACTTGTCCTTGTCTTCCTCGACGAGGAGCTCGGTGACCATGCCGAACATGCGCTGGATGCGCTCGCCGAACGATTTGATCTCCTTTTGTGCTTCGAGCACCGAAAGCTCGGGCGTTTTCATGATACCCGACGTGATGAAGTGGAGCTTGAAGTCGTCTTCCTCGTCCTGGCGTCGCGGCTTGATGATGGCGCACACGAGTTTCTCGATTTGCGGTATGAACCAAATAAGGACGGCGGTGTTGGTGATATTGAAAGCCGAGTGGAAGCCGGCCAGCACGACCGAAATCTTGGCGAGGTTGGCCTGGTAGTCGGGGTCGGTGGCGGGCATCGCGCGGTCGAAGCCCGCGAAGTCACACACGAGTCCCACGAAGGGCTTGAGCAGGATGAGCGCCCAGATGACGCCTATGAGGTTGTAAGTGAGGTGGGCGAGCGCTGCGCGTCGTGCCTGCACGTTGGCGCCCATGGCGGCGATGTTAGCCGTGATGGTGGTGCCGATGTTCTCACCGAGCACGAGCATGATGCCCTGGTCCACGCTCATCACGCCTGTGGAGCACAAAATCATGGTGATGGCCATCATGGCGGCCGACGACTGGACACACAGGGTGAGGATGCTGCCGATGAGCAGGAACAGCAGTGATGTCCAAATCGAGGCGTCGAACTGCGAGAAGAATGCCGTGATGGTTTCGCGCATGGCGGGGTCGTTGGCAAACGAGGTGCCGGTTTCCTTGAGCGTGCCCAATCCCAGGAAGAGCAGTGCCACACCAAAGAGGAAGTCGCCGATGACGCGCCGCTTTTTCATGTAAATCAAGATGATGCCGATGAAGAAAGCGGGATAGACAAAGTCGGTGATGTTGAACGAGAAGCCCAGGCTCATAATCCACGCGGTGACCGTGGTACCGATATTGGCACCCATAATGACCGAGATGGCCTGCATGAGCGTCAACAGGCCGGCGTTGACGAACGACACCGTCATGAGCGTGGTGGCCGTAGAACTCTGCACGGCGGCGGTGACGGTGACACCGGTGAGCATACCGGTAAAGCGGTTGGTAGTCATGGCGCCAAGCACACGGCGCAACTGCGGACCGGCCATCTTTTGCAAGCTCTCGCTCATCGATTTCATACCGAACATGAGCAGGGCCAGCGAGCCGATAAGTTTAAAAACGACCCAAATTGACATAGGTGAAATTTTGCTAAATCATGAAATTTTTTGCAAAAATACTACAAAATTGCGACACTTGCAAATATCGCGCGTCGCGTCGCCTATTATCGCGTGACTATCTTCGCGCGCCTGTCCTCGCGACTTGCCGACAGATTTCCCGACGGGGGACTTGCGGCGGCTTTTTCACAGGGGTTGCCCGTGCCGTTTTTTGTCGCGAGGCTTGCCGTGTGATAAGGTGGCACTTTTTGGGTAAAAAGCGGAGTATTGCTTTGGAAATGTCATTAAAAGTGTTATATTTGCAAATTAATCTAAATGAATCAGTTCCTACCGCAAGGTCCTCCTCCCAATAAGGGTAAGCTAAATTTAAAACGACTTTCCATTTTATTAAAAATGTATTGACATGAAAAAACAACTACTGATTATGCTGTTGGTCCTTGCGTCGGCAGGGATTGTGTGGGCTTCCCCGACCTACGAGAATGTCAAGATTGACGTTTATCGTTACGACCTCACGTTGAACGACAACGGCCAGAACCGTGCTGTCTTGAAAGGTTTCGACGAAGGATATACCAATCTCACGCTTGTTGATGTGCCCGGTTATGTGGACTACAACGGTTATAAGTTCCGTGTGGATGAGATCGCGCGACGGGCGTTCATCAGCAACCATAATATCACCAGAATCGAAATCAACTATGGTGTGGAGCAAATTGGCGCCGAAGCCTTTTACAATTGCACCGGCGTGAGGTCGCTGAGGCTGGCGAGCTCGGTTACGGCGATAGGATATTCGGCATTTGAGGGTTGCACGTCAATGAACCACGTGCGCATCGCGACCGATGTGCCTCCCTATCTGGGCAACAACGCTTTTAAAGGTACCAATAGCGCCATTGACTGCACTACGGCCACAAACCGTGGCCTTGAGGCGTTCAAGGCCGACGCGAGCTGGAAAGCGGTATTTGGGGCGCGCGTGAGTCGCAATGCCTCGAGCGCTTGCGATTTCATGGTGGACAACCTCGCTTATGTGGTCAAGAACGGTATCCCGTATACGAGCAGCTCGGGCTGTGTGTTGGCGGGCGGCTCGCCCGATGCCCAGGGCATACTGACGCTTGCCCGAGAGCTTGACGCGGGCGAAAGCATCAACGCGCCGGGCACTTATCGTCTGGTAGCCGTGGCCGACAGCGCGTTTGTCGACGATCCCGCCATCGAGGGCGTGGCGGCCCACAACACCACGGCGCTGTCGATAGGTGAATTTGCCTTCGGCGGTTGCGCGAACCTCATCGCCGCCGACGTGAAGGTGGACAGCATCAAGCCCTACGCCTTTTACGGTTGCCCGTTGCTCACGATGGCGTTGATTGAAGAGGGCGTGAAATACCTGGGCGACTTTGCCTTTGGGGAGTGTGGCCTCACCGAGGCCATGGTGCCGAGCACGGTGAACAAGATGGGTTATTCACCGTTCCACCAATGTGCCGACCTGCCGATGATAGAGGTGGCCGAAGCCAACGCTTATTTCGCGTCGTACGAGGGTTGCCTTTATACCAAGAACCACGAATGGTTGCTTCAAGTGCCCGGCGCGTGGCCTCACGCGAGCACCGAGGGCTTTTTCTCGCCCGACCTGAAATATATCAATGATCATGCCGCCAACGGCAACCACACCATCGTCACGCTGGTGTTGCCTTATGGTTTTAAAGGTATAAATGCCGCGGCTTTTGCCTCCTGCACGCGGCTCAAGAACGTGCGGTTGCCGTCGACAGTGAACTATGTGTCTCACCTCGCTTTCAGCGGCAGCGACGTCCAGAACCTGTATGTGAACCTCGTGGAGCCTTTGTCGCTTGAGCACCCCTTGTTCGACGTCACGCAAATGCCTAACATTAAGCTCTATGTGCCGCGCGAGGGATATGGTGCCTACAAGACGACCACCCACTGGCGCAAGTATGACCTGCAGACCGGCGACTTGGACCATACCGAGGTGTGGGACTACCGTGACGACATGAATTGCTGCTGGACGGTGATTGACAATGTGGCTCACCAAAACTATGAGGGCGAGTCGCGCGACGGCCATGTGCGGCTCGTGCGCGGCCTCAATAAAATGTCGATTCCGTCGGCGGTAGAGATAGGAGATAAGGAATACAACCCGGTTGAGATAGGTCGCAGCGCCTTTGAGGGAATCACGTCGCCCGCGTCGATGACAGTGCTCAACGGCGGCAGTGTGGAGCGCATCGGGAAACGTGCGTTCTATGGCTCGTCGATCAACCGGTTCACCTTCACGCGGGTGGAGGAGATAGGCGACTCGGCGTTCATGAACACATATTCGCTGGGCGTGGACCTCGATTTGCCCCGCTTGCGGCACTTGGGCCTGCGCTCGTTCTGCAACACGGGCGTGAGGAGTTTCTCCACGGGCGCGCAGTTTGCCGGTATCGAGATAGCCGCCTTCATGGGCGCGAGCTCGCTGACAACGGTCGATATGGGTGCGAGCACAAGTCTCAGGGTTATTGACCAGAGCGCTTTCAGGAACTGCACGGCACTCACATCGTGCACGTTGCCGGGCAACGTGTATCTGTTTAACGACTATTGTTTCTATGGCTGCGACTTGAGCACGCGCTTCAACTTCCCTGTGGGGCTGAAAACCATCCGCGCCAACGCCCTCAGGAACACGAAACTCACCGACATTGAGTTGCCTTACGGCATCACGACGATTGAGGAGGAGGCGCTTTCGTGCCTTGCCCGGCGCATCGTGTTGCCGTCGACCATCACCACGGTGCACAGCAAGTTTGACGAAATGGCCTATTTGTATCTTGACGAGCTTGTCATCAACAAGGTGGAGCCGCTGCGCTTCAGCAACGGAGCCAACGTGACCTTCGACAACTATGGCTATCCGCGCGGCACACTCTATGTGCCGGTGGGCAGTGTGGACGCTTACCGCGGCACCACCACCTGGGCACTCTATGGCGGCGACAAGCCTATCAGTATGGGCGCCTATGATTTCACGGGTCGCGACGATGGTTTGAAATACACGATTCTACCTGGAGCCGGCGAGTGTGAGATGGTGCATAACCCCTTGGTGCTCAACACGCCCACGATGGTTGTCGCCGGCGACGACAAGTGGGACGGCTACGGCCGGGCGTTTGTGTGCACGTCGGTGGGCAACTATTGTTTCAAGGGGTCGACCTCGATTATTACGGCATATTTCAGCCCCACGTTGAAGACCATAGGGTTCGGGGCGTTCCAAAACAGCTCGCTTTCCAACTGCATCGAGAGTTTCGCGGGCGGGTCGAGCACGGGATATATTCCCCGGACGGTGTCGTTCATCGGGGGCTACGCGTTTAATGGTTGTGCCGGCCTGAGGGAGCTGTTCCTGCCGCACATCGACAGGGTGGACGCGCTCACTGTGGGCCCGCAGTTCTTTGGCGGGAACGCTAACGGCTTCAAGGTGTGGGTGGATTACCGCCGTTTGGGCGACTTTGTGACGGTCAACACCTGGGATGCCGGGAAGGTGTATCCCCATCTGCGGCTCGACAGCGAGTGGCAGTCGTTCTCATGTGTGAAAGATATCAATTTCTCCAACACCAAGATTGAGGCCTACGTCGCGTCGCGTTACGATAAATCGATGAACGAGGTGAGCCTGGCCAATGTGCTCAAATTGCCGGCCGAGACCGGAGCCGTCGTGCACGGTGACGCCGACGGCACTTACTACCGCCTCGACTATGCCACGGGCGCCGCGGTGGGCAGCATAATGGAAGCTGTGACAATGGGTAGCCAGACGGTGGAGTCGAACAACGCGCTGAGCTATTTCAAGCTCGATGCCAACGACCCCTCGTTCTCGAAGGTGGTGGCCGGCAGCGAGACGTTCTATCGCGGCTATGCTTACCTCAAGCTGAACACGAATGTGGTGGGGACCACAACAACCCATCTTGGGACCGACCTCAACGGCGTGGGCGGGCCTGCACAGGGCGATGTGAACGGCGACGGATTTGTGAACGGCAGCGACGTGACGGCGCTCTACAGCTACCTGCTCGACAACGTGGAGCCTTACGGCGACCCCGACGTGAACGGTGACGGCGTGGTTAACGGTAGTGACGTGACGGCGCTTTACTCCATTTTGCTGGAACAATAATGAGCGGGCGATGAAGCCGTGTGTCAATCGAGCCGAAGGTTGACCCGAAAGCTCAACGATTTGCAAGTGTCGCAAATTAATTGTACCTTTGCGGCGCAAATCGTGGACCGGCCTGGTAGTTCAATGGATAGAACGTGGGTTTCCTAAACCTAAAATCAGGGTTCGATTCCCTGCCGGGCTACCGATGGAGATGGCCGCCGACTCCCCTGTGTGGGAACCGGCGGCCATCATAGTATGGTGTGGTGAGGATTAGCGTGCGTTATAGGCCGTGAGGGCGTGCTCGAGCACGAGCAGCGCGCGCTCAAGGTCGGCTTTCTTGAGCACGTAGGCCATGCGCACCTGGTTCTTGCCCTCGCCGGGAGTGGCATAGAAACCGGTGGCGGGAGCCATCATCACGGTTTCGCCTTCGTAGTCAAATTCCTCGAGACACCAGCGGCAGAAGTCGTCGCAGTCGTCGACGGGCAGTTGCACCACGGTGTAGAAAGCTCCCATGGGCATCGGCGAGAAGACGCCGGGGATGCGGTTGAGGCCCTCGACGAGGCAGTTGCGGCGCTCGATGTACTCGTTGTAGACGTCTTGGTGGTATTGCTGTGGCGCGTCGAGCGAGGCTTCGGCGACGATTTGTCCGATGAGGGGAGGGCTGAGGCGTGCCTGTCCAAACTTGAGGACGGCGTTTCGCAGTTCCATGTTGCGGGTGATGAAAGCGCCGATGCGGATGCCGCACTCGCTGTATCGCTTCGACACCGAGTCGATGAGGACGACGTTTTGCTCGATGCCCTCGAGGTGCATGGCGCTGGTGTAAGGCTCGTCGCTGTAGACATATTCGCGGTACACCTCGTCGGAAATCAGGTAGAGGTCATATTTCTTGACGAGGTCGCGAATTTGTTCCATCTCCTTGCGCGAGTAGAGCGTGCCGGTGGGGTTGTTGGGGTTGCAAATCATGATGGCGCGCGTGCGGTCGTTGATGAGTTTCTCAAACTCTTCGACGGGAGGCAGCGCGAAACCGTTCTCGATGTGGGTGGTGATGGTGCGCACGGTCACGCCCATCTCCTTGGCGAAGCCCATATAGTTTGCGTAGACGGGTTCGGGCACGATGAGCTCGTCGCCGGGGTTGAAGCATGCCAGGAAAGCGAACTGCAGGGCCTCGCTGCCGCCACAGGTGACGATGATATTGTCGGGCGACAGATCGATGTGGTACTTGGCATAGTAGCCCACCAGCTTGTCGAGGTAGCTCTGGATGCCCTGCGAGGGCGAGTACTCGAGCACCTTGCGGTCGACGTGCTTGAGCGCGTCGAGACCTTCCTGCGGGGTGGGCAGGTCGGGCTGGCCGATGTTGAGGTGATACACTTTGATGCCGCGCGCCTTGGCTTGCGTGGCAAACGGTGCCAGCTTGCGAATGGGCGAAGCCGGCATTTCGATGGCTCGTTGCGATAATTTAGGCATAATTGGTTTTTATAGGTTGTGTTAATGCTATTTTGTGGCAAAATTAGTCAAAAAGCGTCAACTGGGCAAGAAACTGCACCCGCAATTCTATTCTGTTTCGCTTTTAGGGGTAGGGACGGGCGCGGCGTTGACGGGGGTGACGGTGTAGCCGGCTTTGCGCAGCAGCGCCAGCAGGCCACGGTCGCCGGGCAGGTGGGCGGCGCCCACGGCAAAGAATGTGGCGCGCTCGGCCATGATGGCGGGCATAGCTTGTGCCCAGGTGGCGTTGCGGTTGTAGATGATCATGTCTTCCTCCTCGGGCCGCGAGTCGCACTCGGCACTGAGCTTGGCGTCCTCGGCCTGTTCCATACCCTCGAGGCTTTGCGAGAAGAAGGCGCCGATGATTTCGTCGGCGAGCGCTTCCTGGAAGTCGAGGTTGTCGACGAAGCACAGCAGCAGCTGCACTTGGCGTTCCATGGACTGTCCCTTGAAGAGGGTGTTGATTTGGAAATCGACGCTCTCAAAACCTCCCACTGGCTTGCCCTGTCGCGTGGCTACTTCCTGGAAATAGTTGTCGAAGGGGTGCATGGGGTCGAAGCCGTTTCGCTTTTTCATGTAAAGCAGCACGCTAAGCTGGGTGAGTAGCGCGCTTGGGGTGAGCTTGCCCAGCTGTCCGGCGATGAGTGGGTTGGTCAGGTCCACGCCCACGAGCTGCCGCAGGCCGGCGTTGAGGCGTGCCTGCTGCTCGGCGGTGAGCAGTGTCATGAGTGTGGTGTCGCCCTGCAGCATCATAGCGCGCTGGAGTTTCAAGGCGACGTCTTGGCTCATGAGTTCTTTCATGTCGAGTTCGCCGTAGACCTGTTGCGAGCGGTTCAAGGCATCGTGCAGTCCCGGAATTGAGTCGACAAACGAGACGGGCGCCAGGTGGTAAGTACCGATGACGTAGGACGATTGCCGCAGTCCGTTGCCGCTTATCTCGTAGAGCAACTGTGCGCGCGCGGCGACACAGCAAGCCAGTGCAAGGAGAGAAAACAGTAATTTTTTCATCGTGAATGTAGTCGTTTTTGAGTGGTGAGTAATCAGCGGTTGTCACCGTCGCCGTGCAGGCGCCGTCGTTGTTGCCTCGAGGCGAGTTTCGCGAGATTCATGCGTGCCACCTCGTCGAGTGTGTAGCCCAGGTCGCGTGCCGTCATCGCGAGGTACCACAGCACGTCGCCCAGCTCGGCGGCGACGGCCTCGCGCCGCCCGTCGTCGAAGTTGCCGTCGTGGTCGCGGAAGGTCTTTTTCACTTTCTCGGCCACCTCGCCGGTTTCGCCGGCGAGTCCCAGTGTGGGATAAACCACTGCCATCGTGGTGGGGTAGATGGCTGTGGCGGCGGCCGCCTGTTGATATTCGTTAAAATCCATCGTAGTATTATAATTTTCGGTTACACCCGTAACTTGATTAATGAATCGGTTGCAACGTGACAGCAAAGCCCATGGCATTTAGAACTCGAGGATGAGTGTGGCGCGAGGGTCGAGACGCATGTCGTGGGCGATGGTCACGCGGTGTCCGGTGGTGATGTCGACAGCTGTGGCCGCGTTGCCGATGACCTCGGCATAGCGTTTGACGGGCAGTGTGACCTGCTTGTCGGTGCCGTTGACGATGGTCATCGCGGTTTTGCCGCCATATTGTCGCGCGAGCACATAGATGCCGTCGTGGGGGATGAACTGCGTTTGCTTGCCCTCGGTGATGAGCTTATTGCCCTTGCGCCAGTTGAGTACGTTTTTGAGCCATTTTTGCATGTCTTTCTCGGCCGCGGTGAGTCCGTGTCCCGTAAAGGCGTTTTTCTTGTCGCCCTTGAAGCCACCGGGGAAGTCCTTGCGCACGTTGCCGTCGGTGACCTGCTTGTTGCCCGCCATGAGCACCTCGGTGCCGTAGTAGAGCTGGGGCGTGCGGTTCATGGTGAGCAACAGGGCGAGCGCCTGCTTGAGCGTTTTGACGTCCTTTTCGGTATAGTTCTCGTTGTTGAGGAAGCGGTCGGTGTCGTGGTTCTCGATGAAAGCCATCACGCCGGCGGGATTGGGGTAGAGGTAGTCGTACACGAGTCCGTTATACACCCGATTGTATCCTTTCCACCAGGCGTCGGTTTCCTCGGTTTTGGCGCTGTTGAGGCGGTCGTAGAAGGTGAAGTCCATGACGGTGGGCAGGTAGCTGTCGACGCGTGCAAAGGTGGCGCCCTTTTGCCATGCGGCGGTGTATCCGGGTTCGGTGACCCATGTCTCGCCCACGACGTTGAAGTGGGGGTATTCGGTGTCGAGTCGTTTCATCCAGCGTGCCATGGGTTCTTCGTAGGCATAGGGGTAGGTGTCCATGCGGATTCCGTCGATGCCTACGGTCTCTATCCACCAGATGCTGTTCTGGATGAGATAGTTCATCACGTGGGGGTTGTGCTGGTTGAGGTCGGGCATGCCGGGCACGAACCATCCCTCGACAGTCTCGGCAAGGTCGACCTTGCTGGCGTAGGGGTCGCGCACCGGTGTGAGTTTGTAGCTCGTCTGGAAGTAGCTGGTGCCACGCGGGTTGCCGTTGCCTCCCGACTCGTCGAGCCACTCGGGCCGGTTGAACCAGTCGTGAGCGGGCTGGTCGTCGACCCAGGGGTGCTCAAAGCCGCAGTGGTTGAAAATCATGTCCATGACGATTTTGATGCCGCGCGCGTGTGCCTTGTCCACAAGTTCGCGGTACTCGTCGTTGGTGCCGAAACGCGGGTCGACGCGGTAATAATCGGTGGTGGCGTAGCCGTGATAGGTTGAAAAGCCGCGCTCGTTGTCGGGTCCGGCGTTCTCGAGTACGGGAGTGAACCACAACGCGGTCACGCCCATCTCGTCGAAGTAGTCGAGGTGCTGCGACAGGCCGGCGAGGTCTCCGCCGTGGCGCAGGCTGGGCTTGTTGCGGTCGTTCTTGTATTTTCCCACGCCCTTGATTTGGTTGTTACGCTCGTCGCCGTCGGCAAATCGGTCGGGCATGAGCATATAGAGTACGTCGGCGTTGCTGAAGCCCACGCGCTTGTCGCCGTCCATGTCGCGCGCCTTGAGCCGGTAATTGACCGTCTTGCTTTTGTTGCCCAGGGTGAAGCGCAGCTCCATGGTGCCGGGTTGGGCGCCGGCCGTGTTGAGGTAGACGAGCAGGTAGTTGGGGCTGTCGAGCCGCACGATGCTGTCGACGCGCACGCCGGGGTAGTCGGTGGTGACGCCTGCCTCGCAGATGCCTTTACCGTAAACCATGAGTTGCACACTGGGGTCTTTAAGGCCCACAAACCAGTCGGTGGGGTCGATGCGGTCGATGTTGAGATCTTGTGACGCCGCGTGGGCGCTGCAGGCCATGGCGAAGGCCGCGAAGGCCGTGAGAAGCAATTTTTTCATGTTGTCGAAAAAGTTTTATCGTTTGTTTTGGTGCAAATATACGACTTTTTTGTCACACGGGCAACATCGGCGCGCTGTGGCACGAAAAACGCGCCGCGGGCTCCTGCGGAGTCGTGCGGCGCGTTGATGGTGAGTCTCTATAGAGTCAGGGTTTACTCGGTGGGTTCCTCGGTGCCCTCCTCGTTGCCCAGCAGGATGTTGTAGAGCGCGGTGACGTCGGTTCCGCTCACCACGCCGTCGCGGTTGACGTCGCCGGGCTCGAAGGTTTGCGGGTCGTCGTTGCTGCCGAAGATGACCTCGCCCAGGTTGGCGTCGTCGTTCTTGTCGAAGATGACGGTGGCGATTTGGTCGGCGGTTTGCTTGGTCACGCCCCACACGTTGCCCTGCGCATAGATGGTGGCCGGCGAGTTGTTATACAGGTCGTAGGGGACACCGTCCACGCCGTTGTCGCGCAGCACGTTCTGTCCGGGGTTGTAGTCGGCGGCCTCGGGGTCGTCGGTCTTGCCCATGTTGACGGCGGTGGTGGCGGTGCCAATCACGGTCACACCCCAGTAACTGCCGGTGATGAGGTTGCCGCGGATGAAAGCGTTTGCCACGCCCTTGGCGTCGGTGATGTTGATGCCGCTGCCGCCGATATTGGGATTCGACTCGAAGTGGTTGTTGACAATGACGTTGTCCTCAATGAAGATGTTGCCCTTGCCGGTGAGGGTGATACCGTAGCGGTTGTCCTGGATGACGTTGTTGCGCACGTAAATCTTGGCCTCGCCGATGGCGCCGCCCAGGAGGTTGGAAACGGCGATACCTCCGGCCAGCGTGTTGACGCCCAGGCCCTTGATGAGGTTGTTCTCAATCGTGATGTCGTAAGCGCCCACGCTCATGTTGATAACGGGGCGGTTGCGCTTTTGCGTCGAGTTGCCCAGGAATGTGCAGTTGCGAATCGCGATGCCAACGGGGGTGTTCGAGCCACTGCCGATGGCCGACACCATGGCGCCGGTGAACGTGCAGTTCTCAATCACGTGGCCGTCGCTACTGGCGTTGAAGCTCACGGCTTGCTGCGAGTTCTTGCCGTTGAACAGGTCCATGGTGCAGTTGCGCATCTCGAGGTGGCCGCTGCCGGTGCCGTTGCTGAAGGTGAGGCCCACATACTTGAAGGCGATGTTCTCGACTACGGCGTTGGCCGCGTCGCCGTTGACCCAAATGCCCTTGGCTGTGGCTTCGGAACCTTCGGCCGCGGTGAAGGTGGCGCCGGTCTCGGGGTTGAACAGCGCTTCGCCCTTGACGACGAGCTGGACCGAACCGGCAAACTTGACGATTTCGCCGCCCGTGAGTTGCAGGTCGTTGCCCTCGTTGATGGTGATTTGTGTCTTGCTCACCGTGATGCCGCCCTCGTCGAGGTCGACGGCCTCGCTCAGGCTCGCGTCGGCCGCCACGGTGTAGACGCCGTCGGCATAGGTGACGCCCGAATTCTCGATTTGCGAAAGGGCTTCAAATGTGTACACTTTGGCTTGCAGCGAGAGAGCCGCCGCAGCGGTTAAGAATAGAGTAAAAAGTTTTTTCATAAAGTTTTTGTTAATAGGTGAATAATTTCGGTACAAATTTAAACAAAAAACTCGACACACGCAAATTCTCCTGCCGCAATGGGCGTCCGCCGGGTCGCCACCTCGCCCGCAAAGGAGCGCGCTATCGCGTGGAAATTATCCAAAATTAGGCGATCACCTGCAAAACCCTATGTTTGTTTTGCGGGTGACCGGAATTTTGTAATCATCGCCTCTAAGTAGCCCCGCCAGGG
>CAMVPC010000053.1 GCA_947169265.1 uncultured Prevotellaceae bacterium
ATCAGCCACGACAACACGACGGTTCGCCGCGCTGTCGCGCTGCACCCCTGCCTACAATCTGTCGCCCCTATCGGGGCTTATCAGCCACGACAACACGACGGTTCGCCGCGCTGTCGCGCTGCACCCCTGCCTACTATCTGCCGCCCCTGGCGGGGCTACTTAGAGGCGATGATTACAAAATTCCGGTCACCCGCAAAACGAACACAGGGTTTTGCAGGTGATCGAAAAAATGCTTATATTTGCCTATTGAAACCATTCTCAAGAAAATTGCTATGACTAAAATGGGATATAAAATATTGTGGGTGGCGTTGATGAGTGTGATGCCATTCATGGTGTCGGCCAATTCGCCCCAAATTAAAAAGTTCGATGGATACAACCTCGTTGTGCAGCAGGATGGTCCTGTATTGGGATATTCGCCGCAAAGTGGAGTGAGGATTCTTGAAAAAGATGGTTTCGCGTTTAAGGATTTGAATCGCAATAACCGTCTTGATCCTTATGAGGACTGGCGATTACCGGCGATTGATCGGGCGCGAGACTTGGCGTCGCGGTTGACAATCGAAGAGATCCGGCTTGATGCTCTATAGCTCGCATCAGCCGGTGCCATGCCTCAATAAGGCGGTGTACGGCGGCAAGCGCTACGAGGAAAGCGGGGCGTCGCCGAGCGACTTGACCGACGAGCAAATCAGCTTCCTCACGCGCGACAATGTGCGCGCTGTGCTGGTGACAAAAGTTGAGAGTCCCGCGATAGCCGCCCGATGGAACAACAATGTGCAGGCATTGGTTGAGGGAATAGGGCATGGCGTGCCGGCCAATAACAGCAGTGATCCGCGCAATGAGACCGCGACCGGCGATGAATTCCTTGCCGGTGCCGGTGGTCAAATTTCGTTGTGGCCGCGTCCTGTAGGTATGGCTGCGTTGATGGACACATCGATAGTGCGCCGTTTCGGGGAGATAGCTTCGCGAGAATATCGTGCGCTGGGCATTGCCACCGCTTTGTCGCCGCAAGTCGATCTTGCCACCGAACCGCGTTGGCGTCGCGCGTTGGGTTGCTTCGGCGAGGATGCCCAACTCGTCACCGACTATGCCCGTGTCTATTGCGACGCGTTCCAGACCAGCAAGGGTAGTGCCGAGATTGCCGGCGGATGGGGCTATCACAGCGTGAACGCCATGGTGAAACACTGGCCCGGAGGCGGTTCGGAGGAAGGGGGTCGCGATTCACACTATAGTTTTGGCAAATTTGCCGTTTATCCCGTCGGACAATTCGATTTGCGGTTGAAACCCTTTGTCGAGGGCGCTTTCAGCTTGCCGGGTCCCACGTGTTGCGCGAGTGCCGTGATGCCGTTCTACACCGTGCCCTGGAATATTGACCCGAGTGGCGCTAATGTGGCGATGAATTATAGTCGTTACATCATCAGCGAGCTGTTGCGCGGTCGCGAGCACTTCGATGGCGTGGTGTGCACCGACTGGGTGGTGACCGGCGATTACCCCGCGGTTGACCGTCACTACGGCAAGCCCTGGGGCGTGGAGCACCTCACACGGAGGCCGAGCGTCACTACCGCGTGTTGCTCGCGGGGGTTGACCAGTTTGGCGGTAACCAGAAGATGGCCCCGATACTTGAGGCTTACAAGATGTGGGCGGCCGATTATGGTGAGGCGAGCGCGCGCCACCGCTTTGAGGAAAGCGCCCGGCGGCTATTGATGAACAGCCTGCGCACAGGACTATTCGAAAATCCTTATGTGAGTCCCGCCGAGGCAACCGCTGTGGTGGGAAATCCCGAATTCATGCGTGAGGGCTACGAAGCGCAGGTGAAGTCGATTGTGATGGTGAAAAACGCGGGGTCGTGTCTGCCCGTCAACAACCGCACGCGCGTGTATGTGCCTTTGCGCCATTATCCCGCCCGCATAGGCTTTTGGGGTGAGAAGTATGAAGAGAAGACCGAGTTGCCCATCAACCGTGAGTTGCTTGAGAAGTACTTCGTGGTTGTCGGTACCCCTGAGGAGGCCGACATGGCCATCGTTGATATTGACGAGCCGCTGGGTGGGTGGGGCTACACGCGTGATGACCTGGCCCGCGGTGGCAACGGATACATGCCCATCAGCTTGCAATATCGCCCTTACACGGCCAGTGAGGCGCGCGAGGTGAGCCTCGCCGGCGGCGACCCTAAAGAGACTTTCACTAATCGCAGCTATCGTGGCAAGACAGTGGTGACCGAGAACGAGGGTGACCTGGACTTGGTAATCGACACGAAGCGACGCATGGGCGACAAGCCGGTGGTGGTCACGCTCAATATCACGCGGCCGGTGGTGCCGGCTGAGTTTGAGCCATTTGCCGATGCTGTTCTCCTATGCTTCGGGGTCCAGAATAAAGCCAAGCTTGACATTATCGTGGGAAACTATGAACCGCATGGATTGCTGCCCTTCCAGTTGCCGGCCGATATGGCCACCGTCGAAGCGCAGGCCGAAGACGCGCCGCGTGACATGCATCCCTACGTTGATACCCAAGGCCATCGCTACGACTTTGGCTTTGGGCTCGATTGGCAGGGTCCCATCAACGATTGGCGCACCCGTCTTTACAAGTAAGAAACGAGCCGCCCGGCTGTGTGGCGAGGCGGCTCGATGATGTGGGGTAGGGGTGTGGTTACTTAAGTTTCTTGAAGAAGTCGTTCCCCTTGTTGTCGACGAGGATGAAGGCCGGGAAGTCGACGACATCGATTTTCCACACGGCTTCCATGCCGAGTTCGGGATATTCCACACACTCGATGCTCTTGATGCTGTTTTGCGACAAAATAGCGGCGGGGCCACCGATGCTACCCAGGTAGAAGCCGCCGTATTTTTGGCAGGCATCGGTCACTTCTTGTCCGCGGTTGCCCTTGGCAATCATGAGCATGCTGCCGCCGTGACTCTGAAAGAGGTCCACGTAGGGGTCCATGCGTCCTGCGGTGGTGGGGCCCATCGAGCCGCATGCCATGCCGGCGGGAGTCTTTGCCGGTCCGGCGTAGAGCACGGGGTGGTCCTTGATATATTGCGGGATACCCTCGCCGCGGTCGAGGCGCTCTTTCCATTTAGCGTGGGCGATGTCGCGTCCCACGATGATGGTACCGCTGAGCGAGAGGCGAGTAGCCACGGGATATTTGTCGAGTTCCTTGAGAATGTCGGCCATGGGCTGGTTGAGGTCGATTTTTACGGCCTCGCCTTCGCCGGCATGTCGCAGCTCTTCGGGAATCCAGCGCGTGGGATTGTCGTCGAGTTTCTCAATCCAAATGCCTTCGCGGTTGATTTTCGCCTTGATGTTGCGGTCGGCGCTGCAACTCACTCCCAGCCCGATGGGGCAAGAGGCACCATGGCGTGGCAGGCGGATGATGCGCACGTCGTGAGCGAAGTACTTGCCTCCAAACTGCGCGCCGAGCCCAATCTTGTGGGCTTCTTCCAGCACTTGCTTTTCAAGTTCCACGTCGCGGAAGGCGCGGCCGGTCTCGTCGCCTGTGGTGGGCAATGTGTCGTAGTAGTGTGTCGATGCGAGTTTAACGGTAAGCAAGTTTTTCTCGGCGCTAGTGCCACCAATAACGAATGCAATGTGGTAAGGCGGGCAAGCGGCGGTGCCGAGTGTCTTCATTTTTTCGACGAGGAAAGGCACGAGCGTGTCGGGATTGAGCACGGCCTTGGTCATCTGGTAGAGGTAGCTCTTGTTTGCGCTGCCGCCGCCCTTGGTGACGCACAGGAAGCGGTATTCCATGCCTTCGGTTGCTTCGAGGTCGATTTGCGCGGGCAGGTTGCAGCGGGTGTTCACCTCATCATACATCGTGAGGGGCGCGTTTTGCGAGTATCGCAGGTTTTCTTCGGTGTAGGTCTTGTAAACGCCCAGCGAGAGAGCCTCTTCGTCGCAGAATCCTGTCCACACTTGCTGCCCTTTCTCGCCGTGGATGATGGCGGTGCCGGTGTCTTGGCACAGCGGAAGCTTTCCCTTAACACTCACTTCGGCATTGCGCAGGAAGGTGAGGGCCACATACTTGTCGTTGTCGCTGGCTTCGGGGTCGTTGAGCACGCGCGCCACTTGCTCGTTGTGGGCGGGACGCAGCATGAACGACACATCACGAAAAGCGTGGTTGGCAAGCATGGTAAGCGCTTCGGGCTCTACCTTGAGTATGGGTTTTCCTTCAAATTCGCCCACACTTACGTGGTCGCGGGTGAGCAGGTAATATTCAGTGTTGTCGGGCCCCAGTTGGAACATGGGTGCATACTTGAAATCGGGGGTTTTTGCCATTGGTTGTAAGAAATTTTTTAGTTGTTAATGTGACGCAAAGTTACTTTATTCTTGCGAGACGTGCAAGTTTTGACGAGGCTTAATTCCAAAAGCCGACGGGCCCCGCGTCTGTTTCCAGCGTGAGGCCCGTCGTGATGATGGGTTTACCCTACAATGGGTAGATTACTCTTTGGGATTGCTGATGATGCAAATCGACACGCGGTTCCATTCAGGCTCGCTGAACATGTTGCCGATGCCTTGTCCCTCGGCCTTGATGCGGTTAGCGGCAATCTTATACTTGTTGATGAGCAGATTGCGCACAGCGGCGGCGCGGTCGTTGGCCAGGCGGGTGTTGATTTCGATGCTGCCTTCGGGCGAAGCGTAACCCTTGATTGAGACGGTGGCGTCCTTGTGGTTCTTCAAGAACACAGCCACACGCTCCACGTTGGGCATTTGGTCGGCGTTGACAACGCTCTTGCCCACCTTGAAGAAGACGTTGGTCTCAAGCGTCTCCACGCTGTTGTCCACTTCATTGACAACGACTTCGGGACCGTGGCGCAGGCACTCGGCGAGTTTGCCCTCGAGGTCTTCGATTTGCTTGCGTGCGTTGGCGAGCTGCTTGCTTTGCGCGTCAATGTCACCGCGCAAGTCGTTAATTTGAGCATTGAGCACGTCGATGTCGTCTTGGGTGTACTGCTTGTCGCAGAGCACGAAGTGGTGGGTGCCGTTGCTGTTGCCAAAGTGGTAGGTCACACCTGCTTCGATTTCGACGATGGCCTTGTTGGCGTTGTAAGCGGTAGTACCGCGGCTGTAGCCTTGTCCCATGTACCAGAGCACTGCGGGCTTGAGCGAGATGGTCACAGCCTTGCTCTTGCCCAGGTTGAAGTTGGCGTTGGCGCCAAACTTGGTATACCATGAATTGTCATCGGGAATTTTCGCGGTCACTTCGCCCACGGTGATTTCACCGGTGCGGTAAGCGTGCCACCAACCGGCTCCGGCCACCGCTTCGAGTTCGATGGTGCGGGGAGTACCTTTGTAGCCCCACACTGCGTTGGTCAGGTTCCAAGTGCCGAACATGCCCACGAATTGGTGGTCAAACCAGTTGGCGCTGTGAGGTCCCCACACGCTGTGCTCTTTTTGCCAGCTTGAGGTGTTGACGGTCCACTCGCCTTCCACGCCAAGCCCCCACACGGGAGTGATTTGCTTGCGAATCTCGGCGCCTATGATGCCGCGGGCCGCGGGCCAGAAAGCGTAGTGCTGGAACGGGCTCACCATACCCCCCTTGACAGTGAACGAGAAGTTGTCGAGGGGCTTGCTGCCTCTCACGGTCACTTGTGCGCTGGCGGCCATCACTGTGAATGCCGCAACAGCAATAAGTAGTAATTTCTTCATTTTGAGTGTGATTAATAAATTTGTGTATTTAATTTCTGCAAAATTAGTAAAAAAATGTTTAGTCCCCAAAAATACCCTAATTTTTTTGTATACCCGCGTTAGTTCGTGCGGGTGCAAAAAATGGCACTTTGAGCATCACCAAAGTGCCATTTTCCAGATTTATGGTTTGCGAAAATTATCTGCGTCGTTTTGAATTTTTGTGCGAGCCGGTGGCTTTGCCCTTGTGGCTGCTGTAGCCGGCGCTCTTTTTACTTGCCGAGTAGCTCCTGCGAGGAGCGTAAGAGCGCGATTCGGTGTATTTGCTCTTGTTGAAGGTGAACACGTCGGTGTGGGTCACATGGTTCTCAAAGTCGAAGATAGCCTCGGGGTTGATGGCCACACCCATAAAACGGGTTTCGAAGTGCAGGTGGGGACCGGTGCTGCGGCCGGTGTTGCCGCTCAGCGCGATAGGCGTGCCGGCTTTCACATACTGGTCGGGTTGCACGAGGAAACGTGAGAGGTGGCCGTATACGGTCTCAAGTCCGTTCTCATGACGGACGATAACATAGAAACCATAGCCTCCGCGCTCAAAGCGGGTGAGGCGCACCTTGCCGTCGAAGGCGGCGCGCACGGTGTCGCCCACGTTGGCCTTGAGGTCAACGCCCTTGTGCACGCGTCCGAAGCGAGGACGGTATCCGTAATGCGAGTTCACCACGTTCCACTTGATGGGCATGGTATATTTACTCACATCGATTTGCTTGGTAGCGGGGATTTCGGCGTTTTTCCAAGGGTTGACGATGCCGCTATCCCATCCTTCATTGTAGATGTCGGGTTCGGGCTCCACTTCGCCATAGAGGTCCTTGGCGTAGCGTTGAGCTTCTTCGACTTTAATTTGGTCTTTCACACGGCTTTGCTTGGCGAGCAATTCGGCGTGCGCCTTGCGATAGTTGTTTACCGATTCGCTGTTTTGTGCTTGTGCTTGCGTGCCAAAAGCCAGTGCCACCACGGCAACGACTGCTGCATGCGCAAAATGTTTTACTGTTTTGTTGAATGTCATCAATACTTTTCTTTAGAGGTTTCAAGAAGCCTGTATCCCAAAATAAATAATGTGGAGAGGGAGACGAAAGGGGCGTTTACATTCGTTTTGTGCCCAAATCAAAGGGCCGTCCCGCGACCCGTAAAGCTTCTTGTCGGCCACACTATTGTGGTCCTTTTTTATTTTCAACGCACAAAGATAGGCATTTATTTTATTTTGAGCGTCATATCACCTGTTAAAATGTGTCAATTTTTGTTCACTTCTGCTAATGGAGCTACGTTTTCATCTCGTTGGTGAGCGAGACCGAGATGGTGTCGACAGCGTCGTGCAAATCTTTGAAAAGCGCTACCACGTCGGTGTTTTTCTTGGTGCGCACCATGAAGTTGATGACGGTGGTGCGGGTGGCGTAGTCATACTTGACAAATTCGTCGCTGGGTCGCACGCCATGCGCCATCATGATGCCGCGGCATTTCTCGAAGTCATCGACAATGCCCCGGGCCTCGAGCCGGATAATTTTCAGTTCCCACAAGAAGTTGGCCTTAAACTCAATACTCTCGATAGTGACGAGAATAAAAATAATCAGCAAGGTGGCCACGATGGCGATGATAAACATGCCGGCCCCCACGGCCAGACCAATGCAAGCCGCCATCCAAATGCCGGCTGCCGTGGTCAATCCGCGCACCGACCCTTTCATCTGGATAATGGCGCCTGCGCCCAAGAACCCCACACCGCTTATCACTTGAGCGGCAATGCGCCCCGGGTCGCCGTTCTTGAGGCCGAGGTATTCCTGTGGAATGTAGATGGAAATGAGCATGGCCAGCGTGGCTCCCATTGAGATGAGGGCAAAGGTGCGCAGGCCGGCAATCTGCCCTTTGCGTCGGCGCTCGAGGCCTATCGCGGCGCCCAGCAAGAGGCCCAGCAAGAGCTTGAAAATAGCGCCTGCGAGTGTGATATCGGGACTGAGTATGTCGTTGATAATCTCTTCCATGTAGCAGGTGTCATTATGGTTACCAAATGATGGGCGTCGCGCCGTGGCGCTGCAGGTAGGCGTTGGCTTGCGAAAAATGATGATTGCCGAAAAAGCCGCGGTGGGCCGACAGCGGCGACGGGTGGGGTGACGTGAGCACCAAGTGGCGCGTGCGGTCGATGAAGCGGCCTTTTTGCTGAGCATAACTTCCCCATAGCATAAACACCAGGTGCTCGCGGCGGGTGGCCAGCGCGGCCACCACCTCGTCGGTAAACTGTTCCCACCCCCGGTTTTGGTGCGACCCGGCACGATGGGCAGCCACGGTGAGCGTGGCGTTGAGCAGCAGCACGCCTTGCCGGGCCCACCGCGTGAGGTCGCCATCGGGCGGGATGGGCGCGCCCGTGTCGGCTTGCACCTCCTTGAAGATGTTAAGTAGCGATGGCGGAAAAGGCACGCCCGGTGCCACCGAGAAGCACAATCCGTTAGCTTGGCCCACATCGTGATAGGGGTCTTGTCCCAAAATCACCACCTTCACCCTGTCGAAAGGTGTGGCGTCGAAGGCCGCAAAGATTTTTCCGCCGGGAGGAAAAACCTGCCCGGCGCGATACTGCGCGCGCACAAAATCTGTCAGGCGCACGAAATACTCTTTGTCCCATTCGCGGGCCAACTCATTTTTCCAGCTTTGCTCTATCTTTACGTCCATTGTAGGCTCTTGAATTAAGTTATCTCAACAAATAATTGCAAATATACGAAATATTGCCTAATTTTGCACAAAATTTCGCCGAAAATGGTTCGGTGACCATTTTTCAGGGACCCGTAGTTTAATGGATAGAATAAAGGATTCCGGTTCCTTTGATTGGGGTTCGACTCCCCACGGGTTCACAAGATGGAGCGTCAGTAATTTGGTAACCAAATTATTGGCGTTTTTTTGCGGGTATGGCACAAGAGGAGGTTGCATGGAGCGGCGCTTTTTAAATGTTAATTTTAATATAAAACTTGTTCATGTCGCAAATTATTACTAATTTCGTGACGCTTAACAAAACTACAGTTATTCTTCTAATTTTAGAACCTTGACAAAATAAAAACGACATGAACAACAAAACTCTTCTCCTTGGTGATGAGGCGCTCGCTTTGGGTGCGCTTCATGCCGGTTTGACGGGCGTTTATGCCTATCCCGGAACGCCATCAACCGAGATTACCGAATTCATCCAGCAGCATCCGCTGGCTAAAGAGCGTGGTGTGCACAGCACATGGAGCGCTAACGAAAAGACGGCAATGGAAGCGGCCATCGGCGCCTCGTTTGCCGGCAAGCGCGCGTTGGTGTGCATGAAGCACGTGGGAATGAACGTGTGTGCCGACGCTTTTGTCAACTCGGCCATGACCGGTGCCAATGGCGGTCTTGTGGTGACCGCCTGCGACGACCCGTCGATGCACTCGTCGCAAAATGAGCAGGATTCGCGTTTCTACGCCGAATTTGCCATGATGCCCTGTTTCGAGCCTTCGTCGCAACAAGAGGCTTACAGGATGATAGGCCAGGCTTATGATTTTTCGGAGAAATTCCGCATTCCGGTGCTCATGCGCATGACGACCCGCATGGCCCACTCACGCGCGGTAGTCGAGACGGGCGAGGTGAGAGCCGAAAACGAGTTGCATTTCCCCGAGAATCCCCGTCAGTGGGTGTTGTTGCCGGCCAATGCCAAGGTGCGCAACGAGCAGCTGATTAAGGATTATGCCGAGTTTGAACGTCAGTCCGAAACGATGGGCAACAACCTCTATATCGACGGCTCTGACAAGTCGATGGGCGTTATCGCTTGCGGTATCGCTTACAATTACTTGATGGAAAATTATCCCGACGGATGCCCGTTCCCGGTGCTGAAGATTTCGCAGTACCCCTTGCCCAAGGCTATGATTTGCCGCATGGCGGCCGAGTGCAAGAGCATCCTGGTGATGGAAGAAGGGCAGCCGCTGGTCGAGAGCCGCATCAAGGGCGTGCTGGCAACGCCGGTTCCCATCAAGGGACGCCTCGACGGCACGTTGCCCCGCACCGGCGAGCTGAACCCCGACTGCGTGCGTGCCGCGATGGGTTTGCCCCAGTTGCCTCGTGGCGAGGCTTCGCAAGTGGCCGTTCCGCGTCCGCCGGCATTGTGCCAGGGCTGTGGCCACCGCGATTTCTACACGGCGCTGAACAATGTGGTGAAACCCATCGAGAGCGCCCGCGTGTTCAGCGACATCGGCTGCTACACACTGGGTTGGTTGGCACCTTTCCACGCGTTCCACACCTGCGTGGAGATGGGTGCGTCGGTGACCATGGCTGTGGGAGCCGCCAATTCGGGCGTTCATCCTTCGGTGGCCGTGATTGGCGACTCCACCTTCACCCATAGCGGCATGACGGGCCTGCTCGATGCCGTGAACTCGAAAGCCCATGTGACCATCTGCATCAGCGACAACCTCACTACCGGCATGACCGGCGGCCAAGACTCGGCCGGCACGGGACGTCTGGAAAGCATTTGCGTCGGTTTGGGCGTTGAGCCCGAGCATGTGCGCATGATTGTGCCCCTGCCCAAGAACTATGAGGAGATGGAGCGCGTCATCAAGGAAGAAATCGACTATCCCGGTGTGTCGGTTATTATCGCGCGTCGCGAGTGTATCCAAACAGCCAAGCGCCATGCCGCTCAAAAGCAAAACAGTTCAGTTCCTAACTTAAAATCCCCGCAAAGACAATGAAACAAGATATCATTTTGTGCGGTGTGGGAGGACAAGGTATCCTCTCAATCGCAACGGTAATTGGCTGGGCCGCGCTTGACCAGAACTTGAATCTTAAGCAAGCCGAAGTGCATGGCATGAGCCAGCGTGGCGGTGACGTGCAAAGCAACCTGCGTGTGAGTTCCGACCCCATCCACAGCGACCTGATCCCGTTGGGCGGCTGCGACCTCATTGTGTCGCTCGAACCCATGGAGGCGTTGCGCTATCTGCCTTATCTCAAGCCCGAAGGCTGGATTATCACGTCTTCGACTCCTTTTGTCAACATCCCCAATTATCCCGAGATGGAGGCCGTGAATGCCGAGCTCGACAAGGTGAAGAATGTTATCAGGCTCGATGTGGACGCCATCGCCAAGGAGGTGAAGTCGCCCCGCAGCGCCAACATGGTGTTGCTCGGTGCCACAGCCTCGGTGCTCGACATCCTGCAACCCGATAAGCTCATCGAAGGTATCACCAATGTGTTTGGTCGCAAAGGTCAAGCCATCGTTGATACCAACATAGCCGCGTTCAAGGCCGGCTATGACCATGGTTGCCGTCAAAAGAAATAAAATCGGTTATTCCGGTAAACCCGCTACCGCGAATTGGTGGACAAGACGATTGCCACCGATTCGCGGTTCTTTTGTTTCTTTACTATTTTATGTGAAATTACCATGCTTTTTAAGTGTAAAGTTTTAATATTTGTGGAATAATAGCTATTTTTGTGAGTGAATTCAAAAATATGGGTATTATGAGAAAGGTATTTATGATGATGCTGGTGGCGTTGATAACAAGTGTCAACATGCCGGCAACCGATTTTAAGACTTACGAGAACAAGCACTTCACTATTGGTTATCCGGCCGACTGGGAAGTGACCTACGAGGGCGATGAATGCTTAAATGTGGCATCTTGGAATGGCGAAATCCGTTTTGACGTTACTTATGGCGACGACGGCCCGCTCATGAGCCAGATACAGGAAGTTGCCGACAATTGGGCTTATATGAAAGAGAGCCATGGTCATAAAGTGGACCAGAAAATGGTGAGAGAGGATTATGCGCTTGTGCGTTCAATTGAAACCGACGAGGACGATGGCTCCAAAACCGTGTACGTGTGGTTCATTATGATGATTCGTGACAAGCAATGTTTTACCGGTGGAATCCAGAGCCCATTTTCCAAAGCCAACGAGTCTCTTGACCTATTGGTCGAAATGCTCGCGACCTTGTCACCGAAGTAAAATACAGCACTTGAAAGCGAAAAAGCCGCCCACATTACGTGAGGCGGCTTTTTTCGAGGTTTGTCCGCTTCCCTCCTGACTTCGTCACTTTTTTTGAGAAAAGAAATTGTTAAATTATAATCAAC
>CAMVPC010000054.1 GCA_947169265.1 uncultured Prevotellaceae bacterium
TTGATCCACGGTCGCCACGTTAGTGTTGCTCGACGACCACGTAAGTGTCTTGTTCCAGGCATCGCTTGGCAAGACGGTGGCGGTAAGCGTCAGCGTGCCGCTCTGGAATATACTCGCTGTTGACTGACTCATCGTGATGGAACTGACGGGAGTATACACCGTCACTTGGCAAGAGGCGCTCACGTCCGAGCCATCGGTGGCGGTCGCTGTGATGGTGGCATTGCCGGCAGCCTTCGCTGTCACCTTGCCATTCTGGTCTACTGTCGCCACGTTCGTGTTGCTTGACGACCACGTAAGTGTCTTGTTCGAGGCATCGCTTGGCAAGACTGTGGCGGTGAGCGTCAGCGTGCCGTTCTGGAATATATTGGCCGAGGTTTGGCTCAGTGTGATGGAACTCACCGGGACATTGACTGTCACACGGCAGGATGCGTTGACGCCCGAGCCGTCGGTTGCCGAGGCTGTAATGAACGCCTCGCCGGCCGCTTTTGCTGTCACCTTGCCGTTTTGGTCCACGGTTGCCACGTTAGTTTTGCTCGACGACCAAGACAACGTCTTGGTGGTGGCATTGGTGGGCAATATGGTAGCAGTGAGTGTCAGCGAGTTGCCTTTGTTGATAGTGGCCGACGTTTGGCTCAGTGTGATGGAACTCACCTGGACATTGACTGTCACACGGCAGGATGCGTTGACGCCCGAGCCGTCGGTGGCTGTCGCCGTGATTGTTGCATAGCCCCCACTCTTTGCTGTCACCTTACCGTTTTGGTCCACGGTGGCGATGCTCATGTCGCTCGATGACCAATTGAGTACAGAATAAGCATTCGCGGGCAAAACGGTTGCTGTAAGGGTTTCAGTATGGCCTTTGTCCAAAATCAATTGTGTTTTGTTAAGGCTGATGGATGATACCATCACATCTGGAAAGATATTCAGGAAATCTTTCCATTGTGCAGCTGCCTTATACAAATTAAGCGAAACCGCCGGAACTGTTAAGATACAACTTGATTTATCAACACGACCAAACACATCATCCCCAAGCGTCACATTATTGGGATTTAATATTTTGCTATAAATATTCGTCAAGCCGCTGCAACCATAGAACACACGGTTGCCGATGGAGGTGACGGAGTTCGGGATGGTCACGCTCGTCAAGCCGCTGCAGTAGTAGAACGCATAGTCGCCGATGGAGGTGACGGAGTTGGGGATGGTCACGCTCGTCAAGCCGCTGCAATCAGCAAACGCACCTTCGCCGATGGAGGTGACGGAGTTCGGGATGGTTGTGGTGTTACATCCAGTTATAAGCGAATTGGTTGCTGTCTCTATAATCGCATTACAGTTATCGCGGGAATCGTAATTCGTGTTCCCTGTTTCAACTTTAATGCTCGTAAGGCTGGAGCAACGCTGGAACACATAGCCGCCGATGGAGGTGACGGAGTTGGGGATGGTCACGCTCGTCAGGCCGCTGCAACCATAGAACACACTGTTGCCGATGGAGGTGACGGAGTTGGGGATGGTCACGCTCGTCAAGCCGCTGCAACCATAGAACACACTGTTGCCGATGGAGGTGACGGAGTTGGGGATGGTCACGCTCGTCAAGCCGCTGCAACCTGAGAACGCACAGTTGCCGATTGAGGTGACGGAGTTGCCGATGGTCACGCTCGTCAAGCCGCTGCAAGCCTGGAACGCCCAGTCGCCGATTGAAGTGACGGAGTTGGGAATGGTCACGCTCGTCAAGCCGCTGCAACAAAAGAACGCCCAGCCGCCGATTGAAGTGACGGAGTTGGGAATGGTCACGCTCGTCAGGCCGCTGCAACAATAGAACGCCTTGTCGCCGATGGCGGTGACGGAGTAAGTGGTGCCGCTATAGGTCACAGTTTCGGGAATGGTAATTGCTCCATTGAGACTTGCATATCTCGGAGATAATGTTCTTTCATACGTCACGGTGACCGAGGTGCCGTCGCTGTTGCGGTTGTAGCACAGTCCGTCGACCATGAAGTCGTAGGCGCTGGCTGTATGAGTGCTCACTAGAGCCGCCAAAAGCAATAACGAATAAATAAGTTTTTTGAATCGTTGCATAGTAGTGTCAATTTATGAATGCATAATGCATGAATCTTGTTGAAATCTCTTTGGTTACTAAAATTGGAGTCCTACGGCACTTAGCGAAATCTATCAATAACGAATTACTTAATATTCTTTGATGGTAGTATGGGTCACAATTAATGAAAGCATGTAAGACTTTGTCACAATTCGCTATATGACTTCCGTAGTTGTTTATACTGCCGTGATGTGGTATCTGCAAAAGTTCAACGGCATCCCCTTGTAATTGTTTTAATGAGAAATCTATAACTTTTCCAAAAACTGACGAATTCGACAAATCACAATCCCCTGTGTAGAGACATGAGACCCTTAGTGAGAAATGATGACAACAACGGTAATAACGATAACAAAAACGATGGTAACAGTAATTATCAGACCAAGATTCAATGTCATCTGCAGAGAACGACAGCACCAATAAGGAGTTCATGTTGATAATCGTAAGGCTTGAATTGGACTTTTTGTCGCCAATTTTTTTATATAATTTTCGAATATCTTTCTGCTTTGAGTTGATATAAACACTATCGTTTAGTCTGTTTTCATCTATGTCTGGATTATTCTTTAATGCATTTTGAAATAGGTTTAAAAGGCTTGACCTTTCAGGCGACATGAATGGGACGTAATACCAAATTTGCCTAAAGCGGATTTTAGTTCCATTCTGTATATGAGTTTGTTTATGTAATTCTTCATAATCAATGGCTCTCTCTGTGTTATTAGGCAATTCTCCATTATCGACTCCTATAACATAGGCTCCAGCAGAATACAATGCGCTTAATGTGGTTGCAATATTATTATATGCGCTCGTCATTACCGTCAAAACCCTCGGGAACTTGAAGGGGATGACAATAATAGTATTAGCATCAATATGTTTTTTTTTTTATTAGAAAATCTATGCCACTGATATGGTCTGAATCAAAATGTGAGATAAACATTAAATCGATATGTTCCTCTTTTTTAAAAGTGGCATTGATTAATCCTTTTAAATGTGTCTTATCCTTATTTCCACAATCATACACCACGTTGAAAATAGGGGTGTCTGATAATCCATCATAGAAGCGTTCAGTAAAGAAGGCACCGTGCCCTACTGGATGAAAAGTCCTTAAAAAATCCATAAACTTTATTTCTGCGCCTCCATAGTCTCCTGATTAGGCTGGCTATTAAGTTAATACAAAAAGAAAGCGTGGAGACGATTCCTATTTATTCGCTCTGTGGCTCGGCAAAGCCCATACCCTTAATAAACAGTATCCCCCACGCCATGCCGATATACACTGTTCCCGCCTATGGGGGATGTATAGGCACGCATGAGCGTCTTTTACTGCTTATCCTCAGGGTATTGAAATTTTGCCGATTTCAGAGCGAGGATAAACGAAAACGCTTTCGTCAATTATGTCCTTCGGGGGCCGCCTCTGCGGAGTTTCCCCGAATTGCCGCAAATATACAACATTTTTTCGATTGCCCAAAATTTTAGCCTTTTTTTAAAAAAACGCCCGTGTTGGAGTGTGTGCGCGGTGAATGCGCGGTGAACGGCTGCTACGGCTCTTTTTTGTGCCGTCAGGCTTATGGTTTGGAAAAAATTGCTTAAATTTGCATTTTGCAAAACCTATAAATGAAATTCCGTTATGAAGAAGCTTCTTTTTATTGTCGCGTTTGTGATGGGCTTGGCGATGGCGCAGGGCCAGACGATGAAGATGGTGGTCGATACCCGTGGTAATGTGGTGGGACGCTATGGGGGCGTATCGGGCAATAACTATATCATTGAGGTGCAAGATACCGATTATGTGCCCAAGCGCGGACACAAGGTGGTGACTTTCAGCGCGATCCGTGGACAGGGTGTGGTCTATTACGCTTATGGTCACACGGGTAACCTGAACGTGCGCAAGCAACCCACAACCCGTTCGGCCGTGGTGACGCAAATCATCGACCCCCAACCCGAAGGTAACGTCCCCGACTGCTTCGATTGCCTGGGTAAGATGAACGGTTGGTATAAAGTGCGTGTCAACGGCAAGGTGGGCTATGTGAGGTCCGACCTGCTGAACTGGGACGGAATGTGTACCTTCTAACAATACAAACGACTAAAATACAGTGAGAAAGAAAAAACAGTTGCCCCTGGTCGAGGGGCTTGAGATAACCGGGGTCGCCGCCGAGGGAAAAAGCATCGCGCGATGGAACGACCTGGTAGTGTTTATCCCCTATGGCGCGCCGGGTGATGTGGCCGACGTGCAAATCACGCGCAAGAAACACAGCTATGCCGAGGGGCGTATCGTGCGTCTTGTTGAGCCGAGCCGGCAGCGTGAGAAACCGTTCTGCGCCCACTTTGGGACGTGCGGCGGCTGCAAGTGGCAGCACTTGCCCTATCCTGAACAGTTGCGTTACAAGCAGCAGCAAGTGGTCGACGCGCTCGAACGCATTGCTAAGGTGGAGATACCACCCATCAATACCATTCTGGGCTCGGCCCACACGGTACACTACCGCAATAAGTTGGAATTTACCTTCAGCAACAAAATGTGGCTCACGTCCGAGCAAATGGCAAGTGGCGAGGAGTTCCCGTGCCGCGATGCCGCCGGCTTTCACATTCCGGGCGCCTTCGACAAGGTGCTCAACATTGAGCGATGCTGGCTGCAGGAGGAGGTCTCTAATGAGATGCGCCTCTTTGTGCGCAACTATGCGATTGAAAAGGGATACTCGTTCTATGACCTGCGTGCCAACCGGGGGTTGATGCGCATGATGATGGTGCGCACGGCCAGCACAGGCGAGAAGATGCTCGTTGTCGTCTTTGGTGAGGACGACCGCGCCGCCATCGACGACGTGATGACCGCCGTGAACAACCGTTTCCCGCAACTCACGTCGCTGCTCTATGTGGTTAATACCAAGCTCAACGACTCACTCACAGACCAGCGGTTCGTCCTTTTCGCCGGCCGCGAATACATTGAGGAGGAGATGGAAGGGCTGCGTTTTCGCATCAGCCCCAAGTCGTTCTACCAAACCAATTCGCTGCAGGCCTACGAATTGTATAAAGTGGCGCGCCGCATGGCAAAGCTTACGGGCAACGAACTCGTCTACGACCTGTATACCGGCACGGGCACCATCGCCAATTTTGTGTCGCGGCAAGCGGCGCGGGTCATCGGCATTGAGTATGTCGAAGAGGCTATCGACGACGCTCGCCTCAATTCTCGCGTGAACGGCATCGACAACACTTTGTTCTTTGCCGGCGACATGAAAGACGTGCTCACCGACGATTTCGTGGCCGAGCACGGACGTCCCGATGTGATGATTATCGACCCGCCACGCGCCGGTATGCACGAGGACGTGGTGAAAGTGATTCTCAACGCGGCGCCCGCGCGACTCGTGTACGTGAGTTGCAACCCGGCCACGCAAGCGCGCGACCTGGCGTTGCTCGACGTGCTCTACCGTGTGGAGGAAATCCAACCCGTGGACATGTTCCCCCACACCCATCACGTCGAGAACGTGGTGGCCCTCATACGACGCTAAAGTACATACGCAATACATAAAAACCGTCACGAAACTCCGTGGCGGTTTTGTGTTTGGTATTAGATTTTATTGAGGCGTGGACTGTTGCTACTATTCTTCGTCGAGGTCTTCTATTTGGTCGAGTATTTCTCGGTAGTGGCGTTGTGTCTTGAAATGCACGGCAAGCCCTATGAGGATTCCGGCCACGAGGCAGATGATAAAGAATGGCATGAAGAATTTAAATTCCTCTGAACTTAGTTTTTGAGCCATTTCCCATCCAACCCATACGGCCCATGCCATAGCCATGGGGATTCCAATCCACATCCAGTTGCTGTCGCGTCGCTTGGCGGCCGCCACTTGGCGCATAGTGTCGTGCAGGTTCCCCTCGGTGAGTTGGGGGTTACGCAAGGATCGTCCGTTGAAGTAGGAGAAAGCTACTACCATGAGCATCATAACACTGGAGGCTATCCACAGCGGAATCGAAAGCCCGTTAATTGCCACGAAAGCCCAGTATCCGTAGGGTATCATCGCCAGTGCGATGATTGAGATTATGAGATATCGTTTGTTGATGGAGCCCATGCCGCGTTTGATGGCACGGCGGATTGCGCGGTCGTCAACTATCGTCTGTTTGTTGAGTTTCTCTTGCAGAATGGCCATTTGCTGGCGCATGTTTTCTAATTCGTTATCCATGATGTTTAGAGGTTTTAGAGGTTAGCTTTTTTCAATTGTTCTTTAATGCGGAAGAGTCGGGTGCTCACGTTGGTGGTTGAGATGCCCACTATTTGGCCTATCTCCTCGTAGCTCATGTTTTCGAGCCACAATAGCACGATGGCGCGGTCAAAGGGTTTGAGGAGGCTGATGCGCTTGTGAAGCATTTCCACCTGACGCGTGTCGTCGTCCTTATCCTCGAAGAGGTTGACGTTCATGTCGAGCGGCTCGGTCTTGAGCTTGTTCTTCTTGCGGTTGAGGCTGATGCACGTGTTGAGGGTGACGCGGTAAATCCACGTCTTGATGTCGCTGCGACCCTCAAAACGTTCAAAGCCCCGCCACAGGTTGATGAGCGCTTCCTGAAAGAGGTCGTTCACCTCGTCGGCGTCGTTCGAGAACATGTAGCACACGGTGTAAATCGTGTTCTTGTTCTGCTTGACTGTAAGCGCGAATCTTTGTTCTAAATCGTTCATCTCTATTTATTTCGTGAATTGTTAATTCTATCCATTAGACGCAAACCTGGCGCGAATAATCACACACCGAAACCATTTTTTTAAAAAAAGTGGGGAGGCGCCGGCCTTTAATTGCCCGAGTCCCTCCCCACGGTGTCGTTAATTGTTATTAGGTTGTTTCTTATTACTTGATGTTGGGCTGCTCAAGGCCATAGCCCTTCTTCTTGTCGACAGCTTTCAGGTAAATCGAAATCAGCAGAGCCGCGATACCAAGAATGGCCAGCATCACCAACGCCCATGTGTAGTCGAGCTCGTGAG
The DNA here is from genome assembly GCA_947169265.1 of uncultured Prevotellaceae bacterium. Taxonomy (GTDB): domain Bacteria; phylum Bacteroidota; class Bacteroidia; order Bacteroidales; family Muribaculaceae; genus Sodaliphilus. The sequence goes on from CAMVPC010000054.1 coordinate 7,032, forward strand.
CGGCGGTTCCCTTGGCGTTAGTGCTGTCGAGCACGTTGCCGATGAGGGTGGGGAACAGGCCTAAACCGATGTTCTGAATCCAAAAGATGGCGGCGTAAGCCGAACCGATGATTTTCTCATCCACCAGCTTGGGCACCGACGGCCACAATGCGGCGGGCACCAGCGAGAAGGAGGCGCCGAGCACCAGGATAGTGACATAAGCCACAATCGTGCCGCCAATGGTGTTACCCTTAAATTCAGGAAGGATAAACGCGAAGGTGAGGTGGCACACAACAAGCAGTACCGAGCCGAGCATCAGCATTGTGGCCGCTTTGCCCTTGTGGTCCACATAGTTGCCAAGGATAGGAGTGATGGCCACCGCCAGCAGCGGGAACACGGCAAAGATGGTTTCGGCCGTGCCGCGCATGTAGCCCATGACGCAGTATACCACCAGTGCGACCACGGCAAGCGCCATCAAGAGCACCTTCATGCCTTTTTTCTTCGAGAAGTTGCTCGAGAAGGCGCAAATGGCCACCACGAGCATAATCAAATATTGCACTACCGTGATGGGAATGGGGAACGCTTCGGTGCTTCCGCCCCAATATGTCGCCGTGTCGGCGGGATTCAGCGTGAGGTTGCATTGCAGCATGTTCACGGCATACTTTTGGAACGGGAAAATAGCGCTATAATAGAGCACGCAAAGCAGTGCCACGAGCCAAAAGCCGAGGCTGGTGAAAATCTTGCCCAAATCGCTGATCTTGAACGGATCGTCCTTCTCCTCGGCCTCACCCGTCTGCGAGTCGAGTTTCTTGTCCATGAAGAAGTAAACAATAAACATGATAAGAGCGATGCACAACAGCACAACGCCAAACTTCACCGCATTGTCGACATGAACCTCACCACCGAGCTTGGCAAAGTAAGGCGAGAAAATCATACACGTGGCAACGCCTAAGCGGGCCAGCGCCATCTCACTACCCATGGCAAGGGCGGTCTCACGACCTTTAAACCACTTCACAATACCACGCGAAACCGTGATACCGGCCATCTCACAACCACAGCCAAAGAACATGAAACCGATGGCGGCTACCTTGGCCGAACCCGGCATCCCCTTGGCGAATGGCAGTATATCTTTAATAAAAGGAATATTCACATCCCAGTTGAGATTTTGGGTGAACCATTGTCCCAGCGATGTGCTGTCGAAGCCCTCGCTGCAAGCATAAAATTTAATGATTCCACCCACCAGCATCACCACCCCCGAGAGCACCGCGGTGAAGCGAACGCCCATCTTGTCGAGGATAATGCCGGCGAAAATCAGGAAGAAGACATACACGTTGAGAAACACCTCAGCGCCCTGCATGCGGCCAAAGGCGGCACTGTCCCATCCGCGAGTCTCCTGCATCAAGTCCTTGATGGGTGATAAAATGTCCATGAATACATAGCTGCAGAACATGGCAAGAGCCAAGAGCAGCAACGCGGTCCAACGCATTGCGGCGCTGTCGCGTAGGGTCTTTTGAATAGTTTGAGTCATAGCAGTTTATGTTTTTAGGTTGAAATTTTACCGCAAAATTAGTGCAAATTGAGCGCAAAAACAAAGTTTACTTTGATTTTTGCCGAAATGTAGCCTAATTTATCCAAAATTAGTGCAAACCGAGCGCAATACAAAATGAAAAAACGATTTTTTTCATTTTTACTGCCGAGGTGCCGCCTAATTTGGCCGCCCGCGGCAACATGAGTGCAAACCGAGCGCAATACAAAATGAAAAAACGATTTTTTTCATTTTTACTGCCGAGGTTCGCTGTAAAATACGCAGCCAACCTCCATTGTGAATTGCTTTCAAAATTTGTATCTTTGTGTTTGGATTCACAACGTTCAACTATACCTTTGAGCAAAGAACACCCAATCCTAAAGGCGATAAACCTTTGCTGGGAGAAAGCGGTGCGCAATCAGTAAAGAAAGCTCTTGACCATGGAGCGGAAAAAGCAAGGAAAGGCGCTCACATCGATGTCGCTGTAATCTTTGACAAATATCATTCGTATGACCGTCATGCCATTGAAGCCGGCATCAAGCTATATGAACAGCATAACAACATCACTCACAGATTTCGATATAAGCGTATCATCGTAATCTCAAAGGGCGGAAAGGTTTATGCGCATTATCACAATGATACATAAAAACCGCCCACATTAGCGTGAGCGGAGATGTGTGCATAGGATAGTGCAGGTTAGCTATGCGACGTTCATACCAGGTCCAGTGACATAACTGGCTTCACTCCGGGGATTACCTGCATTCCGACCGATACCCGAACCGACTGCAAATTTACTAACTTTTCAAAAAATGACAAAATATGGAAGAAAAAAACAATGAAAACAAGATTGTCACTCTCACAGAAGACGTGAGAGAGGAACTGCAGAGTTGTGAATTGCTTTCAAAATTTGTATCTTTGTGTTTGGATTCACAGCTTATGGTGGATTTTTGCCCGAATTGGACGTGAAAATGGCTTGTTTTATGCCCTTTTGAAGGCCGTTTTTGGGCGAGGAATAGGCAAAAAATGCCCCAAGACCGAAGTCCCGGGGCGCGTCTTGTCGAAAAATTGTCGCTAAAATCGTCATGACTATGTTTTAACAGTAGTCGAATGTTCGCAGGAAGTCAACTATGTCCATAGTTACAGAGTCGCTCGGCCAAGTCATAGACACTACAACTTGCGTTTTGCTCAGCCAGTAGCAAGAGTATATTTCGCCTATGCTGAATTGCAATGGGAAAAGGTCATTATTTTTACACTTGCAGAACATTGTCGTGAAAGTTGAGTATTTGTTTCTATAATTAGATGCAAAAAGTGTACCAAAGTTTAATTTTCGGCAACATTATAGCAAAAAATATTCCAAATAATGGCAAGTTGTGAATTGCTTTCAAAATTTGTATCTTTGTGTTTGGATTCACAACAATAAACCTACACGTAATATGGCAAACGATGTTGTGAATTGCTTTCAAAATTTGTATCTTTGTGTTTGGATTCACAACCAAATATATTTAAACCGCACTTGCGTTGTGTTGTGAATTGCTTTCAAAATTTGTATCTTTGTGTTTGGATTCACAACTTGGCGCCAGCTCAACGACCAAAGAAAAGTGTTGTGAATTGCTTTCAAAATTTGTATCTTTGTGTTTGGATTCACAACAAATCACAGCAAAATAACAATTACAGGTGTGTTGTGAATTGCTTTCAAAATTTGTATTTTTGTGTTCGGATTCACAACAGATTTTTGGGATTAATAAACGTCAAGGGCGTTGTGAATTGCTTTCAAAATTTGTATCTTTGTGTTCGGATTCACAACTTTTTGGCGAACGACTACAAAATCCAGCCGGTTGTGAATTGCTTTCAAAATTTGTATCTTTGTGTTCGGATTCACAACAGATTTTTGGGATTAATAAACGTCAAGGGCGTTGTGAATTGCTTTCAAAATTTGTATCTTTGTGTTCGGATTCACAACCTAAAGCATCAGAGCCAGACAAATCATAACGTTGTGAATTGCTTTCAAAATTTGTATCTTTGTGTTCGGATTCACAACGTTGTGAAAACATCAAGAGCGGGACCTTGTGTCTCGTTCTTTTTTAGTACCCGTGATGAGGCGTATTTGCGCGGCTTAAGAGGGGCTAATAAGGGCATATTTCGATTTTTTTTGAAAAAAAACGAGAAAAAATTTTGCCAGTTCAGGGAAAACGCTTAACTTTGCAGGCGCAAATGAGAAATCATTGCCACATGATGCGAAAGTAGCTCAGTTGGTAGAGCACGACCTTGCCAAGGTCGGGGTCGCGGGTCCGAGTCCCGTCTTTCGCTCTAAGAGAGATCTTTACGACAATTTCGCGAAAGTAGCTCAGTTGGTAGAGCACGACCTTGCCAAGGTCGGGGTCGCGGGTCCGAGTCCCGTCTTTCGCTCACGGTTTTTAAACCCCAGATGTCCAGGTGGCGGAATTGGTAGACGCGCTACTTTGAGGGGGTAGTGCCCGATTGGGCGTGTGAGTTCGACTCTCATCTTGGACACATTTTGAAAGTGATAACAAGTTGCAACGCAACAAGTTATCACTTTCTTTGTTTATAAATGCTCCATATTTCGCCCCATATAGCCAATATTTTATCAAAATTTATCGGCTGTTATTAGTGATATTATTTTGATATAAGTGTAGCGTATCACTTTTCTTCATCCACATTCATCATCGTCACTCGATGTCATCGTTACATTAAGACCATTTATAAGAATCAACGGAGGCAAACATGATTGCCTCCGCCATTAGTGTGTTCCTCATCGTGATAGTTCTCCTGTTTTCGTCACAGTTTTTTGACTAATTTTTTATAGCTTGAATTTCAGT
>CAMVPC010000055.1 GCA_947169265.1 uncultured Prevotellaceae bacterium
CACCTGACTGTTAATCAGGGGGTCGTTGGTTCAAGTCCATCTTGAAGCGCTTAAAGGAAGGAGTTGCGAGATTTCGCAACTCCTTCCTTTTTCACTGTCGCGAGGCTGCCTCGCGAGAAAGGGAGAGGGAGAGAGGGGCCGTCGCTCACTTGGCGAGCAGCGAGATGGCGAAGCCTCCGCCGGGGGCCTCGGTGAGTTTGAGGGTGTCGCCGGCTTTGACCACTTTCTTGGTGATGACGTAAGCCTTGGGGTTGGTGGCATAATGGGCGTCCTTGGCGTCGGCATAGATGGTGCACTCATATTTGCGTCCCTTGTCGAGGAAGTCGAGCTTGACGTTGACGCTGTGACCGTTCTCGTCACACTTGCCGCCCACAAACCAGTTGTCGGTACCCTTAGCCTTTCGTGCCACGGTGATATACTTGCCGGGCGAGGCGTCGATATAGCGGCTGTCGTCCCAGTCGACGGCCACGTCGCGAATAAACTGGAAAGCGTCGTCAAACTTGGCGTAGTTCTCGGGCAGGTCGGCGGCCATCTGCAGCGGGCTCCACATCACCAGGTACAAGGCAAGCTGACCCACGAGCGTCGTGTGGATGGCGTGCTGGTTATCGCTCCAAGTGTTGAGTTGCGTCTCGAAGATGCCCGGCGTGTAGTCCATAGGGCCGCCCTGCAGGCGCGTGAACGGCAACGTGACGGTGTGGCTGGGCTTGCTGCCGTAGAAAGCCTCATACTCGGTGCCACGCGCGCTCTCGTTACCCACGAGGTTAGGCCACGTGCGACACAGTCCGGTGGGCCGCGACGCCTCGTGGGCGTTGACCATGATATGGTGCTTGGCAGCCTCCTTGACGGCGTGCAGATAGTGGTTGTTCATCGACTGGCTGTAGTGGTAGTCGCCGCGCGGAATGATGTCGCCCACATAGCCGCTCTTGACAGCGTCGTAGCCATAGTCGTTCATCAACTTGTAAGCCCGCTCCATGTGGCGCTCATAGTTGATGATGCTCGAGCTGGTCTCGTGGTGCATCATCAGTTTCACGCCGCGGCTGTGGGCATATTCGTTGAGTCCCTTGAGGTCGAAGTCGGGATAGGGGGTAACGAAGTCAAACACATCGTTTTTCCACATGCAGGCCCAGTCTTCCCAACCGATGTTCCAACCCTCGACGAGCACTTGGTCGAGTCCATTGTTGGCGGCGAAGTCGATATATTTCTTGACCTCGGCGGTATTGGCCTTGTGGCGGCCGTTGGGCTTGGCCGTGGCATAGTCGGTCTGTCCCAGTTTCACACTGGGGAACTCGTCGGTATAATTCCAGGCGCCACGCCCCACAATCATTTCCCACCACACGCCGCAATATTTGGTGGGATGTATCCACGACACGTCGTCGATGGCACACGGCTCGTTGAGATTAAGGATAAGGCTCGACGAGAGCATGTCGCGCGCGTCGTCGCTCACCAGCACGGTGCGCCACGGCGTGCGGCAGGGTGCTTGCATGCAGCCCTTGTAGCCTGTGGCGTCGGGGGTGAGCCACGAGGTAAACGTCATGGTGCTCTCGTCAAGGTTGAGGTGCATCGTGGCATAGTCCACACAGGCCGCCTCGTGGAGGTTGATGTAGAGACCGTCGTCGGTGGCCAGCTGTATCGATGTCTGCACGCCGGTGGGCGAGAAGATGGTTTGCGAGGCGTTGTCCCACACCACGGCGTCGCGCATGCGGTCCTCGGTGTAGTCGGTGCGCCGGTGGCATTTCCCCTTTTCGTCAAAGGCCACGCAACGGGTAATCGCGGGACGTATGCCGCTCAGCCGTGTCTCCTGCATGGGATATTCTTGCGTGTCGTAGTCGCCGGCCTGCCACCACGCCCTCAAGTCGCCCGGCATCGCGAATTGTGTGCACTCCTCCTTGATAATGAAATAATTGAGGGCGCTTTGCAGCGGAAATTCATAGCGCAGTCCCATGCCGTCGTCATAGACGCGGAAACGAATGATGATGTTACGCTCGGTGGCCGGTTGCGTGAGCGACACCTCGAGCTCGTTGTAGTGGTTGCGGATGTTTTTGTACTGTCCCCACACGGGTTGCCACGTCTCGTCGAACGTGCTTGTGCGGCTCGAGGCCAGCACGAAACCGTCGAGCAGGTCACGCTCGTCCATGCCGCGGCTGGCATGCTTGTCGCGCGCCAGCTCAAAGCCCAGGTGGCTGGGCTTGATCACCGGCCGTCCCTTGTAGGTCATCTCGTAGGTGGGTTGCCCCGTAGCCGTGAGTGAGAACTTGACAGTGACGTTGCCGTTGGGCGAACTTACCTCTTGTGCCCGCGCGGCGAACGCGACGACCACAGCCAGGCAAAGGAAAAATATTTTTCTCATCGGGATATTTATCGTTTTTTTAAAAACGGGCGGCTTGCGCGACAATGTCGTTCAAGCCGCCCGCTATGGTGGTGAATAAATCGGTTATCGGTTGCTTTGCGCGATAAGGTCGTGGATTTGGCGGTTCAGCCCCTTGTTGGCCAGCAGGTCCTCGATGTAGAGGTGCATGCGGTAACGCCAGTAGTGCTTGGGGTTGGCCGGGATATTGATGCGCTCGGCGTTGGCGTCGGGCAGGCGCACTTCCTCGTCGATGGCGAGCCAGTCCTGCAGCGAGAGCAGACACAGCATCGACGGGCTGTAGAGGTGCTGGGCCACGATGTCGCGGGCGAGCCATCCGGGCAGCGGGTGAGGAGCCGGCCCGGTTTTCCACATGACGCTGTTGTAGTAGTCCTGCGTGCGCTCGTAGTCCTCGTCCCACCACTGGCGCAGGGTGCTCATGTCGTGGGTCGAGATGGTGCTCACCGAGCGGTAAGGATTATTGTGGAGATTGCCGAAACGGATGGTGTTGTCCTTGGGCATCGACTGGATTTCGAGACTCAGGATTTTCTCCTCGTTCATCACCCAGGGCACGCAGTCGGGCACCATGCCCAGGTCTTCGGCGCACACAAGCATGCGCGTAGCCTCGACCAGACGCGGCAGTTTCTTCATGGCCTCGTGGTACCAGAAGCGGTTGTTGCGACGATAGAAGTAGTCGTTATAGAGGCGGTTGAAGGCTTCCTTGTCGTTGTCGTACAGGGCCTCGTAAGTGAAGCCCAGCTGGGCACTGATGCGCGGATGGAACTTGCTGCCGTCCTTGCGGTCGCGCAGGAACAGCACATTGCCGATGAGCGCGTAGAGGCCGTCGCGAATCCAGCGGTCGTCGTCGCTGTCCTTGCCCTCGAAGGCGGCTTCCACCTTGCGCTGGGTGTCGTACTCGGGCCTCATGCGGTAGATGTCGTCGTGGCTGTGCTGCAGGTAGTGGTCGCGCACATAGTTGGCGTGCGGACCAAACACGCGGTCGATAATCCAGTCGGCGATATAAGGTTGCGTGAAGAACTCTTCCTGGAAGTTAAGGCCGTAACCCTGAATCTCGTCGCGCGTCATGCCCAGCGACGGCGAGAACTGGCCCAGCAGGCCGTGCACCGCGTCGATGGGGATTTCCCAAATGCGGAAGAAGCCCAGCACGTGGTCGATGCGGTAAGCGTCGAAGAACTCCTGCATCTTGCTGAAGCGGTTCACCCACCACTTGCAGCCATCGGCCAGCATGGCGTCCCAGTTATAGGTGGGGAAGCCCCAGTTCTGGCCGTTGGCGCTGAAAGCGTCGGGCGGCGCGCCGGCCTGTCCGTTGAGGTTAAAGTAATGGGGCTCGGTCCAGGCGTCCACGCTGTTGCGGCTGATGCCGATGGGGATATCGCCCTTGAGCACGACGTGCTTGCTACGGGCATACTCGTGGGCGTCGCGCATCTGGCGGTTGAGGATATATTGCACATAGTACCAGAACGACACCTCTTTATAATCGTTGCTCTTGGCATCCTCGTAGGCCTTGCGGTCCTCATCGGTGAAGCTGTGGTGAGCCGGCCACTGGCTGAAGGTGGCAGTGCCGTAGAGGTCACGGAAGTGGCAGAAGGCCGCGTAGGGCGCGAGCCACCGCTTGTTCTCCTTGAAGAACGTCTTGAAATCGGCGCTCTTGAGCACTTTCTCGCCTTCCTGCGCAAAGAGCAGTCGCAGGTATTCCATCTTGGCGTTGTTCACGCGCTCATAGTCGATTTGCGGCAGCTGGTTGAGCTCGTTGCGCAACGTCTCGAATTGCGCCGCGCGCTCCTTGTCGTCCAGTGCCGGCAGTTGCCGCAGGTCCACATACATGGGGTGCAGGGCATAAATCGAGATGCTGTTGTAAGGATAGCTGTCGGTCCACGTGTGGGTAATGGTGGTGTCGTTGATGGGGAGCACCTGCAAGCCGCGCTGACCGGTAGCCTCCATCCAGTCGACCATCTTCTTGAGGTCGCCAAAGTCGCCCACACCGTAGCTGCCGTGACTGCGAAGCGAGAAAATGGGCACCACGGTGCCGGCCAGGCGCCACGGCGCCATGGCGAAGTGGGCCTGCGGCAGTTCGTAGCCGATGACGGTGCCGGCCACCACGTCGGGCAACGCGATGGTGCGGTTGTCGCCCTCTTCCCACTGGTAGTTTCGCTCGTCGTCGATGGTGACGAACTTAAACTCAATGGTCTTGTTGAGCAACGCGCTCACGTCGACTTTCACGGCCCACGTGTTGTGGCAAATCTCGGTCATCGCCAGCGCCTTGCCGGCATCCCACGCACCCAGCAGTTCCTCGTTGCCACACAACGCCAGGCGTTGCTTGCCGCTCAGTTGCGGGGCACGCACGCGGATGAGTGCCGTCACGCCGTAGGCCGTGCTCTTGGGCACGCCCAGCTCGCGCTCGGTCACACAGTCGGTATAGGCGCTACTGTAGAGGTAACTGTCCTCGGGAAGGTCGTTCCAGTGGTCATAAAGTACATAAGTCTTAACCTTGGTGCTGGTGAATTGCAGGCGATGGGGAACGACTTGCCACTCGGTGCGCACCGGCTGGCCGTCGCGCTCCACGCTATAGTAATAGTCGATGTGGCGGCCGCTGCGGCCCGGATGACTCACCTCGGCGGTCCAGCGGTGGCCGTCGAGGGTCACCATCTTGTGCTTAGCATCGAGGAAATCGTGGGTGCTGTCGATAATATGCAACACAATTTCCTCGCCAAAGATGGTTTGGTAATCGAGATTGAATTGAAGTTTCATACTATTTATAAGGTTTTTGATTTATATTATTTTCTAATTCGTAAAGTTAGCATTAATTCCCCACCACAAGGCCCCACCCTTCCCGCTTTGAGCAAGAAAAACACCGCAAACGATTGCACAAGCCGGCCAATTGGGGTAAATAGAAAGACGGCACCCCTCATCGCTGAGGGATGCCGTTCGAACCATAAGATACAAATGTGTGTGTTGCTTTTTTAGAAGCGCACCTTGGCGGCGGTGCCGTCGGTGTAGCGGATGATGTACACGCCGTTTTGGGCGTTCTTCACCTGCTGGCCGTTCACATTGTAGATACCTTGGATTTCCTTACCGTCGATGGCCTTCACGGTCTCAACGCCGGTGGGCACCGAAGCCGCGGTGGCGTCGATGCGGATGTTCTCGAAGGCTTGGTCATCGTCGATGGCCACGCGGGCGGGAGCGCCTGTGGGAGCGTCCCAAGCGGCCTTGAGTTCCACCACGCCGGTAATCGTCTGCTGCTTGCCGGCCACGATTTCGCCTACCATGTTGTCGGTAGCCATGGCGATGTGCAGGCCGCTACCCGAACTGAAGGCGCAAAGCTCGCTCGTCTGGGTGTTGTAGTAACCCACAAAGTCGGCCACCTCGTTGGGCTTGAGCTCGGTGAGGGCCGTGCGGTGGATAGTGCCCAGGTTGAGTTGCTTGGTGGTCACTTCCACTTGGTTGTCGCTCTCCTCGAAACCGGTGACGGTCATCACGGGGTTCAGTTCGAGGCCGCTGATGGCGCCGGTCACGTTGGTCACCACCTTGCCTTGCTCGAGTAAGCTCGCGTTGGTGAGCTTGAGCCAGTTGCCCTCGCCATCGCTCACGATGGCGTAGGCATTGTTGGCCACCACCACCTGCATGTCGCTGATGATGTTCACGTCGCCGTTTTCGCCGGCGAGAGCCTCGGCCAGCGTCACGCCGGCGGGCGTCCATCCGGTGATAGTCAGTTGCATGTCCTTGTCGACGGTAAACGTGAGGTCGCCCTGTCCGTTCACCTCGAAGTTCTTACCGGGGGTGGTGAGCTGGATGTCGGTGCACCAGTCGGGATGGACGATGTGGGTGTCGGTGTCGCTGTCGGCGCCATACCACTCGTTGTTCTTGATGAACTTGAATTGCGCGCCGTTCTCGATGCCCTCGACGGTAATCGAGTAGCTCTCGGTCTCGGCGTCGTAAGTCATTTGCTGCTTGTTGTCGTTCCAGCCGGTGAATGTGCCGGCGATATACATCTCGTCGATGGGAACGACGATGTCACCTTCCACCTTGAAGACGGTCTTGTCCTTGTTGACGATGAACTTGTAGTCACCGGCGGGAATCTGGAACGTCTTGCCGCCCTCCTCAGTTTCGCCATTGAAGGGCAACAGGGCGATGCCGCTCTGGTTGGCAGCGGTCACCTCGCAGTTGTTATAAGCCGGGGCGGCGCCACCCAGACGCAGCGCGTTGGTTGCGGTCCAGTCGTCACCGAAGCCCTTGGTGAGGCTGAAGTAAGCCCACTTCGAGTCTTCGTTCAAGCCGGCGTGCACGTCGAGCTCATACTGTTCGGCCTCGGCGTTGTAGGTCATTTCGGCGCCCACGTTGTAGTCCCAGTTGTTACCGTTGACCTCACCCAGCACATAGAGTGGCAGAGCCTCGAAGGTGGCGCTCACCTTGAACTCGGTGTTGGCGGGAATAGCCACCTCGTCGCCGAACATGTCTCGCAGTTTCTCGGGGATGACGAAGGTGTAGTGCGTGTCGTCAACCTTAGTGGTGGCAATAGTGCTTTGGCTAATGAAATCGACAGCGGTAGCTTTGCGCGGTGCGCGTCCGCCGTCACCATCATCGGCAACGGGACGATAACCGGCATTCACGGTGATGGTCTTAAGCTTAAAACCGGTAGCGGGAGCCACGGTGAGAGTCACCGTTTCGCCTACGGCTGCGGCTTCCTTGTCGGGCGTCACAGTACCGTTCTGCATCTCGGCGGCAAACACAGGATAAGTGGTCGCGGGAGCGGGCCAACCGGTGATGGTGAGCTTGTTGTTGTAATCGACCTTGAACGTGAGGGTGCAGGCGGCGGTGGTCACAATTTCAAAGTTCTTGTAGCTGTCGCCGGCCCACATGGCGATGTCGGTGCACCACTCGCTGTGCACGCGGTAAGTTTCCTCATCGGTTTCACCGCCCCACCAATTGTTGTCCTGGTCTTGGAACTTGAACTTATGGCCATTCTGCACGTTCTCGATAGTCACGGTGTAGTTGCCGTCGGCATCACGCGTCATGGCTGTACCTTCCCAGTTGTTGAAGTCACCCTTGATGGTGCGCGTCTTGATGGGATACTCAGTGCCGTTGAGGATATAAGCTTTGCCACCCAGGTACTTGAGCACGTCGCCGTCGGCCACGGGAATGTCGGCGGTCTGGCTGTTGCTGTAGTTGAAGATGATGTAGGGATTAGCGCCATCGGTGTGGTCATACTTGAACACATAGTACTCGACACCGTCTTTCGTGGCCGTCTCAAGGCCTTGAATCGACACGCCGGGCCAGGAGTTATAAGTACCCTTCGAATCCCATGTGTGCATATTGCCGGTGGCCGACTCCTTGTCGATGTAAATTGTGGCGTAAGGCTCCACGGGCACCTCGGGGAATCCGGTCACGGTGAGCAACATCGTGGTCGGGTCGATGGTGAGCGTGTACTCCGACTCTTCGTTGAGCGTCATGTTGCCACCACTGGTGGTGAGCGTAGCGGTGTTGTCGTCTTGGGTGAATGTGTTACCGGCACCTAACCACGCGCCGTTCTCATCCCTGATTTTGAACTCGCCGTTAAACGTTTTGGTGAGCGTGAAAATGCCATTCTCCTCGACAAACTTGCAGCTCTCATCGGGATAAGTCCAACTGTTGATACCACCCACAAGGTAGAAAGCGGGGTCCAGGACCACGGCTTGGTTCACCTTGATGTTGAGCTTGCACGAAGTGGCGGTCACATCGCTGATAGTGAGCGTCACATCGCCGTTGACAGGCATCGTCAAGTCATTGCCATAGCCTGATGTGAGCGCGTTGTCACCTTCGACGAGGCCGGCTTTTCCATAGAGGCCACTGTTGAAAGTATTCCAGTCAGTAATCGTATAATCGGCGGCCACACCGGTCAGCTTGAATCCGTTCTTCGATACTGTGCCGGTCCAGGTGTAGGTGCCGTCACCATTGTTGGTGAAATACTGGCTCGTGGCGGGAGGCATATTCCAGCCGCCCACAGCGTCACCGGTCATCGCAAACTTGCGCGCAGCCGGGTCGAAAGCAGACGACACAACTACGCCTTTCAGTCCATCCGCATTGTAGTAACCGCCGTTTTGCCACGTGAGGTTTCCTCCTGTGAAGCGGTTGTTACCACTGTTGCTGATGATAAGGTTTGTGGGAGCGGCCGTGGGAGCGTCAAACAGGTACACATTGTGACCGTTGTACTGTCCCACCGGCGTAGGGTTCACGTTGGCCTGGCCGGGCCAACCACCATTGTCGTAACCGCCCCAGGTGTACACGTTGATGCCGCTGGCACCCCAGTCGTTGGTGTCTTCGATATACACGAAGTTCTTGCCTTCCTGCCATGTGCAGAAGTCAGGCATCACAAACTGGGCGTTAGCCTGGAAACCTAAAATGGCAACGACAAGCAACATCCATGAAGTGATTTTTTTCTTCATCATAAAAGTTTTTTAATAGTTAATAATTATTGAGTTGATAATATCGGTTACTAAACTGTCAGATTAATGGTCTCATCAAAATCTCACAAATTTAATATTTTTACAATAAACATATCGTAAAAAATCAACAAAAAACCATCTTTTGAGCATATAACCACCATTTTATGGTAGTAAAAAACTCCCCGAGGAAAGGTATCCCCCGGGGAGCCGATATGCCTTATCGGTTATAACTTGACGTTACTCGGCTTCCATCAAGATGCCATAGAGAGCAGTCACGTCGGCACCGCTGACAACACCGTCGCCATTGACATCGGGATCGCCATTCACGGGCGTTTCGTCAAGCAGATTGTTGTAGAGCGCGGTCACGTCGGCGCCACTCACAACACCATCGCCGTTCACATCGCCCCTGACAACGGGATCACCGGCCTTGGCGAAGATAACCTTGCCATTCTCGAGGTCGGCCGTGATGGCCCACTTGCCGGCAGCGATCTTGAAGGCCTCACCCTTAGCCTTGAGGGTGAGCTCTTGACCTACCAGTTCGTCGGTGAGCACGAAGTCGCCTTCGCTCTCAGCACCCCACAGATACTCGTCGATGGTCCACTCTTCGGTCTCGCTCAACTGGGTCGTGAACTTGATGCAGCCCTCGGCCTCGGTGGTGAGTTCAACGGTGTAAACCTTGGTCTCCTCGTTGTAGGTCATTTCTTGACCTGCGTTGGGTTTCCACTCCTGGAAGTCGCCCAGCACATAGAGCTTAGCGGGCTCAACGGGAGTCTCGTCCCAACCGGTGATGGTGAGCTTACCGTCCTTGATGGTGAAGGTGAGGTCACCCTTAGCATCGTTGACGATTTCAAAATTGCTACCACTGTCACCGGCGGTGAGCTCGATGTCGGTGCACCACTCGGGATGTACGCCATAGTTACCTTCGGCGCCCTCGGTGTTACCACCGTACCACACGTTGTCTTGGTCGATGAACTTGAATTGGTCACCGGCCTTCACGCCCTTGACCTCGATAGAGAACGCGCCGTCCTCACCCTCGGTCATTTCGAGCTTACCTTCTTCCCACTGAGGATCGGTGAACGAACCTGCAATGTAGAACTTCTTCTCGGGTTGGGGAGTCACAGGCCAAGTGCCGGTAATCACGAGCGAGTCGTTCTCCACGTCAACGCTCAGCGTCCATTCGCCGGCGGGCAGCTTGATGGCTTGACCCTTGGCCACGATGTCGATCTTGTGACCCAGGTATTCCTCCTGCATCACGAAGTCACCTTCGCTCACAGCACCAATCAGGTACTCGTCAAGGTCACCCCACTCTTCGGTCTCTTGGAGCTTGGTGGCAAACTTGATGTAGCCCTCCTCGGCCAGCGTAACCTTGCCGCCGAAGAGTTTGGTGTTCTCGTCGTAGGTCAACTCTTGGCCCGCATTGGGTTTCCACTCTTGGAAGTCACCCAGCACGTAGAGCTTCTTCTCGGGTTCGGGAGCGACCTCAAAACCGGTCACCTTCACCGTCTTCTTCTCAAGGTCGACAGTCACCACCAGGTCACCGGCGCCGTTGATGTAGAAGTTCTTACCCGGGCTCACCAGGTTAGCCTCGCTCACCTCGGCGTTCAGCCAGAAGTTCTCGCCTTCGGCCTCGCTACCGAACCAGGTGTTGGTCTCGTCGATGAACTTGAACTCGTCGCCTTCCTTAGCACCCTCGATGGTGTAAGTGTAAGCGGTTTCGCCCTTGGTCATCGCCACCTTGCCCTCTTCCCAGTTGGTGAAGCTACCGGCAATGTACAGAGCGGCTTCGGGTTCGGGAGTCACAGGCCAGGTGCCGGTGATCACGAGCGAGTCGTTCTCCACGTCAACGCTCAGCGTCCATTCGCCGGCGGGCAGCTTGATGGCTTGACCCTTGGCCACGATGTCGATCTTGTGACCCAGGTATTCCTCCTGCATCACGAAGTCACCTTCGCTCACAGCACCAATCAGGTACTCGTCAAGGTCACCCCACTCTTCGGTCTCTTGGAGCTTGGTGGCAAACTTGATGTAGCCCTCCTCGGCCAGCGTAACCTTGCCGCCGAAGAGTTTGGTGTTCTCGTCGTAGGTCAACTCTTGGCCCGCATTGGGTTTCCACTCTTGGAAGTCACCCAGCACGTAGAGCTTCTTCTCGGGTTCGGGAGCGACCTCAAAACCGGTCACCTTCACCGTCTTCTTCTCAAGGTCGACAGTCACCACCAGGTCACCGGCGCCGTTGATGTAGAAGTTCTTACCCGGGCTCACCAGGTTAGCCTCGCTCACCTCGGCGTTCAGCCAGAAGTTCTCGCCTTCGGCCTCGCTACCGAACCAGGTGTTGGTCTCGTCGATGAACTTGAACTCGTCGCCTTCCTTAGCACCCTCGATGGTGTAAGTGTAAGCGGTTTCGCCCTTGGTCATCGCCACCTTGCCCTCTTCCCAGTTGGTGAAGCTACCGGCAATGTACAGAGCGGCTTCGGGTTCGGGAG
>CAMVPC010000056.1 GCA_947169265.1 uncultured Prevotellaceae bacterium
AAAAAAACAGCACGGCGCCCTAAGGCGCCGTGTGTTTTTTACAAAGTTCAAAGCTCATTGCTCAAATTGCTTGGGCATGGGGGGCACACCGGTGGCGGTTTCGGCTTGCTTGACCTTGGCGATGCTGTCCTGATCGGCTTTATACTGCTTAGCGGCGTCGCTGTCGGGCTTGAGCCAGGTGTCGAGCCACTTGAAGAACTCGCGGTGCCACAGTATGCTGTTTTGCGGTTGCAGAATCCAGTGATTCTCCTCGGGGAAGAGTACCATGCGAGCGGGAATACCGCGTGCGCGTGCCGCGTTGAAGGCCTGTGTGCCCTGCGTGAAGACGATGCGGTAGTCGAGTTCGCCGGCGGTAATCATGATGGGGGTGTCCCAGTTCTGGACAAAGCGGTGGGGCGAAGCCGTGGTGTAAGTCTTTTGTGCGTCGGCGTTATCCTTCTCCCAGATGGGGCCGCCAAGGTCCCATTGCACGAACCACATCTCCTCGGTCTCGAGATACTGTGCCTCGAGGTTGAAGATGCCGGCGTGAGCCAGGAAGCAAGCGAAACGGTGGTCGTGGTTGCCGGCCAGGTAATACACCGAGTAGCCGCCGTAGCTGGCTCCCACGGCGCCGATGTGGTCACCGTCGACATAGCTTTCCTGCTTCATGTAGTCAACAGCGCTCAGGTAGTCCTTCATGTTCTGGCCGCCGTAGTCGCGCGAGATTTGCGCGTTCCACTCGGTGCCGAAGCCGGGCAGGCCGCGGCGGTTGGGGGCGATGACGACATAGCCCTGGCTGGCCATCAGTCGCAGGTTCCAGCGATAGGAGAAGAACTGGCTCACGGGCGATTGCGGACCACCCTCGCAGAAGAGGATGGCGGGGTATTTCTTGTTCTGGTCGAACTTGGCGGGCAGCAGCACCCAGGTGACCATCTCCTTGCCGTCGGTGGTGGGCACGAGACGTTTTTCCATCTTGATGGGGTCGAGTTGCTTGAGCAGCTCGTCGTTGACGTGGGTGAGCGCCTTGGGCTCTTCGCCGGCCTTGACGCTATACACCTCGTTAGGCTCGAGGAAACTGTGGCGCAGCGTGATGACCTGGTCGCCCACGGGTGCCAGAGCGGCATAGTCGGCCCAGTGAGCCTCGTCGTTGGCCGGGGTCAAGGTGTCGACTTGTTGCGTTTCCACATTCATGCGGAACATGGGGATGGTGCCGTTGAAGGGCGCGAGGAAATAGATGGATTTCTCATCGGGAGCCCATGCGATTTCGTCGGCGCTATAGTCCCAGTCGGCGGTGAGGTCTTTCTTCTCGCCGGTCTTCATGTCCATGACCATGATGCGGTTCTTGTCGGCCTCGTAGCCGTCATGCTCCATCGAGAGCCATGCCAGCTTGTCGCCACTCTTCGAGAACACGGGATAGGTGTCGTAGCCCATCATGCCCTCGGTGAGGTTCTTGGTGGTCTTGCCGCTGGCCACGTCATAGAGGTAGAGGTCGCTGTTGGTAGAATAAGCGTATTCGCGGCCCGTTTTCTTGCGGCACACATACACGATGCTCTTGCCGTCGGGCGACCATGCCAGCGATTCCACGCCACCCCATGGTTTCATGGGCGACTCGTAGGGCTCGCCCTCGAGGATGTCCTTCACGTCGCTGAGCTTGCCGCCGTCGAAGTTGGCCACAAAGGGGTGGGGGATAGTCGTCACCCACTCGTCCCAGTGCTTATACATCATGTCGTCGATGATGCGGGCTTGTGCCTTGTCGAGGTCGGGGTAGTGGTCTTGGGGTGTTTTGCCGTATTTCACCTGCGAAATGAGGACCACTTGTTTCTCGTCGGGCGAGAACACGAAGCCGTCCACGCCGGCTTCCAGCTCGCTCACCTGCTTGCGGCCGCCGCCGTCGGCGTCCATCACCCACAGCTGGGGCTTACTGCCCTCCTTAGTGTCGCGATAAACGAAGGCGATTTTCTTGCCGCCGTCAATCCAGCGGGCGTTGCTCTCGCCGTTGGGTGTGGTGGTGAGGCGCTTGGCGTCGCTGCCGTCGAGGTTCATCACCCACAGCTCGTTGTTACTCTTGTTTTGCTCCACGCTCACGTAGCTCACGCCGTAGAGCACCAGTTTGCCGTCGGGCGACACTTGCGGGTCGCTCACGCGCCCAAAGGCGTTGAGGATTTCGGGCGTCATGTGCCCGTTTTCCACTTTCACTTGGGGCTGCTCGATGAGGGGCGCTTCTTCGCCTTTTTCACAGGCGGCGAGGCCCAGTGCCATGACCATTGCCATTGTTGTTAGTTTGCTTAGTTTTTTCATTGCTGATAATATTAGTTTTTTAGGTGAAAAATTATTTGCTCATCAGTAGGGCCGCCACTGCCGCCGCCAGCTGCAGGGCCAGCAGGGCCGGCACGCCGTAGACAAACGCCGCGTGCCGCGTCTTGTGGCGCCACAGGTACATGCCGGCAAGCGCGCCTGCCGAGCCGCCTATGGCCGCCAGCGTGAGCAACGCCGCCTCGCTCACTCGCCGGCGATGCCGCTTGGCGAGTGCCTTGTCGTAGCCGTAAACGAAGAACGTAACCACGTTCACCGCCACAAGATAAAACACGAGAATGAGAATAAAAAGTTTCATGTTTTAAAGATAAGCGCAAAGTTACGATTAAATTTTGTAACTTTGCACAAAATCACTTAACCAATTGAACTGAATTATGAAGAAAATTGTTATTTCACTCGTTATGGCGCTTGCCGCCGTCGCCGCTTTTGCCGCCTCAAGGGCCGTGCAGGCCCGCGTCGATGAGGTGCGCAAGGCCTATGAGAACCGCCTCAACAAGATGCAAAACCGTCCCTACGAAGACATCCTCACCGGCGCCTTCGTTGTTGATGACCACAAGATGCTTCCCGGTACCGGCCTGGCCGACTACCACACCGTTTACTACTATGACGATGACCAGAAGACCGAGGCCGACATGATCACGCCCGTGCCCCAGCTCTACTTTGTGGAATCGCGCGTGACGTTGTGCCACGGAAACTACGTTTACTATTATGAGCTGCTTTTCGACCAAGACACCGAAAAGCCGATGTTTGTCTACGCCACAGCGCGCTTTGCCGGCGTCGACAATTCGCTCGTCGAGTGGCGTTTCTACTTCGACAAGCGCGGCAACATCATCCAGCAGGTGCCGGCGACCATCAAGACCGACAGCGAGGACAGCCTCTATCCTTTCTACAACAACTACAAGCAGGAAATCAGCGACCTTGTCAAGAGCCACCTGAATATCTTCCACGCCCTCAAGGGCCTCAAGACACCATAAATTGCCGGCCTGTCACAGATTGATGAGGAGGCCGATGAGAATGGCGCCAAGGGCGTAAGTGATTGCGTTTGCCGCCAGTGTCGCCTTTATTGTCTCTTTCGTGCCATAGTGTCGCTTGAGCAGCAGCGTGTTCAGTGCGCCCTCAATCAGCAACGAAATAATCAAAGCCACCAGGTAATAGGCCACGAGCGATAATAGAGCTTGCGGGCTACTGCCATTGACTTCGTGCGAACTTACCCAGGAAAACCACACCACCAGCCACCAGCCGCCGTTGACCATCAAGGAGGCGATGATGCCCACTGCGCCACTGACGATGTTAGAAAAGAATACCGTGCCGTAACAAGGCAGGTTGAATACCTTCTTGGCGAGGCGCTTGCTCACGATGAAGGCTTCTATCGCAATTACCAGTAGCATGAATAGCCACCCTTGTGGCATGAATGCAAATATACCGAATGATACGTTCAGCAGTGTCATGAAATAATGTGCTAATCAAAACTGGCAGCAAATGTAGTATAAAATGGCGACATGCGCAACAATGTAAGGCGGCGCCTAACGAAAAAGAAGTGAGCCCCGGACCAAGCCGGGACTCACCTTATAATTATGTTTTGCTGTTCGGGTCAGTTGACCATGTCTATCGAGAATTAGAAGCGCACCTTGGCGGCGGTGCCGTCGGTGTAGCGGATGATGTACACGCCGTTCTGAGCGTTCTTCACCTGCTGGCCGTTCACATTGTAGATACCCTGGATTTCCTTGCCATCGATGCTCTTCACGTTCTCCACGCCGGTGGGGGTGGAAGCGGCGACAGCGTCAATCTGGATATTCTCAAATGCGAGGTCGTCGTTGATGGCCACGCGAGCGGGAGCGCCGGCGGGAGCGTCCCAAGCAGCCTTAAGCGACACCACACCGGTAATCGTCTGCTGCTTGCCGTTGACAATCGAGCCGGTCATGTTGTCGGTCGTCATGCCGATGTGCAGACCGCTGCCCGAACTGAAGGCGCACAATTCGCTAGTTTCGGCGTTGTAGTAACCCACGAAGTAGGCCACCTCATTCGATTTGAGGGCGGTAAGGGCCTCGCGGTGGATGGTGCCGAGGTTGAGGCCTTCGAGTACCACATCGACGATGGCATTACTTGCCTGGTAAGCGGTCACGGCCATCACGGGATTGAGGCTGAGGCCGCTGATGGTGCCTGTCACGTTGCCAATCACGTCACCCTCGGTGAAGTTTTGGCCGGTGACCTTGAGCCAGTTGTCCTCGCCGTCGCTCACGATGGCGTAGTTGCTGTTGGCCACGACAACCTTCATGTCGCTAATGATGGTCACGTCACCTTCCTCGCCGGCAAGTGCCTCGGCGAGGGTCACGCCCTCGACCACAGGAGCGCCCATGTAAGAGAACGCAATCTTGGGCAGGAACTGTGCCGAACCGGCCGTACCATAAGAACCGCCTTTAGAATTGATGGCAGTGACCTCTGTTTGGTTCACACCATAGTACTGGGTGGCGCCATCGCTGGAGTCAGCACCGCTATAGTTTGTGCTCTGTGTCACATAGGTGTCGATAATCAGGTTGCCGCCATCGTACTGGAAGGGCTCACTGAAAGTGATTTCAATTTCAGTCGCATTCTTCACCGGAGTAACCGATGCTGTAACGCCATCGCTGATGGTCACACGGCTGGTGCCGCTGAACGAGTTTTGCTCGGTAACGCCCATGGTGACGTCGAAGGTGCAGCCCGAGAACTGTACGCCCGTGGAGCTAAAGAACTTGAAGCCCAGGATCTTCTTGCCCACAAGGTTCTGCAGCATGCTGGCAGGATAAATCATCTGTCCATAGACCGAAGCTTGGTCGGTGTAGTAGCCGTAGAAGGGAACAATCTTGTTCACGTCAGTGCCGTCGGCAACGACAATCTCTTGAGGAGCGTCGTGGCAAGCGCCGGTCAGGGCAACAGCGGTCTCCACGTCATTGATGGTGACGGTGAGCGTGGCCTCGTTTTCACCCACTGCGGTGGGGGCATAAGTCACCTCAAAGGTCTGGCTCTCGCCAGCGGCAATCTCAGTAGCCTCAGCGATGCTGAAGGGAGCCTCCAGAGCGTTGAAGCTCGGGGTGAATGCGGTGTTGCCGGTGTTCTCGATGGTGATGGTCTTGGTGTCGGGAGTGTCGACGAAGGCCTCAAACGACAGGGCGTCGGGAGTGACGGAGCCGCTGATGACGTGCTCAATGGTGCTGCCGCTCAGGGCAACGGTAAGCTCGTCGACGATGGTCAGCGTGGCGCTGTGCTCACCGGCGGCTGCGCTCGGGGTGTAGGTCACGGTCACGGTAGCGGTGCCGCCGTTGGCGGCTACAGTGGCTACGTCGCTTGAAGCGCTGAACTGCGTCTCGTCAAGTCCTGTGAGGGCGAGGGTCACGTCGGCTTCGGTGGTGTTGGTCACCGTGAATTCCTTGGTGGCGGGTTCATCGTCCACAAACAGCTGGTCGAAGGCCCATTCCGTGGGGTCAACCGAAACCTTGCCCAGCGGAGCGGTGGCGTCCTCGAAGGTGAATTTTACCTTCGGCAGGAAGCTTCTCAAAGTTCCAGCACCGCCGCCATAAGAGTTCCATGAAGCGTTGGTGTGACCGTCTTCACCCACAAAACTAACACCCTTGTATGTGCCCCTGGTAGTAGCCACATCTATGAGAAGGCTGCCGCCGTTATACACGAAGTTTACGTCATCGGGGAAGATGACGGTCCACTCGCTCAAGGTGCCGCCGGGGGCTTCAGCTGAATATACTTGCGTGAGGTCTTCGGGGGTCAGACGCGTTGCCGAAACAAATGCGGTTTCTTCGGTGTTGGCAAGCGAGAAAGTAACATTGCCGCCCGAGAAGTAGGTGGTGGCGCTGTTATTGTAGAAGGTCATGCTCTTGATGCGCTTGCCGTTGATAGCCGTCAGCATCGAAGCCGGGTAAATCATTTGGTTCGCCTGTGAAGATTCATCGTAATACAAGCCGTATACAGGCAGGTAGGAACTAGTGCCGTTGCCGTTAGCGACGGTGGCTTCATTGGCGGCGCTACCGCTCAAAGGTACAGTAAACGAGCCGGCCTCGCCGCAGTCGACGGTAAGCGTGCCGGTGAAGTCGCCTGCCGCTGTAGGGTTAAAGGCAACGGGGATAGTATCAGTTTGCTTGTTGGCAAGCTCGGCAGGGGTGTAAGTGGTACTGAAGTCCTCACCGCTGATGGTCACTTGCGGGGTGAACGCGTTCTCGCCCATGTTGCGCACGGTCACATACATCTCGTTGCTTGAACCAGTAGCCACAGCACCGAAGTCGCAAGCCTCGGGCGACACCTTAGCAGCATAGGGCAGCGTCTCGCCGTCATACTCAAAAGTAGCCTTGGGCAGGAACGGTTGTGGCGAAGCCGAAGAGGCATAGAACAGACCGGTATAGTGGCCAGATTCTTGAGCTACACCGTAATAATTAAATGCAGCATATCCTGCGGTGCCGGTGACTCTCACCTCAATGGCAAGGTTTTTGTCGCCACTGTAGCTGAATGGCGCGGTCAACTCAAAAGTAAGGCCGGTGTCACCTGTAGCTACAGTGTGGCTGCCGCAAGCGGTCATGTCGCTGATGGGCGTGTATGATGCATAATAGCCTCCACTTGATACAAAGACCTCATTGTCTACCTCCTTGAGTGAAATCTGTAATACAGCGCCATTACAGTTTGCTGGAATGGCGGCTGAGTAAAAACTCACCTTAGTGATGTCCTTGCCGGCCATGTCTGCAAGGTCGGCTTTGGGGTAAATCATCTGCCCGTACTTCCCCGACATGTCGAAGTAGTAGCCGTAGCAGGGCACTTGCTGATTAGTGTCGGTGCCATCGGCTACTGTTAGTTCATCGGCTTTCGCTGCGGTAAAACAGACAACGAAAGCTAACAATAATAGTAAAGTTTTCTTCATAGAAAGAAATGAATTTAAGTTGTTAATAGTAAAAATAGGGGTTGATAATGGTTAGTCAGGATAATGACGTGCAAATGTAGATAAAAAAAACGAATCTCAAATGTTTGGGCACAAAAAAAATCAAATTTACACTGATAAATAAGGTGTTTTTACCAAAAATAATGCGCTGAGTGCTTGCTAATTTAAATAAATGTACTACTTTTGTGGGGTAAAATTATCTATAACTATTTCTAACCTTTAACCTTTTTAATCCTTATGACAAAAAAACGTTTTTTTGTTTTGGCGGCACTTTGTGTGTGCTTGGGATTGTGTGCGCAAGCAGCACCCGTCACCCTTGAGCAGGCGCAAAGCGAAGCCATGAACTTTTTGCAGCAAAGGAATAAGAGCGGACGCGCGCTCAAAATGGCCGCCCGCGCCAACAAGGCGATGACCCACGTGACGGCTACCGCCACCGATGCTGCCTACTATGTGTTTAACATCGGCAACGATCAGGGCTTCGTGATTGTCTCGGGTGACGACCGCACCAACCCCATCCTGGGTTACAGCGACGAAGGTCACTTCGACGAGGCTAAGGCTCCGGCCAACCTCAAGGCTTGGCTGGCCGAGTATGCGCTGCAAATCACACAACTCAGCGGCATCGAGTCGTCACAGCTCGACATGGCGCTGGCCGCTCCCCGCAAGGCTGGTCGCACTGTGGACACGCGCAACTCCATCGCGCCCATGGTGACCACCAAGTGGAACCAGGCCGACCCCTACTGGAACAAGTGCCCCGAGTTCATGAGCGTTGACGAGAACGGCGACACCGTGGGTGAATTGGCATACGCCGGTTGCGTGGCCGTGTCGATGTCGCAAATCATGAAGTTCCACAACTGGCCCGAGAAAACCACTAAGCTGATTCCCAGCTACACCTTCTCAATTCCCAATGGCGACTACACATGGTCGAGCGTTGAAATGGAAGAGCTGCCCGTCACCACCTTCGACTGGGCTCACATGAAGGACAGCTACAACGGCAGCGAGGATGAGGTTTATACCGACGCTGTGTCGACCCTCATCTACTATGCCGGCGCCGCGGTGAAGTCGCAATACGGCATGTCGTCGACCGGCGCTTACACCGACGACATCCCCAAAGGCTTTACCGAATACTTCGCTTATGACCCGACCACTATCCAAATCAAGTACCGCACCGACTTTTCCCAAGAGGTGTGGGACAACATGGTCTATGACGAACTCGCGCAGGGCCGCCCCTTGATTTATAACGGTACGGCCGGCACCAGCGGACACTCGTTCGTGTGTGACGGTTACGAATATGGCAACTACTACCACATCAACTGGGGTTGGGGTGGTATGGGCAACGGCTACTTCCAGCTGGCCGTGCTCAATCCCCGCGAGAGCGGCATCGGCGGCTCGTCGAGCACCGAGGGCTACAACATGAAGCAAAACGTCATCATCGGCATCAAGCCCGGCGACCCCGCAGGTAGCGGCACGCCTGAGCCCCAAACCGAGGACGCCCTCACCGTCACCGGCCTGGGTATCTACAGTAACGGTTACACCGAGAAGACCACGCTCGAGCGCGATGGCAAGAACTATGGCTTCAGCATTTACAAGCGCCAGTATTTCAAGCTCAGCAACGCCGACCACGTGGGCACGCAAAAGCGCTACGACGTGGGTGTGGCCCTCTACGACATGGACGACAACTTCTTGTCGATGATTATCAATCGAGGCATTTACTCGACCTCGCTCACCTCAGCGGTAGGTACTACCGATAACCTGGGCGGTAGCATCGAGGCTCGCGACGCTGTCAAGTTTGGCGCCGGAATGACCGGAACCTACAAGATTGTTCCCATGTATATGCTCGAAGGCACCAGCGAGTGGAAACCCATGCTCGAGAGCGACCGTTACTACCTGGTGATTGAGATGACCAATTATTCGGCCACCGTCACCTCGCACCCCATCAAGGGTCTCAAGGTCGACGCGATGGAATTCACCGGCGGTGAGAAGGTGGGTAGCCCCGAGCAAATCCACGTCACCCTCACCAATAATAGCCCCGACCGCTACTTCGGTGACCTCTACCTGGCATTCGGTAGCCAGCAACTCGATGAGTATTCGCAATACACCACCTCGATCCAAGCCGAGGTGCTCGCAGGCGAAACCTCGACGGTGACCTTCAACGTCACTCCCGCCAACGCCGGTACCCAAACCGTGCGCCTGTTCTACGACGCTAACTGCGAACAGCAAGTGCAAGGCACCGGCTCGGTCACTATCGCCGACCTGGTGACAAGCACTATGAACCTGAGCGTGGCCATTGAGGCCGAGAATGCCGTCGACGGCGTTATCTACGACTCGCACGCTCACTTCCGCGTCGATATTACCAACAATGGCGAGGGCGAGTATAATAAATATGTGTTGGCTCCCCTCTTTATCGTTGATGTGGACCCCGCCACCGGCAAGGTGAACGGCTCGATGATTACTTACTCGCAGAGCGCGCTCCAGCTGCAACCCGGCGAAACCAAGACGCTCTACTTCGACTTCAACGACCTTGCTTACGGGTCGCTCTACTCGCTCAATATCTACGCTCGCAACGAGAATGACGCGCTCGTCAACATCGTTACTCCCGGTAGCTCGATTCTCTACGACATCCAGCGCGGACTCGTCACCTGGGACGGCACCAGCATGACCGGTAACGGCGCTCCTGCCAGCGGTGACATCACTATCCCGGCCAACGCGCTCGCGGCACGCCTCGAGGGCCTCGAAATCACTGGCGTCACTCCCAACGAGAACCCCAACACCATCTACTTCATCGGTGAAAACGAGACGGTGCCCGCCGGTCTCGAGGGACGCAACGTGGTCAAGGGTAACGTGGCCGAGAATATCGCGCTCACCGATGGCTACGGATACTTCACTCCGCAAAGCTTCACCGCACAAGCTATCAGCTACTCGCGCACCTTCGACAAGGCACGCCAGGACGGTATCGCCGAGAACTGGAGCACCATCGTGCTGCCCTTCGCGCCCGCCGCTTGCACCGCGGATGCCGACGCGCTGTGGATTGAGCGCTTCGCTCAAGAAGCCGACGGCGTGGTGACCTTCAGCCAAGTGGAGAACATTGAGGCCAACGTGCCTTACATCATCGCCATCAACAAGGCCGCCAACCTCGTTGGCACGCCCATCACCTGGAACGCGGCCAATGTGCTGCTCAAGGCCGAGCCCATCGCTTACACCAGCGGTGAGAAATACATGATGGCCGGTACCTTTGTCGACATGACAGCCAACAACGTCTATGCTGTCAACGCCAAGGGCGCTGTCGCAGCATGGACCGCCGAGGCCGCTGTGCCCGCCTTCCGCGCCTACTTCAAGGAACTCGCCGCGCTCGACGAGCACGCCGACATCCTGTTGCCCGGCGAGGAACAGCAAGGTGGTATCATTGGCGATGTGAACGGTGACGGCGTTGTCAGCGGTGCCGACGTGACCGCGCTCTACGGCCTCCTGCTCGATGGCACGGCTGTGGCCGGTAACCCCGACGTGAACGGCGACGGAACCGTGAGCGGAACCGACGTGACCGCACTCTACAACATCCTGCTGAGCAACGAATAACCCGAAAATAATCCCTATTCTAACTCCCGAGGGTGTGTCATAATTCTGGCGCACCCTTTTGTTGTAATATGCTGTAAAACATA
>CAMVPC010000057.1 GCA_947169265.1 uncultured Prevotellaceae bacterium
GTTGCCATGAGCGTGTAAAAACGTGCAGAATGTGTCGCAAAAGAGTCGCCAGTAGTTTACAAAAACTCTGTAACTCATTGATAATCAACAACCGTTATCCGTCGCGCAGGCAGCAGTCGAGGAATAAGCGACGGACGTTGAAATAGAACGAGTTAGGCGGAAAGCCCCTGATAACAAAGGGGTTTCCGCCTAACTTGGTAAATGGGGGAGGCGCGCGGTTATCGCACTACGCTACGGTGGGCGTATCCGAGGTAGCGCATGTCCTCATCGTAAACTTTGAGCCATTTGCCCGAGCCTTGCAGGTAGATGGTGGTGCCGTTGAGCAGCTGCGAGGCGATGGCGTATTTGGTGCCGGGTCCCTTGCGCACGTTGATGTAGGTGTCGTTGGGGTCATAGGCCACACCTCGGCGCAAGCCTGAGGTGCCGTTGTTGCCCGAATTGTTGTTTGTGGGGTTCACTCTCACGATGCGGCTCGTGTGCATGTAACCCATGTAGGTGCTGCTACTCTTGCCTGAATACACCTTGCTCCAACCGTTGCTCTGCGGTGTGTAATAGAGGTAGTCCCCCGACTGGTACTGCCTTACGATGGCATAATTGCTTGAGGGACCACGACGAATGTTGGTATATCCGTCGGCATCTTGAACGCGACCATAGTACTGCTGGGCGTTGATGGTCATCATCGAAGCCATAAGAATGGCGATTATAAATGCTAATTTTTTCATAATTTTGTTGTTTTTGAGTGATTAATGGTGGCCTTGTCGGACACAAAGGTATATAGTAATTTCCGTTTAAGCAAGAAATTGACGATAAACTGTCCTTTTTAGGGGTGCGGCGGTGCGAGCGGTCGCGCATAGGCCGAGTCGAGTAGAATCTTACATTTGGCGGCGATGAGGTGCGCGGGGTTGTCGTAGTAGCAGCGTGGGTCGTTGGCCATGGGGGCATAGTCGCTGAAGTCGAACACGTTTTTGCTGCCAAAAATTTCATTCAAGGTACAATGATCGTAGGCGTTGAGGGTGACGCGCCGGTATCGAGGCGGGATGAGGATGAGGTACTGTGTGCCTTGGCGGTCGAAGACGCCTCTTATTTCGCGGAGCCTGGTGTTCAACCGTGCGTCGATTGCCGGTGCAAGGGGACGTGGCAGTTCGTTGAAGCGTCGCTTGGCGAGACGTTCGGGTGTGAAAAACGCGTTGGGGTCGGTGGCGATGATTGAGTCGAACCGGCCATAGTAGCTTTCGTTCATCTCCTCGATGCGTTGTGGCAGGTTCCCGCTTACGAGTTTGGCGTTGAGCAGGGCTTGCGTGGTGTGGCGGGGTGCGATGGCGTGCGCCACGAGTGCCGGTTGCTTGAACGACTTGAAAAAGGTGAGATGGAAGGGCACCCATTGCCACGGTGATGTGGTGGCAGGATGTTGCGCGAAGAGATGGCTTTGCTCATCGGGCGTGCGGTGTAACATCTCTTCCTCAATGACAACGAGGGCATAGCGGATGGGCGTGCCGTCGCGCTCGAGCATGAGCAGTTTGTTACGTATTCCCTCAACGGTTTCCATCGAAGCATCGAGATGACACACCGAGGCATCGGCGGGCAAATGCGCTTTCCACCAAGAGGCTTTGTAGTTTTGCGACATGGATGAGCCCAGGATAAAGGCGTTATAGTGCCGCTCAGGGTTGTGCTTGCGATAGCTTTCGATAGCCACATAACCGGCGTTGAAGTTGATGGCCAGCGTGTCGCCGGGAGCGTAGGGCGGGCGGTAACCGTGAACGACACCAAAGGGGTCGCTTATCACATAAAGGATGGCGAATATCGCCACCGGTATTACCGCTAATAGAGTGCGGACTATAAAACTGGTAAGTGTTTTCTTGCTATCCATGGTCTCGCACTGTTAAAACTGGAAATAGATGTACTGAATGTCGCGGTCGGTGCTAAAGTAGGCTATAAGCGCCAGCAGGGTCCAGTAGATGGCCCATCGAATCGGGGTGGGCACCGGTAGGACCTGTATTGGGAACTCATGACGACGTCCCGCCCATTCGACGGCAAAAAATGGAATGATGTAGAGCCAGGCACTCAAGCCCAATGGCACGGCCATGTAATTGCCGTGAGCCAAGACGTGAAGGCAGTCGGCGACATCGGCCATGCTTGGAAGACGGAACACGAGGAACAGTGCCGCACTGGCCAGGAAGCACCACAGGCAACGAGGCAGGTCGCGCCAGGTGGGCTCACCGTCGCGATGCTTTCGGGGCGAGAAAACATAAGGAAGCATGAGTAGTCCGTTGCCCAGTCCCCACAAGATGAAATTCCATGAGGCTCCGTGCCACACGCCCGAGAGAAAAAAGACAATCATCACGTTTAGACATGTGCGCCATTTTCCTCGTCGTGACCCGCCCAAAGGAAAATACACATAGTTTCGCAGCCATTGCATGAGCGAGATGTGCCATCGTTGCCACAACTCTTTCATGTCTCGAGAGAAGTAGGGGAAACGGAAGTTGGCTGTCAAGCGGATTCCCAACAACCGGGCCGACCCGATGGCGATGTCGCTGTAACCCGAGAAGTCGGCATAGATTTGCACCGCAAAGAGCAACGCCCCCATGATGACGGAGCCGGGATTGAGGATTGAGGGGTGATAGAGAATGTAGTCCACATATCCAGCCAACTGGTCGGCGATGATGATTTTTTTTGCCAGTCCCCACAAAATTTGACGCATTCCGGTTACAGCTTCGTCGTAGTTGAAGCGCCGCGGTGACAGCAACTGCGGCAATAGCTGTGAGGCGCGCTCGATAGGGCCTGCCACCAGCTGGGGAAAAAACGCCACGTAAACGAAAAAGGCCACCGCGTCGCGGGTGGGCTTGATGTCGTCGCGATATACGTCGAAAGTATAACTCAATGCCTGTAATGTGTAAAACGAGATGCCCACGGGAAGCACAAGGTTGAGTGTGGGCCACGACGGGTGCCAGCCCAGGGTACTCACGGCGGCGTTAAACGTGTCGGCAAAAAAGTTGAAATACTTGAACGTGAACAACACCCCCAGATTAAGCGCGATGTTGACCGATGCCCACAGTCGCTTGTGGCCGCGTTCCATGAGCAGTGCGGTGGCGTAAGTTGAGCAAGACGTGAGAACTATCAAGCCCAAGAAACGCCAATCCCACCAGCCGTAAAAGAGATAACTTGCCGCCAGTAGCAGTACGTTTTGATGTGCCAACCGTCGTTTCAAGGCCCAATAGAGCAAAAACACAATGGGCAGGAAAATGGCGTAAGTGTAGGTGTCGAACTGCATGGCGACCGGGTGTGAAACGCGTGTTGGTGCTATTCTTCGAACTCGTTGATGATGCTTGAGATGGCTATGGCGTCATCAGCGGTGATGGGATGGGCAATGGGTAGGCTCACGGCCTGCGAGGCAATAGTCATGGTGACCGGTAGCGCAAGGTCGTTGTATTCCTTGTAGCATGGTTGGCAATGGGGTGGGGTGGCGTAATGAATGTCGGTGCCCACGTCACGCCCATCAAGGTACTCCCTGAGCTTGTCGCGCTTTGAGCAGCGAATGACATATTGGTGCCACACCTGCGTCATGTCGTCGAAAATCGTGGGGCGGGTAACGTGTGGGTGGGTGATGTAGCTGTTGTAGGCGAGTGCCACCTCACGACGCCGCTTGTTCTCCTCGTTCAAGTGGCGTAGTTTCACACGCAGCATGGCGGCCTGCAGTTCATCGATGCGGCAGTTGACCCCCCGATAAATGTTGTGGTAGCGGCGGTCACAACCATAGTGGGCAATGGCGCGCACCGTGGCGGCAAGTTCGTTGTCATTGGTAACGACGGCACCGGCGTCGCCCAGTGCGCCCAGGTTCTTGGTGGGGTAGAAGCTGATGGCGGCGGCATTGCCCAGCGAGCCGGTCACCCGTGTGCCGGCAAAACCGGCTACTGCGGCCATGGCGCCGATTGCTTGCGCGTTGTCCTCAATAACGATGAGCTTATACTGCCGGGCCACGGTCATCAGTTTCATGTCCCACGATGGGGTACCGTAAAGGTGAACGGGCATGATACCTTTTACATCGGGCGTAATGTGTCGCTCAATGAGGTCGGAATCAAGATTCATGGTGTCGGTTCTCACGTCGACAAAGCATGGAATCAAGCCGTTGTCGCTCACAGCGAGGGCCGATGCCGTGAAAGTGTCGGCTGGTACGATAATTTTGTCATTGTCATGTAAAACACCCATTTCCTTATAAGCGCGGATGATAAGGCGGAGCGCGTCGAGCCCGTTGCTTACCGCCACGCAATGCCGTGTGTGGCACAAGGCGGCGATTTCTTGTTCGAGCAGGCAGGTTTGTTCACCTTGTAAGTACCATCCCGAAGCAATCACGTCGCATGCCGCCTGCTTGAGTTCTTCCTCGAACGGTTCGTTAGCGAGCTTGAGGCTGAGAAACGGGTATTTTTTATTCATCGATGTGTTCATTTCGCTTGTCGTTTGGAGGCAGTGAGCCGCAGGAAAGTGTCGTAGTCTCTCACATAGTCGTTCTCGTCGTAGTGCAACGAGGCGGCCACCATGCACACGGCTCCCGATGAGAAATTATCGAGCACACGCCAGATGCCTTGCGTGATGAGTAGCCCCTTGTAAGGGCGATTGAGGGTGATGCGGCGTTGCTCCACACCATCGTCAAGCACCACGTCGAAACAGCCGCTGATGGCCACGATGAATTGTTGCAGCTGCCGGTGGGAATGGCCGCCGCGTTCGGCATCGCCGGGCACGTCGTAAAGGTAGTACACCCGATTGATGTCGAATGGCACCTGCACGCCACCTTCGATTACACTCAAATTCCCGTTCTCGTGGTGGTTTTTGTTGAGCGTGATAAGCCGGCAGTCGTGTACCGATGAAGTCGAGTGTGGGTCGTGAAGCATACAATTACTTTTTTAGTGCCTGAAACTCATCGAAATCTTCAATATAATCACCGGAATCGTAGCAAGTGCTTGAGAGCACCATCACCACCGAGTTGGTCGAGAAATTGTCAATCTCGCGCCACGTCATGCGCGGTACATATAGCCCGTAATAGGAGCGGCACAAGTGGTGACGAGTTGCCTTGACGCCATCGTTGAGTACCACATCGAAACTGCCGCTCAGGGCCACAATAAACTCGTCCTGCTCGCGGAAGGCATGGCCATATCGCCGCATGCCCCCCGGCACGTCGTAGATCCAATAGACGCGCCTCACCTTGAAAGGCACATGTCCCTCGCTCTCGACAAACGAGAGGTTACCGCGCGGGTCGCACACCTTAGGTAGCTCGATGATTTGTGGGGAGTCAAACGCCATGGTGAGCCAAGTTGATGAGATACTGGCCGTAGTTGTTTTTCTTGAGTGGCTCGGCAAGCGCCAGCAGTTGTTCGGCGGTAATCCAGTGCTTGCGGAAGGCGATTTCTTCAAGTGCCGCCACTTGTACGCCCTGCAAGGTCTCGATGGTCTGTATGAAATTGGCGGCATCGAGCATCGATTCGGGGGTGCCGGTATCGAGCCAGGCGAAGCCTCGTCCCAGTGTCGTCACTTTCACGCGCTCTTGTTCGAGAAATACTTGGTTGACGGTGGTGATTTCGAGTTCGCCGCGTGCCGAGGGCTTGATGTTCTTTGCCACTTCAATCACTTCGTTAGGATAGAAGTAAAGTCCGGTTACGGCATAGTTCGACTTGGGTTGGGTCGGTTTTTCCTCGATGCTTGTGGCGCGGCCGTTTTCGTCAAAGGCGACAACGCCAAAGCGGTTGGGGTCTTTCACCGGGTAGGCAAAGAGATGGGCGGTGTGGCGTGTCTCGGTCTCGGTGACTGCGTTGAGCAACATTTTGGTGAAACTCTGTCCATAGAAAATGTTGTCGCCCAGCACGAGGCACACGCTGTCGTCGCCAATGAAATCCTCGCCGATGAGGAATGCTTGTGCAAGGCCGTCGGGGCTGGGTTGCTCGGCATAATGGAAATGGACACCTATTTCCTCGCCCGTGCCAAGCAGGCGACGGAACATGGGCAAGTCGTGGGGCGTGCTGATGATGAGGATTTCCCTGATGCCGGCAAGCATGAGTACCGAGATGGGATAGAAAACCATGGGCTTGTCGTAGAGTGGCACAAGCTGCTTGCTGATACCTTTGGTGATGGGGTAGAGGCGTGTGCCTGAACCACCGGCGAGTACGATACCTTTCATAGTGGTAATGCTTTATGGTTAACGGTTGTTGTACATTTGCTCGTAATAGCGCTGGTAGTCGCCGCTGGTGACACTGTTCACCCAATCCTGATTGTCGAGATTCCAGCGGATAGTTTTCTCGATGCCCTGCGTGAAAGGCGTTTCAGGATACCATCCCAGTTCGGTGGCGATTTTGGCCGGATTGATGGCGTAACGCATGTCGTGGCCCGGACGGTCGGTGACGTAGGTGATGAGCTCGTCGCTCACCTTGCTGCGGTCGCACTTAAGCAAGGCCGCGTAACGCGGATTTTCGTCAACAAGCCGGGCAATGGTGCGAATGATGAGCTTGACAATGTTGATGTTGCTCTCTTCGTTGAAGCCGCCTATGTTGTAGACTTCGCCCGTGCGCCCGTGTCGCAGCACAAGGTCAATGGCCTTGCAGTGGTCCTCTACATATAGCCAATCGCGCACATTCAGCCCCTTGCCGTAGACCGGTAGCGCTTTTCCCTCAAGCACATTCTTAATCATGAGCGGAATGAGTTTCTCTGGAAAATGGTAGGGGCCGTAGTTGTTGCTGCAACGGGTAATGTTGATGGGAAAGTCGTATGTCTCGTTGTAGGCCTGCACGATAAGGTCGGCGCTGGTTTTTGAGGCCGAGTAGGGCGAGCGTGGCGCGAGCGGCGTGTTCTCAGTGAAGAAGTGCTTGCCGTAAGTGTGCAGGTCGTCACGTTTTTCCACCACGCGCCTGATGTGGTCATCTACCGGCAGGGGCTGTGGCTCGTCAAAGTCTTTCTCAAGCGAGCCGTACACTTCGTCGGTCGAGATTTGCAGGTGTTTTTTCCCCGCCTTATAGGTGAAATGCCCATTGGCGTCTTTACCGGTGCACCATAGCTTGCGGGCGCAGTCGAGCAGGTTTTGCGTCCCGAGGATGTTGGTCTCAAGGAACAGCCTGGGGTTGGTGATGCTGCGGTCCACATGGCTCTCGGCGGCGAAGTTCACGATATAATCGATGTCGTGTTGCTCGAGGATGCTTGTCACGAGTGCGCTGTCGGCGATATCTCCCTTGACGAAGGTGACATTGTCGCGCTTGAGCTCTTCGTCGATCGAGGCCAAGTTGCCGGCGTAGGTGAGCGCGTCGAGCACCACAACGTTGATGTCGTTGCCGTAGCGATTGATCACATACTTGACGAAGTTCGACCCTATGAAGCCGGCCCCTCCGGTGATTAAGTAGTTAGTCATGACGATTGGTGGTTTGAGGTGGTTTTATCAATTAAACATTGTGGAGCAAGTGCCCCATGCGGTTCTTTTTCGTTTCCATATAGTGGATGTTGTAAGGGTTGGGCATCACCTCGATGGGCACGTTCTCCACGATTTCGAGACCGTAGCGTTCGAGTCCCACCCGTTTCACGGGATTGTTGGTGAGCAACCTCATCTTGGTGACTCCCAAGATGCGCAGGATGTTGGCCCCCACGCCGTAGTCCCGTTCGTCGGGCTTAAAACCGAGGTGGACGTTGGCGTCAACCGTATCAAGTCCGTTTTCTTGCAGCTTATAAGCCTTGATTTTGTTCATGAGTCCAATGCCTCGCCCCTCCTGGTTCATGTAAACGAGCGCGCCTTTTCCTTCTTTCTCAATCATCTGCATGGCCACGTGGAGTTGTTCGCCACATTCACACCGTTTCGACCCGAAGATGTCACCGGTGGCGCACGACGAATGAACTCTCACGAGAATGGGCTCGTCTTTTTGCCATTCGCCCTTGATGAGGGCGATGTGTTCCAGTCCGTTGCTTATTTGTCGGAAGGGAATAAGGCTGAAATGTCCATATTGCGTGGGCATATCCACGCGCTCGCCCACTTCGACGATGCGCTCAGTGCGCAGCCTGTAAGTGATAAGGTCGGCGATTGAGATAATGGGAATGTTAAAACGTTCACTCACCTTCTTGAGCTGGGGAAGGCGCGCCATCGTGCCGTCGGGGTTAATGATTTCAATGAGGGCCGCTGCCGGATAAAGTCCGGCGAGGCGCATCAAGTCGATGGAGGCCTCGGTGTGGCCACTGCGCTTGAGCACACCATTGTCTTGGGCGCGCAAGGGGTTGATGTGTCCCGGTCGTCCCAAGTCCGATGGTTTTGTGTCGGGTGAGGCGAGTGCGCGGATGGTGAGCGCGCGGTCGTGCATCGAAACGCCTGTGGTGCAGCCATCCAACAGGTCTACTGTGATGGTGAAGGGCGTTCCCAGCATGGAGGTGTTGTGCTCCACTTGCATGGCAAGGCCCAGTTCTTCGCAACGCTGGGCGGTAATGGGGGCGCACAGCACGCCGCGTCCCTCACGGAGCATGAAGTTCACTTTTTCCTCGGTGATGAGTTGTGCCGAGATGATGAAATCGCCTTCATTCTCGCGATTCTCGTCGTCGACGACGATGACAAACTCGCCACGCTTGATTTGTTCGATGGCTTCTTCGATTGTATTTAATTTGATGTCCATGAATGAGTTTTATGGGTTTATGTTGTTTATTCTTCGTCGGTGAGCTCTTCGTCGCTGATTTCGCCGGCGGGAGCCTCGATGGATATGTCGTTTGATGTTTTGCCGGTGAGGATGTCGCTCATTTGGTCACACACGTCAAGGGTCGTGCTCAGTTCCCGCTTGAGGTTCTTTTGCAGTCGCGTACCCAGCAAATAGCACGGCAGGCCCACTGGGAACAGCACAACGCCGGCCCATCCCAGCCATGTGATACCGCAGCCGGGGCGGTAGAGGAACAGTTGCCTAATGATGGGGATGTCCATGGCCTTGTTGAGCACGAGTTGTTCGCGTGAATTGGCCAAGTAGTCGACCGTGTCGTCAATTTGTCGGGACAAGGCTTGCAGTTGCGGCTTGTCGTAACCGGCAAGCCAGTATTCGCGGTAGCTTTGCCGACGCTTGTATCGTTCAAGGTAAGCCCGCACGGTTTCGCGCAACGAGGCCAGTCGCGAAAGTGCCTCTTGCGTGTCGACTTCCTCGACGACCACTTCCTTGAGTGCGATTTGGCGTGTTTGATGCTTGCCGAACAAGCGGGCGAAAAAGTTGCGGTAAGCGTCGATATTAAACACCGCGCTGTCGTCGATCGACTTCTTGGTGAGGAAGATGCCCAGGGGAAGCAACACCGCTGAGCTGAGCCACACACCTTGCCACACGGGCCAGCGGGCGTCACGGGCCAGTTTGTAGCCGCTGTTGTCAATCATATAATAAATGATAAACAAAATGACCGAAATCACAATGGGCGTGCCAAGTCCGCCCTTGCGGATGATAGCTCCTAATGGCGCGCCGATGAAAAAGAATATCAGGCACGCGAGCGACAAGGTGAATTTGCGTTGCAGCTCGATGTTGTGGCGACGGATAGTGAGCTTGTCATCATCGGTGACGTAGCTGCGGAACTGATAGTTCTGGCGGCGCATCTCAAGATTGGCGAGCGCCGATGTGAGCATGGCTTGACGCGCCCCCTCGGGCAATGACCCGAAGAGCGAATCGATATCGGTGGGCACGCTGATGGCCATTGGGCGCTGGACGACTTGCACTATGGTGCTATCGTGACGCTCGGTGCGCACCGATGGCATGCCGGCGATGGGCTCGGCGCGCATCTCGGTGCTCACGATGTCGCCCACGCTGTCGACCCGCGCCTGCACGCTATCGATGGTCGCGAGCAACTCGGTGATGTTCTTGCCCACATATTGCGAGCGCATGGCGTCATCGTTCATGCGGGTGAAGGTCGCGTCGTAAGGGATAAGGATGGTCTTGTTTTGGAACGACTCGCGGCGGAACATTTCGGTGCTGCCGTTCACCGGACCGCCGCCCTTCACCTCCTCATACCAGTTGCCGTGGTACAACTGAAGCACAAGGTGTAGCTTATCCTCGGTCATGCTGATGCGTCCGCTGTCGGCGGCCACCACGCGTGGGTGGTTCATGGAACCGTCCATGCCATAGATGACGATGTCATAGATTTTGCCGCTCTCCT
Organism: uncultured Prevotellaceae bacterium; assembly: GCA_947169265.1. Classification (GTDB taxonomy): domain Bacteria; phylum Bacteroidota; class Bacteroidia; order Bacteroidales; family Muribaculaceae; genus Sodaliphilus. The sequence continues at coordinate 10,126 of CAMVPC010000057.1, forward strand.
TGTCGGCGTGGTCTTTACGTCCCACGTAGAGGTTGTAGCCCGGAATCTGGTTGTAAACAGTGCCTTCGGGAATGTCGAGCGTAGGTGTCTTTTGACGCATCGAAAACAGCAATGTCCACATCTTCACTTGCGCCTTGGGCAGCACGTCGTTCTGAAAAAAGAACGCTCCAATGGCTATCATGGCGATAAACACCACGAGCGGGCTCATTACCCTTAATAACGAGATGCCGCTCGATTTCATCGCGGTAAGCTCGACGTGCTCGCCAAGGTTACCGAACGTCATGAGCGACGCGAGCAAGATGGCCAGCGGGAGTGCCATGGGCACAAACACGAGGGCCGCATAGAAGAAAAGTTCACTGAGCAAATCAATGCCGAGACCCTTGCCCACCATGTCGTCGAGATGCGACCACACGAATTGCATCATCACAATAAACAATGTAATGAAAAACGTCATCATGAACAGCGGCAGGAACGTCTGCAGCATGAACGTGTATAACCTCTTTATGCCTGGGATTCTCATCGAGCCAGTGTGGGTCATTTTTTATTTGCCGTGCAAATTTAGATAAAAATCGGGATATATAAGCCAGTCGATATAAAAAAGTGGAGC
>CAMVPC010000058.1 GCA_947169265.1 uncultured Prevotellaceae bacterium
TCGCCCTGCGCCTCACTGGTGAGCTGCGACTTGTCGGGCAGGATGTCAATGTACTTCCAATTGGCATCGGCAGCCAAAACGAAATTGCCGACGTAAGCGGCGGCGGTCAGTCGCCCACGGTTGTCGTGTGCGAGCGTGGGCCACTTGACGATTTGGTCTTTGCCGATGTAGTAGATACGGCGCTTGATGCCGGGGAGCTCGGGAGTTCCCTGGCACCAAGCGAGCGATTTGAGTATTGATGTGCAATTCGTTGCCATTGTTTACTTCGTGATTAACGATTAAAGAATAACGATTAACGAGAATCATCACGCTGCCAGTTCGATGACTTTGAGCTTGCGGTAGTCGATTGACTCGAACTGCACGCCGAAGAACATGGTGGCGATGTACGAGAGTATGAACGGCTCGTACTCCTTGACCATTACGCTCTCCACGTCGCCCATCTGGTCGTAGCCCACAAGCATGTTGCTCTTGGGAGTGACATGGATGAACTTTGAGTCCGCTTTGTTGAACAGCGGCACGATGTGGAGCTTTCCGTTGCTGCCCTCCACGTCGGTCTGTCCGAACTGGTTGTAGAAATTGATGCCTCCGTGGGTAAGCAGCATGGCCTCGTTGTACTTGTCGGCGAAGTCCTGCGAGCAGTACATGTTCAGCTCCTGGGCACGCAAACGTGGGTCGAGCGAGTAAAGGATTTCCTTTGCGATGTCGAGCGCGTTGGCGGTGGTGATTTCCTCGGTGAGCTTCATGTAGTTCTTGTTGGCCACGCTGATCTTGTCGGCGGCGATTTCGGCGGCGGTGATGGTGTCGAAGCCGTCGAACAGGTCTTTGGTGGTGTCGCCGCTTGCGTTGCGTACACCGCTCCAAATAGCGTCATTAAGGCTTTCCGAAAGCCCTTTGGCGATGAGCGTAAGCACATGGAGCGCCGTGGGTGCCTGCATCTGGCCGTCACCTTTGGTGGCCGCCATGTAGCCGAGAATGGTGGACGCTGCGGAGTTCGGCTCGAACTTGCAATGCACGGAGCCCATGAACGTCTCAAGGGTTCTGTATTCCACATTGAGATTGAAGTCTGTGGCGCGCGAGGGCTTGTAGGGTCCGAACTGCGCGTTGCCGCTGATGGCTCCCACGTTCTCCTTATAGCGGATGCCGGGGCGTGGAGTCATGTTCTGGATGGTGTCCTGGCACCCGATGATGGGCTGCATGAGCAGTTCGGGTCGCCACTTGGTGGCGGCCTCTTGGAACTGCTCCAGCGAGGGGGTGATGTTGAGTTGTCCTGCCATATTACTTTGAGATTAGAGATGAGCGATTAGTGATGAGTGATTTCAGGGAACCTGGTTGAACAGCTTCTTGGCGTTGTTCACCTTGTCGGCGAACACGTCAAAGGGAGACTTGGCGGTCTGTTGCGGAGCATCGACCACCACTTGTGACTTTTCGGCAGGGTTGGCTTTCAATGCCTGAACCTGCTCGGCGAGTTCGGTGTTGCGCTTGTCGCGGTCAGCGATGGCACGCTCAACGGCTAGCGCTTGCTCTGCGGTGAGCTTCACACCGTCCTCGCCCACAGCGAAGCCCTCGATGTTGAGGACTTCGCCAAGGAGCGAAAGGGACTGGAGCATGGTTGCGGATGGTTTGAGTGTTGGGGAAGATGGATGATTATTTTCGTTATGACTAGCTTCTTCTTTCATTTCAGCTTGGGGATTTCCGGCGGAGATTTGTTCGTGTTCGGCCTCCTTGGCGGACTTGAACAGCGAGGCAATGGCAGCGATGAAACGCTCGATGAGCGTCTCATTGCGACTGTAGGCTGTGGGAATGTTCGGAATGGGCATACCGGCAGCCGCCATCGCCGAAGCCACCGCGTCGGTGAGTACCGGCTTGGTCTCGCCCAGGTCGGTGATCTCATCGACAAAGCCCCAGGCCTTCGCCTCTTTAGCGGTGAGCCAGCCGCCTACTCGCATCAGGTCGAGCAGGTCGGCTTCGGGCTTGCTGCACTTGGCCGAATACATCGCGGCAACATTGTTGTCGAGTTTGTTGAGGTCACGGATTGCCGCCTCGCAGTTGTCGCGGACAGTTGCGAGCTGGTCGGCATTGAGGCTTCCCCACTCGAAAAACTCCGCGCTGCACTTGTGCACGAGGTACATGGCCGATGCGTCGATGCTGATGTGTCGTGCACCGAGCGAAGCGATGGTTGCGGCACTGGCGTTCATTCCCACGAAGTGGACGGTGACATCGCCATGACGTTTGAATGCCGAGGCGATGGAGAGGGCGGTCGCCAGCGAGCCGCCGAGGCTGTCGATAAGCACGTGGACCGGCTTGCCCTCATTACGGGCAAGCACATAGTCCACATAGTCGCGGTCGAAGTCGTAGCCTCCGACATAGCCCTTGAGGTGGAGATTGTATCTGGTCTGTGGCATAATCGTACTGAATTTTGCCACAAAATTATAAAGGTGGTTTCTTTGGGTAAAAGACAGGAAATTTATCCTCTGTTTCGGATATTATTGTTACCTTTGCAGTCTAATAGAGGCAAAATATGGCTGAAAATCAGAACATAGAGTACAAAGAATCGTGGCGCGACGAATATCTGAAATGGATATGCGGCTTCGCCAATGCGCAAGGTGGCTCGATATACATTGGCATTGACGACGATCAGAAAGTCGTGGGTGTCAACAATTCCCACCGTTTGTTGGAAGATATTCCCAACAAGATTGTAACTACACTCGGTATCGTGTGTGACGTTAATCTACTGGAGCGCGAAGGCAAAGATATTATCGAGATAGTCGTTGAACCAAGCAATATGCCCATCGCATATAAAGGCGAGTACCACATACGCAGCGGTGCGACTAAGCAGCAGTTGCGTGGCGTTGCCCTGCAGCAGTTCATCTTGAAGAAAATGGGCCTGTCGTGGGATGATGTTACAATGGATAATGTCTCCATTGATGACATTGACCGTGACGCGATTGACTATTTTATCCAGGAAGGAATTGAGCATAACCGCTTGTCACCATCTACAAAAGGCTCATCAACCGAAACAATCCTTCAGAACCTCAGACTTCTTACAACTGACGGCAAATTAAAGAGTGCCGCCATATTGCTCTTTGGCAAGTGCCCTCAACGTCACTTCACCGGCATTGAGTTCAGAATAGGTCGTTTCGTGCGCGATGAAGGGGATTTGTTGATACAAGATTCCATTGAGGGCAATTTGATTCAAATGGCTGATAAGGTCGTAGAAACTCTCAAATCAAAATATCTCATCTCGCCGATTCACTACGAGGGAATGGTGCGTGTCGAGCCTTTGGAGATACCAGAGAAGGGCTTGCGTGAGATTCTCTACAATGCCATTTGTCACAAAGATTATACCGGCGTTCACATTCAGATGAAGGTGTACAACGACCACGTTACATTGTGGAATCAAGGCGAACTGCCTGCAGGTTTTGATATGAACGTCCTGCTGCGTGAGCACGCTTCGCGTCCACGGAACAAGAACATCGCCGATGCCTTTTTCAAGGCTGGTTTTATCGAAGCTTGGGGACGAGGCATGAAAATTATTAAAGATTCGTTTGCGGCGGCAAATATGCCCATGCCGACAATAGAGAACCGTGATGGGGGCGTTTTGGTCACGATAAAGCGAAGTCCGCTATTCGAGAAACTTTACCGTGGTGAGCCCCAAAATGAGCCCCAAAATGAGCCCCAAAAATTATCGCCTCGACACGAAACTATGGTCTCGTTAATGAGAGAAGATTTACATATTTCACGTACAGATCTGTCTAAGCGATTAAATGTCTCATTAGCAACGGTTAAGCGTGACATTGCATCATTAAGGGATAGGCATGTAATTGTTTATGTTGGCTCAAGCAAAGATGGTCATTGGGAGGTGCTGATATAGCGGTTGGGAGATTTTGAGGTCACTAAAATGACACCCAAAATGAGCCCCAAAATGAGCCCCAAAATGAACCCCAAAAAAGTGAGTACAAGAGCCGTGTGTGTCGTTATGACCTCACGGCTTATTTAGTCTGGTGCGTACAAAGGTTGTAGCTCACGTTCCGGCACACGAAAAAGGGCGAGGCTTTTACACCTCACCCCGAAGTGAAACGATTAGTGACTAATCGCGGAAGACGTAGCCATTCCAGAAAGTGAAGCCATCCAAGAAAATATCTCTTGCGAAAGCCTTGATGTCAAAGTAATTACGCAGGTACGAGGGCATCTCAGCGTAATAGCCGCAATCATCGGCAAGCTGCTCGGCGTAATCTTCTTCGCTGTCGAACTTTCCGCAATAGGCCTCACGGAACTCATAAAAGAGATTGTCGCCGTCAGTGTAACTGCCGTACTTGCAATCGAGGAAAGCCTCGAAAGCCTCCTGCTCATCCTCATCAAGCCCGGCGAACTCGCGTACATTGTCGAAATCCTGCTCTGTGAAAGAGCCCTCGCGGTAGAACTGACCGGGGAAGCCCATGTAATCCTGGAACATGTACTCCGGATCCTGCTCAAAGCGGTGAATCCAGCGGCAGACCATCATGAACTCCTCGTAATCGGCGCAAGCCTCAATGGAGACCCATGCTCCGCGGAGCGAACCCGAGGCGTATGCCCCGTATGACCCCACGTAGATAGCCGGTACTTCCTTATCGGGGTGAGCGATGAACTGCTCCAAATCCACTTCCTCAACCCCGTAGGGATTGTTGATGTTCTCGACAGCCTTTACAGGCTCTTGTGCATGGGTGCTTTGAGCACCGCTCGCAACTTCTGAAAATTTGTGATTTTTCTCCATGACAGTGAAAAATTTATTGTGAAACAATCGAGTGAACTTGTAATCGCTCTTATTTGAGCTTTTACACTGCCTGCAGAGTGCGACGGCGAACACTTAGCAAGGATTGACCAAAAAAAATTACCCCTCGCGGGCCTGAAAAATTTCAGCCGTCACGGTCTCAAATTTTTTCATTTTTTTCGACCGTCAACATCGCCTGTCCTTGCGTGTTAAGACGGCGCATTAACTTTGCAGCGTAAAAGCCAAAAAGAGCCGATGTCCACAAGGAGCGAGTGTGCAGCGATAGATTTTGTCATGGAGAGCGCAGCAATCACACCAAGAAGTGAGCGGTTGCGCCCAACAAAGCACCGGCCATGAGCCGTAAAGCCGAGAACACAATCCCGAAGGAGAAAAAACAGAAGGTGTGGATTGGGGCAGTCGCCCACCCGAGGAAGTGCCACTGCGTGGGGGCGTTCGCTGCACGCACCTTGTGCGCCACGGAGCACTCCATTGAGCATAGTCGCCGATTAGTTCAACAAGTCTGCCGCTCACCGCATTGAGCAAAGGAGTACACCAAGATACAAGGGCAACCGAGTCAGTAAGCGAGGGTTCAAGGAGCTGGATTCAATGCACGCCGCCGAGCCAATGAGAACCAAGATGGGCAGGAAGCCGAGGCTTTTCCGCAATACGGCAGACTGACAGCGACAATCCATGAGAGCCGTGATATTGCGTAAAGTAGGCGAAGAATAGCCGAGCGGTGATGATTGTGTGCGTCCATTACGCTTTGCCCGACACCATTCCAAATAACACAACGACATCAAGGCAATCAGCAAGAGACTTGGACGGCTCCACGGAATGGCTGCTCCGCCACCAGTCACGGCTTACTTCGGTTGGGGTGAGGTATAAAAACGAGCCGCCGCTGTCACAGCGACGGACTCGCACAAACAAAATTTTACGCTGATTTTGTTTTGACTAATTAACCTAAAAATTCATTACCTATGAGTATTATCTATTTACGCTGCATGGGATTAACGCTTTCTGCGCGTAGAGCGTGATTTCGACCGTCCAGACCGCAGGATCGCCGTTAGGCGTTCCTGTGTCTCGCGTGACTTTCACGATAGGTCGGGGCTTCTCACGCTGCCCGATGATGTACGACTGCCCGGTGCAGTCGGTGACGACGTAGGCGACGTGTCGCTGCAGCGGCAAGGCATCGAGGGTCTTGAAGCGCAGCGTGACCTGCTCAATCCTGCCGTTGTTGTTATAGATGGATTCCGCCTCGCAGGTGGGCACACCGCAGAACGCGATAGGCGTGATGTCGGTGAACACGCCCACAGGAATACCGGCGAGGTGCTTGTACATTATCTCTCGCTGCAAATTCACCGACGGCACATGCCCGATGAATTTGATGCCCGGAAGTGATTGAGACTCTCTCATAAAACTGTGGAACTTTTTGGAAAGTGTGGAATATTTTGGAAAGTGTGGAGAACTCTGCTGTTTTTGGGGTACTTTGTCACGTGGCTATAACCTTTATTAATGAAATTAAGATTTGTAAACAAATCAGAATTTTTCGCCTTTTTTGCCCCGTGGCACATCTTTTCCCGCTTCTTTCATCTTGTGGCGGTACACGTCACGCTTGCGCTTGTAGATTTTGAAAAGCGTGTTGAAGTTGGTCTCGGTGGTGTCGATGCCGTGAGACTCCATCCACGTCCAAATCAAGTCCTGCTTCTGTCGCCCGATGTGGCCGAACTTGTAGAGGTCGTTCCACAGCGCGATGACAAAGCGAGAACGGATGCATCGAGCCAGCGACATGCGCCCGGAATAAGAGAGATAGTTGTAAATCCTGATGTTTCTCTCCTTGAAGTAGGGAACTTTAATCGGCACGCGCCCCTCGCCAGGGCCAGGAACGTAAGCGAGGATGGGCTTGCGCATCAGCCCCAGTTGTATCACGTCATTCTCGGCTGAGTTTCTTGGGAATTCAACTATCTCGCCATACTCATGCACAATCCACTGCGCAAGGTATGTGTCGAGTTTCAGGTATATAATCAAATCTTCATCCATGTCCGTTATGTTTGTACAAAATTAGTGGCGGTAACTGATGTCCTGAAAGACGATGACTTCCAGCATCTCGTTGAAGCGGTCGGCGATGCGAGTGCCATATTTCTCACGGATCTGCTGTGAGTCAAGGTTGGTCGTGATGCAGGTGAACTTCTGGTAGAGGTAGCGGTATTCGAGCAGGTCAATCAAAGGATTGGTCACATTGCCGAAGTCAAGGACTTCCGCCGGCTCTTTGCCCAGGTCGTCGATGGCAAGCATCCTCTCACTGCGCAACTCGTTGAATTTCGCCCTGTCCTTGTAGATTTCCACGACTTCTTTAGCGTCCACGAAAGTAAGCTGAACCTTGTCGTAAGGGTTTGCCCAGTTTCGCAGGTGTTCGAACTGCTTACGCTCACTGAGGAAGTCAATGGCGGCACGCAGCGCATATAGCAGCGTGGTCTTGCCATTGCCGCAAGTGCCGCACAGCATCACGCCGAACTTTGGGTCGGGCAGGGTTATGTAGTGCGCCATCTTCCGCAGGTTGTTGACGGTGTTCTCGTCAAGCTGCACCTTGTTGTGACGACGCTCGACCTCAAACATGTAGTGGGCCGCGAGCAAGTCCAGCGCGTCCTGTTCACTCATGTTGAACCTAAAACGAGCTGCCGTAGTCCGATGCCTTTTTATCTCCGACATCAGTTCCCCGACGCGCGGCAAATTTATCTTGCTGGCCGCTGCCTTTAGTCCTTCGCTGCTCATTTTCTTTTTGCTTGTTAAACTGAATCCGCGCCCAGTCAAAGAAATGTTTTCTGAAGTCGCTGAAGCTGGTATGCCGTGTTTCTTTGATGTTCACTTCTTTGACGAAAGCGTCAAGCATTTCAAGCAGTTCCTGCTTGGAGCAAGAAAAACGCATCGTCATTTCATCTAAAGAAATCTCGGCATTTTTCATTTCTTCAAAAAACTTCAAATTTCCCTCGCGCACAGATTGTTGTGATATAATATTTTTATCTTCTTCTTTATTATCTTTTTTAATACACTTCCCCTTGCGCTTCCCTTTGCGTTCCGCGCCATCATCATTTTCGCTTGAAGTATATGGTGAATGAACTGGTGGATTTTTCTCCGCAAGAATGCTTTGGTAAGCGTCGTAATTGCATATCGTTATGATGGTCATTTCGGTGGTTTTTTTGCACCGAATCATCTTGTCATTCTCGAAAATTTCAAGGCTTTTGAGAACAATTCTCGGGTTTGTTCTCCATCTGCCCATCAATAATCTAGTAGTGGTGATGAGTTGTCCACGTTTCAAATCAACACGCACTCCATCAAAATAGACTGTCTTATTCTCCCACTGTGCCTGAATAATCAAGTCCATCCATCTGTGCGCCATGCGTCCGTCTTTCCAGACCCAATGGTTCTCGATGTCTCTGAACAAGAAAACAAAACCACCCATAGCTATAATTGAGCTTTCCAGAAGCGAAGTATCTCACTGCCGAGGTAGAATTTTCTTGTTGTTGAGCGACGCACACCGCATTTAATCCGCCCTTTTGCTGTGTATCGAGCCAAAGTGTGACGATGCATTCCCAAAAGTGCGCAGGTTTCCTCGATTGAGTATCTTCCTGCCATACTTACGTTAGGCTCATTTGTTACCATGATTCTGCACCTTTTTATTATACATTATTGGTTTGGGAAACAATTTCTTGGCAGGAATGCCAATGAACTCCGCAATCTTCTGTTGAAGATGTTGGTCAGGGTTAGCATCACCAGCAAGCCACTTGCGTACAGTTATCTCTTTGCGCTGGCAAAGTGAGGCGATGTCTCGAACAAACTCAGCCGCTGGAGATGGCTGGTTTTTAAGTGATTGGTAATACTCAAAAAAAGTCATAGCGAAAAAAATCTTTATAAACAAAAATATAAACCTTATAAATTTTGTTATATCAAAACTTCTTTGTAACTTTGCAGCGTCAAAGCGACAATTCTTGCTGATGTAACAAAATTTAGGCTGCAAATATACATATATTTCTTATTATATCTGCAAGAAATTAAGAACAAATTTTTACGCTTATATCAATAAATTTATGCGAGTACTTGACTTACAAAGGATTAGGTCAGAAAAAAATTTTTCGCAAGTCAAAGTTGCGGAACTGACCGGCTATCCCCAGGGTTTCGTCTCAGTGATTGAGCGTGGGAAAGCGTCGGCACCACAGGCGTTCATCGACAAAGTGGCGTCAGTTCTCGGAGTTGAAAACATAGAGGACTATGTAAGTGAAGTCGCTAATCCCAACCTCAAAAAGAAGATGGCGAAACGAGCCGAGAGAACAGAGGAGAAACCACCTGCTGCCACCGATGAAGTCGGCAAGGCAAACGTGGCTTCAACCGAGCAAACAATCGTTTCGGATTTCTTGGAACTCCTTAAAAAGAAAGAGGAGAAGATAGAGAGTTTAGAGGCTGAAATCGAAGAACTAAAACAAGAGCTTGCAGTCTATCGTCAGACAACGTGCAAGTAGACGTGCAAGTTTAATAACGTAATTTCTAACTATTTATTAACCAGGTCTATATCGGTGTATTCAAGAAGCTTCCCAAGCTGAGGGTCGCGAGTTCGAGCCTCGTCTACCGCTCCACTTTTAGAATACGCTGATAATCAAGGTAGAATTCCTGACAATCAGCGTTTTCTTTTTTTACTGGAGAACCGCTATAAGGAGCAAAAAATCGATTTTTGTACAAACGTGACCGACCGAACACCGCGATGTTATGCGGGCACTTGGCACTTTTTCGATTAAGCGAGTGCAGAACCGAACTTGTTCGGTTTCTGCCGAGCGGCAGCAAATTCGGCTTGCCAATATCACTCATGAAAATAGTTATGGCGGCTCGTATCATTCCTCGTCTGCGATGTTGCGAAGCCGAGTAAAAACGAAGCAAGGAGAGAACGCCACCGGCGTTTCTCTCCTTACCTTGAAATAATAGAACTGCCACCGGCTGTTTCTATGCGATAAATCGCAATTTA
>CAMVPC010000059.1 GCA_947169265.1 uncultured Prevotellaceae bacterium
GGTGAGCGTGCGGCACTATCCCCACGCCACGCAGGCCTTCGGCCTACGCGCCGTGTGGTTTCATTCAAGTCAAGGCCGCTGGCCTTGGCACGCCTTCGGCGTTACTCTCTACGCACTCGCGGTTCATGGCTCGACGCTCTGGGCTCGTGGCTCATTGGGGTCTACGGAGTTTTTTGTTTGGTGATGTGGCGGGGCGAGGGGGGGGCGCCTCCGGCGACGGCGGCGGCCATGGGGCCTCGAGCAAACCTCCTCGAAGCCGAAAAAAAGGGGTGACCCGATTTAGGTTAAAAGGGGTGGGTTATCGGGCGAAGAGTTGCTTGAGCACGTCGTGGGAGCGCATGGCGCCGAGCGCGCTGTGGTGCAGTCGGTAGTAGGCGAGAATGGTGTCGAGCATGGCGTTTCGCTCGTGGTGGTTGAAGCGGAAGAGGTGCATGTTGGCGAATGTCATGCGGTCGAGGAGGTGTATGACGCGCGCTTCTTCGGGTGGTAGGCTGTGGTGTCCTCGCGGCACGGTGTTGACGAATGTGCCCTCGTCCATGTCGAAGTGGCGGCCCGGCGCGTAGGAGGCGGTGTCGGGCTGTATGCCGATGAATCGGCCCAAGTGAAAGAGGAAGCAGATGTGGAAATTGGCAATGCCCCGGGAGGTGTTCTCGAGCAGGTTGACCCCGGCTTCGATGAAGTCGTAGAGTGGTTCGTTGCGTTCCTGCTCAACGATGACGCGCGTGAGGAGTTCGCCCAGGAAGAGCGCGATAGCGGTTTTGACGGGGTCGGAGGTGATGGAGATGGGCACCGTGGTGCGTCGTGTGCCGTGGAGCGTGCCGATGTCGCGCTGTGGTGTGATGCGGGCCTCGAAAGCGATGCACGAGAGCGGCATGAACAGTGCCCTGCGGCGTCGTGCCGCCTGTGTGTTGCCTTGCGGAACGAGGAATGCCGTCATGCCCCGCTCGCGGGTGTAGATGCGGGCGATGTTGTTGCGGTCGTTATACTTGACGACGTTGAGAACGATTCCGTGCAGTGTTTCTACCACGATGACGGTGAGCTGTTAGTTGACGAGTTTCCCCATGGCGTAGACGGCGTGGAGATTGATGTCGTCGTCGATGATGAGCACGTCGGCGTCTTTGCCACGCTGCAGCGAGCCCTTGCGGTCGTAGATGCCCATGATTCGGGCTGGCGTCTCGCTTGCCATGCGGCATGCGTCCTGAAGCGGAATGTCGGCCATTTGCACGGCGGTGCGAATGAGTCGGTCCATGGTGGCGATGCTGCCGGCGAGTGCCGAGCGGTCGGCGAGCTTGCACACTCCGTCCTCGATGATGACACGCGGGTCGAAGGCCTTTGTGCTGTCGCTTGCGGCGACGGCGAGCGCGTCGGTGACGAGTGCTGTTCTCTCGACGCCCTTGATGCGGTAGATGAGCTTGAGCAGGGTGGGCGGCACGTGGACGCCGTCGCAAATCATCTCGACGGTCATGTTTTCCATCAGGTAGATAGCCTCGACGGTGCCGGCGTGCTTGAACTCGCGCACGTTGTGGAAGCCGGGCATGGCGTTGTAGAAGTGGGTGGCGTGGCTGTAGCCGGCGTCGTAGGCGGCCTTGACGTCGTCAAACTCGGCGATGGTGTGTGCAATCGAGGCGATGACGCCCTTGTTGACGAGGTATCGTCCCATGCCTATTGCTCCCGGCAGCTCGGGCGCGCTGTCCCACCGCTTGATGCAGGCATATTCCTCGACGAGGTGGTGGTATTCCTTTGGGTTGGGGTTGCGGATGATTTCGGGCATCTGCGCGCCGGCCTTCATGGGGTTGACGTAGGGTCCTTCGAGGTGCAGTCCCATGACGGGGCTGTCGGGCTCGTCCATGAGCGTGGTACAGGCCTGCGCGGCCGCCTCAATCATGGGCTGTGTTGACGACGAGAGGGTGGGGTAGATGGCTGTGGTGCCGTGCTTGAGGTGGGTGTTGACGGCGTTGCGGAAGGCGTCGACGGTGCCTTCCATGAAGTCGCTACCGCCTCCTCCGTGGCAGTGCAGCTCGATGCCTCCAGGCACGACGTGCATGCCCCCGGCGTCGATGTGCTCGTCGGCCTTGGGCTCGAGGTGGCTGTTTTTCCTGATTTCGGCGATGCGTCCGCGGTCCATGATGACCGATCCGCCGGTAATCCAGCCTTCGGGAGTGAGGATATGTCCGTTGTAAATTTGTGTCAGCATAGGGGCGTGTGAGAGATTGCGTCAAAACTCCAAAGCACAAAGTTAGCACCTTTTGGCTGAAAAAACACAAAAAAAGTGTAAATAATTCACAATAGATGTTTATTTTTTGGGAAAAAGTATAAAAAAGGGCTTGAAAGGCCCTTTGTGCCGTGGTTTTTGCGTAATTTTACGGGGTAAAAAAGCAAGCGTTAAGGCATGAAAAGGCTGATAGTGATAACCGGTCCCACGGGAGTGGGGAAGACGCGGGTGGCCATCGAGGTGGCCACGGCGCTGGGTTGCGAGATAGTAAGTGCCGATTCGCGTCAGGTGTACCGCGGCATCCCCATCGGCACGGCGGCGCCGACGGCCGATGAGCGTGTGCGCGTGTGTCATCATCTGGTTGATTTCCTGCCGCTCGATGCCGAGTATGGCGCGTGGCAGTATGAGCGCGATGCGCTCTCGGTGCTGTCGTCGCTGTGGCGTCGGGGCGACACGGCGGTGCTGTGCGGCGGTTCGATGATGTATGTCGACGCGGTGTGCCGCGGTATCGACCCCATGCCGTCGATAAGCGAGGCTGTGCGCGAGGCTGTGCTGTCGCGGCTTGCCGCCGACGGACTCGAGGCCTTGCTCGAGGAGTTGCGCGAGGCCGATCCTGAGTACTACGCGCAAGTAGACAAGCGTAACCCACGACGCGTGGCGCACGCCGTGGAGGTGTGCCGCCAGGCGGGTGTGCCTTATTCGTCGTTGCGCCGCGGTGTGGCGGCGCGTCGCGACTTTGAGGTGGTGAAGGTGGCGCTGAACGTGCCTCGCGAGGAGCTTTTCGGGCGCATCAACCGCCGTGTTGACGCCATGCTGGCGCAGGGGCTGGTGGAGGAGGCTCGCTCGGTGCAAGGACTGCGGCATCTCAACTCGCTCAACACGGTGGGCTACAAGGAGCTGTTCGCGTGGATGGACGGCGCGATGGACTTTGACACGGCGGTGTCACGCATCAAGAAAAACACGCGCGTTTACGCCAAGAAGCAGCTCACGTGGCTGCGTCGCGACCCGTCGGTGCGCTGGCTGTCGCCCGACGACTGGGGCGAGCTGCTGGTGTGAGTCGCTGTTTTTTTGAGGGGGGCTTGCCGGCTTGGGGGATTTTTTTTACTTTTGCGGTAAAATAAACGAGAAAAGACATGAGAATGCGATTTTTAAATAAACGTGTTGTTGCCGCCGTGATGGTAGCGGGGGTGGCGGCACTGACGTTGGTGGCCTATTGCTGGGGTCGCCCGGGTGATGATAAGAAGGTGAGTAAGCCAAAATATGAAGAGGTGAGCTACCCTACGCCCAACTTCGACGCCGAAAAGGTGAATGAGGTGCAGGGCGTGGTGCTTCACCACACGGCAGAGCCCACGATAGCGCGGTCGCTGGCGGTGCTCACGTCGCGCGAGCGTGGAGTGGGAACGCATTGCGTGATTGATACCGACGGCACGCGCTACATCATGTGCGCGCCCACGGTGGTGACTTACCACGCGGGAGCGTCGGTGCTCGACGGCCGCGATGGTTGCAACGCGTTCACGATAGGCATCGAGTTCCAAGGCAACACGCTCGAGAAGCCGCTCACGCGCGACCAAATCGCGAGCGCCATCGAATATCTGTTGCCGATTATCGAGGAGTATGACATCCCCGTCGATCACATCGTCACGCACGAGATGGTGCGCAACGCCTATAAGGCCAAGTACCCGAAGAAGCGGGTTTACGGCAAGGTGGACATCACGCAGACCGAGTACGTGCGCTTCATGCGCGCGTTGCGCAAGGCGCTGGCAGCGCGATAGATTCAAGTTTAAACTTGAAGGTTAGAGGTTAGAGGTTAGACCTTTTCGGGAAGGATTCACGGCCGGCTGTGAAGGACGACGAGTCCCACGAGCGCGGCGGTTTCGGTGCGCAGCCGGCTCTCCCCCAGGGTGACTGGCGCGAAGCCGGCATCGAGCAGTCGCGCCACCTCGGCAGGGCTGAAGTCTCCCTCGGGGCCGATGAGCAGCGTGGCCGCGGTAGCCGCGGTGAGTGCTTTGTCAAGGGTGAGACGTTGCTCGCGCGGCAGGGCCTCGTCGCAGTAGGCGACGAAGCGGTCGCCGTCGAGGGGTTCGGCCAGTAGTTTGTCGAGCGGTGTGAGCTCGTCGAGCCTGGGCAGTGTGGCTTTGAGCGATTGTTTCATGGCTGCGACCATGATTTTGCGCAGGCGCTCGGTTTTGAGCACGCGTCGCTCGCTGTGCTCGGTGAGCAATGGCACGATGCGGTCGACGCCCACCTCGACGGCTTTCTCGACGAGCCATTCCATACGGTCGAGGTTCTTGGTGGGCGCCACGGCCAGCGTGATGTGTCGCGGCCAGTGTGGCTCGACGCGCTCGGTGTCGTCGATGGTCACGAGGGCGTGCTTGGGGTGGGCCATGGCGAGGCGGCAGTGGTATAAAGTGCCGTGTCCGTCGACGACGTCGAGCTTGTCGCCCACGGCCATCCGCAACACCCTCACAGCATGACGGGACTCCTCCTCAGGAAGAGTCCCGTTCACGTTAATATCCGGAGCAAAAAAGCGGTGCATGTCGCGTGTTAGTGCTTGATTTCGGCTACCGCTTTGGGGTCGTGTTTGTACTTGAACAGCACCCAGAAGGAGACGGCTACGACCAAAGCGAATCCGGCGAAGATATACCAAGATGTGGCCCATCCGCCATCGACCTTGTCGACAAGGAAGCTACCCATTTCGCCATCAACCATGACGTTTTTCCATTCGCAGTACTTATCGATGATGGCGCCGGCCGCGAGTGTGCCAATCGAAGCACCGAGGCCGTTAGTCATAAGCATGAACAAACCTTGGGCCGATGATTTGACCTTGGGGTCACATTCATTGTCGACAAACATTGCGCCCGACACGTTGAAGAAGTCGAAAGCGACGCCATAGACCAGGCACGAGAGAACGAAGAGAATAACGCCGGGCATGTCGGGTTGTCCCATACCGAAGAAGCCGAAGCGGAACACCCATGCGAACATGGCGATGAGCATCACAATCTTGATGCCGTAGCGTTTGAGGAAGAAGGGGATGAGCAGGATGCAGCATGCCTCGGCAATTTGTGAGAGCGACACCAGCATGGTACCGTTATTGGCGGCAAAAGTGTCGGTAAGACCTTCCACAGCCTTGAAGTGGGTGAGGAACGGGGTTGCATAGCCATTGGTCACCTGCAGCGACATGCCCAGCAACATCGAGAAGATGAAGAACATAGCCATCTTCTTGGTTTTAAAGAGCTTGAATGCGCTCAGGCCGAGCGTGTCGACCAACGATGCGGCCTCTTTCTTGATGAGCTTGCATTGCGGCAAGGTGAAACAGTAGAGGCACAGCACGATGCTCAGCACACCCGAGACCAGGAACTGGTAGTGAGTGTATTGGAATTTGAACGCGTTCTTGGCCAGGGTGAAGCCGAAATTGCCGTCGGGATCGAGGAAAGCGCAGTTGACAAACCACATGGTGGCGATAAAGCCCACGGTGCCAAACACGCGGATGGGCGGGAAGTCCTTGACCGTGTCGAGTCCGTTGTCCTTGAGAATGGTGAAGGCTGCCGTGTTTGACAATGCGAGCGTGGGCATATAGAAAGCCACACTAAGCGTATAGAGCGTGATGAACACGGCTTTATTAGGTAAAACGCCGGCCGCCTGAGCGCTTGCTCCCACCGAGAAGAGGCAAATCATGAAAGCTCCCGCGAGAAGGTGGCAAATACCCAGCAGTCGTTGCGGTTGCACCCACTTGTCGCCCACGATACCCAAGAGAGTGGGCATGAAAATCGACACAATGCCTTGAATGGCGTAGAACCACTTGATTTCGGCACCCATGCCGGCAGCTCCCAGGTAGTTTCCCATGCACACGAGGTAAGCACCCCATACTGCGAACTCGAGGAAGTTCATCAAAATTAATCTAATTTTAAGATTCATACGAATTTAGCTATTTTAAGGATTAATGATTTTGTTTATATTCGGTAGGTTGAGCGGTCAAAGTTACGACAAAAATCTCAAAAAATGTTGTATAAGAGTTAGAAAATCACAGTTTTGTGAAGATGCAACGTGCTTTAGTTTCGGCCCAGGCCCAGAGCTGTATGCGGTAGGTTCCGGCTTGTGTGAGCTTGATGTCGTATCCGTAGGGTCGCATCTGTAGCGTTCCGGGGGCTTGCGGGTCGGAGGTGACGCCGCCCCAGTCGGCCACGGTCCAGTCTTGGTTAGCGCGGAACTTGAAGGAAGCGTTGGCCTGGATGGTTGCGGTACCTTCCCACGCACCGGTTTCGTTGTTGAACGTGAGGGTGGCGAAATCGGTACTCCATCCGCTTTGTTCGCCGATGATACCGATGGAGTTGATGGTTTCATCGAGCGTGCAGGTCTTCGTGTTGAAGTTGGCGGTGATGCGGTAGTATCCGGGAGTGGAGACCTTGAAGTTGACGCCTTCGGTGGCGATTGCACCGTTGTTGTCGTACCAGTTGGTTCCGCTCCAGTCGTTTTCGTTGCTCCGCAGGATGAACTCGGTGTTGAGGTAGGCGAAGCCGGTGTAAACGCCTTCGGCGGTCACGTGGAGCGGTTCGACCCATCCGGCGGTACCCCATCCGTTGCCGTATCCCACGACGTAGATGTCTTCGGCGCCGGGGTTGGGGTTGGTGTGCTCATAGTTGACGAGCGCGATGACCCGCTCGTTCGACGCGCGTGAGCTGTAACCGGGGAAGGTTGCGATAATTTGTGCCCTGACGAGTGAGAAGTCGGTGGTGCCGTCGAAGAGTTTATAGAGCAGTTCCTGTAAGTTTTCGTGCGTGAGATGGGCCGTGAGCTCGTTCCCCAAGTCGGCGGTCACGTGGGCTGAGCGGTCGTTGTTGGTGAGCAGCAGCTGGTAAGAGGCGGGTTGCGCGATGACGCCCGTGATGGTCGATGCCGTCCAGTTTAAGCTGAGGTAGTCGTCGTTGTTGAAGTCGAAGCTCGCTGGCGCCGTGAGGGTGAAGGCGGTGGGTGTGGCGTCATATCCGGGGTTTTGCGAGAGAGCCGGGTTGAGGCTGAGGGCAATCGAGGGGATGGGGAAGATGTCGCGCGTGGCGTCGAAAGGCGCGCCGTCGGGGTTGCCGTTTTTCCACTCCCAGTTGTAGTCGTGGTTGCCGCCATAACGGCCGAAGCGGACCAAGTCGGCACGACGTCGTCCCTCGAAGCCGAACTCGCGTCCCCACTCGTTGAGGATGTCGTTGAGCGAGGCGCCGCGCATGGCCTGCGCTCCGGCGCGCATGCGCACGATGTTATAGGACTGTAGCCCCTCGGTGGTACATTGTCCCCCGTTAAGACGTGCGTCGGCCTCGGCGATGATGAGTGAAGCCTCGGTGAGACGCATGATGGGGAAGTCGGTGTCGACAAAGTTCATGTTGGAGGGCGTGTTGCCGTTGCTGTAAGCGGCGAGCCACTTGACGTAAGGGAAGCCGTTGCTCCAGCTGCTTTCGTTGTCGATGGCCACCGAGTGGTTGTCGGTCTCGAAGAGCGCGCGCTTGTCGCCGAGCATGGTGGGCCATTCGTTGTAATGTCCGCCGTCGATGTTCTCGTCGGTTCCGAAGAAGAGTTGCGAGAATTGCTTGCGCGCGCGGTTCCCGGCCCAATTTTGATTGGTGCCGATTCCCTGCATGTCGTAGTTTGTGGTCGAAGCCACAAGATATAAGGTGGAGTGGTAGTCTAGCTCGGCCTGGGCGCGGTTGCCGTCGATAATCACGGGGAAGACAATCTCTTTTTGCGCGCCGTTAGTGTCGTTGTCGCCCATGAAGAGTAGCTGGAAGGCGTTGTGTTGCGTTCCGTCGGCCATCATTATCTTGTAATTGCCCATGATGGCGCTCTTGGCGCGGTTGAGCGCGTCTTGCCATCGTGGCGTGCCGGTATAGACCTCGGCGTTGAGGTAGAGTCGCGCCAGCAACATGTGGGCCGCGGTTTTGTCGAGTCGTCCGTATCCTGCCTGCTTCGAGTCGGCCAGGGCGTCTTCGACGGCCGTGACTTCGCTCTCGACAAAGCTGAAGAGGCTTGCGCGGTCGCGTGGCGCCGAGGTGATGGTGGCCGCCGTGGTGGTCGAGAAGGGCGCTTGTCCGTAGAGGTCCATCATCAGGAGGTAGTAATAGGCCCGGAGGAGTCGCACCTCGGCGTTGTGCTGGGCGTCGTGTCCGTCGCGTGCCAGGTAGGTGTTGCACACGTCGATGTTGTCGCACAGTCGCATGAACAAGCCGGCAATCCAGGGGTTGTCGGGATTCCAACTGTTGTGGTTCAAGTCGGCGATGCCTTCGTCGCTCCACAGGCAGTGTGCCTCGTCGGTGGTGAGTTCGTTGAGCATCCACAGGGAGCGGATGAGGCTGGTGTAGGAGCGATCGAGCGTGGTGTTGTTGAGCGTGCGCTTGCTTCGCAGCGTGGCGTAACATTCGTCGAATAGCTCGTCCTCGTTGTCCTGGGGGTTGAAGAGCAGGTTGTAGAGTGCGGTAACGTCGGCACCGTTTACCACATTGTCTTGATTCACATCGGGATTTCCGTTGACCGTGATGCCGTCGAGTAATACGTTGTAGAGTGCGGTGACGTCGGCACCATTTACCACGCCGTCGCCGTTTATATCGCCTCGCGTGGCGGCGCGTGCCACGATGGTAATTGACGCTATCGCGACCAGAGCCATCACCATTAGTCTTTTTGTAAGGTTCATAGGAGTATTTTTGTTTAATGTTATAATTGCGGTGGTTATGATTTGCAAAATTAATAAATTCCTTTGAATAAAGCAAAATAACAAAAAAATAACGATAAGAATAAACAACGAATTAAACGAATTGAACGATTTTTTTTGGTCTACGGGTGGGTAAAGTCTACGGATTTTAAGGAGTTTTTGCTTGGGGCTCTTCGTGAGGTTGGGGCACTGTCCCCATGCCACGCAGGCCTTCGGCCTACGCGCCGTGGGGTTTCGTTCAAGTCAAGGCCGCTGGCCTTGGCACGCATTCAGTGTTACTCTCTACGGACTCGAAGCCCGGAGCTCGCGGCTCAAAGCTCTCGGCTCGCGGCTGGTTCGCTGTTTGTGACCCCCTTCGGGGCTCTTCGTGAG
>CAMVPC010000060.1 GCA_947169265.1 uncultured Prevotellaceae bacterium
CGAATAGCAAAACTATTCACTGACGAATTTTGGGGTACGCGATGACGAAGTCAGGGCGCAGTCCAAATTGTGTCGCCCCGAATGGGGCTAATATTTGGCGGGGAATTCCGGTCACAGGGGTTTCGCGCTGTCGCGCTGCACCCCTGCCTAAAAAGTGTAGCCCCTGACGGGGCTAATACTTATTTAATAAACACCGGGTTTTGCGGGTGTCCCACAAGTTCTTTTTTTATGCCGAGTGCCGAGTAACCCTCGGCGGGAAATTAGCCCCGCCAGGGGCGACAGATAGTAGGCAGGGGTGCAGCGCGACAGCGCGAAACCCCTGTAATCGTAGCATTTCGTGTGAAGTAGCCCCGTTAGGGGCGACAGAATCAGCCAGATGACGCGCAGTCCAAATTGTGTCGCCCCGAATGGGGCTAATATTTGGCGGGGAATTCCGGTCACAGGGGTTTCGCGCTGTCGCGCTGCACCCCTGCCTAAAAAGTGTAGCCCCTGACGGGGCTAATACTTATTTAATAAACACCGGTTTTTTGCGGGTGACCCACAAGTTCTTTTTTTATGCCGAGTGCCGAGTGACTTCGGCGTTAAGCCAGCGTTACACAAAATCGTGTCGCCCGCAAAAATGGCGGGACGACCATTGTGGTGGCCGTCCCGCGCGGGATAGAAGATATGAAAAAGAATTATTCTTCGGGGAGCATGATCACTTCCACGTGGCTACCACCCTTGAGGATAACGTCGCGCACGAAGTTGCTGATGTCCTTGGTGGTGACTGCCGACACGGCTTTCTTGTAGTCGGTCTGCATGTCGATGCCATGGGTGTAGTGCGTGTTGAGCACATAAACCCAGTGGTTGTTGTTCTTGGCGTCGGTGTCGGCGTCCTTGAGCATCGTTTCCTTAATCTTTGCCAGGTAGTCGGCGCTCACTTCCTTGACCATGCCGGGAACTTCCTCGCGCATAATCTTAAGGGCGATGTCGCTCTTCTCGGGCTTCATGGGGCAGTAGCCCACCACGCTGGTGAACACCTTGTCGCCGATTCGGCTCACGTTGCCTTGTCCGCTGGCGCTATAAGCGGCGCTGGCGTCCTCGCGGATTTTCTGCAGCAGGATGAAGTCGAGCACTTGTCCGGCCATGCTGGCCTTGACGTTGTTCTCGAGGGTGTAGGCCGACTTGTCGGTGTACCATGTCATCACGGCGATGGCCTTAGGCGTTTCCATCTTGCGGTTGAAGCGGTTCACGAGGTTACCGGTGGGGCGTTGAGTCACGTTGCGGTAGTTCTCCTTGACACCGTTGGCGGGCAGCGAGGCGATGTATTGCTCGATGTAACCCTTGAGGATAGCCTCGTCGAAGTTACCCACGAAATAGAACGTGAAGTCGCCGGCGTTGGCGGTGCGTTCCTTGGCGATTTGGAGCACGCGGTCGTAGTTTATCTTCTTGAGGTCGTCGGCGTCGAAGGGCTTCGAGCGCCAGTCGTGGTTGCCGAGGGTGTAGCTCACACTGTCGCTGAAGACGGCCTCGGGCTGGGCGTGCTTGTTCTTGAGCATGTTCTCAAGCATACCCATGATGCTGCTCACGCTCTTCTCGTCCTTCTTGATGGCCGTGAAGTTGAGGTGGGTGAGCTGGAACATGGTCTCAAGGTCCTTCACGGTCGACTTGCCGCTGACGCGCTCGTAGCTCGTCGAGAGCGACAGGCTGGCGCTTGCCTGCTTGCCGGCGAGGGCCTTTTCGAGTTCGTTGTTAGTGAAGTTGCCCAGGCCGCTGGCGCTGATGATGGCGTCGAAGAGTTCGGTGTTGGCCCAGTCGCTTTCGCCGTAGAGCGAGCTACCGCCCTTGCTCTCGGCCTCCATGATGATTTCGTCGTCCTTGAAGTCGGTGTGCTTGATGATGGCGGTGGCGCCGTTGCTCAGTGTGAGCACCTTGTAGCCCAGTTGCTTGTTCTCGGTTTCCTTGACGATTTTACCGGGCTTGGGAAGCTCGGCCATCAGGGGCTCGTTCTTTACGTTGTCGACCCAAGCCTCGAGGTTCTCGGCCTGTGCGGCGTCGACAGCGCCCTTAAGCTGCTGTGCGGTGGGGATGAGCACGCCTTCCTTGTCGGGGTTGAAGTTGAGCACGACAAGGTTAGTGTCGGTGGTTTGGATGAGTTGCGGCATGAGCTCGTTGATGTTTTCCACCGCAATCATGGGGGCTAATTGCTTATAAAGCGTGTACTCCATTTCTATTGACGGCAGGGGCTCGCCCAGGAGGTAGTTGTCGCGCATGGCGTCGCCAAAGACGCTGTTATTGGTCTGGTTGCGGTTGTTGTAAGCCTTCTCGAGTTGGCTCAAGAACTCATCGCGGGCACGCAGATACTCGGTGGCCGTGAATCCGTGCTTAGCGGCGCGCAGGGCCTCCTCGGTGAGTCTCTTGAGTGTTTCCACGTTCTTGCCCTCCTTGGGTATGGCGTAGAACGAGAAGGCGTCTTTGGTCTTCGACATGATGTACTCGTCGTCACCACAGCCGGCTTGCGTGTAGGGGCAGTCGGGGTCTTGCGAGATTTCGCTGAAGCGGTTGTTGAGCATCGCCGACACCATGTTCACGACGTATTCCTCAAGCAGGTAAGCCATGTTGGCTTTCTCCTCGCGCGGCGTGACGTCGTGCTTGTACATGAGCTGTATCATGCTGTAAGGCTGCTCTTTGTCCTTGTCGACGACGACGATGGCCTCGGCGTTGTCGGGCACCGGGATGTCGACCACTTGCGCGGCGTCGGCGGCGGGCTTGGGAATGGGGCCAAAGAGTTCCTTAATCTTGTTGACGGTATAGTCCACGTTGATGTCACCCACGACGATTACCGCCTGGTTGTCGGGACGATACCATTTCTTGTAATAGTTGCGGATTTCGTCATACTTGAAGTTGTCGACCACTTCCATCAGGCCGATGGGCATGCGGTGGCCGTACTTCGAGTCGGGGTAGAGCGTGGTGAGGTTGCGCTCAAACATGCGCTGGGCCGCGCTCGAGCGAAGGCGCCACTCCTCGTGAATCACACCGCGTTCCTTGTCAATCTCGTCGCCCTCGAGCAACAGGCCGTTGCTCCAGTCCTTGATGATGAGCAGGCACGAGTCGAGCGCGCTCTGGCGCGTGTTGGGCACGTTGCAAATGCGGTACACCGTTTGGTCGGTGCCCGTGTAAGCGTTCAGGTCACCGCCAAACTCCACGCCCAGCTTGCGCGTGTAGTCCACCACGCCGTCGTTGTTCTTGCCGGGGAAGTGCTCGGTGCCGTTAAACGCCATGTGCTCCAGGAAGTGGGCAAGACCGCGCTGGCTGTCGTCTTCCTGTACCGAGCCCACGCGTTGCGCGATGTAGAAGTTGACGCGGTTCTCGGGCCAATTGTTGCGGCGCACGTAATAAGTGAGCCCGTTGTCGAGTTTGCCCATGCGTATGGCCGTGTCCACGGGAATGGGGGGCAATTGGGGCATCTCTTGGGCTGTGATACTGCCCACGAACATCGTGAGTAGTGCAGCGAAAATGAGTTTGAATTTCATTGTGTTGTGAAATTTTGGTTGTTAATTATTTGGTTTGTTTGAGTTGTTCGTTCAGCAGGATTTCGGGACGGAACTCGAAATGCATCGTGTCGTAGTGGTACCACCTGCCGCCCCAGATGAACCCGTGGCGCTCAAAGATTTCGACCACCTCGTGCGGCATGTGGTTGGAATAGGTGATGCGAGCCGTCTCGCCCTTGCCCAGGTTTTTCCATTGCCAGTAGTCGCCGCCACCGCCGCCACCGATCACGCCGATGTCGATAGTCATCCCGTAGGAGTGGGCGCTAAGGCGTTTCGCGCCGCGCACCTGCCGCCAGTAGAAGGTGCCCGACGAACGCAGGTGTTTCTTGAGCGACGGATGGCGCGCCAGCTCGGCGGCTACGGCGCGCAGACTGTCGGCGGCACCATTGACGCTGGTGAACCGCAGCTTTTGGCCGAACCAGTTGACCGTCACCAGGTGCTTTTGCACGGCGGCGGCGCTCGAGCCGTACATCTTCTTGAACAGAGCCTCGCAGCGACTGCGCCCGGCGTCCTGCAGGTAGCCGGGTGTCCACGTGGTCATGTCGTAGTCGAAGGCGAACATGTCCTCGGGGTCGGCGTCATCGAGTTTCTCGATGAACGTCTTGTCGCGGCCGTCGTCGTAGGTGATGGTACTGCCGTCGGCCATCACCAGCTTGCCGTCGCGGTAGGCCTTCACGTGGTCGGGGTAGCAGCGAAGCAGGATGGCCGCGCCCTGCGGTACATCGCCCCGCGGCGCCGCGGCTTTTTCGGCGGTAGTGCCGCGCGCGGTGCTGTCGCTGCCGGCGCCCGGCGCGCTCTCGGCGGCTGTGCTGTGGCCGCAAGCGCCCATCGCGAGGGCCGCGACACATAGCAGTGTTTTTGCGGTGAGCCTCATGAGCGGGCTATCATTCATATTTCTTGAGGAACGTCACGTTGTACTGCTCGTACTTGTTCATCTCGCTGGCCGAAATGTTCGACTTGCGCGGACGGTACCAGCCCAGCGACGAGAAATATTTCTTGAGGCGTGTGTCCTTGAAAATGTAGCCGTGGCGGGCATACACCGAGTTCTTGAGCACGCGCACCTGCCCCGCATCGAGGTTGGAGATGTCGTTGATGGTAGCGTAACGCTCACTTAACCAGTCAAATCCGGTGCCATATACCACGCCGTTGCGCTCGTAGGTGCCGGTCACGTTGTTCGTGCGGTTGCGGTTGTTTGACGGAATACTGGGTATCCGCGTTTGGGCGGGCATCACGACTACGGCCATGAGCGCCATCACGAGGGTGAAAAGAAGTTTTTTCATCGTTGGGAAAGTTTAATTGTTAAACGTTCAGTCATTAGACGCACAAAGTTACCATTTTAATACAATATATCTTTATTTTTAACATTTATTAATCAAAAATGATAGCATGCGGGCGCGTGGCTTGTGGGGTGACTTTCTTGAAATTTCCCTGGCGACAGTGTGCGCGTTTGCGCTAAATGATGTAATTTTGTGCCATGATACAGCAAATGGAATTTAAGTTGAGACCGCGCGGTAAGGGGTTTCACCTCGTTACCGATGAAATTCTCGAGCGGCTGCCGCGGCTCCCGCAAGAGGGATTGCTGCACCTCATGGTCAAGCACACGAGCTGTGGGCTGACCATCAACGAGAACTATGACCCCGACGTGAGGCACGACTTGGGTGTCGTCTTCGACCGGCTTGTGCCCGAAGGGAACAGCGCGTTCCGTCACACCCTCGAGGGACGCGACGACATGCCCGCCCACGCCAAGAGCGTGCTGAGCGGCGTGTCGCTCATCGTGCCCATTACGAATTTTCGGCTTAATTTGGGCACCTGGCAGGGTATCTACTTGTGTGAGTACCGCAACGATGGCGGCCCGCGGGAAATCGTGGCCACCATCATGTATTGAGAACTGCAAAAAACAGCGATTTTTCCGATGATTTTCACTAACGATGACTATACTGTAAGGCCCTTGAAGGTTTCTATCGGGTGCTACGATTTCATGCGAAAGTACGCCGCGCCGCACCGCTTTATCGAGTACTGCCGGCGGTGCCCGGCTTACGGCGCAAGGTGGGGGTGCCCGCCTCACGACCACGACTGGATAGAGCGATTGTCGCACTATGGCGGCGTGTTGCTCCTGGGCACGAAAATCACTCCCCGCGACAAGGCACTGCCCGCCGACGCCGCCCACGACCTGATGCGTCCCGTCACCGATGACTTGAACCGCCGCCTGCTCGACCTGGAGCGCGAAAGAGGAGGCGTAGCCCTGGGATTCGCCGGCAAGTGCACCTATTGCGGTGAAACGCCCTGCACGCGCCCGCAGGGATTGCCGTGTCGCCACCCCCACTTGGTGAGGCCATCGCTCGAAGGCGTGGGTTTCGACGTGGAGCTTATCTGCCGCTACTTGTTGCGTGTGCCGTTGCGGTGGTCGAGCGATGGCCTGTTGCCGCCTTACCTCGTTGTCGTGGGCGCCTGGTTCCATCACGAACTTTGCAGGTAAATGTATATGAGCATAAAGCAGTTAAAGCGATATTACCATCGTTTCGCCCGTTGGCAGCAAGCCGTGCCGCATTTTGCCAATCGTCATGAAGGCGACGTGAGGCGTTGTAACAACTGCGGCACTGAGTTCGCCGACAATTATTGCCCGCGTTGCGGACAGCGCGCCGAGCTGGGACGTGTGGGATGGCGTTCTATCAGGGAAAACGTAGCGCTGCTCTGGGGGCTCGACTCACGTTCGCTGGGTTACACGCTCATTCAGCTGCTGGGGCGCCCGGGCTATCTGGTGCGCGACTACATCAGCGGCCATCGTCAGGTGTCGTTCCCTCCGGTTAAGATGCTGGTCATCGTGTGTGTCTTTGTGGTGCTTTTCGAGGCGGTATTTCATGTGAAAAATGATGTGCTGGGGCTCCATTTCGACATAAAGGAGATAGATGATGTCATCTCATGGATTAACTCTCAAAAGAGCTGGGCTACGCTGTTCATTCAGTCGATTTATATCCTGCCCACTTGGCTGGTGTTCCGCTATGCCCCGCGTTACCCCCGCCACACGTTGCCCGAGGGGTTCTTCCTGCAAGTGTTCCTGAGTGTGCTCAATCTCCTCCTGGTCTTTGTAGGCTACTGGAACGAAAGTGTCGAGTTTGTGCTCTGGCTGGTGTATATGTGCGTTACCTATCGCCAACTCTTCGGCTATGGCTGGTGGGGTACGATCTGGCGATTGGGTGTCATCATTCTTTTGGCCGCGATAGTGGCTCTTGTCGCCGTTGTGATTGTTTTGTATCTCTATGATGACCGAAGAAAGGGCGAAAGCATTCTAGTCACCTTGTATGTCGTGGGGCCTGTAGCTTTGTTTGCGTCCGTCATTCTCTTCATCACCCATCTCATCAACAAGCGTACTTTTCAAAGGGATTCAAATTTTTGATTTTCAGAATCTTGAATTTAACACATAAGGGACTTTTTTTGCACTTTGACCGCTTTTGTCCTATAAGCGGGAGCTTTATCTGCCGAGAGGGCACTTGGTTTCTGGCCCCGGCATACGACTTGACCAATGATGATACTCTTGGCGAACATGCCACAACCATCAATTTCAAAGGACTTCCTACTGATGAAGACTTGATAACCGTTGGTACGAATATCCGCATCTCCCGTGCTCGTTGCCTGCAAATTATGGAGGAAGTCCGAAAAGAGACAAAAGAATTGAGCAAATATTTTTAATCTACCCCTTAATACTCTTCCTCGTTGAAAACCTGTTTTTCTATTGATTATCAGCAATTACGCTCAAATTAACTATTTTTAGCCAAGCAAACCGCACTATCTGAGGCGATGAAAGGCGATTGGTTGGGTGGCTGGACAAACAAATTATGCCCATATTTATCTACAATCATTTCATGATGATGCCGTCTTTATTCCAATAATTTGGGATTTGTCTATCTATTTATCCAATGTCTTTAACCATTCGGCACATTCATCCGCAAGAACAGCAATAAGTTTCATGTAGTATGTATTCAACTCTGTTGTTGTCTTCTTATTCAGTCCTGCCATATTATGCTGCAAAGACAGGAGAATTCGAAGCATGCTGCGGGTAAACTGTTCGTCATCAAAATAACTGATGAGTGCAACGATATGCTTGTAAGGACAAAGGCGATGTCCACACTCCCAGGCATTGTATGTAGCCTGCGATATGTCAAGGGAAAAAGCAATCTGTTCTTGTGTTACACCTTTTCGCTGCCGGGCTTGCAAAAGTGCGGAAGAGAAATCATATAGCATATTCATTTTGCGCCTCCTTTCAGATAATAGGGCATAAACTCATCCGGTTCGTTTACACTGATTGCTATAGGCATACCCTTTGTGCGATAAATAAGGAATGACTTCTTTGCGTTTGTTACATAAGAGCGATATGTGCCAATTCCTTTTGTACGGAACCATCCAATATATCCAAATACGCCTCCCACGCCCACCAAGCGGATGGTATTGGTAGCACCTAATAGTGGTTTATCCTCACTCACTCGCTCTATATGGTCTATGTTTTCGTAAGGGATTCGTATAGTTCTGAGAAGAGTACGAATACCTATCCCCTCATCATCAGCAATGATATACATAGGGAAGATGAGGAAACACGAGAGACAAGCAGCAATTAGAACTGTAGATACGATAATTGCACCTGTGACGTTCATTCCCTTAGAGACAAGGTACATTTCGGTTAATACACCGAGAACCATCGCCAAGATGAAAATGGCGGTAATCCACTTCACCGATTTACTTTGCGAACATTCATAAATTGTTTTCATACCTTTTTGTTTA
>CAMVPC010000061.1 GCA_947169265.1 uncultured Prevotellaceae bacterium
GTGGTACCTCCAGGATTCGAACCGGGGACACATGGATTTTCAGTCCATTGCTCTACCACCTGAGCTAAGGCACCATCATGTTGTGTGTGTATAAAGCGATTTTTCGTTTGCGGGTGCAAAGTAAATGCTTTTTTTTGAAATAGCCAAAGAATTGCACGAGTTTTTTCGTTTTGAGGCGATTTTTTGTGTTTTTTTTGCTTCGGGTATTGAAAAATGTGTAATTTAGCACTTCGTAACCGCGTTTTTTAGCGTTGAGATGGAGAAACTGATGCATTACGTGTGGCAGCACCGCCTGTGGAAGGCCGGCGCGATGACCACGGTTGACGGCCGCCCGGTGCGCGTGGTCGACCCGGGGTTGCTCAACACCGACGCCGGCCCCGACTTTTTCAATGCCAAGGTGGAGGTGGCCGGCCAGATGTGGGTGGGCAACGTGGAGATGCACGTGCGCGCCAGCGACTGGAAACGCCACGGGCACGACCGCGACAAGGCCTACGACAGCGTCATCCTCCATGTGGTGGAGAAAGACGACGCGCCCGTGTACCGCACCAACGGCGAGCTCATCGCTCAGATGGTGCTCGAGGTGTCGCCGTCGTTCCTCGAAAGTTACCGATCGCTGCACGAGGGACGCGTGGAGTTGCCTTGTGCTCAAGTCATCGCCACGCTACCGCGGCTGGTGGTCACCGAGTGGGTCGAGCGCTTAGCCTTCGAGCGCCTGCACCACAAGGTGGAACGCCTGCGGTCGTTGCTCGAGTTGTATAGTGGCAGCTGGGAGGACGTGTGCTACGTGACGCTCTCGCGCAACCTAGGTTTTGGCGTGAACAACGATGCCTTCGAGCGGCTGGCGCGCAGCACGCCGCTGCGTCTGCTGCACAAGCACAGCGATTCGCTCCTGCAGGTCGAGGCCCTGCTCTATGGCCAGGCCGGCCTGCTGGCGCGCGACGTGGCGGGTATGGACGACTACTATCGTCGCCTGCACGACGAGTACGCCTTCCTGCGCAACAAGTTCTCGCTGCAGCCCATCGAGGCCGAGGCATGGAAGATGTTCAGGCTGAGGCCCCAAAATTTCCCTTATCGCCGCCTGGCCATGCTCGCGCAATGGGTGCACGGCGGGTTCGCACTGATGCGCCGCATCGTCGACGCGCCCGACGAGAAGTCGCTGCGCGCCCTCTTTGCCGTGGAGCTCACAGGGTACTGGGCCGGCCATTACACGTTTAACCGTCCGGCCGAACACGTGGGGCGCGTGCTGGGCGCGCGCTCGGTCGACGTGGTGCTTATCAACACGGTGGCACCATTACTCTACGGCTACGGCGAGGCTACCGGCGACTATGCCCTTACCGACCGCGCCGTGACCCTGCTCGAGGCGTTGCGCCCCGAGCAAAACTCGGTCGTGGCGCTGTTTTCACGTGCCGGCCTGCCCTGTGACGACGCACTCACCTCGCAGGCGCTCATCGAACTTAAGCGTGAGTATTGCGAGCGCCGCAAGTGCATCTACTGCAAAATTGGGCACCACCTGCTCAGCGCCGCCGCCCGACTGGGAAAAACATAATTTTTGTAAAAAGCGCCTCGGTGTGGAAAAAAATATATACTTTTGCGCCGTGTTGTGCCCATGTGGCAAGTGCGGGCGCGACAATGTGGTAGACATTTTATTTGTAAAGTATTATATAATAATGAAAAAAGCATTTTTTGCGCTCCTCATGGCAGGAGCATCGCTGGCGGCCGCCGCTCAAGTATCGCTCATTAACTATGGCGACATGAACCAGTGGGAAACCCGCAAAATCAAGGAGTCGAAAATCCTTGGTGGCGAAACTAAGTATGTGTTTGAAATCGCCCCCATCAAGACGGTGGAGGGAAATAACCCCTATTATCCGCAGGGCGGCTCGCCCTGGGCTACCAGCAACGTGTATGCCAAGAAAATGGGCGTGGTCAAGGCCAGCAACGCCGTGTTCCCCGAGAAGCGCGGCAACGGCTATTGCGCCAAGCTCACCACGATGATGGAGCACGCTAAGGCGCTGGGTATGTTCAACATCGACGTGCTCGTGAACGGCAGTATCTTCCTGGGCAGGATGATTGAGCCGGTGAGCGACACCAAGAACCCTTACAGCAAGATGGAGATGGGTATCCCCTTCACCCGTCGTCCCAAGTATCTGCAATTTGACTACAAGGTGCATGTGCCCTCGGGAAGCATGGTCTATTGCCCGGGATTCGGCAGCAAGAAGACGCTTAGCGGACGCGACTATGCCGAGGTGTTCGTGCTGTTGCAACGTCGCTGGGAAGAGGCCGACGGCTCGCTCCACGCCGCGCGTGTGGGCACCGGTCGTGAGCGCTTCGGCTCCACGGTGGCATCGTGGCAAAACGGCCATCGCCTCGAAATAAAGTACGGCGACATCACCAACAAGCCCGGCTACCACTCTTACATGGGCCTCATCAACACCAAGGACCGCGCTTACTATGCCCGCAACAGCAAGGGCAAGCTGGTGCCGGTGATTGAGGAGAAATGGGATGATCCCGACGCTACGCCCACCCATGTGCTGCTCATGGCCTCGAGCGGATGCGGCACGGCGTACACGGGTGTCGTGGGCATGGTCCTGTGGGTCGACAACTTCGCCTTTGTGTATTAATCCCCCTAATAACAAAAGAAGATGAAAAGATGTAAGTTTCTCTTGATTGCCTTCGGCATGATGGCCTTTGTGGCTACCGGTTGCGGTGGCAATGGCAATGGCGGTAGTGACGCTTCGGCTTCGAGCGAAGAGGTTGCCTCGAGCGCTGCCGAGGAGTCAAACCAAGTCACCTACCACAACGAGCAAATAGGCTTCAGTGTAACCCTGCCCGAGGGCTTTACCCAGCAGAACAACGATGCCCAGATGGAAGCCGAACGTGGTGGCAAGCTGTTTTTGAACGCCGGTTGCATGATTGATGTCACGGGCGGTAAGCAGAACCCTAACTTTTCCATTGAGGACGACTACAAGTATCTGGTTGACTTCGCTTACAAGGAAGACGGCTCGGAACTGATTAGCCAGGAACTCGCCGACGACCACTACCTTGTCAAGGGCAAGGACGAGTATGGCCTCAGAGCGCAATACAAGGCTGTCAAGAACGGCAAAGAAATCGACTTTATGCTCACTTATCCCACCGACAAGCAGGCCGAGCTCGACCGCGATGTCGACGCGATGATTAAATCGCTCAAGATTGACTGATAGGATTGAGCTATCACAACGCGCAATGGCACGGGATTATCGCTGATGATTTTCCCGTGCTGTTTTTATTTTTTTCCCCCCGACAAATGGGGCATTGGGGATTGGCCGGATGGACGTGATTACTCGAATTTCATCGCCAGGGCCGCGGCCCGCATTTCGGTGGCCATGCGGATGCCCCGCTTGTAGTGGTACTGGCGCGCGAGCGGCATGAGCAACCCCACCTTGGTGATGACCTCGTTGCGCAATTCGAGACCGCGGCGACGCAACGCGCGCGACGGCCGCTGCTGCCACTTCTCGTGGGTGGCACACAGCTCGTCGTAGGCCCGTTGTGTATCCCACACCATCTGCTCGATTTGGTTGCGTTGCGGCACTGTGTCGGCCGCTACCGTGTCGGTCGCGGGCGTTTCTTGCGCCATGAGGTCGTCGACGGGCTTGCCGTACTCGTAGTGTACCTCTTCCACCGTGTCGACATGGGGCGCGGGCACGGCCGCAAGGGTGTCGCCGAGCCACTCGGCGGCCCATTGCCGGCCGCGCGGCGAACGCCATGCGGCGATGGCCACAACGGCGATGGCGATGATTGCCACCAGGGTGATGAGCAGGTTGTCGCGTTGGCGTAGTTTCATGCGATATTCTCGTTTGTTGCCGCAAAATTACGTACTATTTGGCTCATTTCAAAAAAAATGAGTACCTTTGCGGCTTGTTTTGAGATTAACAATTTGAAACCTAAAAAATTTTTCGATTGAATTAAAACAATTTTCACACAATGTCACAAAGAATTGACGTGAAGTTCCGTCAAAGCATCGTGGTCCGCTTCAGCGGAGACTCGGGCGACGGAATGCAACTGGCGGGAAACATCTTCTCGACTGTGAGTGCCGAGGTGGGAGACCGCATCTCCACTTTCCCCGACTATCCCGCCGAAGTGCGCGCGCCGCAAGGCACGCTCAGTGGTGTGTCGGGCTTTCAAGTGCACATAGGCCACGGCCTGCACACGCCCGGCGACGAGTGCGACGTGCTCGTGTCGATGAACCCGGCCGCGCTCAAGCAAAATGTGAAGTTCTTGAGCCGTCGCGGCGTGGC
The DNA here is from genome assembly GCA_947169265.1 of uncultured Prevotellaceae bacterium. Taxonomy (GTDB): domain Bacteria; phylum Bacteroidota; class Bacteroidia; order Bacteroidales; family Muribaculaceae; genus Sodaliphilus. The sequence continues at coordinate 4,272 of CAMVPC010000061.1, forward strand.
CATCGTCGATATCGACGCGTTCAAGAAAAGCGACCTTGTCAAGGCCGAGTTCACTACCGATGACCCATACACCGAAATCGGCCTCAAGTCGCAGGTGGTGGAAGTGCCCATGACCACGATGGTCAAAGCTGCCCTCGAGGGCCTGGGAATGGACCACAAGGCGCAAATGAAGTGCCGCAACATGTTTGCGTTGGGCCTCGTGTGTTGGCTCTTCAACATGCCGCTCAAGAATGCCGTGAGCTTCCTTGAGCACAAGTTCGCCAGCAAGCCGGCCGTGCTCGACGCCAACGTGCGCGTGCTGCGTGGCGGCTATGACTACGGACACAATATCCACGCCAGCGTGAGCACCTACCGCATCGAGACGCAGGACATGCGCCCCGGCATCTACTGCGACGTGACCGGCAACCGCGCCACGGCTTGGGGACTCATCCTGGCCAGTGAGAAGAGCCATCGCCCGCTGTTCCTGGGAAGCTATCCCATCACGCCGGCCACCGACATCCTGCATGAGCTGGCCAAGCGTCGCGACTTGGGCGTGAAGGCATGCCAGATGGAAGACGAGATTTCGGGCATTTGCTCGGCAATTGGCGCCGCTTTTGCCGGCGACCTCGCCGTGACTACCACGTCGGGGCCCGGACTCGCGCTCAAGAGCGAGGCACTGGGACTCGCCGTCATGGCCGAGCTGCCACTCGTTGTGATTGATGTGCAGCGCGGCGGTCCCTCCACGGGCATGCCCACCAAGACCGAGCAGACCGACCTGCTGCAAGCCCTCTACGGTCGTAGCGGCGAGTGCCCGCTGGTGGTCATGGCTGCCTTGTCGCCCACCGACTGCTTCCGCAGCGCCTTTGAGGCGGCGCGCATCGCCATCGAGCACATGACGCCCGTGGTGTTGCTCACCGACGCTTTCATCGCCAACGGCTCCAGCGCTTGGCGCATCCCCGATGAGGGCGAATATCCCGAAATCAAGCCCAACTATGTGCCCGAAGAACTCAAGGCTACCTGGAAACCCTACCAGCGCAACGACGAGATGACGCGCTACTGGGCCATCCCCGGCACGCCCGGCTTGTGCCACTGCGTGGGAGGCCTCGAGAAGGACTACGAGACGGGTATCATCAGCAACCGTCCCGAGAACCACGAGCGAATGGTCAAAGCCCGCGCACTCAAAGTGGCCAACGTGGCACGACACATTCCCGAACTCGCCGTCAAGAGCGAGGACGAAGGCGCCGAAATCCTGCTGCTGGGCTGGGGCGGCACCTACGGCCACAACTACACGGCTTGGGAACGACTGAGCAAGGAAGGCGTGAAAATCGACTTCGCGCAACTCAAATACATCAACCCGCTGCCGCTCAACACCGGTGACGTGCTCTCGCGCTACAAAACGGTCATTGTGAGCGAGCTCAACAGCGGCCAGCTGGCCACCTACCTGCAGTCGCAATTCCCGCAGGTGCACTTTGAGCGTATCAATAAGGTGCAAGGCCAGCCTTTCTTTGTGCAAGAAATCGTCGATGGAGTGAAACAGATTATCAAAGGAGGTGAATAATTATGGAACAGAACAATCTTTTCACAAACAATAACGCCGGACAAGACCTGCAACCTAAGGACTTCAAGAACGACAACATCGTCAGGTGGTGTCCCGGCTGTGGCGACCACGCCATCCTCAGTATCCTCCACAAGGCCATGGCACAACTGGGCATCCCGCCCGAAATGACCGCTGTCATCTCGGGTATCGGTTGCAGCTCGCGACTGCCTTACTACATGGCAAGCTATGCCTTCCACACCATCCACGGACGTGGAGGCGCTGTGGCTACCGGTGTCAAGGTGGCTAACCCCAAGCTCACCGTGTGGCAGGTGGCCGGCGACGGCGACTGTCTCGCCATCGGCGGTAACCACTTTATCCATGAGGTGCGCCGCAATATCGACGTGAACCTGCTGTTGCTCAATAACCGCATCTACGGCCTCACCAAGGGACAGTTCAGCCCCACGAGCGCTCGCGGCTTTATCTCCAAGTCGTCGCCTTACGGCACTACCGAGGACCCCTTCGTGCCCGCCGAGCTCGCTTTCGGCGCTCGCGGCACGTTCTTCGCGCGCGGTATCGACGTGGAGCTTAAAATCTCGCAGGAAATCATGGTGGCGGCCGCGCGACACAAGGGCTGCTCGGTGGTGGAAATGCTGCAAAATTGCATGATTTTCAACAACGGCATCCACAGCTATGTCACCGACCGCGCCACGCGTGCCGACCGCACCATCCATCTCGTCCATGGCGAGAAGATGATTTTCGGCAACGAGCGCAACCGCGGACTCGTCCAGGACGGCTTCGGCCTCAAGGCGGTCACTATCGGTGAGGATGGCTACACCCTCGACGACGTGCTCGTGCACGACGCGCACTGCGAGAGCAACTTCTTGCATCAGCAACTCGCCATGATGGACGGACACGACTTGCCGCTCGCCCTGGGCGTCATTCGCGACGTGCAAGCCTCGTCCTACGAGGCCGATGTCGACGCCCAAGTGCGCTACATCAAGCGCAAGCACGGGTTCAAGAACCTGCGCGACATGGTGCTTGCCGGCGACACCTGGGAAGTGAAATAGCCCTCAGCACTATTTTTATTGAATACAAATCGGTCATCAGGAAATGGGAAATCCTGATGGCCGATTTTGGGTTAGAAGACAGGTTGGTAGCCGGTCTAACATGGGGGCCTCCACAGGAAAAGTCCCTGGGCGGCGGCAAGGGCGGTGAGGTGGGGGAGTGAGGCGGGGGTGGGAGCGTAGAGTGTCATGTAGTGGTCATCGCCGCCGTAGGTGAGCAGGACGTTGTGCTCAATAATCACCGAGAAGGGGCGGCGCGACGCGAACATCCGTGCCAGCGCGGCGGGCAACGGTCCCTCGACAGTGAGGCACTCGTCGTCAACCACGACAAGGTCGAGATAACAGCCCAACTTTACCATCAGGTTGCTGAATTGCCGGTGTATAGCGCTCAGTTGAGGCTCTTGCGTGAAGTGTTTCTCGGCCTCAAAATACTGCTGCCGCCTTGCCGCCGGCACTTGGCCGGGCAGGATGTCGATTATCCAATAAGGCTGGCTCGACGCGCTTTCGATGAACTCACTGTAATCTGTCATGCGGACAAAGTTACGACAAAACGAGTGCAGAACAAAAAGAACTTGTTCTTTTTTTATGCCGAGTGCCGAGTAACCCTCGGCGGGAAATTAGCCCCGCCAGGGGCGACAGATAGTAGGCAGGGGTGCAGCGCGACAGCGCGAAACCCCTGTAATCGTAGCATTTCGTGTGAAGTAGCCCCGTTAGGGGCGACAGAATCAGCCAGATGACGCGCAGTCCAAATTGTGTCGCCCCGAATGGGGCTAATATTTGGCGGGGAATTCCGGTCACAGGGGTTTCGCGCTGTCGCGCTGCACCCCTGCCTAAAAAGTGTAGCCCCTGACGGGGCTAATACTTATTTAATAAACACCGGGTTTTGCGGGTGTCCCACAAGTTCTTTTTTCCTGACTTCGTCACTTTTTTCAAGAAAGAAAAGTGTTAATTTGTAATTG
>CAMVPC010000062.1 GCA_947169265.1 uncultured Prevotellaceae bacterium
TCGACAGCAAAATAACCCATATCTAAATTTGGGTGACGCATTGCCGAAGTCAGGACCCCGACGCGGGAACTATCACCATTCCCCGCCAACCGATCTATCAGTATGAAGGCGATACCAGCGCCGATTTTGTCAATGTGCAGGACACTACCGCAGCTATCGTGGGCACCGTTTATCCCGGCGAGGGTATCGCTTTCGACGGATATTGGGGCGCGAAACTTGAAAATAAAACATCTTACTATGCGATTGGCTATAACACCTCTCTCCTTGTGCCCAATGGCACCATGTCGTGGACCAAGAGCAGCACAAATTACTCCATTCCCGTCTATCTCGAGGATGACGTGAAGTCGGTTTATGTAGGCAACTTCGCCAACTTGGGTGTGGGCGTGAATATTGACTTGCACGCCGGCAACACGTTCACGATTGAACCCGTGTTAATATCCTCCAACTCAAACGGTGACTATTACCTCACCGAGACGATGGCTTGGTACAACGGCTTTACTAACACAGCCGCCCTCAATGGCACAGGTACCGAAAACACCCTTACTTTCACCGACGACTACGGTTTCACCGTGGGCTGCATTGGCAAGGGTAGCTGGTATGGTCAATACATCAACGCGGTAATTAACCGCACCGACGAAGGCACCTTCAACTATCCCGTGGCTCCCACGGCGATTACGCTCAACGCTACCGATGCCGACGAGGTGGCTGTGCTGCCTGAAGGCACGTTCCAGCTCGAGGTCGTCACGATTGAGCCCGAAGGCGCCGATACCGACGTCACCTGGACCAGCAGCGACGAGAATATCGCCACTGTCGACGAGAACGGACTCGTCAAAGGTATGGTGTTTGACGGTTACGCCATCAGGAACGGCGTCAACCAGGCCCCCAGCGACAACGACCACTTCGACTACTTCCCCGTGACCATCACCGCCACCGCTGTCGAGAGTGACGCCACCGCCACTCCCGCCACCGCTTCGGTCCAAATCTGGGTGAAGTCGAGCACACGCACCGCCATCAACGACGTCAAGGCCGGCGCTGTCGAGAGCGTGAAGTATGTCAACGCGCAGGGTATGGTCTCGAGCACTCCGTTCGACGGCATCAACATCAAGGTGACCCGCATGAGCGACGGCACCACCAGCACCACCAAGGTTCTCAAATAAATCTCGAACACAACAGGGCGGCCTCACGCCACCCTCACCACAATCAGCAAGCGGGGCGCGCCAAGCAGGCACGCCCCGTTTCTCATCCTCCTCTCGTCCGCAAAGGAGCACGCTGCCGCGTGAAAATCATCCAAATTTATTTCCGTGTGCGAGGGCGCCAGTGCGCCGAGCCTTCGCCGTCACGGCATGGTGTCGAGGGCCGCGGCGAGGGCGTCGAGATGGGCTTGCGTTGTAGCCCAGCTGGTGACAAAGCGGTAGAGGTCACGGTTGCGGGCGTCGCCGGGAACACGCTCCCACAGCTCAAAGGCGACATGGCGCGCAATGTGCTCCACCTGCTCAGGGGTGAGCAGGACAAACTGCTGGTTGGTCGTCGACGGCGTCACCTCGTAGCCGCGCTCCACAAAAAGCCGCCTGAGCCGCGCCGCCATGTCGAGCGCGTGACGCGCGATATCGAAATACAGTCCGTCGGTAAACAGCGCGTCAAACTGCACGCCCACCACGCGGCTCTTGGCCAGCAACGCCCCCTGCCGCTTCACGTGCGTGAAGAAATGGGCCGGAGCGTTACCCTGCGGGAAAACCACAGCCTCGCCACAGAGGGCGCCCATCTTGGTGCCGCCGATGTAGAAAGCGTCGCAGTGCCGCGCCAGCCATGGCAGGTCGAAGTCGCAATCGCTCGCCATGAGTCCGTAGCCCAGACGCGCCCCGTCGATGTAAAGCGGGATGCTATAGCGGCGGCACGTCGCGTGGATACGCTCCAGCCTCTCGCGCGTGTAGAGCGTGCCCAGCTCGGTGGGAAAAGTCACATACACCATGCCCGGCCACACCATGTGGTCGCGGTTAGGGTCGGCGTGGAAAGCCTCCAGGAGCGACGCCAGTTCGTCGGGGTCCATCAGGCCGTTGTGGCCGGGCAGCGCCAGCACCTTGTGACCCGTACCCTCGATGGCGCCCGACTCGTGCACATTGATGTGTGCCGTGTCGACGGCCACCACGCCCTCATAGGGCGCCAGCAGCGCCGAAATCACCACGGCATTGGTCTGCGTGCCGCCCACCAGGAAAAACACATCAGCCCGCGGGCTGTCGCAGGCGCGCGCTATCTTCTCGCGCGCCGCCCGGCTCCAACAGTCGTCGCCGTACGACGCGCTGGGCCTCGGGTTCGTCTCAACAAGGCAACGGAGCACAGCAGGGTGCGCTCCGTTGTTATAATCACTCTCAAACGAGATAAATTCCTTTTCGTTCATCGTGTGTGGTTGGGTTGTTCAAGTAAACTTGATGGTTAGAGGTTAGAGGTTAACGAAAAGTCATTCATTAAACTTTAACCATTAAACAGTGAGCAAGTCGCCAAACTTGCTCACTCCAAATCACTTGATTTCAAAGTTATTGCTGTAGCGTCCCACAAGCGAGGCATAGTCCGGATGGCGGCGCAGCAGCTTCAGGTTGACGTAAGGCGCTTCGCTCACGAGGGCCTCGAGACGGCTGCCGTAGCCGTTGGCCAGCGCGCTCTCCATGTAACGCATCGCCTGCGTGTTGTCGTCCATGTCGCTCAGCAGGGCGGCGGCCATCACATAGGCCTCGCCGCCGGGCAGCGGATTCTCATTGATGATGTCGGTGGCCCACTTGCGAGCCTCGTCGTCACGTCCCAACTCGTGGAGCGCGAAACCGCGCAGGCCGCGCATGTTGGCCTTGCCCAGCAACACGGTCTCAAAGTCCACATTGGCGGCCGCGGGCTGGTTCAGGCGGTATTTGTTGAGCCATCCGCGAAGCATGAGCGCCTCGGCGTTGCCACCGTCGAGCGCGATAGCGTCGTTAACGAGTTTCACCGCGTCGGCGTCCTTCTTTTGCGCGATGAGCAGGCGCGCCTCGGCCAGCAGCAGGTCCACGCCCGGTTCGCCTATCTTGCGGGCGCCGGCGAGCGCCTCGGCGGCGCCACCCAGGTCACCCTTGTGCTGTAGCGCGCGGCTCATGATGATGTAATAGTCGGGGTCGGCGTTATCTTGCTCGATGGCCTTGGCCGCGTGCTGAATCGCCTTGTCATACTCGCACACCTCGAGGGCGCAACGGGCAGCGTCGGCCCTGACGGCGGCATGCGACATCAGGTTATTGTCGATGAGCGACTCGAGGTCGCGCAACGCCTGTCCGTAGTGGGCGTGCTTGATAGCTATCGACGAGCGGATGCGCATGAACAAACCGGTGCCCGGAGCCTGGTCCGACGCGTCGCGCAACGCCGTCACCACAGCGTCGTAGTGCTGGTCGCTCATGTTGAAAAGCTCCTGGATGGCTTGACCGTTATCGTCGCTCGTGGTCATCGCCAGCAGGTAGTTGTTCACAGCGCTGGTGTAGTTGCCGGTACGCTCAAGGATGTCGGCCCGGTTCAGGTACACCTCGGTCGTCGCCGGGAACAGCTCCACAGCGCGGTCCACGTGGGCCACGGCGTCGGCGTTGTGGCCACGCTTGGCCTCAACGAGCGCCAGACCGTACATCGCCTGGTAGTTGCGCGCGTTCTTGCTCAGCAGCAGCTTATAGTTCTTCTCGGCGGCGTTCAGGTCGTTGAGCTTGTAGCTCAAGCGCGCCAGCAAACCGATGGTGGCCTGCGACTGGCTGTTCAGCTCGATGGCCTGCTTGAGGTCGTCGAGTTCGGCCTGCAGGTCGCCGTTGTCGTCGTTGATGAGCGCGCGCAGCACGAGCTCGTCACAGCGCAGCTCCTTCTCCTTGGCCGGCGTCAACTCGATGGCACGGTCGATATCAGCCTTCGCGTCGGCCAGGTAACCCATGTTATAGAGCTGGCTGGCGCGCTGGAAAAGCGTGTTATAATCGTTTGGGTCCTGCTCCAGATACTTGTTATACACACCCATCACGGCGTTGTGGATTTTAAGGCGCAGCGCGGCATCATCGTCGTCTTGCGCGGCGCTCACGGTGCTCGTGCCCATCAGCGCGAGCACCAAAAGCATCAATAAAGTCTTGAATTTCATCGTTAATTTGCTTTAATGAGTATTTGAATTGCAAAAGTAGCACTTATTTCCCACATTCACCCCCTCCACCCCGCTTTTTATTGTTTTTTAGCACATCCAACGGCTTTGAGCCTCGAACTTTGAGCTTCGAGCCACCAAGCCACAAGCCGCGAGTCCCGAGCCGCGAGTGCGTAGAGAGTAACGCCGAAGGCCTGCAGGGCGTGGGGACTGTGACCCACTCTCACCACGAGCCCCGAGTGCGTAGAGAGTAACGCCGAAGGCCTGCGGGGCGTGGGGACTGTGACCCACTCTCACCACGAGCCCCGAAGGGGGTCACAAACGGAAAAACAGCAACGAGCACTAAGCTCCGAGCTATGAGCATCGAGTTTCGAGCGATGAGCACCCGGAGGGTGCCCGCTGAGTAACCAGTGGAATAGGCTATTCGAGCGCAGCGAGAAAGCCTAAGCCACTGGAGGCTCCCGCCTGCGGTCATCACCGTCGCCGAAGGCGACCCCCTCGCCCAGCCTCATCACAAAAACCACGCATTAATATTCCGTTTTTCGCTGTAAAAAATTAAAGATTTGTGGTAAAATTTTGCCAATTAGTTGTAAATTTCATTTTTATTGTTTAAATTTGCACCGAAAATGATATTTATATGCATTTTCAACACCTTTTAAGTGGATAGTTAACGCCACGCGCCGCGGCGCTGGCCGCAGCAAGTGGCACATTATTAATTATAAATAAATTTATTTATGAGAAAAATTACTTCTTTATTGGCAGTCGTGATGCTGTTCGCTGTGGCAGCTTTCGCCCAAAAGGCACCTGTCAGCCAATTGCCTACATCTAAAGTCGCATTGGCCAAGCAAGGGACTAAAATTGAGCGTATTACCAATATGAGCAAAGCTTTCAAGGCCCCAGCAAAAGCTATTGTTAACAGCGTCGCCACACCGCCCTCAAGTGCAAAACTTTATGATTGCACGATTACCGGCACCTATGGCAGTTCTTCAACAAGCAACATCTCTAAATTGAAAATTAAAGCTGCTATTGATGGTAACGACATCTACTTACAAGGTCTTGCCTACTACTTCTCCTCAGCATGGATTAAGGGAACCATTAATGGCACTCAAGTCATTTTTGATTCCAGGTTTGTGGGTAGTGATGACTATGGCGATGAATACATAGTTGGTCTTGACGAAAACCAATCAAATATCATCGACATTGAGTTTACTTATGATGCGAGTGCACGCACGCTCACACAAGTCACTCCCTATATCGGCGAATATCAAACTGACGGAGAAAACGCTTATATGTGGAATACCGGCTCTAACCTTGTGATTACCATTAGCGAAGAGGAATCTGAAGCTCCTCAGGTGGTCACGCCTCCCGCAGGCCTGGTCACCGAAGAGTGGACTTTCAACTATAATGACTATTCGAGCGGTGAGGCCAAATCCTTCCCGGTTAATATAGGCTTCGACGGCAACGATGTGTATATCCAGGGCCTCGGCAGCGCCGTGGTTTCGGGCATGGCCAGCGCTTGGGTGAAGGGTACCCGTAGCGGCAACACCATCACTGTGGCTACCGACCAATTCATGGGCACCTACGCCAACCAGTACGACTTCTACTTTGTGGGCTACGACGGCAGCGTGAGCGATGTCACCTTCACGATGAATGCCGACGAGAACGAGATGACGACTTCTCACTACATCCTGCTCACCAGCGCGGCCTCTTCGCTCAGCGGATATGTCATCTTTACCGACGTGGTGATTACCAAAGTATTAGAGACACCCGCCACACCGGCCGACCCCGAGACAGAAGACTTCGTGGAGAACCAATATGGACACTATTTCACGTTCTCGATTCCCACCGTGGGCACCGAAGGCGAGACGCTACTCACCAGCAAACTCTACTATCAAATCTACAAGGACATCGAGGGCGAAGTCTCTCCGTTCACGCTCAGCGCCGACCTCTATGAGAAACTCGACGAGGACATGAGCATCATTCCTTACAGCTTCACCGACGAATGGGACATCTTCCCCGGCGCCACCACGCAGGTCTATATCTACAGCGATGACCTTGACAGCTGGAACAAGATTGGCGTCAAGGCGATTTACGAGGGCGGCGGCGAGAGCCACGAGAGCGAAATCGTGTGGCTCGACATCAAGCCCTACACTCCCACCGCTATCACCCTCAACGTCACCGACGAAGACGAGGTGGCTCTGCTCCCCGGCGCGACCTTCCAACTTGAGATTGTAACCATCGAACCCGAAGGCGCCGAAGGTGAAATCATCTGGACCAGCAGCGACGAGCACATCGCCACTGTCGACGAGAGCGGCCTCGTGACCGGTATGGAATTTGACGGATACGCCATCAGGAACGGTATCAACCAGGCTCCCAGCGACAACGACCACTTCGACTACTTCCCCGTGACCATCACCGCCACTGTCGCCAGCGACAATGCAGCAACCGCTCCCGTGAGCGCCTCGGTCCAAATGTGGGTTAAGTCCAGCACCCGCACCGCCATCACCGACGTTAAGGCCGGCGGCGTCGAGAGCGTCAAGTATGTCAACGCCCAGGGCGTCGTCTCGAGCACCCCGTTCGACGGCGTCAACATCAAGGTCACCCGCATGAGCGACGGTACCACCAACACCGTGAAAGTAATCAAATAAACAAGTTTTTTCATAACTAAACCTCCCTTTTTTGCGGGGCGCGCCGAAATAGACGGCACGCCCCGCTTTCTCACCCATCCCAAAACAGCTTCGAGCCACCAAGCCACAAGCCGCGAGTCCCGAGCCACAGAGCCGCGAGCTTTGAGCCGCGAACTCCGAGCTCCGGGCTTCGAGTACGTAGAGAGTAACGCCGAAGGCGTGCCAAGGCCAGCGGCCTTGACTTGAACGAAACCCCAC
>CAMVPC010000063.1 GCA_947169265.1 uncultured Prevotellaceae bacterium
TCGTCAAAATAGTCCAAAACTAATTGGCGTGTCCCATTGCGGAAAACAGGAAAAATAAATGAGCTATAATGCAACATTTTGGATATCATTCTGTTCGGTGGTGGGCTATCTCGACGCGCAGGGGGCACTGGTGCAGGAGCTAAGCTACGACGCGTGGGGGCGGCGGCGCGACCCTGCGACGTGGGAGTACTATCCCGAGCTTGCCGACGCCGCGCCGCGCCACGACCGCGGCTTCACCGGCCACGAGCACATCGACCTCTTCGACATGGTGAACATGGACGGGCGCATCTATGACCCCGTCCTCGGACGTTTCCTCTCGCCCGACCCGCTCATGCAGCTGCCCGACTTCGCCATGGGCCTCAACCGCTACCTCTACTGCCTCGACAACCCCCTTTCGCTGACCGACTCCTCCGGCTACTCTTGGTTCTCGCGAAGCTGGAAGTCGCTGCTCGGCGCCGCGGTGGGCATCGCCGCCGCCGTGTTCACGGGCGGCACCTCGTTAGGCATCACCAACGCGGCGGTGGCCGCGATGGTGAGCGGGGCCATCGGGGGAGCCTCGGGCGCGTTGGTGGGCTCGATTCTCAACGGCTCCAACTTGTGGCAGACGGTGAAGTCCACCATCACGGGAGGACTTATAGGCGGCGCGCTGGGCGTACTGAACTATGCGGCCGGCGCCGGCGGCCTCGGGGAGCGCCTGTTCAAGCACGTCATCATCGATGCCACCATGAGCGGCTTGCAGGGCGGCAACATCTTCCATGGGGCGATGACGGGCGTGGTGAACTGTTTGGGCGGCTATGCCATCAGCCGCTATGGCCGCTCGATAGGCGAGCCGGGCGAGTTGGCCATCATGGCCATTGCGGGCGGCACAGTGGCCGAGATAGGCGGCGGCAAGTTCGCCAACGGTGCCCTCACCGCCTCTTTCTCATACCTCTTCAACGACGTGGCCCACCGCTGGACAATGACACTATTGGACATTCGAGAAATATGGCATTATTATCACGATGTTGCAAGTGTTGAGCCATTGGATTTTTATACCGATTATATTAAAGGTGATATTGGGAAAAATGAGAAAAAGTATCCTAAATACTATCAGCATGCTTGTGCTGCAAAATTGAGCTATGCTTTAAATAAGGCAGGATTTACAATTGATGATGTGAGTGGTGCCTATGTGGGAGGTGATGGTGTTCGTTACTTTATTCGTGCTGATGAAATGAAAGAATATCTAAACATAAAACTAGGCCAATGTGTAAAGAAAGATGGTGCTGTTCCTTTTGGAATATTCTGTCAAGATGGATTCTCTGGTGGAATAACGGGTCACATGGATGTGATTTTTAAACATCAACCGGCTCAAGCCAAGTATGAAAATAAGCCAACTTATTATTGGCCATTTAAGTATTGGCCATTTAAATAATATGTTTTCTATGAAAATATTATCCAATATATTGATCGTTTCCTTGGCTTTAGTGGGCTTGGGGTGCTCGTCGAGAGAAACCGCAAAAGAGATGGTGATTGTGTGCGAGCCGCTGTCTTTTTCGTCACATAACGACCAAAGAACCGCGGAGGTCTATTACGTGAAAAAGGGGGATTCAATATCCACACTTTATGTAAATCTTGAATTGCGTGACGGGGGGAATAAAATGGTTATTAATTTTAAGAATGGAGAGCGAGAATGGCTCACATTCGACAAACCCGAGAAGGCTGGTGCCGCCTATTTTCTCTTGGACGAGACGCAGATGACAAATTGGGCTAAAGAAATCATGGATTCTATATTCACGAAGCACAAACGCCCTTTAATGCTCCATTTCTCCTATCAAATTGACGAATGGGACAAGTCAGCCATAGAGATTAATGATGAGTATTATAAACTTCATACTGAGGTAAAAAACGATACACTATATTATGATGACTTTAACGAAATCGTCAGGACATCGTCTTTAGAGCATACATTTGAAAGGTATTTTGAAGAATACGGATATCGTATCCGCGACAACGAGTTGTCGCATATCGTCCAATGTCCCATTCCCATAGAAAGGGATGGCTTTATCGAAGGCATTTCGTCTTATTTGCCCATAGAGGTGCCTCCACACGACTATTTCGTGTCGGGAGTTGTGGGTATCACTATGATAAGACAAGCCCAAAACAATTCACATTAAATTACTGAAATGAATGAGGAATCCACATATAGGTTACTGCTTGTTGTCGTCGTCTTTGACGCGCAGGAACTGAGTTACGATGCATGGGGGCGGCGGCGCGACCCGGCCACGTGGGAGTACTATCCCGCGCTTGCCGATGCCACGCCTCTCCACGACCGGGGCTTCACGGGCCATGAGCACATCGACCTCTTCGATATGGTAAACATGGACGGGCGCATCTACGACCCCGTGCTGGGGCGTTTCCTTTCGCCCGACCCACTCATGCAGCTGCCCGACTTCGCCATGGGCCTCAACCGCAACCTCTACTGCCTCGACAACCCCCTTTCGCTGACCGACCCCTCGGGCTACTCCTGGTTCTCGAAGCATTGGAAAACATTGCTTGGGGCCGTTGTGGGCATTGCGGCAGCGGCATTCACCGGCGGCACCTCGTTGGGCATCACCAATGCCGGCGTGGACCTCTTGCCGATTGGGCCGCGGCCGACCCAGATAATTTTCAACACCCATGCGCCGCAAGATTAAGTGACGCACTAAATAGAGCTGGTTTTAAAATTCCTGAAATACATGGTGTAACTTATCTGGGTGGAGAGGGTAATTATTATTTCATTAACGCTGCCAAGATGAGTAGTTTTTTAAACGAGCAATGGGGACAGTATAAATGCTTGCCAAAAGGAAAAGCTGCTTATGGTGTTATTTTCCAAACGGGTTTTAGCGGTGGCGTTTCGGGACATTTAGATGTACTGATTTATAAATTTGCCGCAGGAAAAAGATACAATACAGAAACATATTATTGGGGAATTAAGTAATAGTTGTTTAACTACATATATGATGTTAATAAAACAATGAATAAAGGATTGCAAACTTATGTATTTCTAGCCCTCTTTGTGCTCTTAGTTTGTTGCGATAGGCAAGAGGCTGTAAATGCTCAAGAAAAAGCGAACAATACTACCAACGTTTATGAGTTGGCATCGAAGGATTGGCCAATGCAATTACCTTGGCCCGCCAAAGAATACTTTCTTAAAAATGGGGACTCTTTGTCCGTGCTATCTATCCATGCAACAATCGTGAATGAAGAGAACATGTCAAAGGTTTCTTTTAGAATTGATTGCTCAAAGGGGATAGGTATAAAATCCAAAAACAAGCCCTATTTCGCGCTGAATACGGAGAATGGTATTCGCGTTTTTGAACAAACCATAGACACTGTGTTTTCTCACTATGGTTGCCCTAATAATATAGATATCAAATATATGATTGAAGAGTGGGCTGACCACACTATAGAAATAACTGGAGAATATGCAAAAGCACACTCGAACTGGGATACCCCTGGTGTGAATTTGCAACACAAAGATATTGAGAAGATTATAATACAGACTGCATTTTATAATGAGTTGAAAAGTGTTTTGGAAAGAAGAGGGTATCGAATTGATGAAGCTAGTCCATGGCTTGAACATCCCTATCTCATAGAGATGGAGGAATATAAGAACGACCTTTTCTCTATTTCATCGAATCAGTGGCCTCCTTTCCCATATATCATCAATGGCAGCGTCGTAATTTCAGCTGTCCGCGACACCACTATCGACAATGGTTATGAGTCAATGAAATAAATAATTTGAATTATGGCTCACCCGCAAAATGCCCTGTGTGTTAATAGGCAAAGCACAAGGTTGATAATTGCCAGACAACATTGCGGCGGTGGATAGACAAGTCGGCAGACTTGTCGGTGTGCGTAACACATTGCCATCGCTCCGCGATGTCCACCTTCGCCACGTCAACTGAACAAAACCATCATGTGACCACTAAAAAAGGATTTACACAGGTTTTTGCGGGTGACCCTTAAGTATTGGTGTTTATTAACTACTACCAATAATATGGCGCTGAGGTGATATGTGCGTGAGGAGGAATGGTTAATTGAATAATGTGATTAAAATGTGGTTGCTGAATTTTGTAATTCGGGCAAATTGCGCTAACTTTGCGTTTCATTTGTACCGTGCGTACAATGGTAGATTATTATCAAAGATATTATAGACATTATTGTTTTTATGGCAACTTATTTTGAGACTAAAGTCAAGTATGATCGCACCCTCGAGACCGGTGCGCAAAAAACTGTAACCGAACCTTATTTGGTCGATGCCCTCTCGTTTACCGAGGCCGAGGCACGCATCACCGAGGAGATGGCACCCTTTGTGACCGCCGGAGAATTTGCCGTGGCTGCCGTGAAGAAAGTGCGCTACGACGACATCTTTTTCCATGAGGGTGGCGACCGCTGGTACCGTGTGAAAATCAACATGATAACCATCGACGAAAAAACGGCGGCCGAAAAGAAGACGGCCAGCGCCGCACTTGTGCAGGCCAGTACGCTGAAAGAGGCTCTCGAGACGTTTGAGAAAGGTATGGAGGGCACCACTTTTGACTATGAGGTGGCCGCTGTGGTTGAAACGCCGTTGATGGACGTGTTCACGGCAAACTTGACCGAGACGTTGGCCGATAAGGCCGCCCGCAAGACCGAATGACCCCCCTGATATGTCAACGATAGCGCAGAATATTGAAACCATTGCGGCGAAGATGCCACAGGACGTGAGGCTCGTGGCGGTGTCGAAGTTTCACCCGGTGGAGCGCCTGCGTGAGGCTTACGATGCCGGCCAGCGGCTTTTCGGTGAGAATCGCGTGCAGGAGCTTGTGGCCAAGGCGCCGCAGCTGCCGCCCGATGTGGAATGGCATTTTATCGGTCACCTGCAGCGTAACAAGGTTCGCCAACTTTTGCCCCACGTGACAATGATTCACAGTGTGCACAGTGTGGAGTTGTTGCGCCTCATCGACAAGGAGGCCGCACGCATTGGTCGCACCGTCGACGTGCTCATTGAGTTGCATGTGGCGCAAGAAATGACCAAGAGCGGTTTTGCCCCCGACGAGGCTTTGCGCGACATCACGCCGCAATTGCTCGACGAGTTGAGTCACGTGCGGGTGCGCGGCGTGATGACCATGGCCACGTTCACCAGCGACATGGAGCAAGTGGCCCGCGAGTTCGCGCTGGCTCAAAACACTTTCGTGCAGATGCGGGACCAGCTGCAATTTCCGGCCTTCGACCAGCTGAGCATGGGTATGAGCGAGGACTGGCCACTGGCCGTGAAACACGGCGCGACGATGGTGCGCATCGGCACCGACATCTTCGGTCCCCGCGAATATTGAAATTTCAATCAAATAAAATAACTAAATTGCTTACACAATGACACAGAACCAAAAACAAAACGGCTCAATCATCGCCATCGTGACGATGATGTTCCTCTACGCCATGATTGCGTTTGTGACCAATCTGGCGGCTCCCATCGGTGTGGTGATGAAGAATGACCCCGAGGTGGGAGGTTCTAACTTCCTGGCAATGCTGGGTAACTTCATGAACTTCTTGGCTTACTTGTTCATGGGAATCCCCGCAGGCAAGATGCTCACACGGATAGGATACAAGAAGACGGCGCTGGCCGGTATCGGCTTGGGCTTCGTGGGTATGCTCATTCAGTTTATTTCGGGTGTTGAGGCGCTTGAGGGTTATTCCGACAATGTGATTTATCTCATTGGCGCTTTTGTGGCCGGTATGTCGGTGTGCTTGCTCAACACCGTGGTCAATCCCATGCTCAACCTGCTGGGTGGCGGCGGCAAGCGCGGCAACCAGCTTAACATGATTGGCGGTACGTTCAACTCACTTGCCGGAACGCTCACGCCCATGTTTGTGGGTGCGCTCATTGGCCAAGTGACTGATAAAACCGACTTTGTTGATGTGAACCTGGTGCTTTACATTGCCATGGCGGTGTTCATGGCCTCGTTCCTCGTGCTGGTTTTCGTGCCCATTCGCGACCCGCAGGTCTCGAAGGTCACTGCGGCTACCAAGCTCGAGCACTCGGCGTGGAACTTCCGCCACTTTGTGCTCGGCGCGATAGGCGTATTCATCTATGTGGGTGTGGAAGTGGGTATTCCCGGCACGCTCAATTTCTATATCAGCGAAGCCGATGTCGCCAAGAGCGCATGGACCACGTCCATTGCCAATGCCGCGGTGATTGGTGGCTTTGTGGCCGGCACTTACTGGCTGCTGATGCTCGTGGGCCGCATTATAGGCGGCGCCATTGCCGGCAAGGTGTCGAGTCGCACCATGATGATAGTGGTTACCATTGTGGGAATGGCGCTTATTCTTGCCGCCATGCTCATTGGCAAGGAAAATACTACCCGCATGCCGCTGTTTACCGGTAGCGGCTTTGAAATGCAGGTGGTGCCGGTGAGTGCGCTGTTGCTCGTCCTGTGCGGACTTTGCACGTCGGTCATGTGGAGCTGTATTTTCAACCTGGCCACCGAGGGCTTGGGCAAATATACGGCTTCGGCCAGCGGTATATTCATGATGATGGTCGTGGGCGGCGGTGTGTTGCCGTTAATTCAAAATGGTATCGCCGACACGTCGATGGGCTACATGGCATCATATGTGGTGCCCTTGTTGGGACTCGCTTATTTGTGCTTCTATGCTCTCGTCGGCAGCAAGAATGTGAATAAGGACATTCCGGTGGACTAATCGACGCGATTAGGATATAAATGAGAGAGGATGCGTTTCGTTGCGATTCGCATCCTCCTGACTTCGGCACTTTTTTCTGCCATCAGATAGCGGCTACTGAATATCAGCAA
>CAMVPC010000064.1 GCA_947169265.1 uncultured Prevotellaceae bacterium
AGGCGGTTGATTTGCAAAGAGGGTGAGCCATAACTGAATTATGACACACCCACTTTTGGGTGCTATGGGGGTGGGGGAGGTTACAGGGTCTTGGCGACTTCGATTTCCTCGAAGGCCTCGACGATGTCGCCTACCTGCAAATCGTTGTAGCTCTGGATGGAGAAGCCGCACTCGAAGCCTGTGGCGACTTCCTTGGCGTCGTCCTTGAAGCGCTTGAGCGAGCCCAAGTTGCCGGTGAAGATGACGATGCCGTCGCGAATGACGCGCACGCGGCAGGGCCTGCGCAGCTTTCCTTCGCGCACGAGCGCTCCGGCGATGGTGCCCACCTTGCTAATGTGGTACACTTCCTTGACCTCGGCGCTGCCGATGACTTCCTCTTTGATGTCGGGCGAGAGCATGCCTTCCATGGCGCTCTTGACTTCCTCGATGGCGTCGTAGATGATGGAGTAGATGCGGATGTCGACACCCTCTTGCGCGGCGAGGCGCTTGGCGTCGACGCTGGGTCGCACCTGGAAGCCCACGATGTAAGCGTCGCTGGCGGCGGCGAGCGTCACGTCGCTCTCGCTGATGGCGCCCACGGCCTTGTGGATAACGTTGACCTGCACCTCGGGCGTCGACAGCTTGATGAGCGAGTCGCTGAGGGCCTCGATTGAGCCGTCCACGTCGCCCTTGACGATGATGTTGAGCTCGTGGAAGTCGCCGAGCGCGCGACGGCGGCCGATGTCTTCGAGCGTGACACGTTTTTGGGTGCGCAATCCCAACTCACGTTGCAACTGTTCGCGCTTGTTGGCGATTTGGCGCGCTTCCTGGTCGGTGTCCATGACGTTGAACTTGTCGCCGGCGGTGGGAGCGCCGTTGAGTCCCAGGATGAGCGCGGGCGACGAGGGTCCGGCCTCCTTGATGCGCTGGTTGCGCTCGTTGAACATGGCCTTGACCTTGCCGTAGTGGGTACCGGCGAGCACAATGTCGCCCACATGGAGTGTGCCGTTGTCAACGAGGACGGTGGCCACATATCCGCGTCCCTTGTCGAGCGACGACTCGATAATCGAGCCGGTTGCCTTGCGGTTGGGATTGGCCTTGAGGTCGAGCAGGTCGGCCTCGAGAATCACCTTGTCCATGAGTTCTTCCACGCCGATGCCTTTCTTGGCGCTGATGTCCTGGCTCTGGTATTTACCGCCCCATTCCTCGACGAGGTAGTTCATGTTGGCCAGCTCTTCCTTGATTTTGTCGGGGTTAGCGCCGTCCTTGTCAATCTTGTTGATGGCGAAGACGATGGGCACGCCGGCGGCGCTGGCGTGGTTGAGGGCCTCGACGGTTTGCGGCATGACGTTGTCGTCGGCGGCCACGATGACGATGACGATGTCGGTCACCTTGGCTCCGCGGGCACGCATGGCGGTGAAGGCCTCATGGCCCGGCGTGTCGAGGAAGGTGATGCGTCGGCCGTTGGGCAGCTTCACGTTGTAGGCACCGATGTGCTGCGTGATACCGCCGGCCTCGCCCGCGATGACGTTACTCTTGCGAATGTAGTCGAGCAGCGAGGTTTTACCGTGGTCGACGTGTCCCATGACGGTGACCACGGGCGGACGTGCCTCGAGATCTTCGGGGGCGTCTTCTTCCTCGTGGATGGCCTCGGCGACGTCGGCGCTCTCATATTCTGTTTTAAAGCCGAATTCCTCGGCCACGATATTGATGGTCTCGGCGTCGAGCCGCTGGTTGATGGAAACCATCACGCCCAGGTTCATGCAAGTGCCGATGACCTTGTTGACGGGCACGTTCATCATGGCCGCCAAGTCGTTGGCGGTAACAAATTCGGTGAGCTTGAGCGTGCGTTGTTCGGCGGCTTGTTCGGCGGCTTGTTCGGCAATTTCCTCACGCACGGCGTCGCGTTTCTCTTTTCTCCACTTGGCGCTCTTCTTTTGCACCTTGGTGGTGAGTCGCGCGAGCGTCTCTTTCACCTGGCGTTGCACGTCTTCGTCGTTGACCTCGGCCTTAAAGGGACGTTTTTTCTTGTCCTTTTTCTTGGCGCTGGTCTCGGTGGCGGGCGCGGCGTTTTTCTTGGGCGCGGGCTGGGCCGGGATTTGTGCGGCGCTCTTTTCGATGTCGACTTTTTCCTTACCTATGCGCTTGCGTTTTTTCTTGCCCTCGGTGGCACGTGCCTTTTCCTTGTCGATGCGTTCCTTGCGTCGCTCTTCTTTCGATTTCTTTTTGGGTCGCGTCGACTGGTTGATGGCCGCCAGGTCGATTTTACCCACCACGTTGATGGTGTTTTTGAGCACGGGAGTGCCTGTGGTGAATATTTCGGGCTCTTTCTTGTCGGTGTTCTCGTCGGCGGGTGCCTCTTCGGCTTTCTCTTGCGGGGCCTCTTGTTGTGCGGGTTCTTGTTCGGGTTGGGGCTCGGGGGTTTCCTCTTTCTCTTGGTGTTGTGGCTGTGCGGGTTCTTGTTCGGGTTGGGGCTCGGGCACGACCGGTTGCGGCGCGTCGGTAGTCACTTCTTCTTTGTCGAGAGTGGCCTGTGGCTCTTCAACGATGGCGGGCTCGGCTTCTTGCTTGATTTCGTCATGTGCGGGTGCGACGGGTGTCGCGTCGGTTTGCGGCGCGGCAGTGTCGGGCGCGACTTCGTCAAGCGCGGTCGCCTCGGTTTGCGGGGTGTCGGTCTCTTCCACGATGACGGGCTTGCCGGGGTTGGAGAGGTCGATTTTACCCACGACCTTGGGCTTATTCACCTCGATTTTGATTTCCTCCACGTTGCGTTTGGTGTCCTCCTTGGCGGCGTCGGCGGCGATTTTGGCCTTTTGTCGCTCGTTGGTGAAGGAGTCCGATAAGATTTTTTGCTCCATGTCGGGCTTGAATTCCTTGACAAGGATGTGGTAGAGGTCTTCTTCAATGCGCGTGTTGGGGTTGCTGGTGTCCACGTCGATTTTTTTCTTGGTCAAAAAATCTTGGATGGTTTGCAATCCCACGTTGAGGTCGTTAAGTACTTTGCTAAGTTTAATTCGCATAGAGAAAGAGTAAGTGTTAAGAGTTAAGAGTTTTAAGTGTGAAGTGTGAGGTTAGCTGATGGAGAACGTCGTTATTCTTCAAACTCGGCGCGTAGCACTTCGAGAACGGCGTCGACGGTGTCTTCTTCGAGGTCGGCCTTCTCGATGATTTCCTCGCGCGGCATGCGCAGCACGGCCTTGGCGGTGGCGCAGCCTATGTTCTTGAGCGCCTCGATAATCCACTCGTCGATTTCGTCGTTGAACTCGTCGAGGTAGATATCCTCCTCGGTAGCGGTCTCGAGGTCGCGATACACGTCAATCTCATATCCCACAAGCATCGAGGCGAGCTTGATGTTGAGGCCGCTCTTGCCGATGGCGAGCGATACCTCCTCGGGGCGCAGGAACACCTCGGCGTGCTTGGTTTCCTCGTCGAGGCGAATCGACGAAATCTTGGCGGGGCTCAAGGCGCGCTGGATGAAGAGTTGCGGGTTTGACGTGTAGTTAATCACGTCGATGTTCTCGTTGCGCAGTTCGCGCACGATGCCGTGTATGCGCGAGCCTTTCACGCCCACGCATGCGCCCACGGGGTCGATGCGGTCGTCGT
Source organism: uncultured Prevotellaceae bacterium (assembly GCA_947169265.1). Taxonomy (GTDB): domain Bacteria; phylum Bacteroidota; class Bacteroidia; order Bacteroidales; family Muribaculaceae; genus Sodaliphilus. The sequence goes on from CAMVPC010000064.1 coordinate 3,583, forward strand.
AGCTCTCGACGGCAATCTTGGCGCGCTCGCCGGGCACGCGTGCCACGGCGCGCACCACGATGAGTCCGTCGTGAATTTCGGGCACCTCAAGCTCAAAAAGTTTTTTGAGGAAGGCGTCGCTGGTGCGCGAGACGATAATCTTGGGGTTGTTGTTCTTGTTGTCGACGTTGTGGATGATGGCGCGCACGGTCTCGCCCTTGCGGTATATATCGTTAGGGATTTGCTGTTCCTTGGGCAGGATGAGCTCGTTCTTCTCGTCGTCGAGCAGGAGCACTTCGCGTTTCCACACCTGGTACACCTCGCCGGTAACGAGCTCGCCTTCGAGTTCCTTGAACTTGGTGTAGATAGCATCCTTCTGCAGGTCGAGAATCTTGCTGGCCAGTGTTTGGCGCAGGTTAAGGATGGCGCGTCGTCCAAATGAGGCGAAGTCGATTTTGCGGGTGTGTTCCTCGCCCACTTCGCAGTCGGGGTCGGGGCTCACCTCGTCGTTGCGCGCGTCGGTGAGTCCTATTTGCTGGTTGGGGTTGGTGACCTCTCCGTCGGGCACCACCTCAAGGTTTTGGTAGATTTCGCAGTCGCCCTTGTCGGGGTTCATGATGACGTCAAAGTTCTCGTCAGAGCCAAACATCTTAGCGATGACGCTGCGGAACGATTCCTCGAGCACGCTAATCATCGTGGTCTTGTCGATGTTCTTCAACTCTTTAAACTCGGCAAACCTGTCGGCCATATCGACCGCTTCAACTCTCTTAGCCATGATTTGTAGTTTCTTAAATCTTGATGATATTTTTAGTATATTTTATTTCGTCATATCGCAGGGTGACCGGCGTCGACACCAGCTGGGGGCGTTTCTTGCCCTCGACTTTCACCTTTTCCTCGACGGTGACGGTGAAGGTGTCGTCGGTAGCCGCGGTGAGCGTGCCGCGCAGCTTCTTGCCGTCGCCGGTGAGCACTTCCACCTCGCCACCCATGTTTTTGTCATACTGCCGCTTGACCAGCAGCGGGTCGCTGATGCTGTAGGAGCCCACGGTGAGCTCGAAGTCTTCCACGTCGCGGTCGAAGGCGTCGAGCACGGCGTCGTTGACGCGCACGCAGTCGTCGATGGTGACGCCTTCCATGCTGTCGATGGCCACGTCCACCACGTTGTCGCGGCTTATTTTCAGCTCCACGAGGAAGAGCGGGCTGCCGGCGAGCGCCTCTTCGACGACTTGGGTCATTTTTTGCTTGTCGATCATTGCGGTTACTGTATCGTTTTTTGCGTTTGACTGCGATTTTTATAAAAAATGAGGAAGCTGTCTTGCCCCCTCTCGAACGAATTGCGCTGCAAAAGTAATGCTTTTTTCGTTATCGCACAACGTTTTTTATATAATGTAGAGAAAACAATCAGTATTATTATGTAAATTTAATAATATTTAACTATTAATAACAAAAATAGTCACGATAAACCACAAGTTGTTGGGCACTCGACGAATGGAAGCGGGACGGCTTAGTCGAGGACGCGCGGCTCGGGGATTTCGCGGCCGCGGCAGTATCGCGCCACAATGTGGCGGTCGTCGCCCAGGTAGATGAATCGCTCGAGGCGGTTGGTGAGCGAGTAGTTGTCGTGGTTGAGGTCGCTGTCGTCAATGACGAGGGCGTCAAACTCGTAGCCGGGCTCGAAGCTGCCCACGCGTCCAAAGAAGCTGCCGGCCGACTTGGTGGCGAGCCAAAAGGCCTCGGAGAGCGACAGGAAGCGCTTGCTCTTGTCGCGGCTGTAATACATCTTGCTCACCTGGATGGCGTATACCATCATGCGCAGGATGCTCAGGTCGTGTCCGCCGCTGATGTCGCTGCCCAGGCCCACTTTCACGCCCTTGTCGAGGAACGTGCGAATGGGTGCCATGCCGCTGCTCAGGTTCAGGTTCGACGTGGGGCAGTGCGCCACCATCACGTTGCGGTGGCTCATCAGCTCCAGTTCGTCGCCCGCCGTGTACACACAGTGTGCCATGATGGTGGGCGTTTGCCCGAAGAGGCCGTAGCGGTCGTAGGCGTCGCCATAGTTCTTGCTCTCGGGCTCAAGTTCGCGCACCCAGGCGATTTCGCTCGCGTTCTCCGACAGGTGGGACTGCACGGGCAGTCGATAGCGCCAGGCCAGCTCGCCGCAGGCCCGCAGCATTTGTGGCGAGCACGAGGGGATGAAGCGTGGTGTGATGATGGGCCTCACGAGGCCGTTGGGGTCGTTCCACTCGGCAATGAGCGCCTCGTTCTTGGCCACGGCCTGGATGACGCTCTCGTGGAGGGCGTCGATGGCGTTGCGGTCCATGTCGACCTTTCCCACGAGGGCGCCCATGCCGGCCTCGCTGAACAGGTTCATGAGCAGGCGCGTGCTCTCGAGGTGGATGGTGGCGAAGGCCACGGTGCGCATGGTGCCGAATCGCCACAAGTCGTGCACGAAACGGCGGTACATGCGCTCGGCATATTCGACGCTGGCATATTTCGCTTCCTCGGGGAACGTGTAGTTATTGAGCCACGGCAGCAGCTCGAGGTCCATGGCGATGGCCTGGTTGCGGTATTGCGGCGCGTGCACGTGCATGTCGTTCATGGCGGGGATGAGCAGGCGGTCGCCGTAGTCGATGATTTCATCGTAACGGTCCCACGTGCCCGGGTCGGTCGAGACTCCCACGACGCGTCCGTTGTCGACGGCGACATATCCGTTCTCGATGATGTCAAAACTATCTTTCTCGCGGGTGAAGATGATATTGGCCTTGTAAAGTATCATGAGGTATGAATTTGGTTCAACAGGTAGGTTTGTTACCGCAAATTTAGATAAAAATCGGGATATATAAGCCAGTCGATATAAAAAAGTGGAGC
>CAMVPC010000065.1 GCA_947169265.1 uncultured Prevotellaceae bacterium
TAGCGTGAGCCCCACAATTTACCAAATTTTTTGCGCTATATTGCTGATTTTCAAGAGATATTTTTTTGCAAATCAAACTGTGCGGAAAACAGGTGTGTTGCGCTCGGTTTGCAGTAATGTTGCCCGAGGGGGCGAAATTACGCGGCACCTCGGCAACAAAAATGAAAAAATGGATTTTTCATTTTGTGTTGCGCTCGGTTTGCAGTAATGTTGCCCGAGGGGGCGAAATTACGCGGCACCTCGGCAACAAAAATGAAAAAATGGATTTTTCATTTTGTGTTGCGCTCGGTTTGCAGTAATTTTGCAGCATTCTATTCACATCGTCACTTTTCTTATGGAAGTAGTATATGAAGACAACCACTTAATTGTGGTCAATAAGGCGTGCGGCGAAATCGTGCAGGGCGACAGCACCGGCGACGAGCCGCTGGTGGAGACGCTCAAGCGGTGGATAAAGGAGAAATATAACAAGCCGGGTAACGTGTTTTGCGGCGTGACGCACCGCATCGACCGGCCCACGTGCGGCCTGGTCGTGTTTGCGCGCACCAGCAAGGGCCTCTCGCGCATGAACGAGCTGTTTCGCCGCGGCGAGGTGAGCAAGACTTACCGGGCCATCGTCAAGAACGAGCCGTCACGCCCGCAGGGCACACTGGTCAACTACTTGTACCCGTCACCCACGGCAACTAACCGCACGCTCGTTGCCGACAGTCCCCGCGAGGGCGCCAAACGCGCCGAGTTGCACTACCGCGTCATCGCGCGCGGCGACCGCTACAGCCTGCTCGAGGTGGAGCTCGTCACAGGACGCAAACACCAGATACGTGCCCAGCTGGCCCACATCGGTTGCCCGGTGAAGGGTGACCTCAAGTATGGCGCGCCTCGCAGCAACCCCGACGGCGGCATCTCGCTGCAGTCACACCACATCCATTTCGTGCATCCGGTGAGCGGCAAGGTGGTCGACGTGACGGCCCCGGTGCCCGCCGAGCCCTTGTGGGAGGCGCTCACGGCGGCGGTGGGTAAAATGGAGTGACTTTTTTTAACACGAAATTTTCGGCCACGCAGTTGGCAATGCCAATAAAAAGTTTTAGTTTTGCATTTGCAAAATAAACGAGAAAATGAAAAATATAGCTAAAATACTGATTTTGATTACATTGGCCGCTATCATGCGCCCAGCCTCGGCTCAAACGAGCGCACGCTGGGGTGTTACCGTGGGCGGCAACTACAACGAGATTCACTTCAAGCAAACCGACATTTTCGGCACCGACAAGATGTTTGGCGCCCTGGGCGGCGTCACCGGCGAACTGATGATAGCCGGCGTGGGCTTCGGTCTCGACGCCTCGCTGCTCTACAACCTCAAGCAAGGCCGCCTGCACATGGGCGACCGCCGCGTGTGGAGCACCCAGGGGCTGGGCGACGAGGTGTGCCGCCTGCACTACATCGACGTGCCGCTCAACCTCAAGTTCAAGTACCGCAACCTCAACGGCGTGGAGAACACCATCGCGCCCATCGTCTTTGCGGGCCCCACGTTCTCGTTCCTTGCCGGCCACAACAACATTGGCGATAACCAGCTGAAGTACAACACCGTGAGTGTCGTGCTCCATGCCGGCGTGGGCGCCGAGCTGTTCAACAAGCTGCAAATCAACGCCAGCTACAACTTCAGCGTGGGCGAGACGTGCCGCACGCGGCTGCTCGACGAGCACAGCGCCAAGTGCCGCACCTGGCAGGTGACCGCCACTTATTTCTTCTAAAAAGCGTTGGCACGAAGGCTAACGACGTGTCGACACAACAACCAATTCGCAAGCAAACCATTAAACGAGCTTTTCGCTTATTCTTTTCATGAAAGCAACCATAAAATTCTTAGTAGTCGTCATGGCAATGTGGACGGCGACAACCGCCACAGCGCAAACCACGCTTTTCGACTACCCCATCGCCCCCGACACGTGCCAAACGCTCGAGAGCCGATGCAACTACAGCGTACAGCACTTTTGGGACAAGTGCGACTTGACGAAGCCCTTCGCCGCAGGCACCGACAGTCTGCTGGTCGAAGCCATGGACACCTATTTCAATATTATGGCGGCCGGCGCTAACGCCAACCTATCGATCGCGAGCGCGCGCGACCTGATGTTCAAGTCGCAGGCCGTGCAGGCCAACTTCCTCAAGCTGGCCCAGGCGGCCGAGCTGCTGCTGTTTGTGACACCCACCGGCATGCGTGACGATTTGTACCTGACCTTCGCGCAGGCTGTGGCCGACAACAAGAACGTCAAGAAAGACGTGCGCGAGCACTTTCGTGACCAGGTGAAGCGCATCAACACCACCAAGCTGGGCGAGCGCATCACCGACTTCACCTTTACCGACATTGACGGCGACAAGCACCGCTTCAGCGAGCTCGAGAGCGACACGACGCAGGTGTTGCTCATCATTACCGACGGCACCACCAACAGCAACATAGAGCGCATGCGCATCGACACCGACGTGATTGTCAACAACCTCATCGAGGCCGGTTATCTCAAGGTGGTGAACATCGTCACCGGCGAGGCCGCCAAGCAATGGGACAAAGATTCGCGCGACTATGCCGCCAAGTGGGTGATGGGCGCCAACAAGGACCTCGCCGGCCAGCTCGACGTGCGCTACATGCCGTGCCTGATAATTCTCGACAACAAGCTCACCGTGACCCACAAGAACATCACGGTCGACGATATCAAAAACGCCTTTTAACGAAACTTCTCCACACATTATGGCCGATTTTTGGAAAAAACTCTTCATGTATGTGGGTGTGGGACACACCTATAGTAACCTCTCACGACTGTTCCTGAGGGTATTCACCGGCGTGATGTTCCTGCAGCTGGGCATTCGTCAGGTCATTCACTTCGACTACCTTGCCGGCTCGGCAGGCGACACGTTGCTTGGGGTCATCGTGGCCCTGGAGCTGTTGTGTGCCGTGCTCATCATGGTGGGCCTGCTCACCCGCCTGGCCCTCATTCCGTCAATAGCCATCATGTGCTATGCCGAGACGTTAGTCTCTCCGGCCTCGGGCGCCGGCCAGCTTTTCAACTTCGAGCCGGGCTATCCGGTGATGTTCCTGGGCATTTTCGTGTTCATGCTGCTGGCCGGTCCGGGAAAGATTTCGCTCGATTATCTCATTGCCGTGCACCTCAACCGCAACCGCGACGAGGACGAAATTCTGGAGCAAGCTTAAGATGAAAATCGCTGTTCTCATCTCGGGGGGCGTCGACAGCGCCGTGGTAGTGCATCGTCTCGCCACACAGGGCGAGCACGAGTTGCACCTGTTCTACATACGCATCGGCATGGACACCGACGAGGGCGATTGCAGCGCCGAGGAGGACATAGAGATGTGCCAGCTCATCGCGCGCAAGTATGGGCTGCCGCTCGAAGTGGTGACCCTGCACCAGGAATACTGGGACCACGTGATGGAATACGCGTTGCGCACCGTCAAGGCGGGCCTCACGCCCAACCCCGACATCATGTGCAACCGCGTTATCAAGTTCGGCTTTTTCGAGCAACGATGGGGACACGAGTTCGACATGACCGCCACCGGCCACTACGCCTCCACGGCCGTCGTCGACGGCGTCAAGTACCTGGCGACCGCCGTCGACCCCGTCAAGGACCAAACCGACTTCCTGGCGCGCATCACCGGCGACCAGCTCGCCCACCTCATGTTTCCGCTGGGTGAGCTTCCCAAAAGCGAGGTGCGACGCATAGCCCTCGAGGCCAACCTGCCCAACGCGCAACGCCGCGACAGCCAGGGCATTTGCTTCCTGGGGCAAATCAACTATAACGACTTCATCCGCCGCCACCTGGGCGAGAAAACAGGTCCCATCATCGAGATTGAGACGGGACGCAAGCTGGGCGAGCACCACGGATACTGGTTCCACACCATAGGGCAACGCAAGGGCCTGGGCCTGAGCGGCGGCCCGTGGTATGTGGTCAAGAAGAACGTGAGAGACAACGTCATCTACGTGAGCGGAGGCTACGGCACCACTCGGCAATACGGGCGCCTTATCCACCTCGACGAGATGCACTTCATCAGCGGCAACCCGTGGCCACAGGCCGGCGAGTCGCCCGTGGAGATAACATTCAAGAACCGGCACACGCCACGTTTCACCCCGGCCACCCTGCGCCATGTCGCCGGCAGCGAATGGCTCATCGAGAGCGCCGACGACATCCAGGGCATCGCGCCCGGGCAGTTCGCCGTCATCTACGACAAGGACGCTCGCCTGTGTTACGGCTCGGCCATCATTACCACCAGCCAATGAGCGAAACAGGCAAAATAGCGCTGAAAGTGGTGGGCGTCAGTTATAACCAAATCTCGAACGACGCTTACGCGCTCGTGCTCCAGGAGGCCGATGGTCCTCGACGCATCCCCGTCGTCATCGGGCAGGCCGAAGCCTATTCCATCTTCATGAGCCTGCAGGACATACAACCGCCCCGCCCCATCACCCACGACCTGATGGTGGCTCTGATGCGCGCCCACGGCATCACCCTCGAGGAAGCCTTCATCAACCGCTTTGCCGACGGCATGTTCATGAGCGAACTGGTGTTTGCCGCCCCCGACGGGCAAAAGACACGCATCGACAGCCGCACCAGCGACGCCGTGGCCCTGGCCATGCGCACCGGCGCCCCTATCTACACCACCCCGCAAGTGATTGACGCCACCGGCTGCGACATTTCCACGCTCATCGACCAGGCCGAGAAAGAGGAGCGGCGGCGCCCCCGCAAGCTCAAAGACCGCACAGTGGAGGAACTCCAGGCCATCATGGAGCGCGCTGTGAAAAAAGAACGCTACGAGCAAGCGGCAAGGATACAAAAACTCATCCGCCAAAAGACGGCGCAAAATCCCGACGACAACCATGGCAACGAAGAATAAGACAGCTTATTTTTGCAAAAATTGCGGCGCCGAATCGGCCAAATGGGTGGGCAAATGTCCCGCATGCGGCGAGTGGAACACCATGGTCGAAGAGCCCGTGGCACCCAAGCGGAAAGCCTCGTTTCTGGGTCACGTCGCCGGCGACCGCAACACAGCGCAACCGGTGAAAATATCGGCCATCGAAGCCGAGGAGCTGCCGCGCATCAAGCTCCCCAGCAACGAGCTCAACCGCGTGCTGGGCGGCGGTCTCGTGCCGGGGTCGCTCGTGCTCATCGGCGGCGAGCCGGGCATAGGCAAGTCCACACTCACGCTGCAAAACGTGCTGCGTATTCGCTCACGACGCGTCCTCTATATCAGCGGCGAGGAAAGTCCGCAACAGCTGCGCATGCGCGCCGACCGCATCGCAGGCGGGCGCATAGACTGCGAGTGCTATATCATTTGCGAAACGTCGCTTGAGCGCATCTTTGAATCTATCGAGGGCAACAAACCCGACGTGATTATCGTCGACTCCATCCAAACCATCGCCAGTGACGCCCTCGACAGCGCCGCCGGTAGTGTGAGCCAGGTGCGAGAGTGTGCCGCCGCTTTGCTGCGCTACGCCAAGACGAGCAACGTGCCCGTCATCCTTATCGGCCACATCAATAAGGAGGGAAGCATCGCCGGCCCCAAGGTGCTCGAGCACATCGTCGACGCCGTGCTGCAATTCGAAGGCGACCGCCACTACCTGTACCGCATCTTGCGCTCCATCAAAAACCGATTTGGAAGCACCAACGAGATGGGCATATACGAAATGCGCGACAACGGACTGCGAGAGGTCGCCAACCCCAGCGAGATGCTGCTCTCGCAGGGCACCGAGACGCTCAGCGGAACCGCCATCGGCGTCACCATCGACGGCGCGCGACCTTTCCTCATCGAGGTGCAAGCCCTCGTGAGCACGGCGGCCTACGGCACGGCGCAACGCTCGGTCACGGGCTTCGACCCGCGCCGCATGAATATGCTACTGGCCGTCCTCGAAAAGCGAGCCGGCTTCAAGCTGGCACAAAAAGACGTGTTCCTCAATATCGCCGGCGGAATTAAGGTCAACGACCCGGCCCTCGACCTGGCTGTCATCAGCGCTATCCTCTCGAGCAACGTCGACATGGCTATCAACCGCGGCGTGTGCTTCACCGGCGAGGTGGGACTCAGCGGCGAGCTGCGCCAGGTCACACGCATCGACAGCCGCATCGGCGAAGCGCAAAAACTGGGCTTCGACACCATCGTCGTGCCGCGCGGCAATACCAAGGCCCTCAACACCTCGTCTTTGAAAATCCACATTATCGAGGCCGCCCGCGTCGACGAAGCCTTCCGCCACCTCTTCGGCTGACGCCCCCCTTCACACACGCTTTTTTCGACATAGCGACATAAATAACATATCATTAGTGTCCGATAAAAATCAATAATGGACGAAAAACAGCATTGGAGGCC
>CAMVPC010000066.1 GCA_947169265.1 uncultured Prevotellaceae bacterium
GAATCTTGTCCTCTCCGCCAAAACAAGGGTAACAAGTTGCACCGCAACGAGTTACCCTTGATTGGTTAGAAAACCATAGACGCTATATAGACGGTAGCAAAAATCGAAAGTTTCACCATTTGCATTCTTCACGCCAAAGAATGTAAAAAAAATGTGTGCAGCACGAAAAAAACTTAACTCGCTTAGCGAGGTTCTGAAATTCACTTTCCCCAAACTTCACACCGGTCCGAAGTGGTACGTTGACTTCTATGCCTACGACCCTGCCACCGACACGATGCGCCGCAAGAAGTTCCACCTTGACAACATCGTGAAAATCTCTGAGCGCCGCAAACGCGCCAACGAGATGATCGAGAGCCTGACCAAACTTTTACGGTCGGGGTGGTCGCCATGGATCAACGCCGAGACCAACCGAAGCTACACTTTATTGGAGGATGCCCTTGAAAAATATGAGGCATACGTTGAAAGAATGCCGAAGTACAAGACCCGCAAGGCGTACACATCACGCCTGAACATCTTCCGCAAGTACAATGCCAGCCGTCTGTTGCCGATACGTTATGTTTATCAGTTCGACACGGCATTTGTCAGCGATTTTCTCGACTATATATTTTTGGATCGCGAGACAAACGCCCGCACCCGCAACAACTATCGCCAGTGGTGTGCCTCGCTGGCGACGTTCTTCATCGAGAAGCAGTATCTCACGACCAACCCAGTCGAGAAAATCAAGACCATAGCCGAGACCGGCAAGAAACGTCAACCTTTGACTGCGCAGATGCTGCACGAGCTGGAGCAGCACCTGCGTGAAGCGCACCCTTATTTCTACCTTGCCTGCATGATGGAATACTACACGTTTATCCGCCCCGAGGAGCTGACTCATGTGAAGCTCGCCGACATCAACGTCAAAGAGCAGTCGGTGTTCATCAGTGCGGAGGTGTCGAAGAATAAGCACGATGGCAAGGTAGGCTTGAACGCCAAGATCATCATGTTCATGATAGACCTTGGCGTGTTCAAATATCCCAACGATTATTACCTGTTTGGCCCGAGGGTTTCGCGCCCATCAGCGACACGGAGCGACAGCGAGATGTTCCGCCGTCAGTGGAACACGCTCGTGCGTAAAGAACTGAAATGGGCTGACTGCTACCAGTTCTACAGTTTGAAGGACAGCGGTTTGCGTGACCTCGCCAATGCCGAGGGCATTGTCATTGCCAGGGACCAGGCACGCCACACCGATGTAGCGACCACCAACAAGTATCTGCAAGGGCGTGACGCGCCCGTGCATGAGGAGACCAAGAATTTCAAGGGCAATCTCTAATCCAGCTTATAGAAATAGCCGGTCACCAATGGCGACACGCCTTTTGCCGTGATGTTGTATTCAAGTTTCTCGCAAGCGAAACGCTGGCCATGAATGAGAAAAGCCCTCGTAGGCTTCAGCACCTCATTGGAGATAAACTTGATGCAATATTTAACGGTGGTGTCGATGACCGTGCCGTCGGCGAAACTCGTGTTGCCGATGGTTTCGTTGTCTTGCAGCTTCTGCAGTGTCAAGAAATTCTGCGCATTGATATGTTTGTTGCCATAGCCGTTTTTCTTAACCTCGTATGCCGAACATGGCTGCACCACGGGGTATTCACCGACGCAGCTCATGTCCTCATTGTAGATGGCGGTCATACGCTCTGGCACGTATGCTACATACATTTTGTCAATCTCGGATGCGCTGTCAACTGTTGTTTCGCCTGAGATTAAAGATTCGAGGTCGGTCTTAACTGTGTCGGCAGCGCGTACCAGTATCTTCTCCCCCACATCTGTCGGCCCCTCTATGGTAAGAATGGGCATTGGAACCTCTGCAACCTTCGTTTCATTGTAGTACTTCTTGCCGTTTTGCGTGTAGGAAGATGTTGTAACAAATGGCACATTCTGCATGGTTGTGGTGGCTGGGACTATCTTCAGCTCTACATCAATGTCTTTATGGTCGGGCTGTCGCATGAGAGCTCCAAACTGGTTGACTTCTTTGAAGTAGTATTCAGTCACGTTGCCATTTTTATTTTTGACCGTAGCAAGGATAAACTGGTGACCCAGCACGTTAAAGAGTTTATTCTTGTCATCATCAGAAGCACCGTTCTGCAGGTATGCCTGCATCTGAGCAAATGATGTGAAGCGATTGTCTATCGTGGCTGCGCCAAGAATATCATCCGAGAGATGAAATTCACTGTCTTCCATGCTGTAGCCGATGTTGCCATTGCTAACGTCCTTTGTCTCCTCTTTTTCAACTTCGGACGTATATTCATCAACAATGTCTTCAATGGGTAGCGGTGTGTCAGTCCACCATGTTTGGTGGTTGACCAGCGTGCAAAACTTTGTGACTTCATCAACCTCAAACACAATGCCGAGAAATCTTTCGACTTGCGTCAGGAACTCATTAACCGTCCAATGCGGTAGCGCTTTGGCGATATCCACACGGTTGTTAGCGGTGACGATAAAGATGCGTCGGAACAAAATGTTGTCGGTATATAACCTCTTGAGGCCTTCAATATCTATCTCGTAGCCTACAGCTTCGAGCACTTTTCGGATTGTGCGGCACAGCATAGGCATGTATGACGGGCACACTTGCGGGGTGCCATCTGACTTCTCATCCTGGTTTTCCCATTCAAGCCGGTATTCCGGGAAATAGCGGCCGTTACTGCCATTGTTGCCGTGCTTGCGCATTACTATTTCATTGCAGAGCAAACCCTTTTTACAGTAGCTGTTCCACCGGCTGTTCACGTTGATGACAGGGAAGGCCACTCCCCTGTTATTAAGACCGGTGTCGTCGTTATAGTCATCATAGCCACGTAACGGGTCATCAGTCCACCATCTCCGGTACCACCACTCGTAGGCGTTTTGCGCTTTGGTCGCGTCTTGGCTATCAGGCTTGTTAAGAAACCGAACATCTGCGCACTGCCTCCAGTCGAGCACGGCACGATAGAACGCCGTGCCTTTCTCGGCCGGCTGCGGCTCGGGCTGATATGACAACTCGTGCATCCAGTCGCCGAGGTCGAGTTCGTCAACATAAAGCTCTGCACCTTTGGTGTAGAAGTTCATCTCGCTGTTGCCACCCAGCAGCTGCACCTTGACCGCATTCTCGGTCACTTGGTTGATGACAGCCTTGCCGTCAAGCAGCACCTTGTTATCGACACGTAACACGGCATGGAACACCTGGTATTCTGTTACAGTGTCAATGCGGTTGATGCTGCCGAAAATGGCATGGTTCTCGGCGCACTGCAGCGGCAACTCCACGTCGTAGGTGTAACTGCCCGACTTCGTGAAGTACACGTTCTCCCTGGTCAGCTTTATGCTGACGTTGCTCTTGAGAACGGCAGGTTTGTCGTTTAGGAAAAGTTCTATCATGTTTTTCGTGTTTTGTATATTATCAGTAGCAGAAGTGCTATCATCGCTATGCCGCCGATGATCATCAGCGTCTTCTGCCACCACCATAGTGGCTTCTCTACCTCAACAGTATTGGTTATGAACTTCTCAACATCAACCCTGACAGGGTAAGGAACGCTGTCATACACATGCAGAGTGTCAACTCTCACTACGTTAGTCGTACCTTGAAGGTAGTGCCACTTCTCGATGCGCACGGTGTCACCCTTAACGTAGTAATATACCGAGTCACGTTGGAAGACGGAGTCCCTCACATGGTCAACCTTGACACTCTCCGTGTGGTGTTCTTGTGTGACGACTACAGGCACCTCAACCCGCTCGGTGATGGTCTTGGTGCCCCTGCAGCCGCACAACAGAACCAGGCAGATTATCAAGAATAGGTAAAAGCTCCTCATTTCAAAAGTTCTTTATAAATGAAATCTTCAACACCCATCACATGGGCTCTTACGATACTGTTTTGTCCCTCCTCCGAGACAATATATTTGAGGTCATCTTTGTCGTTGAAGAAGAAATTCTCCGTCAAGACACCAGGGCAATTGCAATGGTATATCACATAGAAGTTCGCCTCTTGGTCGGGGTCGCCATCTGCCATACTTCTGCGGATGCTTCTCTTGTCTTGCTTCACAAAATACTCATCGGCATATTTGTAGATGCAGTCAGCAAGTATGTCGGACTTGTTCTGCCCTTTAGTGGTATAGATACACCAGCCTTTAGCGTTAGCCCAACCGTTGTCCTTAGCGGGGGCAGCATTTGAATGTACGCTGATAAAGACGCATTTGTCTTTCCCATACTGTTTACATATCTTGTTGGTGGCATTGGCTATTTCAGTGAGTCCATTTGGTCCTGTCTGCTCAATCTCGTGAACATTCCATCCACGCTCACGAAGAGACGCTGTTATCTGCCTGCCGATTACACGGTTTGACAGATATTCATAGTAGCGGTCGGTACCGAACTGAGGATATTTTGCGAAATAGGCTTGATCCTCTTTTGATAGAGTTGAATAAAGTGGGGAACGTTTGCCTGGTGTGGATTTAGCATGGCCATAATTCATGATTATGTGTATATCCTTCGGCTTTGTACCCACATTTTCCTTAACACCAAGTGCAGCCCATGTCTTGGGGCCTACAATGCCATCGGCATCTCCACATTCTTTCGCGTGTGCCTTTTGGAATGCGATAACGGCTGCTTCGGTCTTGGGACTGAAGTCGCCATCCGCTGTGATATGCAACGCTTGCTGCAAGGTGGTGACCTCGTCACCCTTGCAGCCCCTCTTGATAGTCTTCATTTTTGATGTTTTTGTCTTTAGGTAATCGGTTGGCAATAGTCTCTTCAATCTCGCCCAGTTTGCGCTTAGTATATAGTGTGATGCCGAAGATGCTGCCGCTATAGAGCAGAGCCTGTCCGAGCACCCACAACACCGAGTCGTGGATTTCACCTGAAGGAGGAATGATAAACCCGGCGGTGGTGATTGCTATGCCGAAAGCGAGCATGCCCACCGCACTCCATGTCGCAACGCTGTCTTTCTTGTTTGGTTTCATATCTTTTGCATTTAACTTTGCAAAAGTATAACCATATATCAACTCATAAAAAGACACTACAATGACATTAAACAATGTTTTTGACCACTATCGCCAACACCTCTCACGCATGGTCAAGCGAAGCACAAGGGAGGACTACAACAAGCGTCTCGCCATGCTGTCGAAATTCTGTGCCATGCACAGCATATCAGCCATTGAGGACATTGAGTTCTCGCAGTTCCTGGAATGGGTGTTCATCGACCGCGGTGTCTCGCCTCGCACTCACAACAACTACCGCACATGGTGCCTGTCGTTCTGCAAATGGCTCCGACAGCAGCACTATATCGCCGGCGACCCGCTGCTCGATGTGCCGCCGCTGAAAGAACCGCCGAAGGTGCGCCAGCCTCTACCACCCAGCGAGCTCAAACGTGTGCGTGACTTCCTCAACGAACGCAACAAGCACTTCCTCCTTGCCGTGATGATGGAATACTATTGCTTCATCCGTCCTGACGAGCTGTCCAACATCCGCATCGGAGACATCGACGCGAAGGCGCACGCTATCTATGTCCGGGCAGAAATATCGAAGAACGGCAAAGCAGAGATGGTGGGTCTCAACAATGCGGTGCTGTCGCTCATGAGAGAGCTGCACGTCCTTCGCTCTCCGAAAGACTGGTATCTATTCAGTGTGCGATACCGACCAGGGGCGACAAAACTGCACAGCCGTATGTTCCGCGACCGCTGGGCGAGGCTGCGCAAGCGTCTCGGGCTACCAAAGGAATACCAGTTCTATTCGTTGAAAGACTCAGGCATCCGTGACCTCGCCAATGCAGAGGGCATTGTTATCGCCCGTGACCAAGCGAGACATAGCAGCGTGGCCGTAACTAACAAGTATCTGCAAGGCCGTGACCGCCCTGTTCACAAGGAAACGATACGTTTCAAAGGTGCGTTGTGAGGGGAGCGCCCTCACGGC
>CAMVPC010000067.1 GCA_947169265.1 uncultured Prevotellaceae bacterium
TATTAAATGGAATACTGATTGTTTTTAAATCCTTTTTCTGTAATCTTCTAAACATATTATTTCTTTTTCTTTGGTGTATACGGATAATGATTCTTTTCTCCTTTTAGCTTGGTCGTACCTTGTCTTTGATGAATGTTAAAATGAGGCGTGTTGTCAATAACGCCATTCATATAAACATGACCTTCAAAATGATCTTGAACGAATCTACTTTCTTTTACTCCATATGAAGTGTAAATTTCGAATTCATATTCAATTCCTTGACGACCACTTTTTTTATTTTTAGCAGCATCCACTTTAGTATGGGTTTTGAAATTTTGACTAGTCGGTATTCCTGCGTCTCTTTTAGCTTGTCTAAAACGGTGATTGAATCAACAATTGCTCCTTCACGTCTGCCGGCCAATCTGTAAAATATTGAGTCATTAAGGTTTTTTGTGTCGTCGGGAGCAAGTACGCCAATTATAGTTGCCTGTGAAGCGTTGGAGCCATTAATTCGCAGTTGAGCGGAATCAGTTCCATTAAAATGCAAAGAAGGATGAAAATTAAAACTTTGCATCACATTTCTATGTTGTCTGAATTCCATATTATTTAATGGCGTGAGCTGCAACTTGGCATTATCGCCGGCAACATCTTTAAAAGAATATATCGAATCCAAATCATAAGTCTCCGGTTGTGGATATGCCCATAATTCAACACCACTGACACCTCCGGGTGACTGGGCAAACATAAATATGCTTCACAAGAATGATGCAAAGCAAAGTAGGAGTTTGGCAAAAGAGTTTGATGTTCGATATAAAATGTAAAACATTCTGAACATACCTATAAAAACAACTTTTTGATTGCCTTTTGCGGCTTTGGTGCCATTTTTCATAATCTTGATTCTTATGATGTCATTCCATGCCAAAGGTTTGGCGTGGCTAATTTAGTTGTTTGTATCTTAGAACTGTAATAACTAACTCAAAATATTGCAAATTTAGGATTATTTTTTTTGATAGGCTATGTTCTAATGTTAAAAATACTGAAATCGGTAGTTCTTCAATATCTCAACATCATGTTGGCGTAATGATCCAAGATGTCTATAAAGAAGATTTCGAGACAATTAGATGACATTTGATTTAAACATAGCCATTTGATAATTAACACAAGAAAATCAATATATTGCAAACCAAATAAGAAGATGAAGAAATAAAAGCCACGTCTAACCGAAGTTCCAGTTTCTGCTCTTGCTTTCACCAAATGGTTATGGAATGTATATGGGTATATTTTTATCACCTTTGGTTAAATTTCTCCATAAAACCACAACAAGTAACAACCTTTTTTCTTGCTAAGGTCACAAATAAAGAGTAATCTATCCAAATTTCGTTGTGAATTAATAATAACACATGCGTATCAGAAAATGCGCGATTCACCGCACATCAAACTGAAGGTCGTAGGAATAACCCAAGCACAGATGTGACAAGTGGCTCACGCATGTATGCGAGAGAAACCACTATGTCATCGTTGTGCTTATTTGAAAATTTCCTACGTTTTCAGTTTACAACGCACATAATGTTCATGAACAACCTATGTCATCGTCAAAATAGTTACCGATTGGCAATTGGCAATACAAAGGTACTATATTTTTTCAAAGTGAGATAATTTCACTCGAAATATTTCGTGTCAAGCTCATGCTCGAGGTGGAGAACTACCGAAGTGCGGGCGGTTTGCTGACCGCCGCGCAAGATGCTGCGGTACATCTTGAGGTTACCTCGCTCGTCCACCCGTGGCATGAAGGTGTTGCGCGGCGAGAACTCAAACATGCGATACATTCCGTTGTTCACAACGATAATGCGTTCAAACTCGCGCAATGAGTTGTCACCAGTAACAAAGGTTTGTGCAACCTCGCCGATCAGGTCAAGTGTAATGGTGGTGTCGTTTGCCGACTGCTTGAAAATGCGGTCGTTCACCGGCAACATCAACGTCTCGCGAAAGGAGTTGATGCCACGCAGGAAGGTGCGGTGCGCAACGAAATCATCGGGCGAGAAGTTGAAGTTGATACCTTCGTGCTTGATGTTGCAACGGAAGGGCTCATCAAGAACATGGGCATTGAAGGTGGGTAACAGTTTCTCACCAAAGTTCCACAGCTTGGTGATTTCGCCTTTGGCGCTTATGTTTACCCAGCCGATGATTGCGTCCACAGGTTGGTCGACGAAGTGGAGAATGTTTCCCATCGTTTCGGCGTTGTGGGCAATCATCTGCCACTCTACAGGGTACGACGATAAGGGGTTCTTGTCCTGCACTGTGTAGATTAACACACGACATGGTGGCATGTCGTGTTGCCATTTGATGCTGGCAACGGGCATAATCCCGGCAGCAACCATCGCTGCAAAGGGATTTGGAATAAATAATATGTACATGTTTTTTAAGCCCGTTGGATTAATACGGACAAAAAATTGTAAAACTAAACGCCGGTTGTGCCCCCCTACAGTACACCTCAAAGCCGAGAAATAGAAAAAAAATAAAATGGTACTCAATGCGCGCCTGAGTACCATACATCCTTATTATAGTGCAGATATAGCGACAAAGCCTATACGGGCACTTTTAACGCCACAAAATTACGACAATTTTTTGAAACTGCTGTACTTTGCAAGCAAAAATCAATCAGCGGCGAGGGTCGCCACAATGAAGCGCAAGCTGTCTGCGAATGTCCTTGCCACAGGCTGAAGGACAGACGGAAAGAGCACTGGTCCCCAGTCAGCGTTGAGAACGGTAGTGACTTCTCCGTAGAAAGAGAAGCTACGCTGACGGTTGCCGCAAACGAGTGTGAGTAGAGAGAACTTGCGCAGGTTGCCGTTCTCATCGAGAACCTGCTGCGCGAGGCCAGCGGTCAAGTCAAGAGTAATCTTGCCTTGACGGGTGACAGCGTTGAACAGACTGCCGTTCACAGGCAGTAGTAGTTCGTCGCCCATAGCGAAAGGCGTGTCAACGTCAGCCATACTGAACACGGGCATAGCGTCAAGGAGAAGCTCAAAGAGGTAATCCTCGAAAGCGTCGCAAGGGATAGCAAGCGGACGGTCAAAGATCCGTGGGCATATCACACGGAACAGCGTTCCGTCTTGCCCCTTGCTCCAGATTGACGTGTCAGCATAAGGCTGGTTCTTGACATCGATCCATCCGAGGAAAGCGCCGTCGGGCAACTTGTCGTCGGTGGGAATGTTGCCGTACACCTGATGGTTGTAGGCTTCCATAACCCACTCGATGGGCATTTGGTCGTTCTCTACTTGCTCATCCGTCGCATAGACGAAAAAGCGTTGACAACTCTCTGTTGGTTGTGCGTTGAGGCGCACGGCAGGAATTTCGCCAGTAAGCAATAAGGCGGCAACCTGCTTTGGCTGTTTAATTACTTTATCCATTGGGAATAAACAGATTAAGTAGTTTCGGCGCAATATCACGCCTTATTCCCAATTTGCAAAATTATCAAAGAGGAGTGTAGAAATATGGCACTCTTAAGTTAATCAAGCCTAATAGCAGCATTTTTTCAAAAAAGGTAAGGATAATCGGTGATTCATACAAAAATATTGCAAAAAATGTGCCACAATCCGTAGAATTAAAAAACGCCGCCGGAGTTGATCGAGAAGGTGTCGCGGTAGGGGAATTTTTCGGCACCGATGTAGAGGGTGTCGAAAGCATCGGTGCCGTCGGTGCGGTGTTCGAGCAGGTTTTCCTCGTTCTCTGCGAGTTTTTCGCCGCCTTTGTCCTTGCGGAAGCCGTTGCGCCCAGGGACTACTCCTGCCGTCTGAATGGCCAGGATCAGGTCGTCGTTGTTTTGTCGGTTGAACATCGGCATGAGCCGTTGTTTACCGGCAAAACCCTGGTTGATGAGCAGGTACTTCTCATCGTGGCGCATGGGATTTCCGAGGTTGATGTCCTCCACCTGCCAGCCGTGCCGCTCGAACTCGTGGCACACCACCCAGTGGAAGTCCTGCTCGTTGACGGCATAGTTGCCGCCGAGAGCGGTGCTGTCGTAGTAGTAGACCACGACCTTGCATTGGTGGTGTGCGTAGTAGCGGCAAAAGTCGTCAATGAGCGCAGGGATTTTGCGCTCGAACTTGGTGTAGAACGACTTGATGACGTTGAGCCGTCGGCCAGTGGGCTGTCCGGCAACAATCCAATTTATATTGGCATTGTAGTCCATGCCGATGCAGATGGGCGCGAATGGGTTCAAGTCCTTATCCGCCCGGCAGTCAAGCTGCGCTTCGTTGAAGTCGTAGCCCAGACTGTCGAGGTATTCAAAATCGCTGGCGTTGTACTTGTGGCCCTCACGCATCGACGAATAGAAGCCGTCTTTGGCGATGCCTATTCGTTGACAAAGGATTGACGTTTGGAAAGTCTTTGGCGTGAGGTCGCGCTTCATCTGCTTGATGTACGGCTCCCCGAGCAACTGCAAGTTTTCGATGGATGAGTATTCCTTGTAGTACACCGCCACGGAGCGCATTTTGTTCAACTGCTCGTCAAGTCGGCGCAGGTAGTTGCGCAGGTGTCGTGTCACCTCAATGCCCTCGGCACGCATCTTCCTGATGCGCTGCTTGACGTGCCAAATCTCATAGACCGTGCCCTTAATCGTCTCGATAAGGTCAGGGTCCATTTTATCCTGGTAATGCAGAAACCAACTTCCTTTCTGCGTCTGCGGCATATCGGAAAGGATCATCACGGAGTGGTTGAACGAGTGATGTCCGAAATACGACTTGATCCCGCCGTTTGCCGGCAGTGTCTCATCTTTGAGGCGTTCATAGTCTATGAACTTTGCCTCGTCGATGAGCAACCACGAGAGCGTTAGCGAGTTGCTGCTGCCCGGTCGGTCTTGCGAGATGATGATGGCGCAAGAGCCGTTGTAGAACGTGATGACGTGCTCGTATTCGGCTGGCTCAATGATGGGCTTGCCGAAAGACTTGGGCGGTTTGCGCCCGATGACGTAATGCACGCCATTGAGGAACCCCCATCGTTTCCACGCCGCCAACAAGCCCGGAATGGTGTTTGTCAGTCCGTGCTTGTAGGTCGGCACCACGATACCGCCTGTGCTGCCCGGCATGCGCTGCATGTTGCGCAGCACAAAGGGCGAGGCGATGCTGTCGGTCTTGCCCGTGCGTCGCCCAGCCACGATAACGGTGGTGTTCGCCCCGATCAACTGCGTGAGCCGTTGAGGGGCGTTAAAGTATATTCGTTTCTTGGGCTGTTCCATTATTCGGGTCGGTGGGTGGGAACAGGACATTTTCTTCGAGGTCTGCTTCCTCGAACTCAATGTCCTCGATGTCGATGTTCTCGGCCTGGTACTTCTTCAGAAGTGCGTCAATCCGCTCCTGAATGTTCGGGATTGGCTTGATGCCGAGAACAGAGGGGTCGTCGGTTGCGGTGAACGGCTGAACCACAATCAGGTCGTATGGCACGGCTTGCTCGTCTTCAAGGTCAACGCGGTTGAACTTGGCATAAGAGCTGGCCGCCTTTTCCATCGTCTTCGTGTCCTTGCGTTTCTTGGCCATCTGGAATGTTTCGAGGATCATTTCATTGTATCGGTAGCGGTGGAAGTCGCGCGAGGCTTGCGAGAGGTGCGGCAGCATCGCCTTGACAATGGCAAGGTCGGAATATGCCAGCACCTTGCTTATGCCGAAGCGGCTCACCGCGTTCTCGATGAACTGCCGGTCTTTCGCGTCGGGATTGGAGATAAACCAGTTGTATTCCTCCCGGACACGAAGCACGCGGGCAACGATAACCTCGGGGTATCGTTGCCGCAGTTCGTCCTCAGCCGTGAACAAGTCCACACGGCAAACGTCAAGAGTGTTGTGCTGGGCCATAAAA
>CAMVPC010000068.1 GCA_947169265.1 uncultured Prevotellaceae bacterium
TGTTTTTTGAGCAATAACGGGACAATTTGCGCAACTTTTATAGAGGAAAGATAATAAATTATTTCAAGAATAGTCGGTCATGCCGAGTTTTTTTGTGTCGCGCGGGCTCGGCGTGGCGTCTTCAGCGGGTGGTTCGGTGAAAAAATTGGAGAATTCGCGCGAATTTTGTAATTTTGCGGTTCATGTGTTGAAATTACATTCTTAAAGATACAAGACAAAGATGACAACTCCGTGGATAGTGCTGGCCACGATAGCCGGCTATTTCGTGTTCCTGTTTATCGTTTCGTGGCTCGCCTCGCGACGCGCCGACGCGCAAGACGCGCTCACCGGCGGACGCAAGGCTCCGTGGTTCATCGTGGCCATCGCCATGATTGGCGCCCCCATTTCGGGCGTGACCTTCGTGAGCGTTCCCGGCATGGTGGCCGCGAAGAGTTTCAGCTACTTGCAGATGGCGTTGGGCTTCGTGGTGGGCTATCTGGTGATAGCCTATGTGCTCGTGCCGCTGTTCTACAAGCGCAACCTGGTATCGATTTACGGCTATCTTGAGCAACGTTTCGGGCCGGTGACCCACGGCACGGGCGGTGTGGTGTTCTTCGTGAGCAAGATGCTGGGGGCGGCGGTGCGCTTCTATGTGGTGTGCATCACGTTGCAGCTGCTGGTCTTCGACCCGCTTCACGTGCCGTTTGTGCTCAACGTGGTGGTGACCATCGCGCTGATTTTCCTCTACACGTTGCAGGGCGGCGTGAAGACGGTGATATGGACCGACACGCTCAAGAGCTTTTGCTTGATAATGAGCGTGGTGCTGAGCATCTTTTTCATCGCTAAGGCGCTGGGTTACAACCTGGGCGAGATGGCCGCCGCGGTGGCCGGCGACGACAGTAGCCGCATCTTCTTCTTCGACAATCCCAAGGAGGGCACCTACTTTTGGAAACAGTTTATCGCCGGCGTGTTCATGGTTATCGCCACCACCGGCCTCGACCAGGACATGATGCAGCGCACGCTCGCCAGCCCAAATGCCAAGGAGTCGCAAAAGGGGCTTGTGGTGAGCGGCGTCACCCAGCTGGTGGTTATCGCCCTGTTCCTTGTGTTGGGCACGTTGCTCGTGCTCTATGTGAAGCACGCGGGTATCACGTCTCCCGAGAAGAGCGACGAGCTCTTCGGCATTGTGGCTTGGGACAAGGGCATTCCCGTGGTGGCCGGCGTGTTGTTCATCTTGGGACTGGTGTCGGCGGCTTATTCGGCGGCGGGCTCGGCGCTCACGGCGCTCACCACGTCGTTCACTGTCGACATCCTGCGCCGCGACAAGGACGACAAGACGATAAGCGGCACGCGCAAGCTCGTCCACGTGGCCATGGCCGCCACGATGGGCGTGGTGATTTATATCTTCTACAGCCTCAGCAGCGAGGACGCCATTAGCGCCGTGTACACGCTGGCCAGCTACACTTACGGTCCCATCCTGGGCTTGTTCGCTTACGGAATGTTGTGCAAGCGGCGGGTGCGCGACGGCTGGGTGCCCGTGGTGTGCCTGGCGGCTCCCGCGCTCAGCTATGTGCTGCAATGGTGGCTCAAGTCGCGCTATGACTACACGCTGGGCTTCGAGTTGCTGTTGCTCAACGCGGCCCTGGTGATGGTGGGGCTGGCGTTGTGCGGCAAGAAGTCAACGCAAGAATAATCACAATGAAAAAAGACACATTTTAGTAACGATGGCAAAAGATACCGCTCTCACCCCCATGATGAAACAGTTCTTCGAGATGAAGCAAAAGCATCCCGACGCGCTGTTGCTCTTCCGTGTGGGTGATTTCTACGAAACCTACGGTGAAGATGCCGTGACGGCGAGCGCCATCCTGGGCATCACCCTCACGCGCCGTTCCAGCGCCACTCCCGGCAGCACCGAGATGGCGGGATTCCCTCACCACGCCCTCGATACCTATCTGCCCAAGCTGGTGCGCGCCGGCAAGCGCGTGGCCATCTGCGACCAGCTCGAGGACCCCAAGCTCACGAAGAAACTCGTCAAGCGCGGCATCACCGAACTTGTGACGCCCGGCGTGGTGGTGGGCGGCACCATCCTCGACCGCAAGGAGAACAATTTCCTGGCGTCGGTCCACTTTGGCAAGCGCGGTATGTGTGGCATCTCGCTGCTCGACATCAGCACCGGCGAGTTTCTTGCCGCCGAGGGCGACACGGGTTATGTGGAGAAATTGCTCTCTAATTTCTCGCCCAAAGAGGTGCTCATGGAGCGCAGCAAGCGGCGCCAGTTTGCCGAGGTCTTCAGTTCGCGCTTGCTCACCTTTGAGCTCGACGACTGGTGCTTTGCCGAGGACGGCGCGCGCGAGCGCCTGCTCAAGCACTTCGAGACCCGCAGCCTCAAGGGCTTCGGCGTGGAGCAAATGCCCCTGGCCATCGTGGCCGCCGGCGCCATTCTCCACTACCTCGACATCACGCAGCACACCCAGCTGCGTCACATCACGTCGCTGGCGCGCATCGAGACCGAGCGTTACGTGCGCCTCGACAAATTCACCGTGCGCAACCTGGAGCTGGTGGCTCCCATGGTCGACGACGGCAAGAGCCTGCTGAGCGTGCTCGACCGCACCATCTCGCCCATGGGCGCGCGTATGATGCACCGCTGGCTGCTGTTCCCGCTCAAGGACGTGAAGGCCATCAATCGTCGCCTCGATGTGGTGGAATACCTCTTCAAGGTGCCTCAAGGACGTGAGCTGTTCCGCTCGCAGCTCGAGCTGGTGGGCGACATCGAGCGGCTAATCTCGAAGGTGGCGGTGCAGCGCATCACGCCGCGCGAGCTGGTGCAGCTGCGCAACGCCCTGCAAGCCATGGAGCCCATCAAGCAGTTTTGCGAACACAGCGACAACGAGGTGCTCCGCGGCATCGGCGAGCAACTCAACCCGTGTCCGCTCATCGCCGAGCGCATCGGGCGCGAGCTCAACCCCGACGCGCCGGTGGCCGTGAACCGCGGCAATGTCATCAACCGCGGCGTGGACCCGCAGCTCGACGAGTTGCGCGAAATAGCCTTCTCGAGTAAGGACTACCTGATGAATATCCAGCGCAGCGAGAGCGAGCGCACGGGCATCCCGAGTCTTAAGATTGCCTACAACAACGTGTTCGGGTACTATATAGAGGTGAGAAACACCCACAAGGACAAGGTGCCGCCCGAATGGGTGAGGAAGCAGACGCTGGTCAACGCCGAGCGCTATATCACGCAGGAGCTGAAGGAACTCGAGGAGAAAATCCTGGGCGCCGAGGAGAAAATCCTCATCCTCGAGCAACGCATCTTCACCGAGCTGGTGACCGCCGTGACCGACTATATCCCAGCCATCCAAAACGACGCGGCCCTGCTGGCGCGACTCGACTGCCTGCTGTCGTTCACCCGGGTGGCTATCGAAAACCACTATAACCGTCCCGTGGTCGACGACTCGCTCGAAATCGACATCAAGGCGGGGCGTCATCCCGTCATCGAGTGCCAGATGCCTCCGGGTGAGCTTTACGTACCCAACGACGTGTTTTTGAGCAACGACGACCAGCAAATCATCATCATCACCGGTCCCAACATGGCCGGTAAGAGCGCTTTGCTGCGCCAGACGGCCCTCATCGTCCTCATGGCGCAAATTGGCAGCTTCGTGCCGGCGCAGGCGGCCCGGGTGGGTATCGTCGACAAGATTTTCACGCGCGTGGGCGCCAGCGACAACATCTCGCTGGGCGAGAGCACCTTCATGGTCGAGATGACCGAGGCCGCCAGCATCCTCAACAACCTGAGCGAGCGCAGTCTGGTCTTGTTCGACGAGTTGGGGCGCGGCACGAGCACTTACGACGGCATCTCCATCGCGTGGTCCATCGTGGAGTATATTCACGAGTGTGGCCAGCGCGCCAAGACACTCTTCGCCACCCATTACCACGAGCTCAACGAGATGGAGCGGTCGTTCAAGCGCATCGTCAACTACAACGTGAGCGTCAAGGAAATGGACGGCAAGGTGGTGTTTGTGCGCAAGCTTGTGCGCGGCGGCAGCGAGCACAGCTTCGGTATTCATGTGGCTAAAATCGCCGGTATGCCCCGCGCCATCGTCAAGCGCGCCAACGAGGTGCTCGAGCAGCTCGAGAAGAACAATCGCAACGACGTGGTCACCGGCCACGACATGGAGCGGGTGGCGGCGTCGCGCGGCGGCGTGCAACTGTCTTTCTTCCAACTCGACGACCCGGTGCTGAGCCAGGTGCGCGACGAGATTTTAGGCATCGATATTAACAACCTCACGCCTGTCGAGGCACTCAACAAACTCAATGGCATCAAAAGCATCCTCACGGGGAAATAAGAAAAAGGACAAGCCGCGGCGCTCGCTGCCGGCAAGGTTGTGGCGCGCGGTGTGGCGCGCGGTGATGTGGACGCTCATCGTCTTCTTCGCCTCGTCGCTGCTCGCCGTGCTGGCTTATAAATGGCTGCCGGTGAAATACACTCCGCTCATGTTCATCCGTGCCCACGAGCAGTGGACCGGTGGCAACGACGTGGTCATGAATCACGAGTGGATTGACATCGACAGCATTCCCCACGATATGCCGCAGGCAGTCATGGCCGGCGAGGACGCCCACTTCATGGAACACAACGGCTTTGACTTCAAGGAAATTTACCGCGCGCGGCTCGAGGCCCTCGAGGGTGGACGCGAGCGCGGCGCGAGCACCATCAGTCAGCAGACGGCAAAGAACGTGTTCCTGTGGCCGGGTCACAGCTGGTTCCGCAAGGGCCTCGAGGCTTATTTCACCGTGCTTATCGAGTGGATTTGGGGCAAGGAGCGCATCATGGAGGTGTACCTTAACTCCATCGAGATGGGCGACGGCGTGTACGGCATTCGAGCCGTGGCGGCACGCAACTGGCACAAGACACCGCTCGAAATGACGCGCGACGACTGCGCCCTGGTTGCCGCCTCGCTCCCCAATCCCCGCACCATGGACTCATCACACCCCAACCGTCGCCTCACCAAGCGACAGCAACGCATCCTCCGCGAGATGAAATTTGTCGACGACGCCCACCTCGGCCACGAAAAATAACCGACTGATACTCATAGCTCAAAGCTCAACGCTCACTGCTCACTGGAGCAGCAGGTTGTAGAGGGCGGTGATGTCGGCGCCGTTGAGCTGCAGCTCATCGCCCTTCAGCATCTGCGCCTCGGTTTCCTCCAGCGTCACCTTGTCGGTAAGGTCGGCATGCAGGTTGGTGAAGTTCTCCCAGATGGGAGCAGTGAAATAGGCCGCCATCGCGCCCGCTGGCACATGTAGTTCGCCATTATAGTCACGGAACGTATAAGCGTCGCATTCGGGCGGTGTCTCGGCATAGCAATTCACCACTTCGGCAGATGCATAGAACTTTCCTATCGCAGTGATACCACTGCCAATACTTATCTCCTTTGGCTTTAAATCGTATACGCTTTCACGTGGAACTACAAAGCGTTGTCTTTCCTGTTTTCCGCAATGGGACACGCCAATTAGTTTTGGACTATTTTGACGA
>CAMVPC010000069.1 GCA_947169265.1 uncultured Prevotellaceae bacterium
ATCTACTGAAATTCAAGCTATAAAAAATTAGTCAAAAAACTGTGACGAAAACAGGGGCTTGCAACACTTTTACCGCCTTGCCTCTTTTTTGCCAATGCGACGGCAACGGGAATGTGACGTTACACGCTCGCTTGGCATCGATATACACCACCTCTTTTCCATTGAGCACCGAGCTATAAACCAACACATTGGCATTATTTTCCCTCGGGCGGAACCACGAGTACACGCCATGCCACGAGTAGCTGGTGCCACCCGTGGCGTTAAGGCCGCGAATGAGCATGTGGTAATTCTTGCCGTAGGTGGATGTGACAAAAACCTCGTTGGTATCCTTGACATACCGGTGATCGCCTATGCCGTCGCGCAACAAGTGCGATGCCTGGCACCACCCGGTCGATGAATTCATTTCGATGAAACGGTCAAATTTGGGGTAGTCGCCGAGTTTGAATGACGCGATTTGACCAATGGGGGTAAAGTCGTTATACTTACCATGCGGCGTCATCACTTTGTCTTCCATGTAAAACATCGACTGCATACCATAGTAGCCGTAAATGCGGTTGCGAGCGCCAGAAGCGAAAGTGTGGGTGACGGTGACATCAATGGCGTTTCGCGCCACCTCATAGCGAACGGCCTCGGTGAGCATCGTGGTGGTGAAAAGGCCTCCGGCGCCGGCAGCACTCGTCGGGTCGAGAATAGCGTTGACCACATCGACAGTCACTTTGCTACAATTAGTAGTGCCGCGCGACGCGGTAATCTCTTTGCCGTCAGCGAAGATTTTCACACTTCGGGTGACAGCGGTTCGCTTGCCGTCGTCCAAATGGTTGCCGCCCACCCAACCGCCTTTCTGCATATTGAGGGGCCCGATGTTGTCGCTGGTCGTTTTATTGAGCCATGTGATACCCGATGTCTCGGTGATGTTTGCCGCATTGGGCATCGTGCCGGAGGCTCTCCTGTAGCCCACGCGGTGAAACGTAAACAGTTCATTGTCCATTGTGGGACGAAACCAGTAGCACATTTCGTCGCCATCTTCGTTGACATAGGCCACATAAAGGTTATCGCCATTGACACGCATCTGCAACAACTGGCCGCCTTCGGCAGCAGTCGTTGGCGTCAGTATTTGTGACGAATGGCACGCGTTTTGCGCCCACGCCATGAGGCCGATGAACAGTATTTTTTTCAGTTTGCTCATCGCGAATCGGGTTTAGTTGTGCAGGATGAGAGCCGACTGCGCCGGCACGACGACGCTGTTGCCGCTCACCGTGTCGAGGCCGTTCTCGTCAATCACGGCGCGACGGCACACCACCGTGTAAGTGCCCTCGGGGATGGCCACGGTTTTGTCACGCTTGTTGGCGTTGAGCACAACGATGATGTTATTCCACGTGTCGAGGCCGCCAAGGTCCTTGAGGCGATAAGCCACCAGGCAGTCCTCCACGGGAAGGAACTCAAGGTGGCGACGCACCAGCTCGGCGCTGCCGAGCTTGAACGCGCCATGGTGCTTGCGCAACGCGATCAAACCCTTGTAGTAGTTGAACACCTGCGGGTAACGCTCCAGGTTGGCCCAGTCCAGGTGGTTGATACTGTCGGGACTCTCGAAACTGTTGTGCACACCTTTCTTGTCGCGAAGCATTTCCTCGCCGCCTAGCATGAACGGAACGCCCTGCGAGGTGAACACCGCGGTCTGAGCCAGCAGGTCGAGGCGGATGAGCTCGTCGGCCGTCAGGCCGGGAATACTGGCGCGCAGGCGGTCGGTGAGGCACATGTCGTCGTGGCAACTCACGTAGCTAATCATCTGCGTGGGCTCCAACGCGAAGGGCTCCTTGCTGTAATTGACTTTCTTGCAGTTCACTTGGGGATGTGCGATGGCACCCGCGATGCCGAACTTGATGCTCTCCTCGTGGCCCGGAAGGCCGGCCAGGAACGCGCCCTGTGTGTCGTCGCTGAATGGACCGCGAAGCGCGTCGCGAATGTCGTCGCTGAAGGCCGCTATCGTCGGCATACGCTTGATGTGCGCCTTCATGCCCAGCTTCTCGTGGGGATAGGCGCACGTGCCGGCGCTCCAACCCTCGCCGTAGATGTAGATGTTGGGGTCGATGGCGTGCAACTCCCGCGCGATGAGATTCATCGTCTCAATGTCGTGAACGCCCATCAGGTCGAAGCGGAAACCGTCGATGTGATACTCGTTCACCCAGTACTTCACACTCTCGACCATGTATTGACGCATGATCGCCACCTCGCTCGCCGTCTCGTTGCCGCAGCCGCTGCCGTTGCTCCACGTGCCGTCGCTGTTGCGGCGGAAGAAGGTGCCCGGACACGTCTTCTCGAAGTTGCTGCCCTCGATGCTGAACGTGTGGTTATACACCACGTCGAGAATCACCTCGATGCCGGCCGAGTGCAGCGCCTGCACCATGGTCTTGAACTCACGCACACGGCACGCGGGGTCGGCCGGATTGGTCGAATATCCGCCCTCGGGCACGTTGTAGTTGAGCGGGTCGTAGCCCCAGTTGTATTTGTTGCGCTCAAGGTGACTCTCGTCAATCGACGCGTAGTCGAACGACGGCAGCACATGCACCGCGTTCACACCCAGCGAGCGAAGGTGAGCGAGTGCCTTGGGCTCGCTCAGCGCCAGGAACTTACCCTTGTAACGCAGCCCACTCGACGGGTCTATCGAGAAGTCGCGGTGGTGCAGCTCGTATAGCACCAGGTCTTTGGGCGCTATCGACAAGCGGTGGTCATCGGCCCAGCCGGCCGGGTCTGTCGCGCGCATGTCGAGGATGGCGCCACGACGGCCGTTGATGCCCACCGCACGCGCGAAGATACCGGGATTCTCGCCGGCATACTTGCCGCCGTATTTCACGTCGAACGTGTAGAACTTGCCGTTCAGGTCACCATGCGCCACGCCGGTCCACTCGGTACCGGCACCGTCGCGCTTGAGCGACACCGTCTTGACACTTTTGCCGCCCTCGCCGGCGGTGTAGATGCGCACCCTCACGGCCTGCGCGTCGGCGTTAGTGTTGAGCCTGAACGTCGTCGACGCCGGCGTGTAAGTCATCTCGTCAAAGTTGAAGGCGTGGGCCGCCCCGCAGCCCATCGCTACCATGCAAGCCATTGCTAAATACTTTAATCTCATGTTTCATTCTTATAATAAAGTCCTGAATTTTCCCGTTTCAGCCCCCTCCCGGGGGGCACCACACAAAACGAAAAGCAAATTTAGCAAAAAAAAACCAATCCCCAAAAAAATCAACACTTTTGAGCCACGAGCTCCGAGCTTTGAGCCGCGAGTGCGTAGAGAGTAACGCCGAAGGCCTGCGGGGCGTGGGGACTGTGACCCACTCTCACCACGAGCCCCGAGTGCGTAGAGAGTAACGCCGAAGGCGTGCCAAGGCCAGCGGCCTTGACCTAAATGAAACCCCACGGCGCGTAGGCCGAAGGCCTGCGGGGCGTGGGGACTGTGACCCACTCTCACCACGAGCCCCGAGTGCGTAGAGAGTAACGCCGAAGGCGTGCCAAGGCCAGCGGCCTTGACCTAAATGAAACCCCACGGCGCGTAGGCCGAAGGCCTGCGGGGCGTGGGGACTGTGACCCACTCTCACCACGAGCCCCGAAGGGGGTCACAAACGCCGAACCGGCCCCGAGCCGCGAGTTTCAACCCTCGCACGATGAGCACCCGTAGGGTGCCCGCTGAGTCACCCCCACGACCTTCCTGTCGCCGGAGGCGACCCCCTCGCCCGCCTCATCCCTCCAAACAAAAAACTCCTCAAACTCCGTAGATCTAAAAAGCCTCGAGCAACGAGCAAAATCTCCTTAAACTCCATAGACTTCACCCCCGTAGACTTCAAAAAAATCGCTCCACCCGTTGTATATTCTTATTTTTTTATCGAGTTTCGTGGTAAAATTCAACTTTTTTACTTAAATTTGCGGCTGATTATAGGATTTTGTACCCTGTATTGTGATTTAGAAGTTAACGCTACACGCCGGATCGTTGTACCCCCGGCAAGTGGCACATTATTAATTTAAAATTTATAGGTTTAGTTATGAAAAAAGCATTACTTACGTTTGTCGCTGTGGCAGCAACTCTCGCCGCCTCGGCTGTGACTCTGGTCAACGAGCGTCCCGCCGTTACCGCGCATGAATTCAACGGCAAGCTCGCCGCTGTGCAAAACACGAAGGCTAAAGCCTTCAAGGCTCCCGCGCAAAAGGCCGCTTCGATGGCCGATGTCGAGGGCAGTTACGTCATGTTTTACGCCGATTATTTCAACCAAACGGCAGCATTTTCTAACGTCACCATCTCGGCAGGCGAAGCCGACAACACGCTCGTCATCAAAGGATGGTGGGCAAGCTACGCCCTCGACTTGACTGCCACGCTCGACCCCGACGCGGGAACTATCACCATTCCCCGCCAACCGATCTATCAGTATGAAGGCGATACCAGCGCCGATTTCCTGACTTCGGCACTTTTTTCTGCCATCAGATAGCGGCTACTGAATATCAG
>CAMVPC010000070.1 GCA_947169265.1 uncultured Prevotellaceae bacterium
CCCTGGCGGGGCTAATACTTGTTTGACAAACACAGGGTTTTGCGGGTGACCCAAATTAAGTATAAAATTTCACGCCCTGCGGGTGTCTATTGTTCTCAAGGAAATAGGAGCATCGAAGCCCCCGGTGAGCATGTGGCGGTAATGCCACCCGAAGGGTGCCCCTTTTTTTCGCCCGCCGGGGCGGCACTACGCTCGCAAGTGAGGGGCTTATCGGGTGATTTTTGAGGGTTTTAGGTGATTTTTTTTGGCGTTTTAAAAAAAATGCGTATCTTTGCAGTCGTTTTTGCGAAAAACGCGACGTTGGCCCATTCGTCTATCGGTTAGGACGCAAGATTTTCATTCTTGAAAGAGCAGTTCGATTCTGCTATGGGCTACTAATAATCAACAAATTAAATAAAATTTTATCACGAAATTATGGCAAACCATAAATCAGCATTAAAGAGAATTCGTCAATCGCGCAAGCGTAACCTGCGCAACCGCTACTACGGCAAATCGATGCGCACTGTGGTGCGTAAGCTCCGCAAGGAGACCGACAAGGCAACCGCCGAAAACAACTTCAAGAAAGTGACCTCGTTGCTCGACCGTTTGGCCGGCAAGGGCATGATCAGCAAGAACAAGGCCGCCAACCTCAAGTCGAAGCTCGCTCACACGATTAGCAAGCTCTAAGCCGAGAGGCCGTCAACGAGCCAACTCTCATTCAACACTATATATATCCATCACTGCGGCATGGCTTATAGGCCGGCCAAAGTGAACAAGGCCCATTCGTCTATCGGTTAGGACGCAAGATTTTCATTCTTGAAAGAGCAGTTCGATTCTGCTATGGGCTACACGAGCCCGCCCCGCGACACTCATGCGCGAGGCGGGCTTGAGTTTGTCTTGATGCTAAAAGGGACACCCGCGAAACATGGCGCTCAATCTAAACGAGACTTTGTGAGAAGTAAATCGCCGAAAGGCGATGACCAGCGTGAAAATCCCACCATGACAGGAGCGTAGCGACTGAATGGTGGGGTGGAGACACCGCACGGAAACGTTCCTCGTGAGAGGAACACCGGCATCGCGCGTGCACTATCTCGGGGGGGGCGCCTGATGGCGTCATTGTCGGCGGCGTTGACCCTCTACGAGGCTCTATATTGAAGGGAGGCGGGCAGATCCCCACGCCACGCAGGCCTTCGGCCTACGCGCCGTGGGGTTTCGTCCAAGTCAAGGCCGCTGGCCTTGGCACGCCTTCGGCGTTACGCTTACTGTCTTCTCGCAACTCGCAGGCCTTCGGCCTACGCGCCGTGGGGTTTCATCCAAGTCTAGGCCGCTGCCCTTGTCACGCCTTCGGCGTTACGCTTACAGTCTTCTCGCTACTCGCAGGCCCTCGTCACGCCCGCAACTTTCTCGCCGGGGGCGATAGTGGCGGATTGCTCGCGAGTGGGGAGTATAACGCAAACCGGGCGGCATCGCGATGATGCCGCCCGGTTGTGAGTATAGTTCTATTTATTAGAATTGAACTTTGGTGGCGGTGCCGTCGGTATAGCGGATGATGTAGATGCCGCGCTCGGTGCGGTTCACCTGCTGGCCGTTGACGTTGTAGATGCCTTCTGGCTCCTTTTGTTCTTGCGTGTTGACAACTGTCACTCCCGTGGGGACCGAAGCGTTGAATGCGTCGAATTCAAGGTTGGCGAAAGCTTGTTCATCGTCAATCGCGACGCGGGCGGGAGCTCCGGCGGGCGCTTCCCATGGCGCCTTGAACGTGACTACGCCCACGAAACGCTGCTGCTTATTGGCGCTCAGCGAGCCGGTCATATTCCCGGTGCCCATAGCAAAGTGGAAGCCGCCATAGTTCTTGTTGGGGCCATAAGCGCAAAGTTCGCCTGTGGCGGCGTTATAGCAGCCTGTGAACTGGACAACCTCGTTGGCTTTGAGCGAGGTGAGTTGTGCTATAGAGCTATTGGCAAGTACTATTGAGTTTGGCGTGATGGCTACTTCGGCGTCTTCGCTACGCTGCATCTCACTCACAGTCATCACGGGGTTCAAATCGAGTCCATGGATAGTTCCCTTGAGCCTACCGAGGACATCGCCCCGCACAAACTCTTGTCCCGTGACTTTGAGCCAGTTCCCATTGCCATCGCTCACGACGCTATAATTATCGCCAGCCACGACCACCGCCACATTGTCTACAATCTTGACATCGCCGTCCTCACCGGCGAGCGCTCGGTTGAGGGTCACTCCATCAAGTCCCCATCCCGAAACTGAGAGTCTCATGTCGGGGCTCAGCGTGAACGTGAGGTCGCCGCTGCCATTGACGACAAAGTCTTTCCCCTCGGCGTCAAGTGTGATACCATGGCAGTTGTTTTCGCTCACAGCGTCGTTGTCGCCGGCACCGTACACGGAGCCGTCATAGTCGACAAAGTGGAACATATCTCCTGTGGTTACATCGTAAATCGTAATCGAGAAAGAGCCATCATCGTGGCGGTTCATGGCCAGCTTGCCTCTGTCGCCGCCGGTGAATGAGCCGCTGATGAACGTGTTGAACGGTTGCCACTGCGTGTCAAGCCAGTTGACTTTGGTGGTAATATAATTCTTGACTGCATTGTAGCGGTAGTGCAGCAGCGTCGTTATATTGTATTCGGGCCAGCGCTCGCGGTCGCGGTTGATAGCGTCGTTGATAAGCGCTTCCTGCTCGTCGTAGACATTGAAAAGCGTGCTCCAGTGGTCTCGCTTGAACTCGTCCCACACATCGCGCACCTTCATCTGGAAGATGCGGAATTTAGCCAGGTCGCCAATCCATCGCTGGATCGAGTAAGATGGCGTGTTGTTGTAGATAAACGACTCGTAGTTGATTTTCCAGTGGCAAAAGCTGCTGCCGAAGTCCCACACCGGTCCGAAGACGATTTTCTTGTCGCTTCCGCGGTCCTTGTGCCAGTAGCAGCTGCCGCTGAAGCTCTCGCCGTTGTCCATGATTTCCTGCAGGACATAAAAGCGCGCGAGCGCGTCCAGGTCGATAAGTTCGGTGAAGGCGGTGCTTGTGGGCTCCTCGCCATAGATGGCGTTGTCGACGGCCGTCAGTAAGTCTACGAGATAGTCGTTCTGCTCTTCGGAGAGTATCTCGGGCGAGTGGTAGGTGATGCGCATATCGCCGCCGTGTCCGTGGTCGGGGAAGAGGATTTGTGAGTCGTCGTCATAGTTGTCGATTTCGATGAGCCATCCTCCGGTAACGGCATCGAGGTCGGTTTCTTCATCGTCCTGCTCGATGATGTTGACGCGGTCGGCGTCAACCCTGATATTCTCGCACAAATAGTAAAAGCCGCGGTAGTCGCCGTTAATCACCAGCTCAATGGGTTTCATGGTGGGTGTCCAGGCCATTCCCAGTCGTCGGCTCAGCTCGAATCCCATCAGGTCGTATCGGCATTGAATCTCATTCGCGTTGGCCAGGAGCACAAAGTGCTTACTTTTGTTCATGCCCAAGAGCGCGGCCTTTTTGTCGAGTTTCAATCGGAACGGCTTTTTGATTTCGGTCCAGGTGGCGTTGCCTCGCCCCCTAATTTGCAGTGCGAGCGGCTTTTGTGCCGATCCGATGCTCTCATATCCGTCAAGGCCCATGGCGTCAAGGTAATAGGATCCTTGCAGGTACACCTCCTTCGAGGTGATGTCCTCGCCATTCTCGGTGTTCACATAGAGTACGGGGAGAGTGCCGGTGACCCACTCGGCGGGGTCGTGTGTTGAGCCGGCATCGGTATCTTGCGCATTAGTGGTCATGATTCCACTAACAATCAAAGCGACAAGCAATATCAGTTTTTT
>CAMVPC010000071.1 GCA_947169265.1 uncultured Prevotellaceae bacterium
AGCCGTGAACAAGTCCACACGGCAAACGTCAAGAGTGTTGTGCTGGGCCATAAAAATGCGGTTGATTTACATTGCAAAGGTAAACCAACCGCATTATTTCTAAAAAGACGGCATTATTGAAGTTTCTTGCCGGCTAAAACTTCTTCTTCAAGCCTAATACATTTTCCATCAGCACCGACAAGAATTTTTACGCTATAATCACCCTGCTTGAAGGTGTAGAAATAACCTTTCTCATTTCTATCAGTGATATTGACAGGCTGTCTTGTCGGGATAACTCCTACAGCTTTAACTACATCTTCAATAGGCATATCTTTGAAATTGCCTAATTTTTTGAACTTCTTAATTAAAAAGTGCCCGGATTGCCCAAAAATAAGCAAAATACTGGATATAAAATAACCAGCTAAACCACCGAAACCAATGCCGTAAACAACAAGTTTCGCTTTGTCTCCACCCGAGCTATCGAAGTCATTGAAAAACACTATAGCGACAAAGAAACCGATAACTGCGCCGAAGAAAATAAAATAAGATTTGAATTTGCTTGAGAGTTTCATATTGTGTCATTTTGGGCGCAAAGGTACTTATATTTTTTCAATACGGATGCTATATTGTGAAGAAATCACTCGTCGTCTTCCATGTCAAGGAGATTGCGGTGCGTGTTCTCGATGGCGAGCGGTGAGCCGACTTGCGCCAGCATCATTTCCTGGTGCAAGAGTTTCACTTTCGACGCGGCCTTGCCACGGCGATAGTGCTGGCTCACCTCGCTGCTATGGTCGGCGATGTCCTCACGGAGGACTTCGGCAGGAATACCGAGAATCACCGCCATGTCCGAAATTTTGAGGTAGATTGAGGCGAAGTTCTCAATCTGCTGCAATTGCTCTGCTGAATAGGTCATTGAGTGGAACTGAATGGTTTTTGATTAAGTCATCAATTTGGCTTTGGAGTGTGGCGAAGATGTCGGGGTCGGTCGTGACGACAGCCGACTCAGAGCGGTTGCCTCGCGTTAGGTTCTGCGAGGTAATAATGCTCACAACTTCGCCGCGCTCGCTGCGCACCAGCAGCACCTTGCTGTGGTTGTCGGCAAGGTAGGTGGTGGTGATAACCTGCGTGATGAACGCCCAGAGTTTGAGCGTCTTGTTGGTGGCCTTGTGGTCGAGTACGAGGTTGAACCGAGTGACGAGGCCGGACTTCTCGATGAAGTACAATCGGCGAATGAACTCCTCGCTGATTGAGAACGAGGTCTGCCACACCTCGGACTTGCCGAGTTGTTGCAGCACCCAGTCGAGAACGTCTGCCACCTGCAAGGCGTTAGAGAGATAAGCCTGATAGGGCTTTTCTCGAATGGGCTTCAAAAAATCTGATATGTCTGCGGTTCGTTTCATAGTAAAGTATTACCTTTGCAATGTCTTGAAGCCGAAGGACGTTAAATTATTCGGACAGGTCCAGTGGACCCAGCTTCAAGGAAGATGGTCAATGCGGCGCGATAACTTCAAGCTAAGACATCCTTGTCGTATAAGAATCGGATAGCAAGAGCCGGTTCTTTTTATATTATTCCTAATTCTTTGAGTTCGGCGGTGAGCTTGTCGGTCGGGTTGATAACCTTGCAGTAAAGCGCGAGGATCTGGGCTTTCAGTTCCTCGCTGGGCTTTTTGGCGTAGCGTCCTTTGGCCAGGTTAATCATGCGCACCGCCTTTCGGCTTTCCTCACGGGCATTATCCTCCATGACCGCTGCGCCGTCTGTGCCGGTGAAGTGGTCGTAGGTCTCCCAGTTCGAGTGTAACTTCTTATCGAGGTCGATAAGTTCTTTGAGAAAAGGATAACGGTCGCAGTCGCGAGCCGGATTGTCCTCAGTCGATAGCGAGCGGAGCCGCAGGTGAAGTTCGCGCATCCGTTGCACAATGCCCAGGTTCTCGACATAGAGAGCTTGTATCTCGTCAGGCAGCATGTCGTGGTCGTCACGCTTGCCCTGTTTGAAACTATCGCCGGTGTTAGGCATGAGTTGTCGGGCAATCGTATCGACCTGCTGCTGCATTTCCTCTACTTGTGCGTGCGTGAGCCTCTGCAATCGGAACGACAGTCGTTTCTGCAACTGGCGTTCAATAAATTCGGCGTTTCGCCGTGGGTTTGCCATCAGATTGCGGTACATGATTTGGTTGCCCGTGAGCTGCAGCAGGTAGAGTGCGCCTTTGGCGTAGTCGCGCTGCTCATGTGGCAAGTACAGCCAATCTTGAATTTCTTTCGTAAACTCTTGGTTCATATCACAATTTATTGTTGATACCGGTAAAAAACACGAGGTTTTTGCCGAGTGGTTGTAACAAGTGTTTCATTGCCGCCAAAGTCTGGCCGGTTGTCACAAAGTCATCAAACACGATGATGTTTGGCTCTTTGGGCAGCACATTGAGCGAGAAAACGGCGTTGACACGCTGCTTTGTGTGGCAAAACGCCACGTCCTCATAGAACGGAATGTCAAGCATTTTGCCGATAAGCTCACTGATGAGTGTGGCAAAATTCTTGGTCTTGTGCCGTCTTTTGGGCGACGTGCAGATGCACCAACTGCCGTTGTGCAAATTGTAGCCCAGCATTTCCTTTATGACTGGCACAAGCGATTTGGCGAAAAACTCCACCATATCAGGGTCGCCCTTGATGTCGGTGAGTGTGCGTCCATAGACGGTTTTTTGCCAAATCGAAATGAAGTTCACGTTGCTGCGGCGCGTCAAGCGCAATTTGTAGGAGAAATCACACCGTGCTTCGGTGGATTTGTCCCACGACTTGCGCTTCTGCACGGCAAACAGATCCTTTTGTTGGGCGCGGCTCTGGGGTGCAGCGTCGCCGCCTGAAAGAAAGTCGAGGGAACTGAGGTCGCCTACAGGAAAGGTCATGTCGCGCAGGACCTCTCCCATATCGACGGCAGCACCCTCGACCCGCGAGTGACTGTCAGCCATTCCGGTTAAGGATTGGCTGCAGCCGCTTGTTTCCAATCGGCGATTCTCTCGGAGAACTCGTCAGCCGCCATGGTGTAGTCACCTGCGTTGGCGGCTACTATCTGCTCATAGACGGCCTCCACCTCCGCCGGTGTCTTATTGGTGTCCTCGGCCACCGCGTTGAACAAGTCACTGAAATTGTCCGTGGTATAGACGGTGCCGTTATACTCGATGGCGGCAGTCGAAGCCTGTTCGGGCTGGATGGTGCCATCCTCGGTCTCGATCTTGCCGTAGTAGAACGGAGCGGGGCACTCGTCGGTGGCCTCCACCGAGAGCGTGGTGCTGGTCGTTCCCGTGGGGCCTTGCCCGAGGTCTTGCGCCACGGTCGATTTCACGAGCCATGCGTCGCTGCCGACCACACGGAACTTGCCCGGCACGGTCTCGACGAGATAGACGCAATCGTTGTTGTTGACATATGCGGCGAGCGCCGAAGCGTCCACACCCACGCCCGGGTGAACAGCGGTTAGCTTGTTCAGCTGCGTCATCGAGGGGTACTCGCCCTGCGCCTCACTGGTGAGCTGCGACTTGTCGGGCAGGATGTCAATGTACT
>CAMVPC010000072.1 GCA_947169265.1 uncultured Prevotellaceae bacterium
GCTGATTATCAATGCCTGCTATGCGATGGCAGAAAAAAGTGCCGAAGTCAGGAAATTTAGGATGCTTACAATCTGTAAGCAAAATAAATATTATGAAAAACACCGAGGGGAGCGCCAAGCGGCAAGGGGGCGAGTAGCCCCGATAGGGGCGACAGAATCAACTTGATGGGCAACTGTCCAAATTGTGTCGCCCCGAATGGGGCTAATTATAAGTGGTGCATGTCGGTCACAGGGGTTTCGCGCTATCGCGCTGCACCCCTGCCTAAAAAATGTCGCCCCTAACGGGGCTAATACTTGTTTAACATACACAGGGTTTTGCGGGTGACCCGAAAAATGCCGGCTTGCGCTGGCACATTTCGGATGGTTACGCTACAATACTTAGGGCCCAAAGAATGCCTTAGCGGGGATTGTTTGACAGAGACAGTCCTACGCTAAATATCAAGTTGAGATTGGATAAGGTGCCGCTTACGTCCCAGTCGTCATGATACTCGTCGCACGGCTTGTGGTACCACACCGGCATGGGATATTTATTGGGCTTGCTCACGTCCACGGGATGAAGGCCGTTCTCCAGCACCACCGCAGGCACACCTCTCTTGACGAAATTATAATGGTCGGAACGGTAAAACCAGCCGTCGGAGTTGTCTTCGTCGAAATAGATATACCGGCCTTGAGCCGCGGCGGCGGCCACATAATACCGGTCCAGGTCGCTCTGCCCTCCCCCCAGAATCACGACATCGCGGGTCAACTCGGCGGGTCCGATGCTCTCAAAATTAAGGCAGGCCACAGTCTTCGACATCGGCACGGCGGGATGATCGCAGTAATATGCCGAGCCGAAAAGTCCGCTCTCCTCCGACGATGGGAAGAGGAAGATCAGGTCGCGTCGCGGCCGGGGCATATCGTTGAACTTCTTGGCGACGAGTAAGGCTCCGGCCACGCCCGAGGCATTGTCGGCGGCACCATTATATATCGTGTCGCCTCGCTCGTCGGATTTCCCGATGCCCAGGTGGTCCCAGTGGGCGCAGAACACCACGGCCTCACCACTTTGCCCGCTTCCGCGAACGATGCCGCCCACATTGCGCGTCTTCTTGATACCGTAAGCGACATTCATCTTCACATCGCCTCTCACATTCAGCGCGAAACTCTTGAAACCGGGCCGTTTCGCATCGGCCAGCGCCCGTTCCATGTCCATGCCGGCGGCAAGAAACAGCTTTTTAAGGCCTTCCTCATGCAGCCATCCTCTCACGGCCAGCTCATCGGCGTTGCGCGTGTCGGGATTATAGATGCCGAGATTGTCACTCAGGTGCCCGTTGACGCACACATGCCACCCGTAACTGGCCGCTTCGGCGTTATGAAGCACCAGGCACCCGGCGGCCCCCTGTCGCAGCGCCTCCTCAAATTTATAGGTCCAACGACCATAGTAGGTCATATTACGTCCTTTAAAGAGGCTATTATCATAGAACCCCGGGTCGTTGACCATCGCGACCACGATCTTGCCTTTCACGTCGATGCCCTCGTAGTCGTTCCAGCCATATTCAGGCGCGTTGATGCCGAAACCGCAAAACACATACTCGGCCTTTTTCAAATCGATTTTCGCAGTGGCGCGCGTTGTCCAGGTGATCACATCGTCGGGATAGCGAAGCAGCGACTTCCTTTTCCCGCTCACGGGGAAGCCGCCGCCCGCGGGCTTTGCCGTGACCGAAATTATATCGAAGGGTTGGAACCAACTGCCGTTGAAGGCCGGCTCCAATCCCATCACCTCCAGCTGCCCGGCAAGATAGTCCACCGTCTTGTCCTCGTAGGGTGTCATGGGCTTTCGGCCGCCAAACTCGTCATGGGACAGCACCCTTGTCCATTCCCTCAGTAGCTGTTCGTCACTATCGGCCCGCAACCGCTCCGGGGTAATCTGCGCGCCGGCAGTTACCCATCCCGTGGCGACAACAGCGACAGCCATCACCCACTCTTTCACATTCATTTTCATAAGTATAAATAATTATAGACAAGGGTGCAGAAAAGGATTCTCCCCTCACCCATCGCTCATTATCGAGTGCCAAAAGCACTTATAGAAAAATCCTGCCACCATAATGTTTGAGTTTGCCGAGGCGCAACGTGCCTTCGCAAATTTCACTTTGCAAAATGATGGAGTCATACTATCCATTCTAATCAGCTAATGAGAGGTTTGCTTTGCGGATTTTCTCCAACATCGAGCTGTTCCAATCACTGGAGCCGGGGAGCTGGTAGCGGCAGTTGCCCTTTGCGTCGGGCGTGAAAATGGTTTGGGCTTGTGGTGTGAGACTAACGGTTCCACGCTGCGACAACGCGAACACATCGTCGCCCTCAACCGCATTGATAACGGCCATTGGGTCCCACATCATTTGCCCGGTGTTGCAGTTGCACTTCATGTAAACCTGCTTGATGGGGTGACAGTCGGTCCAGCTCACATCGGCAACGACCAGTTCAGGTTTATACTCGATGCCCTGCCCCACTTCCATGGGCGAAAAAATCACATCCACATCTTGAGGCCACAAGCGAAAGAATTCTTGGGCAAAAGAGATGCCCTGAGCAAAGTTGAAATCAGGCTCTACCGATTCGCCGAAAACTCCGCCCATGATATAGAGACATTTGACCTTCTTGCGCACAAGCTCTACGCCATCGAGTGGTGAATACTCATCGGCAGATGAGGCCAAAAGCTGCGACAGCGAGGTAACAAAACCTATGGAACAGATGCTCACTGAATGGTCGGGTTGCGCAGCGAGCAAGCGGCGGTAAAGCTGCCATCCGTCGGGCAGAGCGCCATAGTCGCTAATGGAATGGTGGAAAAGCGGCGTACCATCACTGCCCGCGTAAGAAGGCAGCGCACTGTAATCAATCCAAACACGCGGCGAGGCGATTCCATCGCGCACAAGCCCGATGGGCACTTCGGGGTGGCCGAAGTGGGTGTTCATCACATCGGTGATGGCAGCGCAATGTTCGCCCATGCGGTCAACCACCACGCCAAGCAGTTTGCACCTACCCTCATTATGGTAGTAGTATAGCATCTCGAGGGCAAACAGGTCGTCGGTCGATGAGCCGATGTCAGTGTCAAGAATAACGAGCGGCATGCCATCATAGTTTTGCCTTGAAGGCTCGTCGTTGCCATTACACGAAGCCATCTCAATAGAGCAAAACAGCATGATAGCCGCAAACACCAATTGTTTTATGTATCTCATTGGATATGTTTTTGATTTCAATTCGCTTTGTAACCGCAAATTTAGATAAAAATCGGGATATATAAGCCAGTCGATATAAAAAAGTAGAGC
>CAMVPC010000073.1 GCA_947169265.1 uncultured Prevotellaceae bacterium
CAGGCGGTTGATTTGCAAAGAGGGTGAGCCATAACTGAATTATGACACACCCTCTCGTTATTCCTCCCGTGTGGGGGGTGGGCGCAAAAAAATCCCCGGCTCTCGCTGGGGATTGCTTAACTAAATTAACCTTCTTAATACCATTAACATAACCTAAAAACATTAGAAAAGGAAACCGTCGTCGCGACGCCTTGCGATTTCTTTAACCTTAAAAACTAATACCATGAAAACTGTGACAAAGGTAATGCCTTTTTTTCTTCTGTGCAATTTTTTTGTCATAAAAATGCTATTTTTTTAAGAAAAATATCATTTTTGGCTTATTATTGGCGATAAATCGTAATTTTTGAGCAATGAGTTTTGAGCGATGAGCTTTGAGGCTGCGAGGATATTCATGCCTTTGCCGTCGGTATGCTTTCAGCTCATAGTTCATAGCTCAAAGCTCGTTTGCTCGTTGCTCAAAGCTCGCAGCTCAAAATTTTGTGTTAAAATTGTGGGTGATTGGGGAAAAATGTGTAATTTTACGCTTTGTTGAAGAAAAATAACCTTACTTACTGTCAAATAAAAAGATGAAACTACAACGTATTTTCTCATTGGTCGCCGTCGCGCTACTCGCTGTGGCGGCACTGGCCCGGCCGGCAAGCGTCAGTTTTGCCGACGAGGCGCGACAACAAACGGTGGTCGTGACGGCCATCACTGACGATATCGTGCGCATCGACGTGCGCCCCAACCGGTATCAAGGACCAACGCTGGCCTCGCTGCTGACCGACGAGGCGCTCGCGGCGACGTGCCCGGCGGCGACAGTGGCCGATGAGGGCGACTTGGCCGTGCTGAGCACGCCGAGCGGCCTGCGCGTGGTGTGCGACAAGCGACTCAAGAGCGTGTCGGTGAGCTGCGGCACTACGTTTTACACCACCGACCTGTGTGGCCGCGACCTGCACACGGTGCGCTTGCTCCATGGCGGCCGGGAGTCGTTCTACGGCGCCGGCGAGCGTGGCTACCATTTCAACCTGGTGGGTGACACGCTCATCAACTATAATAAACAGAACTATGGCTATGTGGCCGGTGAGAAGCGCATTAACCAAATGGGCATCACCATGCCCATGGTGATTTCATCGAAGGGCTATGGCATCTTCTTCGACGACTTCTGCCGGTCGTCGCTCTATGTGGGGCATGAGGGCATCGAGTATGCCAGCACGTCGCCCCAACCGCTTTCCTACTACATTATCAACGGCAACGGCAAGGTAGAGAATGTGGTGAAGAATTTCACCTGGCTCGTGGGGCGTCAGGAATTGCCGCCGCTGTGGACGCTGGGCTACATCACCTCGAAATATGGCTACCACGACCGGCACGAGAGCGAGACCACTGTCGACACGCTCAAGCGCGAAGGCTACCCGCTCGACGGCATCGTCTTCGACCTTTACTGGTACGGCAAGGAAGAGGACATGGGACGTCTCGCCTGGGACAAGACGCAGTGGCCCGACCACCGCGCCATGCTGCGCAACTTCAAGAAGAAAGGCGTGAACGTGGTTACCATCTCGCAGCCTTACGTGCTCACTAACGGGCGCGCCATCGATAACTACCGCGCTCTCGACCCGAAGGGAATGTTTTGCCGCACCGGCGGCACCGACACCACCCACACCGTCACCATCTGGGTGGGGCAGGGCGGCATGTTCGACGTGTCGAATCCCGACACACGCCGGTGGATGCGCGACCGCTACAAGGCGCTCACCGACGAGGGCGTGACCGGCTGGTGGGGCGACCTGGGTGAGCCCGAGGTGCATCCGCTCGAGATTCGTCATCACAACGGCCTCACGGCGGCGCAGTACCACAACGTCTATGGCAACGAGTGGAGCCGCATTATCTATGACCTGTTCAAGCAAGAATACCCCGAGCGTCGCCTCATGACGATGATGCGCGCCGGCACCGCAGGACTTCAGCGCTACTCGGTGTTTCCCTGGTCGACCGACGTGTCGCGCTCATGGGGAGGTTTCGCTCCTCAGGTGACCATCATGCTCA
Source organism: uncultured Prevotellaceae bacterium (assembly GCA_947169265.1). Classification (GTDB taxonomy): domain Bacteria; phylum Bacteroidota; class Bacteroidia; order Bacteroidales; family Muribaculaceae; genus Sodaliphilus. The sequence continues at coordinate 2,017 of CAMVPC010000073.1, forward strand.
ACTCGGGCCTTAGCGGACTGGGCTACATGTCGCACGACGTGGGCGGTTTCGCTATCGACCCGGCCGCTCCGCGCGACGGCGAACTTTACATCCGCTGGCTTCAACTGGGGCTGTTCTCGCCCGTGCTGCGCACCCACTCGCAGGCTATCGCCGAACCCTATAACTATAAGGAGTATGGCGACCTGACGCTGCGCATCATCCGCGAGCGCTACGCCTGGCTGCCTTATAACTACACGCTGGCCTACGAGAACGCCTCTACGGGCCTACCGCTGGTGCGTCCGCTGGGCTTCTACGAGGCCGACAACCGCATTGAGCGTTACGAGGACATCAGCGACCAGTATCTGTGGGGCCGCGACGTGATGGTGGCGCCCGTGATGAAGCAAGGAGCCACTTCGCGTTCTATCACGTTCCCCCGGGGCACGTGGGTCGATTACAACCATCCCGAACGCCGTTACGAGGCGGCGACGGTTATCGACTACGAGGCGCCCATCGACGTGTTGCCGCTCTTTGTGCGCGCCGGCGCTTTTATCCCGCAGGCCCGCAACCGCATGGAAAATGTGGGTGACTACAACCCGTCGAAACTCGATATCCTGTATTATCCCGCCAACGAGCCGTCATCGTTCACCCTCTTCGACGACGACCTCCATTCCACGGGCACGCTGGCCGTCGGCAAGCACCGCCTCATCCATTTCACCGCCAAGCCCGCGGCCCGTTCGCTTGAAATCACCATCGCCGGCGAAGGGTCTTTCAAAGGCGCCTCGCGCGGTAAAGAGTATCGCCTGATGGTGCCCGGCGTGAAGGTGAAACCCGCGCAGGTGACCGTCGGTGGCAAGACGACCGCTTACAGCTACGATGCCGCCACGTCGACGCTCACCGTGCCATTGCGCATCGCCGACGTGAGCAAGCCGACGGTGGTGAGCATCAGCCGCTAAACGATGCAAGGCGGCGCCCTTCAATGGGATTTTTGTTTTTTTCTTTCTATTATGCGATTTTTTCCAGTTTTTTGAAAAGAATTTATTTGTTTTATGCGTATCTTTCCTCTATAAAAGTTGCGCAAATTGTCCCGTTATTGCTCAAAAAACAAT
>CAMVPC010000074.1 GCA_947169265.1 uncultured Prevotellaceae bacterium
AGAGCCGCGACAGGACAAACAGTCCAGCCGCGGCTCTCACCTTATATATACTCACCCACGTCCCCGCTACGATATACCGCCCGGCGGCTACTCACCGCCGAGGGGGTCGCGCTCGGGATGATAGTAGGGTGAGCGCAGTGTGGCCAGGCTCATGATGAGTTGTGCCACATTGTCGGTGCTCACCGGGCGGTCGATGGCGTCGGTGAGCCTTTTCACGATGGCCGGGCGGCGCCGGGTGTAGGTGGGTGAGCACCACACTACCAGTGGTACGTGGTTCTGGTATTGGCGCGCGGCCTCGGGGCGGGCTTCATCGGGGCGACGGCCCATGCTGGGCCGGTAGTCGTAAACCTCGTCGCCATGGTCGCTCACATAGACCACGGCGGCGTCGCAGTCACGAAACGCGTCGAAAATCATTCCCACGACGTGGTCGTTGTAGAGCGTGGCGTTATCGTAGTGGGCAATTTTCTCGAGCATGTCGCGCGTGAGGAACTCATCGGTGCGAAAGGTGTAGTCGGCCGGTGTAAACCGGTCGAATCCCTCGTGGTGCGGATAGCGCCGGCTTGCCATCACGTGTTGCCCCCGCAAGTGGAAAATCACCAGTCGCGGGCACTTGCCGGTATTGTAGGGCGAATGGGTGTAGTGGTCGATGAGCGGCGCGTCGTAGTCATAGTTGCGCCGGTTGTGGTGCGTGAAGCAGAGCGCCATCACCTCGGGGTTGTAAATGAACGCGTTGAGGCCGCGGGTGTAAGCGCTCTCACGGAAAAACTCACGCTGGTTGTCCCACAGGTCCACTTGATAGCCTGCACGCTTGAAAAGGGCAGGGAATATGGGCTGTTGTTGCCATTCCTCGCCTTGCGCTATGCTGTTGGTGCTGAGTATGTTCCTCACGGCCATGTTGGTGTTGCTGAACTGGCTCACCGCTTGATTAAACGCCCACAGGTTGCCGTTGTCGCGTTCGCGGCTCATGCGCGGCGTGGTGGGCAAGGGGTAGCCGTAGATGGCGGCGTGGCTTTTGATGTAGGACTCGCCTATCACGAGCACCACGGTGGGGGCGTCGTCGGGCATAGTGACGGGTGTTTCACACGCCTTGCGTGTGGCGTCGATGGCGTTTTCTGTCAGCCGGTCGGTGAGCTGCATGCTATGGCAGCAGAACATCACGTTAGAGATGACGTCGAGCCCGAAGGCGTCGTTAAACTCCCGATTGTCGGCCCGTACCAGCGAGGCCGCAAGCGACCATGTTGACGGGGCGCACGCCGCGCCCGTGAGCGCCAGTGCCAGCACTGTCCACACGGCCACGGTGGTGCGGCGCGTGGCGGTGTGCGTGCGTCGTTGCCACCGGATGTCGAGCACAATCCAGACCACAAGTACCGCCACAAGTGTGAGCAGGAGAATGAGTCCCGTGCCGTGCAGCACGAAGGTGGCGGCATATTCGCCGGCCTCGCCGCCGGTGGTCTCGGCGATGAAGGTGAAAACTTCGGGCGTGAGGCGCGAGTGGTAATTGGTCATCAAGAAGGCGTAAATGCCGATGAGGACCATGGCCAGCGTCGCCAGCGGCCATCGTATCCATCGTTTTGTGGCCGTGATGGCGATGACGGCAGCCACGACAACGGCGAGTCCCGTCGAGCAGGCCATGATGCGCAGCAGTCCCAGCACGTATCGCACCGTGGGGAATTCCAGTTCCCACAGCTTGGGCAAGTCGCCCACCGCGGGTGCCGTGAGTGCCGCTATCCATAGCATCATCAGCGGCAGGTTGGCGATGATGAGCTGCGGTAGCGTGGTCGCGATGGCGCGTAAACGATGTTTGATGGGCCGCATAAGGATTGGGGAGTGCTGATTTTGACGACAAAAATAGCGAGTTCGCTGTTGTTACGCAAATTTTATTTCCAAACAGTGACGGCGATGAGGCGAAAAACGCGGGCGGGACGCCCTGTGCCGTGGTGGCATGTGGGCGTCCCGCTTGTGTGTTGCGAGCATGAAAGCCGGTGCTTATTGCTCTTGAGTGCGCAGGTGTTGCACATAGATAGCCTTCATCATCTTCTTGCGGTTGGTGACGCTGGGCTTCTCAAATTGCTGGCGAGCGCGGAGCTCACGCACGATACCGGTTTTCTCATACTTGCGTTTGAATTTCTTGAGGGCGCGTTCGATGTTTTCGCCTTCTTTTACGGGAACGATAATCATGTCGTTAAAAATAATTTTTTAAAAGTGATTGTAATTTATAATGTTGTTTGTTTTGTCGCGAAAAATGCTCGGGCGCATGACGCGGTGCCGTGGACTTGACGTCCCGTGCGGCCTGAGCAAGAGAGTATATTTTGTGTTGATTGGGTGGGCAGTGGGGGAAATGCTTGTCGCGGGCCGAGCTTGCCGCTTCGATGCGCCGCAGGGTGGCGCTGCCCAGCCGCCACACCTCAAGGATAATATGTTTGTTTACTGTCTTTTAAGCAGGTGTATTGAAACCCCCTTTCGATTTTTGCGCTGCAAAGGTAGTTAATTTTGTTGAATTGTCAAATTTTTTTCAACGATTTCGACTCTTTTCGGGATATCGGCACGGCACTTTCATTTAACTTGAAAACAAGCGCATAAGCCCCTTACCCAATTCT